>CANFKE010000015.1 GCA_947447465.1 Chitinophagaceae bacterium | reverse complement strand
TACTGTTGGAAGACACATGTGGTCGTCACAAATCTGATAGGTATATGTACCTTTTATAATAGTATTACCCGTAATTATGGCAGACTGGGTATAATCGACCTTACCCTTGAAATAATTACTCGCAGGATTTCCGGCAATCATCACTTTAGTGATCAATTTGCCCTTTTCCTTTACTTCACCTGTAATCTTTAACTTGTCATTCTTCTTAAATGCAAAACTTGGAGATACATCCAAACCATCGCCACCCGGCTTTAATGAATAAATATGCCAATCCTTTGGCAGCTGTAAATGAACGATCAGTTCATAGTTGTTTCCTGACTTCTTCTTGGCTTCAAAACTCCATTTGCTATTATCCTTGGTGATCTGACCAAATCCTGCATATGCCAGCAACGACAAACAAACGATCAGTGAAACTTTGAAAAATCTCATGGAAATATTTTTATTTAGAAATTAGTATGTGTGTGTTTTCATAGGGGTTTGTTGCCAGGTTACTTTACCGCTACCTTAAACTGTTTAGTGGTAGGTGGCAGGCACATCATATCATTACATATCTGGTATTCATAACTGCCGGTAATAGTTGTGGGACCTGTAATGGTAGCTGCTTGTATATAATCTACTGTACCACTATACATGTTCACCTTACCTTTTATCCCCTCCAGGTTCTGAGATATCAGCTTGCCTTTTTCTTTTACTGTACCGGTAAGCTTTACTGCAGGATTAGTATTGTAAGTAATAGACGGTGCTATCAGTGTGCCATCTCCACCCGGCTTCATGGCATATATATGCCATCCTTTTTCCAGCTTCAGGTGAGCAATTATTTCATACTGGTTACCCGACCTTTTCTTCGCTTCGAATGTCCATTCACTATTGTCTTTGGTCATTTGTGCGAAACCGGTAAAAGCCAGAAAAGAACAGCAAACGGTAAGCCATACTATGAACGATCTCATGGGTAATGATTTTATCGGTTAATGATCGAATTATTCTATTTCATTATAAATGCAAACTTCTCCTTCTTCACTTCCATGCACTTTTCACTGTTACATAGCTGGTATTTGTAGTAACCAGTTACCTTAGTACCGGGTTTAGCATCTATCTGCTGTTTGTACAATACCTTGTAACTATACACATCATACTTCACACTATCTATGGTCACGCTTTCTCTGATACCTTCCTGTTTCATATCTCCAACCAACTGAAGATCTTCGTTGCGGGTGAAGGTGAATTCAGGAGAACGGAAAACAGTATCACCTTTGTCCAATATCCTTACATGCCAACCTCTTGCCAGTTCCAGATGAAAAACAAGTTCCGTCTCATTGGCGGCATTACGTTTCAGATTGTAATGCCACTTTGCCAAATTATTGGTGGTCTGTGCGATCACAGACGTACAACCTGCCGATAACGCTATTAACAATAATAGACATTTGCCTGCATTCATATGCAATAAATTTTGTTAATTCACTAGATCTTGTGAGTCAATGCTTCGAGTATAGCTCTGCCATCAATGTTGTGCAACACATCGGATGTAGCCCTTTCAGGGTGTGGCATCATACCAAACACATTGCGGCCCTCATTGCAGATACCTGCAATATTGTTGACCGCACCGTTGGGATTAGAATTGATATGCACCTCCCCATGTTCATCGCAATAGCGGAATACGATCTGCTTGTTGTCATGTAGTTTCTTCAATATTTCCGCATCGGCATGGTACCTGCCCTCGCCATGCGCTACCGGTATCTTCAATGCCTTTGCACCTACACGCTCACCGATCAGGTTATTGGTTCCCTCGCTCTTAATATATACGTTCTTACAAGTAAACTTCTGATGATCGTTCTGCAACAATACACCCGGCAGCAAGCCAGCTTCACACAGGATCTGGAAACCATTGCACACGCCCAAAACCTTTCCACCATTATTGGCGAACTCAATGACCTGCTCCATCATAGGAGAGAAACGGGCCAATGCACCACAACGCAGGTAGTCGCCATAAGAGAAACCACCCGGCAATACGATACAATCGTCTTTGGTGAACATGCTCAGATCACGATCTTTATGCCATAGCATTACCACTTCCTGCTTCAGATCGTCGCGCAAGGCGTGCATCATATCTCTGTCGCAATTAGAACCCGGGAAAACAATAATTCCAAATTTCATTAATAGTTATTTATTAGCCCAAAGGCAAAAAACAAGGAAAATAAGAGAGAAATAAAAGATAAAGTTACTAAACCGTTTGTTTTTTTCAAGCGCCATAGCATGAGTAACGATAATACTCAATGGCGGTAATGCCAGTAACCAGGCACTTTCTACAGACTTATCTGTAAGGAAAGCCACCATCATAGATATAATAAGATAAAATGACAATGCTATCCAATCTCTTCTTATATATATATTACTCATTGGCACGTTCTTTCGCATAGCAAATATCCCGCAAACCAGAAGGATGAATAAACCGGTCATGGTGACGATCAATGACCCTACCGTATTCTTGAGCGGAGAAATTGAGAAACCTATATGCGGCCAGTGTGTAAATAAATAGAGCTTATTGACCAGAAACAGGATAGATACTAAAAAATATATAGGTGTAATATACCCCAGCAGCGCCACCGACCATTCTCCCAGATTGCCCGGCCGGAACATGACCATACCCACCAACAGCAACAGAATAAATGCTAAACCCGTGAACTGAAACAATGCGGCCAGAGAAAACAACAAGGCAGCATTATAAATGAGCTTACGTGGCTGGGTGGTCTGGGTGAAGCTGAACATAATATCCATAGCACCCAGCAGCAGCCAGTTGAAAATAATGGTCTCATTAAAAAAGCTGAACCGGGGATATATAGAGGTAAGCAAAAGGTAAACGAAGGCAGTAAGATAACTATTGCGCGGGAACAGTTTGTGCCTTATGGCTATACTATTGAGGTATATGGACTGTATGAACAATGCTATGATACTGAGAAATGTGTAGGCGAATGCCGCTCTGCCGAATATCACCTGCATGCCCCTGAGTATATAATTATACAAAAAATGGCCCGGTATCATTACCGGAACAGCGGGATGCAACAGCACATTCATCTTTACTACCAGAGCAAAAATGAACAGAAAAATGACGGCAAATGGACTATTATTTCTTAATAAACGGAACACTTATTGTTTTTTGGCCTGAAAAGTTGTGTGTCTGCAAAGTAACAAACTTATTTCGGGTTTTCTTGTACTTGATAGTATGCAAAAAGCGGACAAAAAAGTGGACAAAGAATAGATATGCGATACACTACAACCAATAGAAGCAAATGATAAGGTGTTTTTATTATATGATTATTAAATCTATTTGACAATACAATTTTGTTACATCCCCTACCTTTATACATAAAACTACATTGCCCCATGAAACGTTCCTTACTCCTCCTTCTTTTGATTTTCTCAGGCTTCTTAGCAGTAGCGCAACAACCATTTGTATTAGGTGAGACTGTAGAGATACAGTCTAAAGAACTGGGAGAGAAACGGATATTGAATATATACTTACCGAAAGGCTATAAGAAGAATGATACGACCCGATACCGGGTGATCTACTTACTGGATGGCTCTGCTAATGAGGACTTTCCGCATATAGCGGGGTTGGTGCAGTTTTATGAGATGATGTGGCTGATGCCTAAAACAATAGTTGTGGGTATAGCCAATGTAGATCGGAAACGTGATTACACTTTTCCCGTTACAGTATCGACCAACAAAAAGAAAGTGTCTGACACAGGAAAGGCGGCCGAGTTAACCGCGTTTTTTGAAAAAGCGATGCAGGACCCAAAGGCAGGCCACTCTGCAAAATTCATGGCTTTTGTGGAAAAGGAGTTGCAGCCTTATGTTACCCGTCATTACCGTACGGGTCAGCGCACCATTATAGGCCAGTCGCTAGGTGGATTGATGGCTACAGAGTTCTTGGTGAAAAAACCACAGTTGTTTGATGATTATATAATAGTGAGTCCGAGCCTTTGGTGGAACTATGAGTCGCTGCTGCGATCGGTGGATCCTCAAAAAATAACGGGTAAGACAGTTTACATAGCCGTAGGTCATGAGGGCGATGTGATGGAACAGGATGCGCATCAACTTGCCGATAAGTTGAAAGAGAACCAATCAGCCAACATAATTTTCTGTCCGTTTGAGCGGGAGACACATGCTACGATACTACATAATGCGGTGTATGAGGCATTCCGAGCATTGTATAGTAAGCATTATATGGGGGATGGTAATTAGTGATCAATAAATTATGTCGCCCTTTCAGGGCTTGTGTGTGGGTATTGCAGTACGAGGGGTTGAAACCCCTCGCTTTTTATAGCGCCCTTTCAGGGCTAACTCTTAATTACAAAATATTTCAAAAAATCACTTTTGCATATACTGTTTTCTAAAACACCACCTTGGCAAAACAGATCTGCCGTTTTAAGAGGCAGGGAACTATGAGTATTCTGGAGGCGACTTGCTTACCGGCACGGGGTAGCCAATCGGGAGAGTTATTACCAATAGGGGCAAAACTGCTTACCTCTGTTTTACCGTCGGGATCCATAGTAGCTAACTGAATACGCGAGCGTGTATTATTGAAATCATTGAACAGGAACGCCAGTGAACCGCCCGAATTGAGCAACAGGTAGGAAGCGAATGCACCGCCATCTTCCTGAGAATACTGGTCTTTGGCTATAAACGAATTCCACTCTCTCACCCCGTCTTTATCGTAAGACAGGGCCATAATATCGTTGTAATGGTACTCGTGTACCAAGGTAGTATTGTAAGGACTGTAGAATGATGAGTAGTACCCAACACCCGGCATGTAGTTGGTGCGGGTAGTAATAAATGTGTTTTCGGTTATCATTACAAAGCCACCATCATTTTTAATGATCAACTGCATGACCAGGTAATTATCGAACGGATTCTTTCTCTGACGAATAGAAGCGGCGGCAGTGAGTGCATTATCGAAAGGTATGAATTTCAGGTTCTGGAAACTGGCCGATGCCACATCGAGCTTGGCAAAGATGATACCGTCATAACTGCCGTTCTTCCTATCGGCATAAAATCCACCGAAGTATATCCTATTATTTACATTATCTATCTTCATATATCCTGCGGCGGCAAACTTATCTTGCAGATGCATGGCGCAGGGAGTGAACTTGTTGTCGCCCTCTTTGAGCGCCAGTATCCAAAATTCATCGGCATAGTTCTGTGCCCCTACAGTAGTGTAGGTGGCAATATATACCGTTCCGTCATTAGCTATATTGACCTCGCCTTTTGTGAGCAATTTGCCGTTATCAAAAGAAGCCTTACCCTTTTTCAAAATCTTCAGACTGTCATCTAACCACTTACCTTCTACCTCTACCCCATTACCCTTGTCATTGAGCGTGTAGATGAAGATCTTCTTTTTATCTTCGGATACTGCTGAATAAAAATAGTTCTTCATAGCGCCGAAGATCCCGGTCTTAGCCTTGGCCAATTCTATAGGTCTGCCCTTGAGTCTGCCTTTTTCATCGAGCAGGGCCGCATATTGTACTACTTTGTTGCTTTCCAAAGCCTGATAGAGAATGACAATTCTGTCGGCATAAGAGATAAAACGAGTCTGATATATCTTATCGGGAAAGAAATCGAGGATGATAGTGGCGGCCTTGTTCATACTGTCATCAAAGGCCTCGAGCATTGCCCCGTCGGGGGAACTGCGATAAGTATAGAGCATTCCGCCGGTCATACCCACAACGGAGTAATCGCCGTTGCGAAAGTCAAACTTATCTAAGGGTGAATAGATCACATCCTGACTACGACCGGTGTAAGCACCTATCCACAATATGATAACGAGGATCAGCCTGACATATCTCATACCACAAATTTAGAACGGATTGACTTATTAAAATGTGAATATTTATACAACCCGATCAGCCTGCGGCTATTGCAGATCTGAAGCTATCTCTTACCTTTATCGTTCACACCCAAAACAAATACCAATGAAAAAATTATTGCTGCTCACTACCGCTTGCCTGATGGGCACATGGGCACAAGCACAGACATTAAAATCGGACGGAACAGTAACCGATAGCCACAATAGTACTATCGGATACCTGAAAAGCGATGGCACTGTAGAAGACAGTCATCACAGCACAATAGGCTACATAAAAAAGGATGGCACTGTAGAAGATAGCCACCACAGCACTATAGGGTATGTAAAAAAAGATGGCACTATGGAAGATAGTCATCACAGCTCCCTTAAAAAGGTAAGTGGCAGCAATGCTAACGAGTCTATATTGAAACAATTTTTCTTCAAATAGTCATGTATCCGGCTATCGGGGCAGCAATTATACCCTGCCCTGATAGTCTTATCAGCAGTACTACTATATACCCTATTCTTCCTTGCCGACATACAGCACACTACATTTTCCTCATTGATCATCTACCAAGTATGACCAACGCATAGCCCAATGATCATTACACTTCGGGAATATGCTCCTATCAATTATCTTTACTGCACGAATCCAATATTATTAATAGCCATACTATGCGCCTACTACTCTACATATCTATACCCCTGTCTATCTTTCTGTTGGGCACACTACCAGCCAATGCAGCATTTGTTATCAAAAATGCTCCCACAACTGCCATATCCACTCCGGCAACTAACTATTCAGGATCGTCTGTAAGCATAGCTACAGCAACCTATAGTAATGCAGACCAAAGTAGCGCTGCACCACAGTCTGACAGATCTAAAGAAAGCAAAACAGAGAAAAAAGGATATGGTCTGGCAGCATTCCTGCTGAGCCTGTTAGGATTGGGAGCCATTGCAGCCGCAATCGTGGTATTGCCTGCCTCATTGCTTGGGTTTATACTTCTGGGCGTGCTGGGCAGTCTGCTTGGTATTTCGGCCATAGGCTGCTCTGAGGTGGACAAAAAGAGTATTTTCCCCAAACCTGCATTGGCACACACAGGTTTGGTATTGGGCATTATAGAATCTTTACCTATACTACTACCCATATTTATCATATACCTCATTTATTACCTATGCGGAGGAGGAAAACACAAGAACGGCTTTAAATGATCCGCTCAAAAGACATTATAACACCTCTGTAAAGCAGCTATAAAGGCTGCTTTATTATTTCTACCACCAGACACCCTATTCAATACAACTGCCACGTGTACATTTAACAATTTTGCTATTGGTATATGAGCGATAAACAGACAGGAAGCCATAAAAAAATACCTAACTTTGAAACAGTATGATCTTGGAACGCCCTATAGCTGATAATTTAGAACTGATAGCCCGACAAGTGGTGGAAGGTTTTATCATTGGCCTTCATAAAAGCCCATTTCACGGCTTTTCGGTAGAATTTGCTGAACACAGACTATATAATCCCGGCGACCCGCTGCGCTATATAGACTGGCGTGTGTTTGGCCGTACTGACAAACTATTCATCAAGCGATTTGAGGAAGAGACCAATCTGCGCTGTTGTCTGGTCATTGACACTTCATCGTCAATGCAGTTTCCACAGGATGATAAAAAAGTAAATAAGCTGCAATTTTCATGTATAGCTGCTGCCAGCCTAATACAATTGTTGAAGCGCCAGCTTGATGCCGCATCATTGGTTCTGTTCGATGATCAGATCAATTATTTTTCTCAGTGCAGGTCGGCCCATAGCCACTACCGGCAATTGACCACCGAGTTGCAAAATACGCTGACCTACCGATCGACCGACAAAAAGACCAATACTGCTGCTGCATTGCACCTTATAGCGGAACAAATGCACCGGCGCTCACTGGTAGTTATCTTCAGTGATATGATAGATGAGGCCGATGATGTGGACGCATTGTTCTCTGCATTGCAACATCTGCGTTATAATAAGCATGAGGTGATCCTGTTCCATGTGATGGACGGCTCGCAGGAGCTGGATTTTGAATTTGAGAACAGACCGTATGAATTTGTAGATATGGAAAGCGGCGACAGAATAAAGTTGCAGCCGCAACAAATAAAAGACCAGTATGTGACGCGTATGAAAGAATTTCAGCAAGTAATAGAGAATAAATGCCATCAGTACCAGATAGACCGTATAAAGGTAGATCTGACACAACCTGTGGATGAAGTTTTACATGCATTTTTAGTGAAGAGAAATAAATTGATGTAATTAAAAGATTTTTACCTACCTTTGCAACCCTTTTGGGAGTTGAGAAGAAGAGTTGTGCAATGTAGTTTCATTAGTATAAGGTTGTGACCCAACTTAATTAACTAAAGATCAAATTGTTATAACACTGCCAACATACCATCCGGGACTGTTAGCTGCCAATATTAGAGGTGATGAAACACAATCGGGAATTTGAAATAGCTTGGCAGGGGTTAAAACCGGGACCACAGACTTACATATACGATATCGACGATCGTTTTATGCAGGAAAGAGGGGTCGATGATAGCCTAACCAACTGGCAGGCGCAGGTAAAAATGACTTTCGACAAGCATGAAAGTTTTTTCATGCTGCACTTTGACATAGGAGGAAAACTGACCGTACCATGTGACCGTTGCGGAGACGATTTTGACCTTGAACTCTGGGATGAATTCAACCTGGTGATCAAGCTCACAAGCGAAGAAGCAGGTACTATTGAAGACGAAGACGATGTGGTATTCATACCACGAAGTGAGACCGTTATCGATATCAGCACATGGGTCTATGAGTTTCTGCTGCTTAGCGTACCTTTGCAGCACATACATCCGGACCATGCTGATGGCACTTCGGGATGTAATGCGCAGGCTCTTGATCTTTTGGACCAGCTTTCTGAAATAGAAGAGCCCAAAGCCAATCCGTTATGGAAAGGTCTGGAGTCGATAAAAATTGAAAAAAGTTCGTCGTCAAAAGCGAAAAAAGAAAAGAAATAGTAGTAAATTTCCTGTTTGAAACAGGAGTGATATAAACAGTAATAATAACAAACAATAAATAAAGTAAAATGCCTAATCCTAAAAGACGCCACTCACAACAAAGGGGTGCAAAACGCAGGACACACTACAAAGCTTTCGCTGAAACGTGGAGCACAGACGCAACAACAGGTGAAACTCACCTGCGCCACCGCGCACACTGGGTAGAAGGTAAACTTTTCTACAAAGGAAAATTGGTAATTGACAATGCACCTGCTGCTGCTGCTGAGGGTGAAGCTAATCAATAAACGTATTTTCGCTTAATGAGAATAGGGCTGGATATCATGGGCGGAGACTACGCTCCTGCCGAAGCTATTAAGGGTGTGCGATTGTTCCTGGAACAATCGCACGATTCTAATGTACACCTAGTGCTGATCGGCAACAAGGATGCAGCGGAACCACACATGTCTGAACTGGGATCATTTCAGGACAGATACACATTGGTAGATGCTCCTGAGATCATAGGCATGCATGAACACCCCACCAAAGCTTTAAAGGAAAAACCGAACTCAAGCATTGCTATGGGTTTTGGTATGTTGCTTAAAGGCAAGATCGATGTGTTCATGAGTGCAGGTAATACCGGTGCTATGCTGGTAGGATCTATGTATTCCGTAAAAGCAATAGATGGCGTTCTACGTCCTACTATCGCCTCACCTATCCCGCGTCTGGACGGCAAGTTCAACTTGTTGCTGGATGTCGGTATCAACGCAGATTGCAAACCGGAACATCTGGTACAGTTCGCCCAATTGGGTAGCCTGTATTCTAAGCATGTATTGGGAATGGATACTCCGCGTGTAGCACTACTCAATATCGGAGAAGAAGAGGGCAAAGGCAATTTGCTGGCGCAAAGTACTTATCCGCTTTTGAAAGAGTGTCAGGGTATCAATTTCGTAGGTAATGCTGAAGGTCGTGATGTATTTACGAACAAGGCTGAAGTGATCGTTTGCGAAGGATTTGCAGGTAATGTAATGCTGAAGATGGCGGAATCGCTCTACGATATTCTGGCTATTCAGAAAGGCTTTAAGGACCCGTTCCTGGAAGACTTTAACTTCGAAAAGTATGGCGGCACTCCTATTCTGGGTATCAATGCTCCGGTGATCATTGGTCATGGCATCAGCCACGCTCTTGCTTTCCTGAACATGATAAAGGTCGCTGAAAAGATCGTTAGTTCTAACCTTACCGATCTTATCAAAGAACAGTTCAAACAACAGGTAGATTCAGCAACTGAAGCAACCAACAACTAATAAAAACATTATTCAAGCAAAAAAGAGATAGCCTTACCGCTATCTCTTTTTTTTGGTCTATATTTTCGTTAAACCCCTTTCTAGAGCACATTTTTCAGCATACTCCTCAATTCCTTACCTCCTGATTCAGAAATAGGGAAATTTTTGTAGCTGGTCCTGACCTCATCGCTGGTGATCTCGTTGACAAATGATAACTGAACCACTTCAGCACGGTTGACCTGCACAAACTGATTATGCATACTTCTGGGTACTATGTGCTGCATGGTCTTCTGAAGAGAGCTTCTGATGAGATATTCCGCTTTATCCGGAGCATTGAAGACACTTACATAGTTTTTCTGCGAGGATATATATACTACATCCTTCCACTCAATCTTCTTGTACTTATTACCTTGTTTAACGAAGAAAAAACTAAAACTTTCTTCAGCAATTTTTCCCGGGCTCTGTCTGTTGCTACTAAAATTATTGAAAGCATTCTGAATAGCTACGAACAATGAATTAGGGCTGACCGGCTTGGTAAGATATGCAGAGGGGTTTGCAGCCGCAGCATCCTTAACGTCATGAAAATCGCCTGAAGTAACAAAGATGAAAGGCTTGTTGTACATCTTGTCCAATACCTTGCCCAATTCAATACCCCCGCCTCTGCTATCGAGGTTGATGTCCATTAAGACCAGGTCGTAGTTGCAGGAAGAAAATGCAGTGAGCGCATCATTGACCGTACTTACGGCGCGGGCAACTGAGAATCCGTAACTTTCGAGGAGGATAGTGAGATTATGTACCCATATATCCTCATCTTCAACAATGAGAATTGAAATAGCTTGTTCCATATAACGGTGATAAATAGAAGACCCCAGATTTTTTCGTTTATCCTCAATTTTCAGTCTTTAACATTTTTACTGTTCCAGATGAGCATTGAGGCTAGCATCAGAACGTATCATCCTACCCGGGTATGGAGATAGGTGTACGAACTAACATGACCGAAAGGTAAAAAACTTTCTTTTACTTAACTATAGAATAACAAATATATATTTAAAACAAAAGCAACAAATCAGGTAAGTGTAACACATCAGGCCATTCGATAATTTTTACCCGGCAGGGTCTTTATCAATCCCTGCATTTCCAAACCCAGAAGAGTAGCAGCCAGTGTGGAACTAGGCAATCCGGTGTGATGATACAATTCATCGGAATGTACGGTATCTTTTGTTTGCATAAGATCCACTATCTTCTGCTCATCAGCAGTAAAATTCAGGAACAACTCCTTTTGTACGGGCTTCTTTTTCTTCTTATCGGTCCAGTTCATCAACTGCAACAGATCATCGGCTTTGGTGATCATGTGCGCCATATTGGAGCGGATGAGATCGTTGCAGCCGGCACTACGGCTATCATTGACCCGGCCGGGATATGCCATAACTTCTCTGTTGTAACTGGCAGCCATCTTAGCAGTTATCAATGCCCCACCCGATACGCTGCTTTCGACCACTACAGTTACATCACTCATACCGCCTACAATGCGGTTGCGCATAGGGAAATTCCCCCTATCGGGCAAAGTACCTGAGGGAAATTCAGTAAGGACGCCGCCATGCTCTACCATTTGCCGGGCCAATGCCTGATGACTGAAAGGATATACCCTATCGAGGCCATGACCGAGCACACCCACATTTGCAATGCCAGCCGCTACCGATCTTTTATGAGCGATGGCATCTATTCCTAATGCCAGACCACTGACAATAAGCAGGTTTTCTACCCCTCTCAGATCATCGATCAGTTCTTCGGTAAGCTGCAGTCCGTAATCAGTATTTTTACGAGTACCTACTATTGCTACTACCTTCTCTGCATCAAGATCGGCATTGCCTTTGTAAAAGAGTAACAAGGGGGCATCGCTACAATTAGATAGTCGTTTTGGGGCATTTTTGTTTAACAGCAGCACCTGAACATTGTTCTTCAGTACAAATGCCAATTCTTTCTCCGCTTGCCGCAGCACATCTGCCTCCCTTATAGCTCTGGCTTTTACTTCGCCAATGCCTTCAGCATTTTTCAGTTCTTTAAGCGGGCATTTAAAGATATCTTTTGCCGATCCGAAATGATCGAGCAGAGCGCGACCCATTTTGGCACCGATGCCCGGCACCATTGTCAATGCGAGATGATAGTATATGTCTTCATGCTCTTCTTTTGGCAGCATATTTGCACAGTATGTTTCAGGCTTACATTATTCGATGCAAACCCTGTTGGTGATAGTATAGACAGCAAACAAAAATAAAAGTTGGGAAGGAAATAAATCCAGATGCGACTTACTTTTTTTGAGAACAGAACAAAATCATCAGAGGAGATCAAATTTGCATTGGCTGATTTGTTTTAAGCCGTCAAATATTGCACTTTTGTACAACACAAGCTCCATAAACATGAAGAAGATAATATTAGGCATCTTAGCGACAATATCATTGGCACCATCATTTGCTACTAATAAAACAAAAAAACAGGTCAATAATAGCCCTATAGTATCTGTGACCATACAACATACCGCCTGCTATGGCAAATGCCCTGAGTACACGATACAAATTGATGCCGATGGCTATGCTACCTATACCGGCACCAGGAATATGAAGCAATTGGGCACTTACAAGAAGAAGATAGGTACAACAAAGACGATGGCCATCATCAATCAAATGATAGCCTATAAAGTAGATACCTGCAGCAAAATGTATAATAACAGGATACCCGACCTACCGGGATTGCAATATGCTATACAGTATAAGGATAGTGTTCATAAAATATACAGCGCAGAATGGGGTCCTCAGTTCCTGAAGCAAGTGGCCAATGATATGGACAAATTGGGAAGATATCCTGATAAGACGTGGACGAAGGTGAAAAAAGCAGTGAAGCAATAAAGTGAACAGCAATAAGATATTAGCTGATCACTTAGATATTCTGCCGACACCTGCAAAATGCCTGTGCCAATATTCTTCTTTAAGGCTGCTGATCATGATACCCTGAGTGGTAGAGGCATGAACAAAGTAGCCATTCATAAGATATACACCGACATGCGATATACGACGGCCTCTGGTCTTAAAGAATACCAGATCACCTTCCTGTGCTTCATCGGCCTTGCGGAGGTGCTCGCAGTTGCTGAATTGCTCGTAAGAGGTACGTACAAGATCTAATCCGAATACCTCGGTATATAGCTTCTGAACAAACCCTGAACAGTCTATCCCATCTTTATCGGTACCGCCCATACGGTAATCGACACCATACCATGCATCTATAAATCTATACAAATTGTAGTTGTCTATATCCTTGTTAGACACCCCCATCATACCCGCATACTTATCTCTGAGCGGGTTGTTCTCGGAAGGTTTGTCTGCATCAGATCTTGTTTTGGGTTTTGCACCACCTGCAACAGGAGCTTTGCCAGTATTTGGACCAACCGGCTTAGCGATCTTTCGTTTTGCTGTAGTTTTCTGCTCGGGATATTTTACTGACCTATCTATACATTCGGTAGTAGTACAATTCTTATTGTGCCCATCCATATAGATATCATCTATGAAACGAGGCTGACGGGAATGATGAGCAGTTGACTTCTGAGTCGTATTGCAGGACACAAAAGACAGCAGTGATACAAATAAAATAAAATGTATGTATGCCCTCATCAAAAAAATTGAGGTGCGAAGATACGGATTGCAGCCGGCGTAGCCAACAAAAAACAGACAACAACCAAATAGACTGAAAATCAATAAATTAACGCATAAAATCTCAACAAAATTCTAGCAGAACAGGTATATATTAAAACTCCTGATCGAAGTAAATTTTATAGTAGCTTTTGCCTGTTGCTTCATCATACCCCTTCTCGATGAGGTCTTTGTCGCCATGAATATATACGTGGAAGTTCTTATCTAATTTCAATACGCTTTTAAATACACGTGCCTGTTTTTTTACAGCCTGCGTAGAAATATCGAACTGCTCGGGCATCTCCAGATTGTTGCTGTCGGCATAGCTCTCACCGAAATTGCGGAATGAATTGATGAGACCGGGTTCTGTGAATACTTCTTCCTCAAATGACTTTTTATCAAAACTTTCATTGGCCCTGAAGTATTCTACCGATTTGTTCAACAGATCTATTTGTTCTGTTTTAGACATCTCAAATTCCTGAGGGACCTGTTTGGCAATGAACTGTTTAGTAAGGGTGAGGAATTGGTTGGTCTGAAAATATTCGTTGGCCTGAGGCAGGATACCTAAAAAGCCTTCTTTCCAGAAGACTGCTTCTTCACCTTTGTTGGCATTATCGTATATCAGGACATCGAATCCCGATTCGGCATTGGTGGGGAATATGAGCGCACCCTTATCAAACTTAGACACCTCTACCCCTTCTCTCATGGTCATTGAGAACAAATTGTTGTTCATCTCCAGATCGATGAAATTGCTCTTGGTCTCTGTTTTGTAGATACCTATAGCTTCTACATAGGCTCCGTTGACCAGACAGTTGTCGTACAAACACACATAAAGTTCGCCTGCCTTTATTTTTGGATGCAGCGTATTTTCATAGAGATGTTTGGCGATATTGGCTGAATTGAGGTGAAATGTCTCTGTATCGGCAAATGCATTGAGGCAGAAATTATACACTTCGTGATAGTCTAACGAGGTATTGTGACTGAAAGAATACTTATTTTGCTCATCAGTAAACTTTTCAAGGAACGGATTTTTCATTACCAGCTTATCTCTGTCGCTGATGTCGAGAGGCTTTTGAGATATGACCATCTCGTCTCCATTACCCTTGTTACCAATGTAGTGCACTGATACTCTTACTAATACGCTATCGCTAAGATCCATGTATGCTATTACTTATCTGCTCAGAAATTGATTATGACCTGTTTATTCCTTTCGCCTGCAAAAAACGCAAATAAACATAAGACTCGCAACTAAGGTTATACACAACGTATAGAAAATATACACGTCAATAATCAGCTATTATTCCCCTTTTTAGAAATTGATGTCGATACATTCACTTATTTTTGTTGAATGGTGCATAATTCTCCTATCCTGAAAGCAATGCTGGACCAGGACCACTACAGCAGGTGGCTGGGTCTTATCATTGACGACTATGGACCGGGAATGTGTCAACTACACTTTACCATAAGGCAGGAGATGCTGAATGGTTTTGGCATTGTGCATGGAGGTATTGTGTTCTCCGCGGCTGACAGTGCGTTTGCATTTGCCTGTAATTCTCATGGCAGATTGAGTGTAGCCCTGGATGTGCAGATCAGTTTTATAAGATCTGCGAAGGAAGGGGATATCCTTTTTGTGGACTGCAAAGAGATACACCTGGGTAACAAAACCGCATTCTACGATATAGCTATCACCAATGAACAGAAAGGTATTGTAGCTACGTTCAAAAGTACATCGTACAGAACGAGCAGAAATGTTATTGAAGAATAAAGCAATAGGGTTGTATTGTAAATTTGGCATACAACTTGTTATCATATAGCTAATTGTATATTTGTAATAGACAAATCATAACGAATGAATAAAAAAATGATCTTCAGAATTCTTATCGGATTGGTTGTGATAGGCGCAATAGGTGCGGGTGTTGCCTATAAAATGTGGACCAAGCCACACCCTAAGGCCGAAGACCAAAAGGGAATAGCGATAACCACTGTGGCTCTGGCAAAAGAGTATGGTGCTGATGAGAAGGCTGCGGATGCCAAATATCTTAATAAAGTAATAGAAGTTACCGGCATTGTTGGTGAATCTGAGAAGAATCAGGATGGAGGATTGATGGTAGTGCTGCAGACCGAAGACCCGACAGCAGGTGTGCAGTGCGCAATGAGAGAGAAGAACATTACCGTTAGTAAGGGACAAAATGTGACCATCAAAGGCTTTTGCTCCGGCAATGGCATTACAGGTGTATCTCTTACGGATTGTGTGATCAAATAACCTCGAATCGATACCCTTTTAACTGTGCTATTCAAGTTTGCTTTTAGACTTAACCATACATATTCAATGAAAAAAATACTTCTTTTCGCAGTGATCGCCGTTTCGCTTGGCAGCTGCTACAGCGACAAATATGACAAGCTCTACCCTGCACCGGTAGTAACAGCGGATCCTTGCGATACTGCTACGAACGCATCTACCTATACCAACAACATCAAGCCAATAATGAGCCAGTCTTGCGCAATAGCTGGCTGCCATGATGCGATAGATGCCGCGGCAGGATATGACCTATCGAACTACACCGGTGTAAAAACAGCGGCAGATAATGGCCTGTTGTTATCAGACATCAACAGAGGTACCATGCCTAAAGGCTTAGGTAAGTTGACCGACTGTAAGATCAAGCAGATAACGTATTGGGTGAACCATGGCGCTGCTAATAACTAATCTCATTCATTCAAACATTCAACAACATCTTTTATGAAAAAAATCATTCTAGCCGCGGCTATATTGGCAATTGCCAGCCCATCTTTCGCGCAAAAACTCATGTCGCGCACTGCTAAGATATCTTTCAACGCCACGACCCCAAAATCTCCTGAAAAGATAGAGGGTGTAAATAATGAAGTAGCTTGTATCCTGGATGCCAAGACCGGAGACTTCGTGTTCCAGCTTCAGGTAAAGAGCTTTAAGTTTGAGCGCGAGCTGATGCAGCAGCACTTTAACGAGAACTACATGGAGAGCGACAAGTTCCCTAAATCTATGTTCAAAGGTAAGATCACCAACTTCGGTGATGTAAACCTCGCTAAAGACGGCACCTATAAGGTAACTGTAAGCGGCGACCTAACTGTGCATGGCGTGACCAAAACCGTTTCGGTACCGGGTACTATTACCGTAAAGGGCGGTACGGCTACTGCAAGTGCCAAGCTGCAGATAAAACTGGCAGACTATAAGGTAGATGTACCTTCTGTAGTTGGCGACAAGGTGGCTAAAGACGCGATCATTACTATTGATGCAGCACTAGCTCAGAAATAGTCTGGTTAGCTGAGGCGATCATTACCAATACCGGCTACCCACCCGGCACAAGCAGTAATATAAAAACAATAAAGCGGCTGAACACCGCGAACAAAAAACGAAAACATGCGTAAATTTTTATTGGCTTCTGCCCTTATATGCGGCACCACTCTATCGTTTGCCCAGTCGGCAGACAGTTTGATGAATGAACTGGACAATGATGTAAAAGCAACAGCGAAGAAGGAAGATGTTGAGTTTACCTTTAAGGCTACCCGTATCTGCAATACCAGCAGTGTTGAAAATCTGGGCGAAGGTGTACTCGACTTTAGGGTGAACCACCGCTTTGGCCGACTGAACCAGGGTGCAGAGAACTTTTATGGTCTTGATAACGCGACCACCAAACTGGGACTGGACTATGGTATAAAGAAATGGCTGATGGTAGGTGTGGAGCACAGTACACTGAACAAAGAGAATGATGTATTTGTAAAGGCTAAGCTACTGAAGCAACAGAAGAACGGCATGCCTATTACGCTGAGCTACTATGGTTCTATATCGGCAGTAAGGAAGAGCACACTACCTATACCTGCTGGTACAGAATGGCATTTCTCTAACCAATTGGCCTACATCAATCAGGTATTGATAGCTCGTAAAATGAGCAATGCAATATCACTGCAGTTGACCCCAACTCTGGTACACTATAATCTGGTGGATAGCTCTAAGTATAGCAATAACACTATTGCATTGGGTATAGGCGGACGCGTGAAACTAAGCAGGCGTGTGGCCATTACCGCTGAGTATTATCTGCGCCTGACCAACCAGGACATGCCGGTAATAGGCAGTACAGGTAAGACCTACAATTCAGCTACTGTTGGTATAGATGTTGAAACAGGTGGACACGTATTCCAATTGATGCTGAGCAACTCATTTACCAATACTGAACGAGTGATCATTGGGCAGACAGGTGATAGCTGGAAGGATGGTGGTATCCATTTCGGATTCAACATTTCCCGCGTATTTACGGTTGTAAAACCTAAGGAATTCAGAAACTAAGTATTCCAGATATTTATAACAACAAAGCCTCCGGTATCGGGGGCTTTGTTGTTTTGCGGAATAATGTTTTAGAGGTTCTTTCAGTTTTAGCGGGAAACGAATACTTCCCGATAGTTGTTGGTCATAAGACCAACATCGGGGGGAGGGAATAATAACATCAATCCAATAAATTTAGCAAAGTTGGTCAAGCATAATATTGACGTCGTAAAAGCATACGAACAACTAATCAGAAAAAGTTGAAGAAATATGTAGTAGTGCAATAAAGCACGATATACCCGGTATCGCAAACATAGCATAAAATCCAATCTTCCAATTGACAGGCATAGTATCTAAGTTGAATTCTATTCCAGCAATGCTTAAAATCCAACTAAAAGCTATCAACTCTATAACTAAAATAGCAGCGGCAAATGCAACACAGACAAACGCCTTCATGAACGCTGGCATAGGTTGTTTCTCAACAATTTCAGTTTGCGCATTTGTACCTTCAGACTGAATTTTAGTTCTGTTTAATTTTTCCTCTTTATTTTTCTTGAAATAGTTCTGATATGCAGGTGGTAAAGCAAGAATAGTTGCAATTGCAGCAACCAAACAGATATAGTCATTTGTAGTTAGGTGCATATATAAATATAATAAAATTAACTGCAAAATATATACTAATATTTTTACGTGTCTGTATTTCTGAGTCTGTGTGATTCACTTATTCATTAGCTTCTTCTGCAAGTTCAGTAAAATGTGTGGCCTTATGCTTTTGGAGCGGTATTATCTCTGGGTAAAATATTCGAGGTAATGTCGCACCGTGTAGCATCTGAATAATGTACTTTGCCAAGGTATCATAAATCAAGCTTTCAACATTTTGGAGCCTGTTGAAATTGTCTCCTTTACCATTACTCATTTCCTTGTTATAAAAATCAAGTTGCTCTTTAACTAAACTGTTGTCATTAATAGTTTTCCCGATAACATCATTAACTTCTAAGATTTCTCTTAGGTCTTGAAATGATAAGTATTCGGCTCTACTACCATTCTGATCATAACCACCTGCGACTACCCTAATATCGGTAGTTATATCGTGAATATCAATTCGAATATTTATTGGCCATCCGTTTTGTTCACAATATTTTTCGATCAATTGTATTGCTAAGTCCATATACTAAATGTCTTAAAACCAAAGGTACAGGTTAAAATCAGTTTTGGTTTTGAATATATATATTAATGTGAAAAAGGTTATAATGCTAGTAGAAATACAAAAAATTGCAGCGATTTATGGTTGCCTTTTGAATAACATCACCAAAATTACAAATATCAAATTTATTTCTTGCCTAAATTGACAATTTTAACACAGAAATGGTATTGCTGAAAGTTAAGCTCATAAATATATGAGCCGTTAATTAATTATTGTTTCAGTTCGTAAAAACACCTTGCGATGTACTTCAGGCAAAATATTTTGTGCTCTTAAAGCTTTATAATATTCTATACTTCTTTGCAGATAGGCTAAATCTGGTCCACAAACATAGCGATGAGATTGGTCTATTATCAAAGCATTTAGCCGTACCACCATGTCAAATTCAAATTCTAATTTACGTTTTTTACATGAAGTATAATATAAACGGTTCGATGATATAGGTAGGTAAAAATCTATTTCAAACAAGTCATCTCCCGTGTTTGGCGTTTTACTAAATACCATCGGATAATCTCCAAGTAAAAACCAATTATCTGGTTTCTCATATAATTGGCAATAAGATCTCGATTTTTTTTCAGTTGCATCTAAATAAGAACGCAAAAATTTAAACGGTAAAAATGCTCGTTGAAACTTTTTGTAACTTTCGTCATTCTTTAACCGTTCTTCTTGTTCTTGGTCTAGTACCTGACTGCCGTCCTTTGTTGTAAAATTAATTTCCGCTTCTCTTATAAATCTGTCAAAAGCATAGTCCGTCTTAGGCATTCGCCAAAACAGATTTAGCACAAAAACATCAACATCCGTTTTATTATCCGTATTCAGTAAATCAATAGAATTGGGCTTCTCTCTTAAATTTTCTATTCCAACTTTACATTTATCATCTAACTCCTTATAAAATTTATCTTCAAGGATCGATGTTTCTGTACCTAAGTTCATGGTGTTTCTATCGTTCTCAAAAAACACACTTTTGGGGCTTCGCTCTTTTCTACTTAAATGATCTGTTTGTTTATCATATATATAAAAGAAACCAGAACTATTAGTGAAGCCTTTGGAATAAAATGCTGGAATATAGTGATGCCTCGTAGATATTTTGGGAAACATTTTCATACGTCATAGGTTTTTTGAGGTTGAAACTCTATTCTCTCAGAAGTCACACAGTTCACTTTTTTACTTTTTTCACCAAATCTTTCTTTAGCCCGAATTATAGACTTTTGGAAATATCGAGTACGGTTTCATTCTCAAACCATTAATTACTAAAGGCATGAAAGACAAAGTGGATTATTCAATTCTTCTTTCATGGATTGCATTGAAGTCAAACGGAAGCCCGTATTTGCGTTTGTATTCTGCCAGAGTTAACTCTTGATCTACGTCAAAGATTGTAATTAGATATTTATCCTCCTCTTTATTATGTGGTCTAATTTTGAGAATGGACTCTCCACCGTGTTTTTTTGCTTTTAAATGGCTATAAACACTAAGCATACGCTCAGCCTCCTGTAATGTATAATATTGAGGTTGCTCTTTTACCATACTAAGATTTAATTTAAGTTGCCTGGGTTTATGTAGTTTAATTAAGAAAGCAGAAATTAAAACCAATATCTAAATGATATATTCTTTGCCCATTTAGTAATATAAGAATTTGCAGCAAGTGGCGGGTTTGATGTTATATTACGTAAGGTTTCTGGTATTTCTATGTCAAACTCCATTCTCCTCCCTACATTTGTTTGTATCGTCAAGAAATTGTAACCATGGTTGTTGTCATGCCTTGTTATGTATGCAAATCCAAATGAAAGATTTAATAAATAGGCTGGCATTCTATCTTGTATTGTCTGTGGGTCGTTTTCTGAAATTCTGATAGCAGAAGGTGCAAAACGTATTTGATTAGCATTAAACCCTGCCTGTACAGGTTGCCAAGTATGCGTGTCATAAACAATATAACTCATGGTAATTTTTGTTCTTATATAAAGTTCGGTAAAATTTTCCACAATTGTTAAATGATCTAATTAATAGACTTTTCTATTCAAAAGCAACTATTTATAAAAAACGTAAAAATGGAACAACTCCAGTGCTCGGCGTAGTCTCCTTGACTACGTCCTTTGTTGTCTGGAGTCTCCAGACAACTGTAATACATAAATATTTTACTTTCTAAAACAGATCAAGTTCTATAAATAGTAGCTATTCAAGTTAAGCCATTTAAATAATCAGATAATAATAGAGAGATGGTATGTATAAATCAATAAGAGCGGAGAAACTGTGTTTCTCCGCTCTTATTTCGTAGCATGTACGGGAGTCGAACCCGTCATTCCTCCGTGAAAGGGAGGCGTCTTAACCGATTGACCAACACGCCATTTCCCGCTTTGGGAGTGCAAAGATAGGTATTTTATTCAAAAAAAGAAATTCAACACTAAAAATCCTGACAACAAAAATTTGCTATCCGGTCGATACTCCGGCTTATTGTATCGGCTTGGGTTTTGACTTGACCATCTGATCTACTCTTACCCATTCTTTCATTACCTGATCGTATTGTTTAATGGCTTTTGCCGGGTTGCCTGCCACTACTGTATAGTCGGGCACATCTTTGGTCACTACCGCTCCTGCCGCCACCACACAGTGTTTACCAATAGTAACACCAGCAGTTATTACCGCATTGGCCGCTATCCAGCAATCGTCGCCAACAGTTATGGGAGCGACGGTCACTTTTTGTTCGTGAATAGGGACATTGATGTCTTTATACTCATGATTGAGTCCGCTGGCTACAATGTTCTGAGCAAAGATCACATTGTTTCCGATAGTAACAGGACCTATGATCACATTGCTCATGCCTATCAAGGTATTGCTACCAATGTGCACATCCCCTACTCCATTATTGATGGTTGAAAAATCTTCGATCAACGATCCCTTACCCAATGAGAATTTATTGAATGGTAATACGTCCATTCTAGTATTGAAACGAATAGTAGATCCTGCTCCGCGTTTATGCAAAAACCTGTTGAGAAAAATTTTGACCCATAAGCGTGGCCTGGCCTCCCCTCTCGGTATCAACAGGCGATGAACAAAGCTCTTTAACTTAGGGTTGCTCTTTATTTTATCTGCAATGGACATATATTCATTTGTGTAAGTGAAACAAGCAAAAGATCCTCCCTTTGGCAGGTGTCTCTGTTGTAAAACTAAAGACATTTGCGCATACATTAAATAAGTCTGTAAAAATTAAGGTCTATTTCCTAAATTTGAAGCTATTTACAACAATGAGCATTATTTTATAATTATAATTTAATTTGCTTTATTGTTATAAGTTGTTGGATATGATCCAACTTTGAGCGTATATGCGTTTTTTAAACAACTACTGACACAATTAAATGATCGCCAGATATAAATTATTGCTTGTCCTTTTTCTCGTTCTACTAGCTTTTGCTGCACCTGCGCAACAATCTATGATGAGCAGCGTAGATTATAACCTGCTGCAGCGTATGATAGATACCGCCAAGGTAAGGTATCCACGAATGAAGAAGTATGATCATAAGATAAAGCAAGCCGCATGGGGAGTGAATAAGGCTAAATGGGGTTGGTTCGACGGACTTACATTCAGCTATACCTACAATGCATCTATCAGCAATGCGCCCGTTTCACAAAATCAATCTCTGACCGGATATTCACCCGGTGTGTTCCTGAATTTCGGTGCTTTGTTATCCAGACCGGCCACCATCAGAATGGCACGTGAAG
Organism: Chitinophagaceae bacterium; assembly: GCA_947447465.1. Classification (GTDB taxonomy): domain Bacteria; phylum Bacteroidota; class Bacteroidia; order Chitinophagales; family Chitinophagaceae; genus Flavipsychrobacter. Next base: position 56,677 of record CANFKE010000015.1, on the reverse strand, counting down.
AAAAGAAGGTGGCTGAAGCAGATAAGGAAGAGTTTATCCAGAACATAGAGCAGATGGTGAAAGACAGGTATTTCGGCTATGTAGAAAAGCTGGCCATACTGAATCTGAGGGCCAAATCGGCGAGCGATGCCGACATTTCTCAAACACAGATCAAATATAAGTACGAGCAGGGAATCGAAACATTCGACAATTACAGCAAGGTACTTGTATTATATTCCGTATCTTCTCAGAATAAGATCGAGGCTGAATCGGCAGTATTAAGAGCCAAAGCAGCACTTGAAGAGGTATTGTGCGCCAAACTGGAAGAATTCAATTAGACTTAATGGAAGGAAAAAGATTCTTAAATATATTAAAGAAGCAGAAGTACACACTAATGGTCATACCGGTACTGGTAATGGTCATAGCGTTCCTATTGACGCGCAAACTACCCAATGTATATTCATCAAAAGGAAGTCTTGCGGCCGGTATCATCAAAGCATCCTCTCAGGAATCCATATTGGACAAAAATCCGCTTCAAGACTCTAAGATAAGTCAGGAGTTCGGGAACATGATCCAACTGATGCAGATGAAGAAAGTGTATGATCAGGTATCGTACATGCTCATATTGCATGATCTGGAAAACACAGAACCATTCAGAAAGGAAAGTAAGCTGATGGGGCAGTTGAATAATGATGCCAGAAAACACGCGATAAAGGTCTATAAAGAACTATATAACAAAAGACAACCGCTATCGTTGTGGGACCAGGACCAGAAAGGATTGAATGACCTCATCATTTCTATGGGGTATGATTATGAGTCGCTCACCAAGAAGATGAAGGTGTACAGAATAGACAATAGTGACTTCATAACGGTCGAGTTTGAGTCTGAGTCGCCGGTATTATCAGCTTATGCGGTCAATACGCTCTGCTCAGAATTCATCGCCTATCATACATCGATCAACCACGAAAGCGAAGAGAACACCATCAAATTTCTGGGCAACCTGCTGAATGAAAAACGCAATGCACTTGATACCAGCATGGGATCGTTGAAGCGTTTTAAAATAGACAACCGACTACTGAATCTGAATGATCAGGGCAAGAGTTTGTATGCGCAAATAACAGAGTTTGAGAATAAGATACAGGAAGTACAGAAGAACATAGACGCTAATAATGGTGCATTGGAGAGTCTGAATGCTAAATTCACATCGGATGAGCAGCGTAACATTGACAAGGCTTTATCTTCTATGAACCAGTCTGTGATCACACTGACCGAACAAATCAGCATGGCGCAGGATGATTATACCAAAAGCAACTTTGACAGCAGATACCTGAGAAAAATTGACTCTCTGGTGAATGCTAAAAAACTATTATTGAATCAGGCCGGCAACAGATATACCGCTAATCCGAGCGCAACAAAAGAGAATCTGATCTCTCAGCGTATCAATCTGGAAGTGAACAGAGATCTTGCCCAAAGCAGCATCATGTCTTTGCAGAGAGAATTGAGAAAACTGAATACCCGATTTGATTCACTGGTACCAAAAGAAGCCGCTATCAATACCTATGAAGGCAATATCAGTGTGGCAAGTCAGGAATACGTAGAGATACAGAAGAAGTATAACCAGGCTACTATGGCCTTTAACTCCAGCTCTCAGGTAAAGCAAATAGAAATGGCTATGCCGGGCAATAAACTACCATCTAAGAAGATATTGCTGGTATTGGTGAGCGGAATAGGTAGTCTTGTTATCTGCCTGCTTGTTATTTTCCTTTTGTTCTACCTCGATAATTCGTTGAAATATGTAGATGAATTATCTAATAAAACCAACTTACCTGTATTGGGTACACTACCCTATATAGTACACTCTTCGCTACTGAATCTGAATGAGTTATGGGCACCTGACAATGATAGTACTATAGATAGAGAATTCAGGAACCAGTTGCGCTCAGTACGGTTTGAGACAGAAAATTGCATGGAAGGCAACCATATGCTGGTGGTGACCAGCCTTGGTGAGGGTGAGGGTAAAACCTTCTTATCTATGTGTTTGGCCAGTGCCTATACAATGGTGAACAAGAAGGTATTGCTGATAGATGGTAATTTCAATAACAATACTATCACCGCACTGACCGAACCAGCTTACCTGATAGAAGATTTTCTGACCGGGAGGACCAATATCCCCTATCCGGGCGAAGAAACGGACATTACCATTATTGGTAACAAAGGACAGGATATATCCTTGTTCGAGATCAATACGGAGGCCATCATCAGACAGAAGATACAACAACTGAAAGATGCCTTTGATATCATCATAGTAGAATCTCCGGCTCTTGATACAATGAATCAGGCCAAAGAGTGGATAACGGTGACCGATAAAGTGATCGCTTCTTTTGAAGCCAATAAGGTGATCAACGGAGAAAAGAAAATCCACGTAGGATACCTGAAGTCGCTGAATAACAAATACTTAGGATGGGTGATGAACAGACTTACTGAAGATGAGGATGCCCCTAAATCCGGAAAGCGTTTCTTTAAGAATAAAGCTGACATATGAGCCAATCGATACTTATGAATGTATGGATAATACTGCAGGTACTCATTGGCTACAATCTTGTATTGCCATTAGTATTGTATGTGCTGCATCTTATTGCAGGTTCGTATCAACTACGCCATTCACTTACGAACAACGAAGAAGCTGACTATGCCATAATAGTGACCGCATATGAGCAGACCTATATGCTCAAAGCTGTTACAGACTCTATTCTGAAACTAAAATACAGCAACTATCTGGTATATATTGTAGCAGACAAGTGTGATGTGACCGATCTGAAATTTGCTGACAACAGGATCATTGTATTACGTCCTGAAGAAACACTGGGCAGCAATACGAGGTCTCACTTTTATGCCATCAATCGTTTTAAACGAGCGCACGAAAGACTGACGATCATAGACAGTGACAATCTTGTTGATCCGGAATATCTTATAGAACTGAACAAGTTATTTAATGAGGGATTTGTAGCAGTGCAAGGCTTAAGGAAGGCAAAGAACATGGACACTACTGTAGCGTGTCTGGATGCTGCCCGCGACATGTACTATCACTTCTATGATGGTGAGGCATTGTTCGATCTTGGTTCATCAGCTACCCTAGCCGGCTCGGGTATGGCATTTACTACCGCGCTGTATAAAGAATGTCTGGAGCAACTGGACATAACAGGTGCAGGATTTGACAAAGTACTGCAAAATGAAATAGTAGGCAGAGGGTACAGAATAGCATTTACCAACAAAGCTGTGGTGTATGACGAAAAAACATCTAATTCGGACCAACTTGTAAAACAACGTGCCCGCTGGATCAATACCTGGTTCAGGTATTTCAAGTTTGGATTTTCCATGATAGGAAAAGGCATTGTGAAGCTGAGCTGGAACAGAATATTATTCGGCATCATATTATTGCGACCACCGTTGTTCATCTTCCTGTTACTATCATTGATGTTTGCTGCCGCCAATATCTTTATCAGTACTACTGCTGTGTTGATGTGGGCAGGTGCCTTCCTCAGTTTTGTCGTAGGGTTCCTGCTGGCATTGGTCCATTCAAGACCGGACACTAAGGTATGGGCATCATTAATAGGTATCCCTAAATTCATATTCTATCAGGTATTGTCGTTGATGAAGATCAGGAAGGCCAATACTATTTCTGTTGCTACCACTCACTATCATGCACAGGATATTGATGAAGTAAAAAAAGAATCATGAGAAGAGATCCCGAAGATAAATATGCCAATGCTGTTGCCTACCGCAGAGAGATGACCATCAAGGTCACCCGCACACTGGCGATAGTAGTTGCATTCCTGAGTACCTTCTTCTTTTTTATAAAGTTGCTGTTCCTTTAATGAATAAAGAACTGATCATACCGCTGGTATCTAAAAAGGAGAGTTTGCGTGAAACATTACGCAGACTGTTTCTTATAGAAAAGCTCAACAACCCGCTGGGCTTTGGTCTGTTGCTCTTATTTTCTATTGCCATTGCTGCCGTTGTTTCTATTGTAGGACTAAAGGAAGGGTTATTGGCAATAGTAGGTCTGATAGCCATGCCAATAGTTTATGGCATTGTAGCCTATCCCAGATTCGGCATCATTGTCTATCTGTCAATGGCCTACCTGATCATGTGGTTCTTCAAGCTGGGGGTCAACTTCCCGCTGGGTACTCTTATGGATGGTATGGAGGCATTATTCATTCTCAGTCTGTTCATTAAGCAAAAGCGAGATAAGGACTGGAGCATGTTCAAAGGGCCGGTTAGCACCATGATCCTGATATGGATAGGCTATAATCTGTTCCAGATAGCCAACCCTACTGCGGAGTCCAGAATGGCATGGGTATATACAGTAAGAACAGTGGCGGTAGTAATGATCATGTACTTTATATTCCTCTACTATATCACCACCAAAGAGTTTATCCGCATCATCTTCAGATTATGGATAGCATTGGCATTTTTTGCCGCCTTGTATGCATTTAAACAGGAGCATATTGGTTTCTTCCCCTTTGAAGATGCCTATCTGCATTCAGATCCGGGTATTGAATTGTTACTTTTCATTGGTGGTGTGTGGCGTAAATTCTCCATATTCTCGGATCCTGTAGCCTTTTCTTACAATATGGTCACTGCCAGCTTGCTGTGTATAGGACTGATGACAGGTGAAATATCTACATGGAGAAGGGTAAGATTGGGATTCCTGACCGTATTCTTTTTGTTGGTGATGCTTTATTCAGGTACGAGAGGTGCGTATGTACTGATACCTGCTACAATGATATTACTGACGATCATCAAATACAATAAAAAAATACTTATTGCGGTAGGTATAAGTGCGGTATTGGCAGTGGGAGTAATATTCATGCCTACCAGCAATCAAACACTCTTCAGGTTCCAGTCTGCATTTAAACCATCAGAGGATGCATCTTTCAACCTCAGGAAGATGAACCAGAAAAGAATACAGCCATATATATTATCACATCCGCTTGGTGGCGGGCTTGGGGCAACCGGCGAATGGGGCAAGCGGTTCGCCCCGTACTCCTATCTGGCCAACTTTCCGCCAGACAGTGGTTATGTGCGTATAGCAGTAGAACTGGGGTGGATAGGGTTGTTCCTATTTTGTCTGCTCGTATTCACCATATTGAAGACCGGCATCAATAATTACTATATTATCAAAGACCCCGAACTACGATCCTATTGCCTTGCGGCAGTACTTATCGTTTTTGCACTCAATGTTGGTAATTATCCGCAGGAGGCTATAGTACAATACCCTTCCAATGTTTACTTTTATCTCGTTACCGCAATGATAGGCGTAACACTACGCATTGATAAACAACAAAATGAACTCCTTGATGCAGGGAAGTAGTACTATACTGAACAGAGATATTGTGGTGGTTGGTCAGCAACCTTGGGATACCGGTATAGGTAGCAACTGCAAGAATATTGCATTGGAGTTCAGTAAACATAACAGAGTACTGTATGTAAATAGTACACTGGACAGGATCACCCTCATCAAACATAAAGCTGATCCGAAAGTGCAAAAGCGCCTTTCGGTGATCAAAGGCAAAGAGAAAGGTATCGTTACCTTACAGGAAAATCTCTGGAATCTTTACCCCGATGAGCTGACCGAATCAATAAACTGGATCAAGAGCCGATCTGTTTTCAACTGGCTCAATAAGATCAACAATAAAAAATTTGCCCGATCTATACAAAAGGCGATCAATGAACTGGGATTTAAGAACATCATTTTGTTCAATGACAATGATATGTTCCGTTCATTTTACCTTAAAGAATTGCTACAACCTACTGTAAGTATCTACTATAGCCGCGATTATATGCTGGCAGTTGATTACTGGAAATACCATGGTGAAAAACTGGAACCTGAACTGATAGCCAAAAGTGATATCTGTGTGGCCAATTCTACTTATCTGGCCAATTACTGTAAAAAATATAATCCGAGATCATTCTATGTGGGTCAGGGTTGTGATCTGGAAATGTTCAGTAATCCAAAGGATAAAAGCATACCCGCAGATATTGCAGCACTATCTCACCCGGTTATCGGATATGTTGGTGCATTACAAAGTATCAGACTGGATATTGACCTGCTCGAATACATTGCTACTCAGAAACCGGAATGGAGCATAGTGCTGGTAGGACCCGAGGATGATGAATTCAAAGCAAGCAATTTGCACAAAATAGCTAATGTTCACTTCCTGGGTGGCAAAGACCCTTCTGTACTTCCTGCCTATATCAATTCATTTGATGTTTGTCTCAACCCACAGATAGTCAATCAGGTAACAATAGGTAATTACCCGAGAAAAATTGATGAATATCTGGCGATGGGTAAGCCTACTGTAGCAACTGCCACAGAGGCAATGAGTATTTTTGCAGACCATACTTATCTGGCCAATAGCAAAGAAGAGTATGTTGCGCTGATCACGAAGGCGCTCAACGAAGATTCGACATCGTTACAGGATGCACGGAGAGCATTCGCATCTTCGCATACATGGGAGAATAATGTGAAAGAAATTTACAGTGCCATTCTTAGCTTATAGTTTTGAATAATAATACTTTATAAGCCCGCCATATATATGACGGGCTTATAATTCTGTTCCTATCCACAGAATATCAGCCTAAATTTCACATACCTGAAAACACTTGTTCTGTTAATAACTAGTTGACATAAACATTATTACAGTATATTTTTATTAAAATTAATACGATAATGTTATGTCACTAAGAAATCATAATTGTTTTTTTTATCTTACAGCGTCTTATTCTGATCATACCCAAATTAGAATTAATTCTACGTGCCTAACAATTAATGAAGTAGATTCATGAAGAAAACATTTATTTTCCGAGTAAAGGTTCTATTGTCTGTAGTTACGACCATTCTATTACTGACTACTCTTACCAGTAGCTCCTATGCTGCAGCGCCCGCTATTACATCCATTACTCCCATCAGCGGATTACCTGTTTCAGGGACAGTGGTGATCGCAGGCTCAGGATTTAATGATACTGCTACACGGAATGTTGTTTGGTTTGGCGGAGTGCAGGCGACTGTAGTTACAGCAACTGCCAACTCATTGTTAGTAACTGTTCCCTTGGGTGCTCAATACTCATCGATATCGGTTTTGAACTTGACGACAAGACTGACAGCAGTAAGTGCAAACCAGTTCGCACCTGATTATGACAATAGCTGTTATATCCCGGGAACCAGTTCATTTAAGCCAAGAGTAGATTTCAACATTGATGCGACATCAGATTCTGATCCATATTATTCAGCAATAGGGGATATTGATGGAGATGGAATGCCGGATCTGGTCGTGTGTACCTATCAACCCTATTCAGGTGGACTTGGGTATATGTATATTTACAGGAACACAGGCGTTCAAGGGCAACTAAGTTACGCGGCACCGGTTCTGTGTTCGGTTGCCAATGGTGGTCGAATTGTAAAACTTGGAGATCTGGATGGAGATGGCAAACTGGATATCGTCATCGCATGCAGCGGATCAGGAAGAGTTTCCTGTATCAGAAACAAAAGCACTCCGGGAAATATATCCGTTGCGCCACCAGCCAACAAATCTTTTTCATCTGGCCCTATAGATGTTGCTTTGGCGGATTTTGATGGGGATGGCAAACTAGATATAGCCTGCGCTATCTACCAAAGTAATACTATAGAAATATACAGGAACATCATTACTTCAATACCATCAGGAGGAGTCGGAGCATTTCCCAGCACAGGAACATTTACCAATTACTATGTAGCCTTTACAGCCGGAAATACGCCATTAAGTATCAGCGCTACAGACGTAGATGGAGATAATAAACCCGATCTGATAGCATCCAACTACACTGATGGTACCATCTCCGTATTAAGAAATATCTCACTTACTGACACATTTATATTCGAACCAAATGTGGACTACATCGCCGGAGCAGGATCGGGACAGGTCAAGGTGATGGATATAAATGGTGATAACAAACCGGAGATCATTGTAGCCAATAATACAGATAATTCATTTACTGTTTTCCAGAATAATGTTACTACTACCCCACTAAATGCAAGTTCATTTACAGCTACAACATTCAATATCGGAGCAGGCACAGGACCGGCAGGACTGGATATGGGAGATTTTGACGGTGACGGAAAAACTGATATTGTATTCAGTGATGTAAATAGCAACACATTATCTGTTTTCAAAAATACTTTTGCTGGAGGCACTATAGGATCAAGTACGTTCACCGCAGGTTCCATATTATCTACAGGATCGAGTTCAACTCCGCAGGGAGTGACCGTAGGCGACATGGATGGTGATAATAAACCTGACATAGTGGTGGGCAATATAGGTAGCAACACGATCTCTATCTTTAAAAATACAGCTACCCCTGACACTAACTCAATACGCGGTATTGACAGCCTTTGCATGGGCAACTCTATGACATTGGCCAGCCAGCATTGTGCGAATGGCAGTGCTTACTGGAGCGTATCTAACGCAAACGCTACCATAGCAGGTGGCGCAGGGGCATTGGATAGTAATGCAGTAATAACAGGAGTTACCGCCGGTCTGGATACAGTTACAATGGCAGTAGTATCATTGTTTGACACCAATTATGTTCATTTTATTGTCAGGATCTTGCCAATAGCAGATACCGGTATTATTTCCGGTCCGGCAAACGTATGCGTTAACTCGACCATCTCCCTATCAGAAACTGTAACAGGCGGGACATGGAGCAGCAGCAATAATGCTGTGGCTACTGTATCTGCAACAGGTGTTGTAACAGGTGTTGCTCCGGGTAATGCTACCATATTTTATACGGCTTCATCATTAAGTTGTGGTCCGTTAAGTGCGTCACACGCTGTTACAGTGAATGCATTACCCAATGCGGGTACTATAACCGGAGCTAACGGAGTGTGTACAGGTTCATCCATAACGCTTACAGCATCACTTGCCGGTGGTACCTGGGTAAACAAATACCCTACCCTTGCTAATGCTGTACCTACCGGAACTACCAATGTGATCACAGGTTTGATAGTAGGTGCTGATACAATATTATATATAGCAACTACCACGCTTTGTGGCTCAGATACTGCTAAACATCCGGTTGGCGTAGTATCAACTGGTGTTTCTCTTCCCATTTCAGGTCCGGATAGTGTTTGTCAGGCTGCTACTATCAGTTTATCTAACGGCGCTACAGGTGGCACATGGGTAAGTAATAATACTGCAGTTGCCACAGTGGATGCAGTAACAGGTGTAGTGAGCGGTGTGAGTACAGGGACAATCACTATTTCTTATACAGTAGCTTATGGCTGTGGCCCGGTAGTCGCTACAAAATCTATTACCGTAAAAGCTATACCTAATGCAGGAACTATTACCGGAGCTGACAGTGTGTGCTTCAATGCAAGTATCTCATTGACAACTTCAGGTACGGGTGGTACATGGAGTAGCGCTTCTAACCCTATCGCTACGGTCAACGCATCAGGAAACGTATTTGGCGCTACCAATACATTATCTACAACTACGATAAGCTATACCGCGTCCACATTCAGTTGCGGTTCTGCTACTGCTACTCACCCTGTTACTGTTAAGCACACACCGGTTGGTGGTGCCATTACAGGTGCAGATAGTGTATGTTCAGCAGCAAGCATCTCATTGGCAAACGTAACCGGCGACCTCGGTACATGGAGCAGTGCATCCAATGCAATTGCTACAGTTGATGCATCAGGTAATGTATTCGGAGTAGCTACTGCTCTATCAACAACTACTATTTCTTATACGGTCAACTCGTTCAGTTGCGGTTCGGCCACTGTCACTCATCCTGTTACTGTAAAGGCTTTGCCTAATGCAGGTACGATTACCGGTGCTGACAGTGTGTGTTTCAATGCAAGTATCTCATTGACAACTTCAGGTACAGGTGGTACATGGAGCAGCGCATCCAACCCGATCGCTACGGTCAACGCATCAGGAAACGTATTTGGTGCGACCAATACATTATCTACAACTACCATAAGTTATACCGCATCCACATTCAGTTGCGGTTCTGCTACTACTACTCACCCTGTTACTGTTAAGCACACACCTGTTGGTGGTGCCATTACAGGTGTAGATAGTGTATGTTCAGCAGCAAGCATCTCATTGGCAAACATAACCGGCGACCCGGGTACATGGAGTAGTGCATCCAATGCAATTGCTACAGTTGATGCGTCAGGTAATGTGTTCGGAGTAGCTACTACTCTATCAACAACTACTATTTCTTATACTGTCAACTCATTTAGTTGCGGATCGGCCACTGTCACTCATCCGGTTACTGTAAAGGCTTTGCCTAATGCTGGTACTATTACAGGTGCAGACAGTGTATGCTTCAATGCTAGTATCTCATTGACAACTTCAGGTACAGGTGGTACATGGAGCAGCGCATCTAACCCGATCGCTACTGTCAACGCATCAGGAAACGTATTTGGTGCGACCAATACATTATCTACAACTACCATAAGCTATACCGCATCCACATTCAGTTGCGGTTCTGCCACTGCTACTCACCCTGTTACTGTTAAGCATACACCTGTAGGTGGTGCAATAACAGGTGCAGATAGTGTATGTTCAGCAGCAAGCATCTCATTGACAAACGTAACCGGCGACCCGGGTACATGGAGTAGTGCATCTAATACTATTGCTACTGTTGATGCCTCTGGTAATGTGTTCGGCGTAGCTACCACTCTATCAACAACTACCATATCTTACACTGTCAACTCATTCAGTTGCGGATCGGCCACTGTTACTCATCCGGTTACTGTAAAGGCTTTGCCTAATGCAGGTAGTATTACCGGTGCAGACAGTGTGTGCTTCAATGCAAGTATCTCATTGACCACTACAGGTACAGGTGGTACATGGAGCAGCGCTTCCAATGCTATCGCTACGGTCAATGCATCCGGAAACGTATTTGGTGCGACCAATACATTATCAACTACTACCATTAGCTATACAGTACCATCATTCAGTTGCGGATCGGCTTCAGTAACTCACCCTGTTACCGTTAAGCATACACCGGTTGGTGGTGCCATTACAGGTTTGGATAGCGTTTGTTCAGCAGCAAGTATATCACTGACAAATGCGACCGGCGACCCGGGTACATGGAGCAGTGCCAACACAGCAATTGCAACGGTCAATGCTACCGGCAATGTTTTCGGGGCCGCAACTACCTTATCAACTACTACTATATCTTATACGGTCAACTCATTTAGTTGCGGATCAGCTACCGTTACTCATCCGGTAACCGTAAAACCTTTACCCAATGCCGGAACAATATCCGGAGCATCAAGTGTATGTAACGGAGCAACAATATCACTTACTGACCCTGCACCGGGTGGTACATGGAGCAGCGCATCTAATGCTATAGCTACGGTATCTGCGACAGGCGTAGTAGGTGGTGCATCAGTTACACTGGCAAATACAACTATCAGCTATACAGTATCAACATTCAGTTGCGGATCAGCTACAGCTACACAGTCCGTTACAGTAAATCCTCTGCCAAACGCAGGTTCGATATCAGGACTTTCAACTGTTTGTGAGGCTACACAGATAACACTTACAGATGCAGCACCGGGTGGCACCTGGAGCAGTTCTAATAATGGTACGGCAACAGTTTCGTCAACAGGTGTTGTCGGAGGTGTTCTGGCAGGCAACGTGACCATATCTTACACAGTGACCAATACCTGCGGAACAGCTATTGCAACATGGGCTGTAACAGTCAATCCGCAACCGGTTGCAGGTACCATTACCGGTATCACTACAGTTTGTGAAGCGTCAGTGACCACACTCAGCAATACAGCAACGGGCGGAGTATGGGGCAGTCAGAACACATCAGTAGCTACCGTAGCAGGTGGTACAGTGGGTGGTGTTGCAGCAGGAACAGTATTGATCTCATATACCGTATCTAACAGCTGCGGATCTGTATTTGATACAGCTTTGGTCACTGTCAATCCACTACCACATGCGGGAACTATTTCCGGCCCTGTAGCTGTATGTGAGGCATCTACTATATCGCTTACCAGCACAGTAGGCGGTGGTGTTTGGAGCAGCAGCAATACTACAAGAGCTACAATAAGTGCTACGGGAACCGTTGGCGGCGTTACAGCCGGCACCTTGACCATATCATACGCTTATACCAACTCTTGCGGTACAGACTACTCTACTTATCCGTTTACGGTCAATCCGCTACCACATGCAGGAACCATTACAGGTATTCCTAACCTATGTCCGGGTACTACTACAACACTTTCCAGCACCACTCCGGGTGGTATCTGGATAAGTGGTAATACAGGTATCGCTACCGTTACATCGGGTGGCGTAGTTGGTGGTGTTACCCCCGGTAGTGTTACCATATCTTATTCATATACCAATGTGTGCGGTACGGATATTTCTACCTTCCCTGCTGTAGTAATACCATTCCCTACTGCGGGCACTATCACAGGTCCTTCATTAGTTTGTCCGGGTGCAACTGTTACACTGGGCAGCACAGTAGGCGGTGGTGTTTGGAGCAGTCTGAACACTGCTGTTGTGACCGTCACTTCGGGCACCGGAGTAGTAGGAGGTGTGGCACCGGGTACAGCAAGTATTAAATATACAGTTACTAACTTCTGCGGCGTTGCCTTTACCACTCACCCTATGACGGTCAACCCGATAGTCGTTCCATCGGTCACTATTACACTTACTCCTAATGATACAGTATGTGCAGGCACATTGGTCACATTTACGCCAACACCGGTAAATGGTGGCCCTACACCTACCTATATCTGGACAATATTCGGGTCTCCGGTTGATACAGCTAACATATTTACATATGCTCCTGCCAACTTTGACTATGTGTCTTGTATCATGATCAGTAGCGCTCCATGTCCTGTTCCTCCATCAGACACATCTGCGGGCATCAGTATGTTCGTTCGCCCTGTAGTTACACCTACCATCACTATTGTTTCATCAGTAGCAGGCGATCTGATCACTTACCTCGGCGAAATTGTGACCTTCTTCTCAACTGTCAATTATGGTGGTACGGCACCAACTTACCAATGGTATCTGAACGGCGTGCCGGTAACAGGTGCTACCAACGCTACTTATTCAACTGAGATCTATTCAGATGATACAGTGTATTGCATTATGACCAGCGATGTGGAATGTGCCACTTCATCATTCGACACCAGTGATATCAGGATCATCAGGATAGGTACGTTGGGAATAGGTGACGCCATTTCCTTAAATGACATTGCAATGTATCCTAATCCTAATAATGGTAGCTTCACCGTATCAGGCAAGACCAATTCTGCATCCAATACCAAGATCACCTATCAGGTAATAGATATGATGGGCAGAATAGTACATACCGCAGAGGGAATGACCAGAGGTGAAGAGATAAAACAAGAGATAAAGATGGGCGATAATATTCCACCCGGCAATTACATAATGAGAATTGTCAATGATGGAGAATCTAAGATCATCCACTTTACACTGAACAATAACTAGTATCAATACGGAGTAAAGGGCTGCTGATGCAGCCCTTTACTTTTGCAATTAAGAAAACGAATAGATTATAAAAACTAAATACCTGCAAATACCGTATTATTTCTATGGTTTATTATTCACCCCTGTTTTATTGGGGTATATAAATTACTAATTTTTAACTAACTAATATTATGTTTGCATAAGTGAAACTGGCACACCTTATTCTGGCACACTCCAACCCTTCTCAACTAAAAAGGTTGATAGGAAAACTGGCGCACAGTAACAGCCATTTCTATATTCACCTGGATAAAAAAACGGACATAGAACCGTTCCTTCAACTATCCGACCTGCCTAATGTGAGCTTTATCAAAAACCGGATAAAAGTATATTGGGGTGGTTACAGCATTGTACAGGCTACTATTAACAGTTTTGAGGAGATACTGGCCACAGGTATTCAATATGACCATATCAACCTGCTGAGCGGACAAGACTACCCTATCAAAAGCACCGCAAATATTCATCAGTTTCTGTCGCAGAACAAGGGTAAGATATTTATGCATTATCTATCTGTAGAGAACGAATGGCATGAAGCCTTACCCAGAATAAAGAAATACCATCTGGCCAATCTGAAATTGCCTGTTGGTACCTATAGAGTTGAGCAATTGATGAATGCGGTGATGCCGGAAAGAAAAATGCCGCAAGGCATAGTGGCCATGGGTCGTTCACAGTGGTTTACCGCCTCCCGCGAAAGTATTGCCTATATTGTTGATTATGTAAAGAACGAACAATGGGTATCGCGCTTCTTTAAGATGAGCTGGGCTGCCGATGAGATCATTTTTCAGACCATTCTCTTCAACTCACCTTTCAAAGATCAGATGGTCAATAATAATCTGCTCTATATCGACTGGTCGGAGAAAAAACCTAGCCCAAAGCTCCTGACCATGAAGGATGCTGCTGCACTCAAGGCATCTGATAAATTATTTGCCCGTAAATTTAATAGCGACACAGATAGTGCGGTATTGGATTACATTGATAACTTTACGCTCTGAGTTTTGTTATCTGCATGACCAAAAGTGTATCCATCATCACTGTCAATTATAATCACAGCCATGTCACTGATGCCATGCTGGACTCTGTGTTTGCCAAAAATACCTATGCCCTGCTGGAAATAATAGTTGTGGACAATGGCAGTACTGTCGATCCCATTCCGGCATGGCAACAGAAATACCCATCAGTAAAGTTCATTCGTTCTGAACAGAATCTTGGATTTGCCGGCGGGAATAATCTGGGTATTCAACAGGCTAAGGGAGATTACCTTTTCTTTATCAATAATGATACAGAGATAACCGAGGGACTTATTGAAACACTGGTCGCAACACTGGAAACACATCCGGAATGTGGTATCATATCACCCAAGATCCGCTACTTCGACCAGCCGGACATGCTGCAATACGCAGGATTCACGCCCATGAATTACTACACTGCCCGAAACAAATGTATCGGTCAGTTTGAAAAAGACAATGGACAGTATGATGACCTTTCCGGCGAAACGGGTTATATACATGGTGCAGCAATGATGCTTCCCCGCGCGGCAATGGAAAAGGCCGGACTGATGCCCGAAAACTACTTCCTGTACTACGAAGAAATGGATTGGTGTGAGATGATAAAGCGCGCAGGCTTCACTATCCGCATCAATATGCAGGCACTCATTTATCATAAAGAATCTATATCGGTAGGCAGCAAAAGCGCACTGAAAGAATACTTTATGAATCGCAACAGGTTGCTGTTCATCAGGCGGAATTGCGGATTCGGTATTCGAACTTTTTTCTGGATCTACTTTTTGTGTATCGTTAGCCCGAGGAATATACTAACTTACATCAGGGAAAAACAACCGTTCACAAAAGTGTTGCTGAAAGCTATAGGGTGGAATTTGACTCACTCCATTGACAGTAAAGACCTGGGTTGGGAAATTAAAAAATAATACATGATCATTGCATTCTGGATAAGTCTGTTTCTGGTATTCTATACCTTTTTCGGGTATGGCATACTACTATATATATTGGTAAAGCTACGAGTAGCCATCAAGGGTAAACGTAAGATACCCGATAATGGCGGTAACTGGCCAACTGTTACCTTGATAGTAGCTGCTTATAATGAGCAGGACTATATAATAGACAAAATAAAGAACACACTGGAGCTGAACTATCCTAAAGACAAGATCAACTTCATCTTTGTTACTGACGGCAGCAACGACAAAACACCCGACCTCATTGCTACCTATCCGCAGATAAAACTGATGCACCGCCCCGAGCGTAGCGGCAAGATAGCCGCAGTGCACCGCGCAATGAAAGAGGTAACTACTGAAGTGGCCATCTTCACCGATGCCAATACCTTCCTCAACAAAGACTCCATGCTCAATATTGCCCGCCATTATGCCGACCCTACTGTTGGTGCTGTTTCGGGAGAGAAGCGGGTGAGCATAGAAGATGTGGCAGATGCCACCGCCGGCGAAGGTTTTTACTGGAAGTATGAATCGAAACTGAAGACATGGGATAGTGAGTTATACTCAGTTGTAGGTGCTGCCGGAGAGTTGTTCAGCGTACGCACCAGTCTCTACATACCTGTTGAGCCAGATACCATCCTCGATGACTTTATGATCTCTATGCTGATAGCAGAAAAGGGCTACAGGATAGTGTATGAGCCTATGGCCTATGCTACAGAAACAGGCTCTGAAAATGTAAAAGAAGAACTGAAACGCAAGGTGCGCATTGCTGCAGGAGGTATACAATCTATTGTTAGACTGAAAGCACTCCTGAACCCCTTCAAACAGTTCACGCTTACCTTTCAATACATCAGCCACCGTGTACTGCGCTGGACGATAACACCCTTCCTGATGATATTGGCATATATCCTGAACCTGCTCATAGTTACCAAAGGAGGATCGCCTATCTATCTTGCATTGCTGGGTTGCCAAACCATGTTCTATGGCGCATCATTATTGGGTTGGCTATTGGAAACAAGACAGATAAAGGTAAAGATCCTCTTTATCCCCTACTACTTCTGCATGATGAACTATGCAGTAGTTGCGGGCATCCGCCGCTACCTGAAAGGCAGCCAGAGTGCGGCATGGGAGAAGAGTAAGAGAAGGTAGGGAGGATAACTTACTAGCAGGGCGAAGTCTTCCTGACTACACACAGCTAGTATCAAATAAAATAAATATCGGTCTTCGAGTTAACTACAGGAGTTTCAGATCACGACCGTTTAGCACAAAATTCACGAACAAACACCTATACGTACAAATATTTTTATACGTATTTTTGTAAAAAAGAAAAATGACAGTCAAACTTACCCTGAGCATTGAGCAGGAGACGATACAACGCGCAAAAATACTTTCAGCCAAGACGGGTAAAAGCATCAGTAAAATGGTAGAGGAGTATTTTAATACCATAGAAGCCACAACAAAAAATGCCGGTGCTGTAAAAAAAATAAGCGGGCTATTGAAGGACAAAGCCCCTGCAGATATGGAATGGAAAGATGTTAAGGCCGCATATCTTAAAGAGAAGTATGGCTTATAAAATTTTTGTTGATACCAACATGTATCTCGACGTTTTACTCCAGCGTGGCTCCGACTGGCAGATGTCAGAATCTATCTTCCACCTTGCTGAGCAGGGGAAACTGAAATTATTTACTTCATCATCTTCGTTGTTAAACATCATGTACATAATGGGTATGTACAAAATTCCTGCAGGTAAAATTGCAGAAACAGCCAAGGATATTCTCAGTTTTACCACACTCACAGACCCGGATAATACAACATTTGAAATTGCTGTTTCCTCAAAATTTAAGGATAAGGAAGATGCTGTACAATACTACACAGCCATAAACCAAGACGGGATTGATTTCTTCGTAACTTCTAACCTGAAAGACTATAAGCATGCACTGCCACAGCTTAAAGTATTATCGCCATCTACATTTGTAACACAACTTGCAAAAAATAGTTAATATACCCTAACTGCCCCCTTTGGCATGAACCTCCGCAAACCTCTTACGACTTTCTACTTAGGACTTCCTACTTTTTACTACATTTGAGTTCTAAATCAGAAACAAGAACATGCAAGCCTGGAAAGAATATCAAGACCAAAATAAAGACCGTTTTTTAGATGAATTGCTGGACCTGTTGCGCATACCATCTGTAAGTGCCGACAGCAAGTATAAAGGTGATGTAGCCCGCTGTGCCGATGCAGTAAAGGAGCATTTGCTGAAGGCTGGTTGCGATAGCGCTGAGGTTTGCCCTACTGCAGGTCACCCTATTGTTTATGGTGAAAAGATAGTTGATGCAAGTCTGCCTACAGTATTGGTCTATGGCCACTACGATGTGCAGCCAGCGGATCCTATCAACTTGTGGACAAGCGGTCCGTTCGAACCGGTGATCAGAGATGGTAAGATCTTTGCCCGTGGCGCATGTGATGATAAAGGACAGATGTTCATGCACATAAAGGCGCTGGAAGTAATGGCTAAGACCAATACCCTGCAATGCAATGTAAAGGTGATGATAGAAGGTGAGGAAGAAGTAGGCAGCAGCAATCTGGGCAAATTTCTGGAAGACAACAAACAAAAGCTGAAAGCTGACATCGTGTTGGTATCAGATACTTCTATGATCAGTATGGAGCACCCGTCTATAGAAAGCGGATTGCGCGGACTGGCGTATATGGAAGTAGAAGTAACCGGCCCTAACCGCGATCTGCATAGTGGTGTATATGGTGGAGCTGTAGCCAACCCTATCAACATATTGTGCAAGATGATCGCTTCTATGCACGATGAAAATAACCACATTACCATTCCTGGTTTCTACGAAAAAGTACAGGAGCTGACCGATGCTGAAAAGAAAGCCCTCAACAATGCACCATTCGACCTGAAGGAATATGCCGATGAACTGGGCGTAAAAGAAACATGGGGCGAAAAAGGCTACAGCACTTTAGAACGCACCGGCACACGTCCTACACTCGATGTGAATGGTATATGGGGTGGCTATACCGGCGAAGGCGCAAAGACTGTGTTACCTTCAAAGGCATATGCTAAGATCTCTATGCGTCTGGTACCTAACCAGACCTCTGACGAGATCTCTAACCTCTTCAAAGCACATTTCGAAAAGATAGCACCTGCCAATGTACAGGTAAAGGTAACAGCTCACCACGGTGGCGAACCCGTTGTAACACCTACCAACAGCCATGCATACAAGGCTGCCGAGAAGGCCATACAGACCACTTTCGGTAAAGATCCTATTCCAACACGCGGTGGAGGCAGCATACCTATCATAGCGTTGTTCGAAAAGACACTAGGTCTTAAAACCGTTCTTCTGGGCTTCGGACTGGACAATGACAACATCCACTCCCCTAACGAGAAATATGATGTTGCCAACTATTTCAAAGGCATAGAAACCATACCTTACTTCCATAAGTTCTTTGCGGAGAAAGCGTAATGGTTTAGGTCATAAAATAAATATCAAAGGGGTAATAAGGCAACTTATTACCCCTTTTACAATATTCATTCAAAATTTTCATGTACCTATAGGTAAAAAATCATCCAGGAGATATTATTCTACTTTGAAGCAATTTTATATAAACAACTAACCGTGAAAAAGGAACTTTTATATAAGTATAGAACTTGGACAGATGTTTTCCACAAGAGAATATTGACCGAAAGTGAATTGTTTTTTGCATCAGCAAATCAGTTCAATGATCCGTTCGATGCTGCGCTACCATACAAGTATAGGAAATCAGATCTTACACCCGCAAATATCTACCTTAAACTACGTGAGTTAGGAACAAGGGAATGGCCATTATTATCTGATTCTGAATTAGAGCAGAGGTGTTATGAACTTCAAATGTCTGGTGATTTCGAGAGTGATTCATATTGGCAAAAAATGTTTCCTTCATTCAAAAAATTAGTAAATGAGTATTTTGGAATTCTTTCATTGACAACCCACAGAGATAATTTGTTGATGTGGTCACATTATGCAGATTCGCACAAAGGTTTTTGCGTTGGATTAGATCTAGAGATTCTTTTTAGAAATTTAATTCATCAAAAAAAATTCTTCCTAGATACAGTTAAATATATCTCTAGTGATTATTTACCTGAAATCCCTCTTTTTGCGGATCATGTCGCTGCAGTGAGAACTTTGATAACAACAAAGTCGTCGCAATGGTCTTATGAAAATGAGTTTAGAATTATCAAAATTGAAGGATCAAGAGAAGTAATAAAAATGCCTGTTGAAGCAGTTGCAGAAATAATTATTGGGTGCAATATGCCAAGTAAAGAAAAAGATGAAGTTTATCGATTAGCTAAATCTAATTTTCCAACAGCTCAAATTTTTGAAACTGCAATCAGTTCTGAAAAATTTACACTAGATTTTCGTCCTATTCTGAAATAATTAATTCAACAACTCGAGTTATGTTATAAGAAAAATTACAATACCCCTACCTTAAACCCGGCAAGGAAATTAACACCGGGCATAGGACGAGAGAAGACAACATTATATTGTTCTCCCCATATATTATTGCATTGCGCAGTAAGCTGAATAGAATGATGCTTTATTGCAGTATTGTACATGACCTGCACATTCCCGGTTTGATAAGGGGGCAAATAGACCGACTCATCTGCTACCGTGAACCTGTAGCCAGTATAGGTATGATTATAGTTAAAGTACAGACTCTTGTATGTAAACCCGATATTCAACTGTCCGTTATAACGAGGCGCATAGGGTATTTGTTTGCCTATGCTGGCATCATTATAGACGTAGCTAGTGAGAGTAGTTGCTAAGACATAGGCAGTATTCACCTTCAGATGCAGCATCCATTTACCGGTCATATATTCGAGCCTGTTCTCTGTTTCTACTCCCCTGCTGTGCACCTCAGCAATGTTATGAGGTGTCCAAATGGCCCCACCCAACCAAATGATCCAATCATGAATATTCCTGTTGAACACAGATAGGTCATGATATACTTTGAATCTTTTGATGGTAACTGCTGCGGTATAACCCGCATCTTCATTCCAGCCATACTCAGGCTTTAACGAGGCATTCCCACCAGGATAGTAATAGAGTTCATTTAGTGTCGGTAGTCTATAGGTCCTTTGTATATTGGCTCTTAATGAGAGCCAATCGGTCAGTTGGTACGATGCATCAGCCCCCGGCAGCAAGAACCGCTGCCCCCTGTTCAATGAAAATGCAATAGAGTCAGCCGACTCAACCCTTATATTAGCTGCAATATCCAATTTGTTATCCTGCAATTTCAGATCATAAACAGCAGCCAATGCTATCTTATTCTGTTGCTTTGTCCCCCGACTTTGAGTACCCGTCAGCCACGATACTTGTGCCGGTGTAAATATCAATAGCTTACCATGCTTTCCCGAAAACCTTTCCCATCCTACTTCCTGAAAATATTGACAGGTAACAGCATTGCTTTTAAGCTTCAGTGCCTGATCAGCATAGTCTATATTGTCTTTAATAAAAGATGTACGCGCATACCAACGCGACCTATTGATGACCGGACCACTCCAGTTGAGTGCCAGTTTCAAAGAGCCATCATTCTGATTTTTGAATGAATTTCGTTCAAACAGAGCAGGAGGTATCTGACGGTCATATTGCTGCCACCATGCCACAAAATTGAAATTCCCGGCATCCTTTACTATGTGCGAAACGCGCAACATCATTGCAGATCCGTTCAATTGACCATTACTGTTCGTCACTCTCTTGCCCCTGTCATCGGTATAGGTAAAGTTATTATCTGCGGTTTGCAGCAATGCCTTAGCAGAGATATTCCATGTTCTTAACGACACCGACATATCTATACCTGTTGCCAATTGCCCGAAGCTGCCGCCACTACCCGCTAAAGACAAAGTATATCTTTTACCGGCATACTGAGGTGACTCATTGCCCAAAACTAATGCGCCGCCTACATTACCACTACCGGTGAGTGCTGAAGAACCGCCATAAATAATATCTACATTATTCATGAACATTACCGGCAGAGTGGATACATCCGCAATACCTAATGCAGCGTTCTGTATAGGCACCCCATTCCACAATACCTGAGACTGTGCCGCCGATGCCCCCCTGAAACTCAGCGTAGCCAATCCATTGAATCCATATGACTTGATGAACACGGGTACCTGCTGAGTAAGCAGATTACCTATACTCTGTAACCTATACTGCTGCAATGTAACGGTATCTATGGAAGTCAACTTTTGTCCGGGAGCAAATTCTCTTAACTTAATATCCTTTCCTCCACCGGCAGTTCCATTTACCGTAGCCTCTTTGAGTATTCTCTTATCTTTAAGCGTATCGATAGCCGACTGACCCATTGCCGCAGGCAGACCAGCCAACAGCATAAAAGCAAGACAACAGATATGATACGATCGGCAAAACATGCTGCGAAGATACCATCTTCAGTGGTTTTCATTCGCCCCATTATTAACATGCTACACGTCATTTAGTTGTAAAAACAACTTGTAATAAGAAAATTTGTACATGCAACATACTATACTTACATGTTGCATGCTTCAACTATTCAACAGCAAACCATCCGATTGACCAATAAGATCAACATACCACAGCTTCTGAAAATTGTAGGGATACATTTTATATGCTGGCTGGCGTTTTTATGTTTACCGGAGCTATTCAACGACAATATCTCTGAACTTGGTCTTCAGGATGTCATAGAAGACTTGGTATATCCTCCCCGTATCGTCAATGGATTATTCTTTATCATACTCTTCTATTTCAGTTATTTCGTTGCTATACCATCTTATTACTATTACAGGACATTCATTTTTATTGCAGTTTACATCCTTACCACATTTGTAATTTTTCTGATGCTCAATTACCTGATCACCCCATACTCATCAGGCACTTCGCATTCGCATCACCATCATAAGACCATACTAGGCCCTCCGTACAACCTCTTCATGTATATGATTACGCTCATTTTCTCCTTTGCAATGAGAACTTATAATAACTGGAGAAATGTTTATGAAGAAAAATTGAATGCGGAAATCTCATTTTTAAAAGCTCAAATTAATCCTCATTTTCTATTTAACACATTGAATAGCATATACTCATTGACCATTACCAAGTCAGATGATGCTCCCGAGGCCGTTCTGAAACTGTCGGGGATGATGAGATATGCCGTTAGTGATACCGGACAACAGTACGTTTCATTGGAAAAAGAAGTAGATTACATACAGAACTATATAGAATTGCAGAAGCTAAGGTTGGATAAGAACATCACATTCAACTATAAGATCACCGGCAATCCTGTGGGTAAAAAACTGGCACCATTTGTGCTGATCCCTTTTATAGAGAATGCATTCAAATATGGCGTGAACGCTGAACAGGAGTCTAACATCAACATTATTATAGATATCGCAGATACTTCAATAGAAATGCATGTTTGGAATAAAAAAGTAACTATTTATAAAAGTGAGGATACCGGTACCGGAGTAGGTATCAGTAATACCAGAAAGAGGCTGCAGATGCTCTACCCGGGCAAGCACTTGTTGGCCATTTACGACCGGGAGACAGAATTTAGTGTATCACTTAAAATTGACCTTGTATGATCAATGCACTGGCACTGGATGACGAACCACTGGC
Organism: Chitinophagaceae bacterium; assembly: GCA_947447465.1. Taxonomy (GTDB): domain Bacteria; phylum Bacteroidota; class Bacteroidia; order Chitinophagales; family Chitinophagaceae; genus Flavipsychrobacter. The sequence goes on along the minus strand of CANFKE010000015.1, from coordinate 33,544 downwards.
ACTTGAAATAATAAAAGCATATTGCGGACGAGTTGATTTTCTTGACCTGAAATATGCTACTACCTCTCCTACTGAAGCTATGGCCTATCTTAAAGACAATCAGATAGACCTTCTTTTTCTGGATATCAATATGCCGGGTATCAGCGGTATAGATTTTTTTAAGACCGCCGGAGGTAATGCTCTGGTCATTTTCACTACCGCCCACAGCGAATATGCAGTGGAAGGTTTCAATATCAGCGCTACAGATTATCTTTTAAAGCCGTTCAAATTCACAAGATTTATGCAAGCAGTTGACAAAGCTCGCGAACAGATCAACTATCTGAACACTATCGATCCCGCTGCTCAGTATCTATACATCAGAGCAGATTACAGTACACAGAAAATACTTATAGATGACATCATCTATATTGAAGGTATGGACAACTATATCAAACTTCATTTGGATGGCAAGAAACCAATACTGGCCAGAATGAGTATGAAAGGCATAGTGGAAAAATTGCCCGCTAATGATTTTGTAAGAGTTCACAGGTCTTACATCGTTTCTATGAAGAGAATAACCGCTGCCAAGAACAAAGCAATATTCATAGGCCCGACCGAAATACCTATCGGCATCAACTATGCGGATAAGGTAATGCCGCTGTTTAACTTGCAGTAGTGCTCTTTTAAATTGGTGGTGATTTCAATACCTATTACTCCATACATTTCTGTTTGCTGATCTTTTTACTATTTTCGTGCTTCTAAAACCGAAAACTATGTATAAAAAGATCTTATTACTCTGTGTAGTAGTCTCATTATGTTGCACTACTACTCAGGCACAATCTGTTTTCAGCTACTACAACAGATACATGCGGTCGAGCTCGAAGGCAAAAAAAATGTACCAGCGCGACTATATGGGTTATGGCAAGGCATTCATGGCCATTGACGTAAAACAGCACTATACCGATATCCGCTACGTTGACCCGGACCCAAATACCAACTACAATACCGGCGGCAAAACTGCAGATACCTTTATCCATACCAAATACAGCGCGGCATCTGCCATAAACTATACCGAAGGAACATTTTTCCCACTACAGAAGGTAGGCAGAGAAGGCCTTATCGCATTGGACGTATCTGCAAGTGTGAACCTGATTCAGTATAGCATAGGCCCGATAGATTATTCTGCTACTACGGGTATAGTGGAAGAAGGTATCTCTGAACAATTCTACTTTCCTATAGGACTGGTCTATAAATATGGTGGCGAGGTAAACCTCAATAAAAAGAGCAAGTTCATGTTCACAATGGGTTGCGGTGTAGCCCCTTATATATCAGGCTCCAAGATCATTGCCTTCAGTAACCTGATGATGGGATCTCGTAAATATGTGATGGCCGAGTTTGGTGTGTTTGCAGGTATTGCCTGGAAACTGCGCGCTACTGTATATATGGGCAATATGATACTGGTTGAGAATAAATATGCTGATATATTTGATGCGACCAGTGGCTACAGCGATGGCTATGGCAATCTGGATATAAAGGTGACCGGCGGCACCACTGCTACTGTGTCCCTGCTCATCAATCCTTTCTCATGGGACTGGAGAGGCCGCGGAGACAACTACAGCCCTTACAATAAGCCTAGATTCTAATATCAGCTAATTCGCTAAGAACAGTTATTCTGATGGCATCTTAATAGAGACACTTCCTGTTTCTATCAGCATTGTTTTGCGCTCCATGACCCGGGTCTTTGCATTGTATCTGAATGTCTTTTTGGTAACAGGATCGGTGATAGTGAATGAGCATAGCTTGAACTTATGTCCGTTGAAGTAATAATCTTTATTACTGAATAGGCCATCGGTGTTGTTCTTTTGTAAGCTTTCGTATTCGGCAGCTGTCATAGGTACATTATACAGATCACCCTGATAGACTATCGATACTTCGTGCTTCTTTTTATCATATACCGATAAGCTCATGACTGTGGAGTCGAGAAATTTTAACTGATCGGTTTTCATTTCATGTAAATAGAATTTAGCAATATCATCGGCCATCAACTTTAGCTTTACAGTATCCAATCCTTTTTCTTTGAGTTGCTGATAACCCAGACTACGAATGGTGAGGATACGATACAAGCTATCGCGTACATCGTTCTTCAGAGCTACAGAAACATCATAATCCTGTCCGTTGCACCATGCACCGGTTGCCCACTCTTTGAAGTCTGAGCCGAACGCACTCGAAGCTTTGTATATTTTGTCTTTGGTGATCTTGTACGCCTCATTAGTGCGCAAGGTGGACAAGATGATATAATCTCGACACTCATATTGAACGATAAGGTGTTTCAGATCTATCCAGTTACTATAGTCGAATGCATACCAGATATCGTTAGGCTGTGCCGGTTTGGGGCGGGCAATAAGGAACTGTATACCATATTTCTCATACACAAAATAGGTGCCCGCCTTTTTCCTGAATTCCGAAAGATTCATTGTGACCATATGAGTACGCCATTCGCCATCATACACTTTATCATGAACATCATCCTGTGTCTTACCCATATAACATTGATTTCTGGACAAACGAATGAACAACTTGCGGACGTTGTCTTTCAGTAAAACATCGTCGCCATGCTCTGATATACAGGTGTAGGTCTGTTTTTTGCGGTTATTCTTCCAATCAAACTCCCCCCACTCCTTGCCTTGCATCTGAATAAAATAGCCATAATGGTCGTTACCCTCACCATATACAAATATGAATGCCCTGTTACCATCAAAGGCATTGACCTTGATGAATGCAAGGGTACACAGACACAACAGAAGCCATATTTTTTTCATAATAACGGATGTTTGAAAGTGAAATTAGTGAAAGTTTACGGGTGGTAATAATACATGCTCAGGGTATAGCTACAAATAAATATATCCTGCAGGTGAGTACCTGCAGGATATACAACATATTAACAGGCACTGTTAGAGTACCTTTTCTATTTTGAGATTTTTACCATTCAGTGTAAACTCATCTCCGGCAACCTTACCCATCATTTGTATGGCTATCGGCGCCTCGGGAGAAATGGCATAGTAAGTAGTTCCGTCCAGTTGCAGTTTTCCAGCACCTATAGCAATGTAATAACTACCGCCATTAGTGAGCACAAGCGAACCCGGTGCTACTGTATCGCTCTTTACGGAAGGACTTACGTTTTCCAGTGCTATCTTAAGCTTATACATATCACCTAAACGAGCCAGATTCAACTCTACTTCCTGTTGCATCATCTCACGGCCCACCTCAAATTTATCTCCTGCACTGCTCTTGGTATCATCATTAGCGGCTTCCTGAGCTTCGGCGGCATTTTGTTTTATTATGGCTACTCTGCTGGCAATGTAGTCGTGACAGAGGAGGTATAGTTTTTCTTTTATTGCACTCATAAAGTATAAATGGGTTAATGATCGTTTGATGGTCGGGGAAAACCATGCCATCAAAAGGTGCGGCAAGATAAAGATTTTTTCAAATCAGGTACGATGTGGGTTGAATAATAGTTTTGTAAAATTTGTGATCAGTATATAGGGATCTTTAAGATTTCCTTTTACTCATAAAGTTATGTCACCCTTTCAGACAAAGTCATTCAACCAAGATAACTGGTACAACTATAGCTCCCACTCTACAATACTGTTTACCCACTCAGGACGGTAAGGTGTCTGCACCTTTACATAGTTATCGGTATAGCCTTCCATGATACCATTTTTAGGCGCTATCTCGAATAGTACATTACGCTTTGCCCCCCTCTGCTGCTCAGTAAAATAACTCATCTTCTGATAAGACAGATTTCTCAGCGCTTTATTACGCTCATTGCGCACATGCACAGGTACCACAGGCTTCATCTCTGCGGCCAATGTATTATCTCTTTCGGAGTAGGTGAATACGTGCAGATAAGACACATCTATATCATGCAGAAAATCGAAGGTCTCTTTAAAATGCTCCTCTGTTTCGCCGGGGAAGCCAACTATCACATCGGCACCAATACAGCAGTGCGGCATATACTTCTTGATGGTGGCTACCCTGTCGGCATACAATTCGCGACGATAACGCCTGCGCATAGCTGCCAATATCGTATCACTACCACTCTGCAACGGCACATGAAAATGCGGCATGAACTTCTTAGACTGCGCCACAAATGCGATGACCTCATTGGTCAGCAGATTGGGTTCTATGCTGGAAATACGGATCCTGTCTATACCTTCATGCGCATCCATTGCCTGTATCAGCTCGTAGAAAGAGGTGTCGCGTTTCTTGCCGCCATCATAACCTTTACCAAAGTCGCCCAGGTTAATACCGGTCAATACTATCTCTTTAGTGCCACCTGCCGCCAGTTCGGTCATGTTGGCCAAAACCCCCTCAATACTATCGCTGCGGCTATGTCCGCGTGCCAGTGGTATGGTGCAGAAACTGCAGTTATAATCGCAACCGTCCTGCACCTTCAGGAAGGCACGGGTACGGTCGCTTTGTGAATAAGAACTATTGAAACCTTCTACTTCCTCTATATCGCAACTACATATTTTGGCACCGCCATTGTCGGCAGCACCCTTGGTCAGTTCACTGAGATGATGCACCAGATTGAATTTTTCGGCTGCGCCCAATACCAGATCCACACCTTCTATCTGTGCTATCTCTTTAGGCTTCAATTGCGCATAACAACCCGTTATGACCACAAAAGCCTCCGGTGCACGACGCTGAATGCCACGTACAATGTAGCGACACTCTTTATCGGCATTGTCAGTAACCGAGCAAGTATTGATCACATACACATCAGCCTGCTCATTAAAATCTTTCTTCACAAACCCATCTGCCTCCAAAGACCTGCTCAATGTAGAGGTCTCTGAATAGTTGAGTTTACAACCCAGTGTATGAAATGCTACCGATCTGCTCATGTAAATATTTAAAAGATGGCAAAATTAACGAAATATCCCTGACCATGATACAGTTTTCCGGCTATGCAATTGACTGAATTTTGATGCATGTTAGTCAGTTACACATTTGGCTTGTGTCAAATCATTTCATTCATTTTCCGAAAACGAATACGTCCCGTGGTTGTTGGCGATAACACCAACAAAGGAAAAACCTAATACATACCTCTATCAGACTGAAAGGCGAATTGATATTCATCATTATATATCAGTGCTAATAAATACCTACCCAGATCTTCGTTATGTGACTTGTGTAATTTGCTTGTTGGCTTTATTGAAAAACAAGATATGGATGACTCTAATCGAGTTATACAGATATGACTGGTAAACAAAGCATTGGCATCCTTTACATAATATCGGCCACGTTCCAATCTACCACTAGGAGGTGTTTGGTCTGTCAATGTATCAGCAATGACCAGATAAGTCTCACTACTTACTTTGAATACTCCCTTTATGATATAATATTCATTTACAGTTGTTTCGTTATTCTCAACAACGAAAAAAATCCTATATTCGAGAAAACGCACCTGACGCTAAAAGGCACAAAACAGGCAATACCCACGATAACAACAATACAACCCCAAAGAACTCTTTATTTGGACTGGTAGCCATTTTTACAATTAAAATAACAGTGTAAACAAAAGTAACCAGCATTAACAGCGCGTATAGGCCACCAGTTCCCGCTCCGCATGATGTAGGATTGTTTGACCTATTAATTGAAGAAAACACCGGCAGCAGCCAGATTAAAATGTACAGGCTAAAGAAAATGGTCGTTTTAATGTGTTTACGCAGTATGCTTAACGATTGGCTCATAATGATCGGGCAAAATTAGCAAATAGTTGATCATTCTCCACTAACCACCTCTACTAACTCCCCTACCTCATCATCTGTAAAAATGCGTGAGCGAGTAAGAAAGCGAAAACCTAGGGGGATCTCTATAGAAAAACTGGAACCACGGCCGGGGATGACATCAAGGGTCAGTTCGCTGTATTGCCAGTATTCAAACTGATCTCTGGCCATCCAGAATTCGCAACCTTCTACTACGTCCAGACGCACATCACTGCTACCAATACGAAAGTCGCCCTTTTCGTAGCACATGGGTTGCGACCCATCGCAGCACCCGCCGCTCTGATGGAACATTAGTTCCCCATGACCTACTTTTAGCTGTGCTATCAGTTCTTTTGCTTTGTCTGTGGCTATAACACGGTGTATGGTTTCCATAATTTCATTTTGTTGTTTTAAAATGGCAAATGTGGTAGAGACGCATTGTCATCATGAGTTTTTATAGAAGGGTGCGTCTTCCAAGCGACTGATTGCGCTCATCGCAAACGGATTTCTGTGGCTCGGTTTGGGTGGAGACGCAATTATGCGTCTCTACCAGAGTGAAATCAAAAAAGGGAGCCATTGTTACAATGGCTCCCGATAAGCGACACTATCGTTAACCTATCAATTAAAAGAATCCTAGTTTTTGTTTGCTGTAAGAGATCAGCATATTCTTTGTCTGCCTGTAGTGGCCCAACATCATCTTATGTGTCTCACGACCAAAGCCTGACTTCTTATAACCTCCAAATGGTGCATGTGCAGGGTATGCATGATAACAGTTCACCCAAACACGACCGGCCTGTATAGCGCGCGGCACCTGATAGAGTTCATGTGCATCGCGGGTCCAAACACCTGAACCCAAACCATAGAAGGAATCATTAGCAATCTCTATTGCTTCCTCTGTGGTCTTGAAGGTAGTTACACATACTACCGGTCCGAATATCTCTTCCTGGAAGATGCGCATTTTATTGTTGCCCTTGAAAATTGTTGGTTGTATATAGTAACCGCCTTCTATATCGCTGTCCTGCTTTACCGGTGCACCGCCTACCAACAGTTCAGCACCTTCCTGCAAACCAATATTGATGTAAGAAAGTATCTTTTCGTACTGATCATTAGATGCCTGAGCACCGATCATGGTAGCTGCGTCGAGCGGGTTGCCGGTCTTGATGGCTTTAACACGAGCTATTACGCGATCCATGAACTTATCGTAGATGCTTTCATGAACAAGGATACGAGATGGGCAGGTGCATATCTCACCCTGATTGAGGGCAAACATTACCGCACCTTCAATAGCCTTATCGAAGAAATCATCATCAGCTTCAGCAACTGAAGGGAAGAAGATGTTTGGCGACTTGCCACCCAACTCCATAGTAACAGGCACCAGATTTTCAGATGCATACTGCATTATTAGTCGGCCGGTAGTGGTCTCCCCTGTAAATGACACCTTAGATATTCTCGGTGAAGTAGCCAATGGCTTACCGGCTTCAGGCCCAAAACCTGTAACTATGTTCAGCACACCTGCAGGCAACAGATCGCCTATAAGTTCCATCAGCACCATAATGCTGGTAGGAGTCTGCTCAGCCGGCTTCAATACCACAGTGCAACCTGCAGCCAATGCAGGCGCCATCTTCCAGGTAGCCATCAGCAGCGGGAAGTTCCATGGAATGATCTGACCAACTACGCCGATAGGCTCATGCAGGTTGATGCTGACTGTATGTTCATCATGTTCGGAGATAGTTCCTTCTTCTGCCCTGATTACGCCTGCAAAATAACGGAAGTGATCTACCACCAATGGCAGATCTGCAGCCATTGTCTCGCGGATAGGCTTACCATTATCTATGGTTTCTACCGTAGCCAGATAAGGCAGATTATCTTCGATCACCTGTGCTATCTTCAATAATATATTGCTTCTGTAAGTAGCCGCTGTTTTGCTCCATGTCTTGAATGCTTCAAGGGCAGCATCTACAGCCAGCTCAATATCTTCTTTTTTCGATCGTGCAGCCTGTGTGAACACTTCACCGGTAACAGGAGAGATATTATCAAAATACTCACCACCTACTGGTGCGGTCCATTTGCCACCAATGTAATTCTCATAACGGCTCTTTAATGCCGGCCAATTGTTCTTTGATAAGCTATCGCTCAGGATAGTACTCTTGGGTGCTGATTGCGTTGACATATAGTAGTGTTTGATTTAGTATGAATCAAAGCTATTTTTATATTGGTCGGAAATACGGGTAAAAAGTATCAGCCCAATCATACAATTGTATCAATTATTCGTTTTTTCTTGCTGCTATCTCTATTATAGTTAAATTAGTACTGTAGAAAAACGACTGTATGAGTTTTATCCAACAAATTCAGCTTACCCCTCAGAAAAACCTGCTCACCGATGTGGAGAACAGGAAGATCTACACGTTGGACAAATGCGAACTCAATGTTTTTGAGACCTATCGCACTTCTGAATTGGTGCAGCTTACCTTTCACGATCTGGTGATCACCAGTATGGTGCGTGGTAAAAAAGTAATGCACCTGCCCACTAACCCGTCGTTTGAATATGTGCCGGGCGAAACGGTACTGGCCCCCGCAGGTACCCGAATGGCTATCGATTTCCCAGAGGCCGAAGAAAAGAATCCTACCCAGTGTATAGCGCTGACCATAGATAAGGAGGCGGTGAACAAAACGGTGAACTACCTGAATCATAACTTTCCTAGGGAAGGTACCAACGCATCCTGGGACATCAATTTCAGATTTACCCACCTGAAGAACAGTAGTGTGCTGGCAGACGTGATCAATAAGATGGTCAACATCTGCAGCGAACAAAACCTGACCAAAGATATACTGGCCGACCTGACCATGAAGGAACTGGTGGTGCGTATTGTGCAATTGCAGAATCTGTATGAGATACATGAGCATATACCACCTACCGACACCGCATTCGGATATCTATCGCAATTTATAAAGGAGAACCTGCACAACAGGATAGATGTAGATACGCTCAGCCGCAAAGTATATATGAGCCGTCCTAATTTCTTCCGCCACTTCAAACGTGAATATGGCATCTCCCCTACTCAGTACATCATCAGCGAGCGACTGAAAATGGCGAAGATGCTGATAGCCGGCACTAAGATGAGCATACAGCAGATATGCATGGAAACAGGCTTTGAGGATACCAACAATTTTATCAAGCTATTCAAAAAATCGGAAGGAGTAACGCCGGGTATGTATAGGAATAAGCTGGCGAGTTAGAGCTGAGCTTTGTAGCCAAATGGACTCTTTAGACTTACAACTTACGACTAAAAACTACATCAATATATGCTCCACATTCTTCTTGATATTATCGGCCATCTTCTCTAGTGGCAGATCATTAAACTCTGTACCAAAAGGGTCTTCTATCTCTTCAGCGATCATCTCCAGACTGGCCAATACATAGAACACGATACCTACAATAGGAATGCTGAGATAGGTAAGGGTAAACACCAACCCGAAAGGCAGTGTAATGATATACAGGAAGATGAACTTTTTGATGAATGTGCTGTACGAATAAGGTATGGGGGTATTCTTTATGCGCTCGCAAGCACCGCAAACATCCAAAAATGACTGAAATTCTCCGGTCAAAGTGATCAACTGATCTCCGGTCAGCGTTCCTTCTTTATACATCAGGTTTAGCTTAGTAGCCATAACAGAGGCTATCTGATTGGGCACATGCCTGGTATGGTCAAAGTCAGGAATCTCCGGATGTGGCTCTTCATCCAGCTCCAGCCTTGTACTCTCTGCCCTCAGATGTAAATACAACGCATCAGCAAACATAGGTATGATCTTCTTAAAAAAGCTTCTGTCCTTCTCGTTGGCTCGTGGCAGCATGGCATTCATCTTCACGGCCAGATTACGGCTGTTGTTCACCAATGCCCCCCATAGCTTTCGGCCTTCCCACCACCTGTCGTAAGCTGTATTGGTGCGAAATACCATCAACAAACTGATAACGGCTCCCAGCAATGTGTGCAGGACCAATATATTTTTGAAAGGAGGCACTTCGTGCAGATGAAGCGTTGATATCATTACAAAATCGACACCTGCGGTATAAATGCACACAGCAGCTATGTAAGGCAGCAACCTGCTGAAGGTATCTGCCTTACGGAGCTCGAAAACATTGATCAAGTTCCCCTTTTTCCCTATTCTTATCATGTATGGTGTAAAGTACTAAAAACAGAGAAATGTTTTATCTGTTCTATTCAGTAACTTTTATAGGATGCTTGTGTTCATCTATGGCCACGAAGGTGAATGTACCTGTTATCGCTTTCTGCCTCACAAACGAATACATCTCTTCAATGTAGATCTCTACCAGCACCTTAAGACTGGTATTGCCCACATGCGCTACAGTACCTACCAGCTCTATGATAGTTCCTGCGGGAATAGGTTTTTTGAAATCGATCTTATCAGAGCTGACCGTCACCATCCGCTTACGCGCAAATCTGGTAGCGGTTATGAATGCCACCTCATCCATCAGCAACATAGCTGTACCGCCAAATAAGGTATCGTAGTGGTTGGTAGTGTTGGGAAATACCGCTTTAAATATGCGTGTTTCAGATGCTGATTTTCTTTCTGCTATTGTCATGGTTGTTTATTAGGGGTGAAAAATTGCTGTTGTTTTATTGTTTCATTTGGTTAGACCTTTAAATACTGCAAAAACACGATATTGCGCCGTAAGTGCAAAAGGTTTGTAGTATCGCAAACCCTACGTTCAACCGCGAGCCGTAGGTTCGCGGCCAATAGGATGTATGTTGTCATTTAATTCCTAACTGGTTTTGCCGGCTCATGCTGTAACTCAAGGAGACACTTCCGGCAAAGACAATCATTATAGTCCTTGGCAATTCTGTATTTCTGATGCTCGTTAAACACAATCCCATTACACTGGCAATTCAGTATATCATTAGCCTTGCACTCAAATGTGGCCTTACATCGGGGACATTGTTTGTTCTCCATGATCATTGTGTTGTTGTTGACCAACACTTTTGCGGAAACGGGGTAGGATAAAACATGCCGCATATCCCGGTCGGAATAACGCACTATCTTACGACTACTGCCTTTTTTCGCGAAAGCATATGTCTGGTATAAATGGACAAGTATCTGGCTTGTTACATAGGTATATAACTTACAGTTGCGCGACAACCCGTGAATTACACACGGTTCCTTGTGGGCGTAAAGGTAGGCAGAATGGGGTTATCATTTGCTATCATGATCTTCCATTAAACTACATCGGATCATATGAAGCGCACACACATAAATAAATATCATATCAACAAACAAATGACCCGATTACCCCCAATAATTTTAACATGTATATTAACCTCATTGAGCTATTGAGCCATTAGGTCATTGCCCCATTATTACTACCTTTGCCACCTGTAAAATGGAATTTCAATTACAAGCGCAGGATAGCGCATCATCGGCCCGTGCGGGCAAAATGACTACCGCCCACGGCGAGATAGAGACACCTATATTTATGCCGGTAGGCACTGTGGGCAGCGTAAAGGCTGTTACACATGAGCAATTGATAAAAGAAGTTAAGGCCGAGATCATTCTGGGTAATACTTATCACCTATACCTCCGCCCGGGTACTGAAGTACTCAAAGCAGCAGGTGGACTTCACAAATTTGCCGGCTGGCCACGCCCTATCCTTACCGATAGTGGCGGTTATCAGGTATTTTCGTTGGCTGCCAATCGTAAAATAAAGGAAGAAGGAGTAGTGTTCCAGTCGCATATTGATGGCTCACGCCACTTGTTCACACCGGAGAATGTTGTAGATACACAACGTGCTATAGGTGCCGACATCATTATGGCTTTCGACGAGTGCCCGCCCTACCCTTCTGAATATACTTATGCCAAAAACTCAATGGAGCTCACCCACAGGTGGCTGGCCCGTTGTGTAAAACATATGTCTGATACCGAACCTTTGTATGGTTATGATCAGGCACTATTTCCTATTGTACAGGGAAGTACCTACAAAGACCTCAGAAAAATATCAGCAGAATTCATAGCATCTATGGGCGCCGATGGTAATGCTATTGGTGGCTTGTCGGTAGGTGAACCTGAAGAAATGATGTATGAGCTATGCGCTCTTACCTGCGAATACCTCCCACAGGATAAGCCTCGCTACCTGATGGGTGTCGGCACTCCATGGAACATCCTGGAGAATATTTCTTTGGGTGTAGATATGTTCGACTGCGTAATGCCAACCCGTAATGGTCGTAATGGTATGCTCTTCACATCAAAGGGAGTGGTCAATATCCGCAATAAGAAATGGGCTACCAATTTCAGCGTTATTGATGACGGCATAGACTGCTATACCAGTAACTATTACAGTAAGGGATATTTGCGTCACCTGTTCATAGCCGGTGAGATACTGGCCATGCAGATAGCAAGTATCCACAATCTGGCGTTCTATCTGCATCTGGTAAAACAAGCCCGCGAACACATTATTGCAGGTGATTTTACTTCGTGGAAAAATGAAATGATACCTTTACTTAAAACAAGACTCTAAAAAATAAATCCTTTTTCTATTGTCAGGGTGAGCCTCACCGAACCACTACAAAAAGAAAAATACGAACTGATACCGAATGATCAAAAAACTGGATTGGTACATCATACAGAAGTTCTTAACGACCTTCTTCTTCGCCATCATGATATTGGTGGTGATATCCTGTGTTATTGATTATTCAGAAAAGGTGGACAATATCGTGCAGAAAAAAGCGCCTTTTATGGTAGTGCTCAACTACTATAAAAACTTCATTCCGCACATTACCGCTCTTTTGTTTCACTTGTTCATCTTTATCGCTACCATCTTTTTTACCTCCAAGATGGCCTATAAGTCAGAGATCATAGCCATTCTTTCATCCGGAGTTTCATTTCAGCGGTTCCTTCGCCCCTACATCATAGGCGCTAGTTTTCTGTGTATCATTTCACTGATCGCCAATCACTGGATCATCCCACTGGCCAATAAACAGCGCGTTGCCTTTGAGGATAGATATATCAATGATGGTAACTATGCCATACCCGGAGAGAATGTGCATCTTGCCTATGCCAAGGATGCCTATGTCTATATCAAAAATTTCAATTTTACCAGCGGCAAGGGCAATGGATTTACAGCAGAAAAGATGAAAGGGACTCAGTTGCTCGAAAAAATGATGGCTGATGATATCTCTTACGATAGCCTGAAAAAAACATGGCATCTGCATAATATCATCATCCGTAAAAACGACACCCTCAAAGAGTCGGTCACTAAGCTGGAAGATCTTTATATCAACTACCCTTTCAAACCTACAGACCTTAACCGTAATGAGGCACTGAAAGAGGCTCTGACCACCCCTGAGCTCATAGACTACATTGAAACTGAATCACTGAGGGGACGCGAGAACCTGAATATGTTCTATGTAGAAAAAGACAGAAGAACATCACAACCATTTGCAGGTCTTATACTAACGGTCATTGGTGCATGTATCGCCAGCCGAAAGATACGTGGAGGAAGTGGTTTTCATCTGGCATTAGGTATCGCCATCAGCGCTATCTATGTAATGTTCATGCAGTTGTCCACTACTTTCTCTACCAAGGCTTCGCTCAATCCGCTCATCTCTGTATGGATACCCAACTTCATATTTGCCATTATTGCCTATTATCTTTACAGGCGACAAGTGAAGTGATGTTATCATAACAAAATAATACCCCTATTGAGATATGTGATATAGATCATCATTTTGTTTAACTTTTATTTCATAATTTTACACAAAATACATTTTACGGTATTGCAATAATGGGGAACGGGGCTGAAATAAGAGATTATGATGTAGTGATCATAGGTGCTGGACCTGGGGGTACAAGTTGTGCATTAGCGCTGAAAGATTCCGGACTTAAAGTTGCCATTATTGACAAAAGTGAATTTCCCAGAGATAAGGTTTGCGGTGAGTTGATGCACAAAAAAACAGTTGAAACTTTCAACTCCATCATTCCCGGGTTCAAAGAAGAGTTTACCAAATTCCCAAAGACATTGGTATTGAAACATACCATAATGCACTACAAAGGCAAAACTGTCACCTATAATTGGGAAGGAGAATCATACACTTGTCCGCGCATACACTTCGATAATTTTTTGGTGAATAAAGTAAAGGAGGCCGGCAATATTTCGGTATTTACCAATACTACACCAGATAAATTCATCCATGAGGAGGAAAATATTTTGATCACTATAAAGAACGAAGACTTTGTTTTTCGTGCTAAAGTACTGATAGGTGCAGATGGTGTCAACTCTGCCGTTGCTAAGCAACTGGCGCACAAGGTCATCAATAAAGAACATTATCTGGGTGCGGTAAGAACTTATTTTTCCAACATCACCGATCTGAAAAGTAATACCTCCGAGATCTATTTCAACTCTAAGTATCACCTCAACTGTATGTGGGTCTTCCCTGTAGAGGGAGGTCGTGCTAATGTTGGTTTCGGTTTGCTGTCAAGCGACATTTCAAAGAAGAAGATCAACCTTAAGGAATCATTCTATCAGTATTTCAAGATAGACCCTGATTTGGGGGGGAAATTTAAAAATGCGCAACAGGAAGGTCCTCTGGAAGGTTTTGGAGTAGCTTTGGGCTCAGTAATGGGTACAGTATCCGGCGACAGATTCCTGCTTATAGGAGATGCGGCTTCACTCACCAATCCTATTTCTGGCACCGGCATGGGCAATGCAGTAGTGAGCGGAAAACTTGCCGCAGATCAGATTAAAGAATGCTTCAAACAACAAAATTTCAGTGCTGCATTTATGGGCTCATATAATGCACTACTCGACAAGCAGATATATAAAGATCTGGTGGCCAGCTATAAAGCAACCCAATTTTTGGCAGGCATCCCTTTCATTCTCGATATACTTTTCTGGTTGGCACAGTATGAATGGATAAAGAAAAAAATACAGAGTTTAGTATAATTGCATAGTATCGAAATTTTACCCGATGACCGAAACAGCAAATGTGAAACAATATGATGTACTGATACTGGGCGCTGGCCCGGGAGGTACAAGCTGCGCATTAGCTTTACGACAGGCTGGGCTAAAAGTAGCGATCATAGATAAAAGTGAATTTCCCAGAGATAAAGTATGTGGCGAATTATTGCATAAAAAGGCAGTGGAAACGTTGAACACTATTTTGCCGGGATTTGAAAAAGAATTTATCGACTTTCCAAAAACGCTGGTCTTAAAACATACCAGAGTTCATTATAAGAAAAAGACACTCACCTTCGACTGGGTCAGTGAATCATATACTTGCCCTAGACTTCAGTTGGATAATTTCCTGCTCAATGTAGTGAGAAAATATACCGATACAGAGATATTTACTGCTACCACACCAGACAAAATAACGACAACTGACACAGGCGTAACAGTTACTATTAAAAATTCAGATGTAGTCTTTACAGCCAAAGCGATCATTGGCGCCGATGGTGCTAACTCTATTGTTGCCAAGCAACTTACTGAGAAGGTACTGGATAGAGATCATTACCTCGGTGCTGTAAGAGCATATTACAAGAATGTAAAGAATACAGACAATATTACCAGCGAAGTATTCTTCAGCTCTAAATACAATCTCAATTATCTATGGGTATTTCCTATTGCCGATAATTTATCTAATGTTGGCTTCGGGCTGTTATCCAGCAATATCTCTGAAAATAAGATCAACCTTAAAGAGTCATTCTACGACTATTTCAAACAAAGTCCTGAATTGGCGGAAAAATTTGCTGATGCAGAGCAGGTCTCACCACTGGAAGGTTTCGGCGTACCACTTGGATCAACTATAGGCACTGTATCAGGCAATAGATTTATGCTCATTGGCGATGCGGCCTCTTTATCCAATCCATTATCTGGCACAGGTATGGGCAATGCAGTGCTGAGTGGCAAAATAGCTGCAGACCAATTGATCAGTGCATTTAAAGCCAATGATTTTAGTGAGACGTATATGAAAGGATATGATAATGCGCTTCAATCGGCCATAGTAGATGGGTTATACAGTAGCTATAAAGCGCAACAAACGTTATCTAAATTGCCGTTCCTCCTCGACCTTGTATTCCTCTTGGGTAAAAATAAGCGCATCAGAAAGTATATACAAAGTATTGTATAAACTGCCATCAACAACACACAAAATCAACCACCTTCTTCAATCTTCAATGCTGCGCAGATCTTATATCTGCGCAGCATTGTAGATGACCATGAATATGATCATTTGAATACGATCTCTTTCTTTTCAGCCTCTTCTATTTTTTTAGCAATTACTTTCAGACCGGCATATTCTTCTGTAGGTATCTTTTCCTTCAGATATTGAACATTCTTAACTGCGACCAATTTATTACCGCTTACAGAATATTTGATACTGTAAGTGATGAAAGGATTTTTAAGTATCACATCTTTGGGTTGCTCTACAAGTTTTTTACCCGCCGGTATCTGCACTGTTATGGTCTCTCTATTGTCTTTACCATCATTTAAAGGCCACATGTCCAATGGATACTTCCGCTCATCCAAAGCAAGCGCTTCAGACAAACTGAACAGATCGGTCCATGGCATTTTAAACACACTCATACCTACAATAGTGGAACAAAAATTATCAATACCTATATCATAACTGAATTTGATAGAATCAGTAAGCGTATCCATACCCGCGATCTTTACATTGGTAATAGATACGTTCTTCCCAAACTCCTTATTCACACTTTCCTTTAGCTTTTTTACCTGCTCCTCTTCACTAAGTCCGCGATAGTACATACGCAGGTACATAGATTGTGCACCGGTCTTTACTACATTTCGCTGTATAACTGCCTTATTATCGCTAATTGCCAGTTGTGCAGAGCGATATGCAATTGTTGAATATCCCTCATTATTTCCCAACTTCACCAAGGCTGCGCTATCTACAGCAACTCCATTGGCAGGTATATACAGACCATTAGCACCTAACAGTGATGAAGGAACAGAACCGAAAGGAAGACAATTATTGGTCAATTCCAATAAATAAGATTTGTTGTTCACATGCAACTGGGCAATACAATGATTGAATCCAATAGTCGGTAATCTGAATTCATTCTCGTCTTCACCTCTGGTACTGACCAACACCAGGTTGGCCTTTAGCCCTGCTTCTCTTGCCATAGCAACAAATAGCGATGCCAGGTCTTTACAATCGCCCAATTTTGCTGTCAATGTTCTTGAAGCTCGCTGAGGTACCAAGCCGCTCTGCAGGAAAGACACACTACTATAATGACAATTGGATTGGATGAAATTGTAAATGATGCGCGCCTTTTCCAGATCTGATCTTTTTTCGTTACCTGCCATCAATTCCTTTACCCTATCTCTTACAAACGGATCAGCAACTGTTTTGGTGTAGCTAAGATCGCTATACCAATTCGCTACATATTTCCAATCGGGAATAGAGGATATAATAAGCTGAGCTCTGCTGCTGTAGGTCATTAACGGTTCCAAAACTACTCTGGGCACATTCGTCTTTTCCCAGGTATATAATTTATAACCATTAAGATCCTGTTGTGTAGGGTCTAATTCGGTATTGACAGCCTCCCATTTGAATTTTTTATCTGCAGAAATGATCATACTGAATCTGATCAATTTCTCAGGATAGATGGCATTGAAAGCGATATTCTGCCAGAAATATTGCGCTAGTCTTCCTTTGTATGAATTTTCTATCTTGTAAGAGAGGTGAATGACATCACCTACCTCTATAGAAGAGAAAACACATTTATTCTTATTTCTTTCTGCCGACACCTTACTTCCATCTTTCTTAATGATCTCGGCTTTATCTACCAATAACCTTTGCGATCCTGAATTATAGGGTATATCCACTTCTTTGAGCGCCTCTACCCCGGCAGACGACTTGATAAGGAATAATTGTTCATTCTGTTCCAAAACAGCACCATCCCCTTCGTAAACGATAAGCCGCTTATCATCAAGCAGGCATATCACATTGTTATCCGGTGCACTGTTATCATTCTGCGCCTCAGTACATATAGCTTTAATGTCATTCTCTTTGAACAAGGACGACAATTCCTTTTTACCCTGCAATTCTGCCAGTTTTTTTCTGGAGATACTGTAGTCGGGATTATATTTGATAGCCAATTTATATGCTTCGATCTCTTCATCTGTTTTACCGAGCACTTCGAACAATTTAGCTTTCAATGTATATTGATATCCACTGTAAGGACAAATCGAGATAGCTTTATCTAACATCTCCATAGCACCTGCATAATCCTTTATTCCATAAAGGCTCTCGGCATAGCTTCTATACCACCCTACGGCAATTGGGCTGTAATCAAAAACCTTTTTGTACCACTTCTTACCCTCCTCTATTTTCCCGTTTTTGAAATAATTGTCCCTCAGCTTTCTGATAAACGACGGATCGAAATCTGAATTGATGTAGCGGATGAGAATTTCATTGGCCTTACTTATATCTTTAGTTGAATTAAGTACTGCAAAGTATTTTTCCTCAACAATATTTTTGTTCAATGGATAAAGCGAATAGGCAAGATCTAACTCCTGATTCAGTCGTTCAGTCTCTTTCTTCTTAGATAAAAGTGTCAGTTTTTTTTCTTCTGTCTTTTCAGATGCACCATACAATGCTATATAGCGTTCATTCAAAGTTTGAGCATCATCCCATTTTCCTTTCTCAAATGCTTCTGAATAACGAAGCAACAATGCAACAGGACATTCGGGATCTTTAGCTATGATAGACTCTTTCTCTTTTGATGCCAGTACCTGATTATTATCTATCTCAGCATAACGGGCAGCCATCCACGAGATACAAGATGATACAGGATATTGCTTTTTGAGTTTTTTGAGCAGTTCATAACATGGCTCTTTATGTTCATTGGCAAAATATACATAATACAAAAACAAGGAATTGATAAAATCATTTCCTGATGTTACTGCCAACTTATCTTCGAAATACTTTTCTGCGAATAGAGGTATCTTGACCACCTGATATGGAGCAGCCTTAGTATATGGTTTATACCGGGGCTGAGCAATAATATCTGTCAACGGATTGTTGTTCAGGTCGTATAATCTGACCAGAAAATTATTTTTAGTGATCTCACTCGACCCTGTCTGTACCAATATTCTATTAGTACCAGCCTGTAATTTTACTTTACAGGTATATACGTCTCCGTTAGTATTCCGCTCCTGATATTCACTGTCAACAAGGTAATCGTTCAACCACAGCTTTAGGCTGCCTGATACACCAACCTTCAGTAGCACCTCTTTATCCTTATCGCTTTGTATAAAAGTTTGCGCTGCTATGATCGTATTTTCGGGATAGAAGTAAAATTCATTATCATACCAGCCGTCATTTTTCACACCAGGTATGTCGAACCATTTGATATCAAATCCACCTTTACTTGTAAAAACATGGTCTGCTTCAGGATGCTCAAGAAATCCGAAATTTTTATTGAAGCCTGATCCACTTGTATTATCAAAAACACCAACGACACTCCAGTTATTCACAATACCGGTATTATCATTCAAAGCACGCACGGCTGTAAAATCTCCGGCACTTGTAAGCACTGTTCTCAACTTTTCAATGACAAGTATTTTTAACTCACTTGTCGCCTTAGGGTCTTTAAGAACTTTTTCTAAAAAAGCCTGCTGGTCCTTTTCTCTCATATCGAAGAGACCATTGTTCAACTCGGCATATAGGTAGGGATATGGATCATCTGACTGTTTGTAGAAAATTTCAAACGACTTGAATGCATCTGTGTAGTTACGAAGATCGAATTGGACCATCGACAGTAATAGGGCTGCATCCTTTGTGTTCCCCCCACTAGCTACTATATTTTTAAGTCCACTGACTGCTTCGGTGTACTTGTTCTCCTGAAAATACTTTAAACAGGTCTCGTAATTCTGTGCGGTTGAAGTGAATACTATTGACAAAAATGAGGTCAGTAAAAAGATTTTTTTCATATTGATGTACTATAGGTTAAAAATGAACTGATTAATTACGCTATACCTTGTATGCAAAACAAAAGAGTTTGGACAATATTGCCCAAACTCTTCACTATAAATATTACTTATCAGATCTTGCCTATCAACCCTTGCAGATACTTACCATAACCACTCTTCATGTAGATCTTGGCCAGTTTTTCCATCTGCTCATCATTGATCCAACCATTGCGGTAAGCGATCTCTTCTATACAACCTATCTTTAATCCCTGACGCTTTTCTATCACCTCAATAAATTCTCCTGCCTCAATCAATGAATCGAAAGTACCGGTATCTAACCAGGCTGTACCTCTGTCAAGCACACCTACTTCCAGCTTTCCTTTCTCCAGATATACTTTGTTGATATCTGTGATCTCTAACTCACCTCTATGTGAAGGCTTAATTGACTTAGCTATCGCAACTACCTCATTATCATAGAAATAAAGACCGGGAACCGCATAATTAGATTTAGGTTGTTCCGGCTTTTCTTCAATACTTAACACCCTGTTGTTCTTATCAAATTCTACAACGCCGTAACGCTCCGGATCATGTACCTGATATGCGAATACAACAGCACCGTCAGGGTTTGATTTCTTTTTGAGCAAAGTACCCATTCCTGAACCGTAGAAGATATTATCTCCCAATACAAGTGCAGCAGGATCTGAACCAATGAAGTCTGCGCCTAAAATGAAGGCCTGTGCAAGACCTTCCGGCTTTGGCTGAACAACATACTCAAAACGGCAACCGATCTGACTACCATCGCCCAACAATTTCTTGAAAGCAGGCTGATCTTCCGGAGTCGTTATGATCAGAATTTCATTGATCCCTGCCAACATCAGCGTTGATAAAGGATAATATATCATTGGCTTATCATAAACAGGCATCAGCTGCTTACTAACTGCAATGGTCAATGGATATAAACGTGTTCCGGATCCGCCGGCAAGTATGATTCCTTTCATCTGGTTGTAAGTTGTAAATACTTAAGAATTAGTTGTATTGTTTTGAATAGTACTTCTGATAATCACCTGAGGTCACATTATTCAACCACTCTTCATTAGCCAGATACCAATCAATTGTTTTGCTCAATCCTTCTTCAAATGTTACTGATGGATACCATCCGAGTTCTTTGTTCAACTTAGTGGCATCAATGGCGTAACGTCTGTCATGTCCCGGACGATCCTTGATATAAGTGATCAACTTTTCAGATTCTCCTGCTTCACGACCCAACTTGGCATCCATTTCGCGGCAAAGTAATTTTACCAGCTCTATATTTTGCCACTCGTTGAAACCACCGATATTGTATGTCTCTCCATTTCTTCCTTTCTCAAAAACCAGTTCTATGGCTCTTGCATGGTCAATAACATACAACCAGTCGCGGGTATATTTACCATCACCATAAACAGGCAATGGCTTTTTGTTACGAATGTTATTGATGAATAATGGTATCAGCTTTTCCGGGAAATGGTTAGGTCCATAGTTGTTGGAACAATTGGTCAATACAAATGGCATATGATAAGTATTGCCATAAGCACGTACCAGATGATCTGATGCCGCCTTAGATGCAGAATACGGAGATTGCGGATCGTAAGGTGTTGTCTCCAAGAAAAATCCGGTATCTCCCAATGAGCCATATACCTCATCTGTAGAAACATGATAGAAACGCTTACCGTCAAAATTACCCTTCCATGATGCCAATGCGGCATTGAGCAAATTAGCAGTACCCATTACATTGGTCTGTATAAATGCATTAGGATCGGTAATAGAACGGTCAACATGACTTTCTGCAGCCAGATGAACAACACCATCAAATTTATATTTGGCAAATAGCTCATTGAGCTGCTCAGCATCATTGATATTAGCGTGTTCGAAAGTATAATTAGGTGCATTCTCTATATCTTTCAGGTTCTCTAAATTACCTGCATAGGTAAGCGCATCCAGATTAACTATATGGTATTCAGGATGTTTCTGAACAAATAATCTTACAACATGGGAGCCTATGAATCCTGCACCACCAGTTATCAACAGAGTTTTTTCCATGAGGGCGAAAATAGTTCAAAATATTGAAGAGTGAAAATTATCCAATTACTAAATCAACAATTTTAGTCAATATAACAAAATAGTAAAGGGTGACACTTTTCAGTATCACCCTTACACTTTCACACACACTACTATCTTAGTTGATCACTATTTCCTTTACAGGCACTTCAGCATTCTCTTTTTTAGGTAATGATACATTGAGAATACCATCGGTGTACTTAGCGGAGATCGCAGACATATCTACCTTTTCATTGAGCGTAAAGCTTCTTTTGAAGGAACGAACACTGTACTCTGTTCTTAAATACCTGGTCTGGTTTTCTTCCTTACCCTCCTCTTTTGGCTCTTCCTTGTGTTCATAAGAGACCGTAAGTACGTTCTTATCAACATTGATCTTAAAATCTTCTTTCCTGATGCCGGGAGCAACTACATGTAGTTCATAACCTTTGTCTGTTTCATGAATATTGACAGGCGTAGAAAACGCATTTGCATCTTCATTGATACGATTGATTCCGCTGTGGAACATGTTTTCCAATAAACCGCCAAATGTTGCAGGCATCATTCCGTAATTTCTCTTCTGGTACATAGTTTTTATTTTTTTGTTGTTAATGATTGATTTGTTATTACCTGAACAAACTAAGTACCAATCAATTAAATCAGACATTATGTCTTAAATCTTTTTAACAATCAGCCATATTGTCATTTTAATATTTTTTACTACGTCATAATGACGCATAAACACTTCAAATTAGTTCTACTAATTGTTTGATAACGAACGAAATAGACTAATTTATGTTTAAGAAAAAGACGATAAGGACAAAGCGTACAAATAAAAATATTTAAACAAAATAAAGAAGTATCAAAAAATAATTTTTCAATTCCGAACCTTTTTATGATATTTGCTATGCTAACGATGGGTTAGTAAGTACAGTCCCTTCCCGAGATACCAAGGTATCTCGGGACTTTTTTTTTATCATAAGTTCATCATGAACCTCAAGCAATACATCGCAACGATTGCACCTGTACTTAAAAAATCAATACTCATACTATCTTGTTTATTTGCACTGATTGTAGGCTTTCCATTATTCTTATATGCTATAGCCAAAACGATAGAGTGGATCTACATGAGTTGCCATTAGTAGATCAGCTGCTTTGAATTTTTGGCTGGATTTTTGCTACTTTACAATCACTCGTTTCTTTCAATAACAAACTTGTGTTTATAATTTTATGACATCGCGATCGATCAATAACAAGCTTATTGCAGAGACCTTAATAATATTTATCATTCAGAGCATTGTTGCGGTGAGCATACAACATCTTCCCCTATCATCAGGAATAAGATGGGCTATATATGCACCTGTTCTGCTGTTTCAGGGATTATGGTTCTACAGATTTTATATAGTAGGTCATGAGGCATCTCATAACAAACTGATAAGAGAAAATAAACAACTCAATGACTTTTGGGGATCGGTAGTGCTACTGCCCATTATGGTACCCATCACTATCTACCGAAAGATACACATGTTCCATCATGGCTTTAATCGCAAAGACCACCACACCTCCTCACTAGATACATTCGTCATAAAAGGCAAACCTACACTTATGCGCAAACTATATTGTTACACTGTATGGTACATCAGTGTTTTCATGGGCGGCTTTTTTATTCACTCACTGATATCCATCCTACTATTTTTGTTTGTACCTGTATCATTGTCGAAAAAAATATCTCCCGCCTTCAACAACTGGGGCGTGAAAGACCAGTTGAGATCCATTGCGCTGTTTTCTTTAGGCGTTGCACTACATCTTTCTGTATTCGTTCTCTTAGGAAAAGAAATATATCTCTATACACTTGGTTACCCTATGCTATCTTTTGCATGGGTATTGTCCATGCTGGTATATATCTTTCATTATGACACTACTACAGGAACAGGTGTAAGATTCAATGTACGGTCTGTAGATCGAGTTCCGGTGTTCTCATGGATACTTATGAATTTCAACGAACATGCCACACACCATCAATACCCAAATGTATCATGGCACGAGCTACCGGCGAAGAGTACACCGCTACCTCAGGAGTATCATGACCAGAATCAGAATACATGGAATTTCTTTCGCGCAATTATCAATCAATTTAAAGGCCCGACAATAGTATATGAGAACAAGACTTCGTAAGGCCACACCCGATGATGCGAAAGCATTCTTATATATAAAGGAGCAACTACCCCTGATGTTGAACGAAGACAATACTTCTTCAGGTGGCTTTCTATTGGGTACAGACGAAGCTACTTATATTGACTACATCAATAGCTCCTATTGTATGGTTGCCGAAGAAGATAACAAGGTCATCGGGTTCGGTATTATTTTCCCTGACGAAAAACTACGGGAATCGGAAGTATGGATTCGACGTCATAGCGCCTCATGGTCTATTGATCTCACAAAATATGAATCACGATCGCTCTGCTACTTCGAGCAATTTGCATTCCTCACCGGACATAAACGTGCGGCAGTAGCACTGGCTTACCATATCACCAATTGGGCATTCTCCAACGGGCATCAGACTCTTTTTGCTACTACGGTCAATAAGCCGGTAAAGAACCTTGCAGCAATACCATTCGTTCATGCAGCCAATGGTTGTTTGGCCGGCAACATAGACGAAACATATCCTGTCATTGGCCATATCAACTCAGATATACATTTAGTAGAGGCAGATGATTTTTACGAGCAGGCAATGAAGCACCCGCTGTATCCCATGGTACTGGCACACAACATTATAATAGAATGAAAGAAAAACTAACACCATACTTAAAGCGACTTACCGGCTCCTTATCCATCAGTGGACAATATTGCATAAACAAAAACGAACCGCTGACAGCAACCGTTTATAACGATCCTTTGCATGAAGAAGAACACGAAGTAGTAAAAGGTCTGGTCCATAAATACACTAACAGGGCTTTAATAAAAGTAAGCTACCAATGTGCGGCACATTGCCGTTTCTGTACGCGTATCCGGCAGATAGGCCATCCTGAAGGCACATTAAACACAGAGGAGATAAACAATATAGTATTGTACTTACAACATCACCCTGAAATAGATGAGGTGATCTTATCTGGAGGTGATCCGTTCTATACCGCAAAGCTGACCCATCAACTTCTGGAACAAATCAAAACCATTGATAGCATAAAGGTATTTCGCATCGGCACTCGCCTTCCACTTCAGTTGCCGGAGGCATTCAGCTCCGAGGCTATACAACAATTACTATCGCTGATAGATGAGATTAGCGCCGGACGTCCATTCTATATATTATTACATATCAACCACCCTGATGAACTTACACCTGACGCACTGAAAGCAATTGCACTCTTGCGACAACATAGAGTAACACTACTATCACAGTCCGTTTTTCTATTGGGGATCAATGATAATTACAATACACTACATCAACTATACACACAGCTACACCATATAGGGGTCATACCCTATTACCTCTATCACTGCGATGCGGTAAAAGGTATTCAGCACTTTTCGGTAGATATAGAAAAAGAAAAAGAGATCGCTACTCAACTAACAGCCGGCCTGAGTGGAATAGCATGCCCTACTTATGTAATAGATATAGAGGACGGTCATGGTAAGATACCTGTTCCGCTGAACTTCATCAATGATGCTTTGGGCACGATAACTGACTTCTGCAACAAACAGCATAAGATGCAATAGCTGACATTCACCGATAACAACAAGAATTATACAGTGCTGAACATCTGCAACATACTCTTGGCTATTTCCGGCTGAGTGGACTGCAGAGCTTCAATATCTTCCTTTTTGATCTTGAACAATAAAGTATCGGTCATGGCTTTTGCCGATGCCAGCTCCTGACCCGGAGTGTCGATCTTTACAATGATCTCTTTCCCTCCCTGCCTCATGATCTCGGCAACACCATTGTACATAGACACAGTACCATAATATATGATATACATGCTGTCACCCGGCTCTCCTTCCCCATACAATACTCCATTGGCCAGATATCGCTGCTCCTGCATAATATCACAGATGGCCGACAGCATAGACTGAGTAAAGTGTTCAAAAATAGGAATGGTCTTCAATACCACTATCTTCTCTATATTTAGCAGTGCATCATCATGCTCCTGATCTATAGTAAAGCTGGCATTAGATTCATCTTCTATCAATCTCAATGCAAATGGCTTACGGCTGAGTGCCAACTGTACCATCTCAAAGATCATCTTTTCATGATGGTCCTTATAGTTCTGCAACACCTCATCTGAAAGCTCTAACAAATAAGTATAGAGCGCAGCAGCCTGCGTCCACAGTAAGAATATGCTCTTTTTCTTACCCATCAATACAGCCTCACTGATGTCATCCTTCACCTGTAGCGGGTAGAACTGCGCCAGGTGCGACTTAAGTGCAGTATTGTCTGTTAATCCAAAAACAGGCAGGAAGCGCTTTTTATGATTGTCGTCAAATACGCCCTCCATTAATTTCAAGGCCGCGTCTTTCTTATCTCCCGCCTTATCATACGCACTAATGATCTTACCGAATACAGACCTGTCATACATCAGCGATAAAAGCAACAACATCCTCCTCTTGGCATTCTTTATTTCAGCGTAGAATGCCTCTTTCAGCAACACAGCATTATCGGGCAACTGATCTATATAATACAGACTTGAATAAATGAGTGCACCCGTGTTGACCAGCTTCAACTCCAGGATACCTCTATCTACCTCTACTTTCTCATTGTTCATGAGATATAATGATTGCAGACAGCCATCCAGCAACTCTGTATCAGCAGGAGGTAACAGATACATACAGATGATCATAGCGGCTATCTTCTCCTCTATGTATCCGCATAGCTTCAATATATCATCAGGATAACGCTCCAGCAAGCCCTTGTTTTCCAGCAGGTGATTGATCACGCCTTTCTGATAATTGCTCAGCGACCGCACTACATCATCACTCTGATTTCTGTCTGACAATAAAGTGAACAATGCCGGCATCAGCTTGGGATGTGTCAATTTCCCCGCTGCGATAATAGCTGCTTTTCGAACTGTAATTACCTGATTTTCAAAGAATTTAAGTAAATGCCTGTAGTGACTATTAAGATGCATATCACCTATGATGGTGGCACCTATCACATTCTGCGCCGGATCTGTTGATGCCAACAGATCATTGAGCTTATGCCCTGCTATCATAATGATCTCCGGATTACCGCTCTCCATCAATCCCTTGATGGCCGCCTGCTTGATACGTAGATCCGGATTCTCCAGAAAACTATTATACTGCTCTCCGAAACTATCTCTGTAGCGGGCACCGCAATGAATGATGGCCAGTTCTTTTACCTCGATCGTAGGATCAGTAACAGCCAGATAGATCAACACGTCCGTATCACTGAAAGGTGTATTGACAGACATCTTCTCCAGTGCATACTTCCTTACTTGCTCCGACTCATGCCGCAACAAGCGTCCTAATTCGGTCTCAAAAAAGTGGACATTGCTATCTGAGCATAACTCATGTGCATAGATCACATCTTCGGGTTCACGACTTTCCAGCTTTTCACGTATAATGGCCTGAGAAAAACTATTGAATGAATCAACAGCACGGGTGACCAATACCCGCTTGGCTATGGCCCCCTTAAAGGTCAGTATGTATTTTCTGAACGTGATCAATATCAGCAGAGCACCTGCCAACGCTGTAGCGGCTATAATATAACCCGCCATTATCGGGTCGGGATGAGATACTCGCCCGAATACATTATAGATGAGAACACCTGATAATACCAGACCACCCGGCTCGGCAAAAACATGAATGATACTGTATGCTTTGTTTCTTATTTCACCCGGTAAAGGCTGCGTAAGACTTACATAGATTGGGTCATAAAAAACTTCTTTCAGCATAGTGCCTCCTGCAAGCAACAGCACAAAGCAGATAAGCACGCGATCTTCTCCGCTACCCACCTTACCTATAACAAAACACGACACCGCTATGATGAACATAGGCAGTATCAGCATAGAGGTCTTTGCACCTATCTTAGATAATACCTTATTGGTCATAAAGGTCTTACCGCCGGCTGTTAAGATATTGGCAACGCCATAGATAAGCCCGAGATAAGCTGCCAGTTCAGACGCTTTATGAAACTTATCTTCTACCAGTGAGAGGAATGAAAAATTGATGACCGAGAACAATACAATACCTGTAATGCCCAATACACACAGCAGCATCAATAACCCTGCACCCGGAAAATTGAACAATTTACGACGGTGTTCCGTTTCAGGGGCAGTTGCCACAGGCTTCACATCTCTTGCATAGGCCGGGTCCAGCAATTGCCTGACAACAAAAAAGTTGGCAAAAAAGGCGGCGGCTGCAAACAATAACAATGAGTGCAACTCAAATACCGGCAATAACAAACCAACAGAAAAGTAACCGATCACCCTTGCCGGCACATCGCGCATACTTATCCATCCGAACAGGCTTTTAGAGTCACGGGTATCAAAGAGTAAATTAGATAGTCCCCAGAATTCAAGATCGGTGATCATGAATACCACCCTGCACCACACGAACATAAGGAACGGCAGCCATGTACCTGACTGCATTTGAATACCCAGGTAGAATAATAATACTGAAATAGCAATGATAATAAGGAGAAACGCCCGCTTGTACATTACCAGCTTACGCTCTACTATATTATATATGCCTCCCAGCAATACCATTGCTACCGCCGAGGCCACAAAAGCTACCGGAAGATCTGCGGCAACAAATGAAGACAGGAACAGAGAAGTGGCAACTGTAAAGAACAGCGACAATCCAATTCCCTGAAAGAAATAGTAAATAAGCAAATGGCGCACCCTGGGTGGTTCCACCTCACGGACGTGTGCTATGTGCAATTCACTATTTTTCGCCATCAGAATGTCTGGTTATTTTTCTATGTAATGAAAGCACAATATTACCTCATTGCAACATTTATTACCTATAGACATGTCGCATATATCGTTAGCTGTTAGTTAACGACCACAATAAATAAGATAATACACCGAATGAAATGACGGTAAAACACCGTCTATCATCTAATACAACTTCAGTTTGGCTAACCTGTCGGCCTCCTTATTGATGATACTATCCAACGCTTTTTGTTTACCATCCTTATTCCGATAGATAAGGCGATGGTCCAGTACCACACGGGCTATGTCCTTAACATCATCCTCTATCACATATGTACGCCCCTGCACCAATGCATACGCACGCAGACATTTAAGGAAGGCTATACCACTTCGGGTAGATGCCCCCAGAGATATATCCTGATGCTCGCGGGTCTGACGAACGATATTGCTGACAGCTCGAACGATCTCATCATGAACAAATACAGCACCGGCCTGTGCCTGCAGATCCAGAATATCCTTCATGCTCAGCACCTGTGTCAGCTCCACCAGATTACGGGCAATATTCAGGTATTCACGGTAAATGTTCAGTTCAGTTGCCTCATCTACATAACCGAAGTAGATCTTCATATAGAAACGGTCCAACTGTGCCGCCGGCAATGGATAAGTGCCCTCCATTTCTATCGGGTTCTGCGTAGCAATGGTAAAGAACATACGCTCCAGTTTTAGCGTAGTATCACCCGATGTGATCTGTTGTTCGGCCATAGCCTCCAGCAGCGCACTCTGCACTTTTGGCGAAGCACGGTTTATTTCATCCGCCAGCAAAACATTGCAGAACAGCGGTCCTTTCTTAAAAACAAATTCTTTATTGACATCATCAAATATATGCGAGCCTATCAGGTCCATAGGCAGCAGATCAGGGGTAAACTGAATGCGCTTAAAGATCACATGCTCCCCTTCCCTTTCACCGCTGATGCATTGCGCCAGTGTGCGGGCAAGCACGGTCTTACCCGTACCCGGATTATCTTCCATCAGTATATGTCCGCCTGCCAGCAAGCAGGTAACCACCATTTCTATTTGTCTGCGTTTACCGCGGATAACGGTCTCCATATTATCCACCAACTGCTTGATGGCAACGGTAGCATCTATATTCAAAGTCTCTGAAACAGGGATATCCATTGGGCTTAATTTCTTTTGTACAAGATTAACGATTAATAGCGGACCAAAAAATATATGGTTTCTAATTTTTTGTGAAAAGGTGATACGTGTTACTGGTCGAAGCTTCCCGCTTCGTCCTGCCAACATGCAAGCGTCCCGCTTGCGAAACCAACGGAAGCGCCCCGCTTCCACTAAATATAGACGAAGCGGAATACTTCGACCAATGCTATTATCGTACTTTTGCACCCAACAACTACATTATGCTGCCTCTTACCGATACCATCGTTGCTATTGCTACACCTCCCGGCGAAGGAGCCATCGGCATCATCCGCCTCAGCGGAGCCAACGCCATTACCATTGCCGCGCAGATATTCTCTAAAAAAGGATTAGAACAACAACCCAGCCACACTCTGCATTTTGGTAAGATAGTCAGCAATGGCGCTGTTATAGACGAAGTGGTCATCAGCCTGTTCAAAAACCCCAAAAGCTATACCGGTGAAAATGTGGTAGAAATAAGCTGCCATGGCAGTAACTATATATTGCAACAAGTAGTAAGCGTATGCCTGCAACATGGCGCGCGCATGGCGCAGGCAGGAGAATTCACCCTAAGGGCATTCCTCAATGGCAAGCTGGACCTGACACAGGCCGAAGCCGTAGCCGACCTGATAGCCAGTCAGAGCAACAGCGCTCACCGTGCCGCTATGCACACCCTGCGTGGCGGCTTCAGCGATGACCTTAAAGATATGCGCGAGCAACTCATCACCTTCAGCGCACT
The DNA here is from genome assembly GCA_947447465.1 of Chitinophagaceae bacterium. Classification (GTDB taxonomy): domain Bacteria; phylum Bacteroidota; class Bacteroidia; order Chitinophagales; family Chitinophagaceae; genus Flavipsychrobacter. The sequence goes on along the minus strand of CANFKE010000015.1, from coordinate 2,965 downwards.
TATGGAACTGGAGCTCGACTTCAGCGAAGAAGATGTAGAATTTGCCGACCGCACCCGCTTCTACCAATTGATAGGCGCACTTACCCATGTGACCCAAAACCTGGTTAACTCCTTTAGCCTCGGCAATGTTATTAAGAACGGCGTGAGCGTGGCTATTGTGGGCAAACCCAATGCCGGCAAAAGTACCCTGCTCAATACCCTGCTCAACGAAGAACGCGCCATTGTCAGCGATATAGCCGGTACCACACGCGACACCATAGAAGAAACACTCAACATCAACGGGATCATCTTCCGACTCATAGACACCGCCGGCATACGTGAGCACAGCCAGGATGTAATAGAACTGCAAGGCATAGAGCGCAGCCGCGAAGCCATGAAAAAGGCCGACATAGCCGTTTACCTCTTCGACGCGTCAGAAGACCAACTGGATGAAGTAAAACAGCAACAACAATACTTTGAGGAACACAATATAAAATACCTGCTGGCAGGCAACAAAGCCGATGCCCGCGGACTGGAAAAAGCCCACGACACCTATCGCGGCATAGACAAACAGATCATTTTTATCTCAGCAAAGAACAAAGAGAACATTGGCGAACTGAAGACCGCCCTCTACGACCTTGTAGCCACCGGAGACCTGCAACAGGAAGGCACCATCATCACCAATGTGCGCCACTACGGAGCACTACAGGAAGTACTTCGATCGCTCCACGACATAAAGACCGGCCTCGACAACCATGTTCCCGGCGACCTCATTGCCCTCGACATCCGCCACTGCCTCCACTACCTCGGCGAAATAACCGGCGAAATAACCACCGAAGACAAACTGGACTACATATTTAGTAAGTTTTGTATCGGGAAGTAGGAAGAACATATAGGAATTCAAAACAATAAAATACATTAATAAGTTAACTGACAATACGATCTCTTAATGGCTAACAAATTCGGAAAAACAATAAAAATATTCCTTATTGATGGAGACTCAAATGGTAGAATGAGTTGTGAGCTTAGTAATTGGTCCGGAAAAGCATATAAAATACCAAGAATTAATGTCAAAGACTGCTCAGACAGACCTGATTTAACCAATACAGGTGTTTACTTATTATTAGGAAAAAATGAAACAGGTGATGATATTGTTTATATTGGAGAAGCAGAAAATATTTTAAAAAGGCTTCAACAACATTTAGCACAAAAGGATTTTTGGAATGAAGTAATCATTTTCATAAGTAAAGATGAAAATCTAAATAAAGCCCATGTGAAATATCTGGAAAGCAGGCTTTATGAAATGACAAAATTAGCAAACAGATATTCAGTTGAAAACTCTACAATTCCAGCAATAACTACGATATCGGAATCAGATAGAGCTGAAATGGAAGAGTTTATTGAAAATATCAAAATGTTGGTTAATGCACTTGGGCATAAAGTATTTGACACTAAAAGAGACGAAAAACCTAAGAATAATAAAGTAACATTTTATATTACAGCTAATAGAGGCGCTGATGCACAAGGCGAACCAACATCTGATGGGTTTGTCGTATTTAAAGGTTCAAAAGCAGCAGATAGTGAAGTCAATTCAATGCCTCTGAGTTTTACAACATTAAGACAAAAGTTGCTTGCACAAAATATTCTGGCAGTAAAAGCTGGTAATTTTGAATTCACTGAAGATTATATTTTTAGTAGTCCATCTACAGCTGCTGCCGTAGTAATGGGCAGAAGTGCAAACGGGTTAAAAGAATGGAAAACAAAAGAAAATAAAACATTGGGGGATTTTGAGAAGGCAGTAAATTAATTCCATTAACTTCCCAAGCTGGGCGAAATCGTCTGAAGATCTCCTAGTTCTCAGAAAAACAATAATAGCAGCTGTGTAACCAACTCAATCAGTTTAAACTTTACTTCACAATTTATTATTCCCCTAATATCAATATTTCGTACTTTTATACAAGTAAAATACCAACTATGACCATTGCGGCTGTTAAAGGAAAATTACACGAGTATATAGAGAACATTGATGAAAAGAAGCTGCAGACATTGTATGCTTTAGTGGAAAATGATATGGAAGACAGATCGAAACTCTATGATGAGACAGCATTAGCCTCCTTCCGTTCCGCAAGTGAAAGTTACCGCACAGGGAAAATCCAAGGCATACCTATGGAGGAAGCAATTGATCTGCTCAAACATAAAATTGCAGGAAAATAGTGTACCACCTAATAGTACTTCAAACTGCTCAGGATCACGCATTAGAGGCAGGTATCTATTATGAGGAGCAGCAAGAAGGTCTCGGCTTGAGATTTTTATCAGAACTTGAAATCGCTTACGAAAAAATAATTCAACACCCTCAATACTACAGTTTCATTGATACTCAGAATATCTATCGGGATATTGCACTAACAAATTTCCCCTTCACAGTTGTGTACGAAGTCGTCAATAATGATATCCTTGTGATTGATGTATTTAACACAAATCGGGAAAACACCCCACGCTGAGCTTAGTCACCGGACGGAGTTTATCCCGATTATTTCGGGGCTCCACCGGTAGGGAATCTCCTGATTCTCGCGCCAAACAAGCACCCAGCACTAATCTCAGCTGCAGAAAGATATCCACAATTTGTTAATGTACTTTTCCACCCAACAACCCGGCAGTAAATTGCACCAAAATACTAAATACCACAACAAACTGACGTAGAGACGCATACTTGCGTCTCCAAAGCGGCTGTGCAAAGCAAACAAGCAAAACAACCACCCCATCGGGCACAAAATCGGGCACGATCGGGCATAACCCAAAAACACAACCCAATGAAAACCAAAACATTACACCCAACCTATACCCGATGAAAATTTCATCGACCATCGGGCATCTCCCAAAAATCAATTATAACACTGTCGCGAGAGTTGTCCCGACAGGGACGCTCTCGTGACGACACAATTTAACGGGTCTCTGACCCGCCGAAACAACCAACCCGACACCCCAT
>CANFKE010000014.1 GCA_947447465.1 Chitinophagaceae bacterium | reverse complement strand
TTGGAGACCTCTATTCTACCGTTGAACTATGCCCGTTTTTGGTACTCAAAACGTCAGTTAAATCAAAAAGTCAAAAGTTTAAACCTTTTGACTTTCTCGCAACGGATGGCAAAGATAGAAAAATAATTCAAAAAAGCACGTTTCTTTTTATCACTCCCGCTAATTTATTTCTATCGCAATTCAGATACAGGGTCTTTAATTACATATGCTCTCCTCAACAACGAAAAACAAACAGAATCCTCTATCACCCCATTTTTGCAATAATGCTCCCGCAGCACACCCTCTTCTACAAACCCGCAACCGCTCACCAATCTTTGAGAGGCCATATTATTACGGCCAATGAATGCTTCTATTCTGTTCAATTTCATTGTTTCGAACCCATAGTCCAAAATAGGCCTGAACGCCTCTTTCATATATCCCTTGCCCTTTACCTCATCGTTGTTCATATTATACCCTATCTCCGCGCGGCTATGGTCGGGATACCAGGTATGGAATCCACATTTCCCTATAACATTCCCATCAACCTTATTTATGAGAAGAAAGTTGCGGAAAGAACGGTTGTGCATAGTCAGCCCTTTCTGAAATTTGCTTAGTTCTATTTGCAGTTCAGCATCTGTAAGGCCCAGAAATATTTGTATGTGCTCATCAGGCAGGGTAGTGAAGACAAGATTCATAACACCTGGCGTCAGTTCCTTTAATAGGAGTCGGTCGGTATGAATAATGGTAGATGGTATGGTGCTATGTAGCGGGTGCATATCCAAAGATAATATTGGTCAACGGATTTGTATGAATATCCGGCACAGAGGTTCTTAATAAGAACAGAGCTATCTTTCTAAAATAGCCCTGTTCTGAGTAAATAGGTATCAACATTAAAAGTTAATGCTTCATTTCTGCCATTACTTGTTCAATATCTACGCCCAATCCCTGTGCTACGGCCTTGCCCAAATTTACATCTGCCCTGAAGAAGTGACATAATTGTCTGTGAACGATCAGTTCTTTCTTCGGACCCTCAATGCCGCTCATCGCTCCAACTATATTGCTGATAAGATTATGACGGTCATAGTCATTCATGGCTTTCGTAAACAATAGTCCGGGCTGCGAATAGTGATCATCATCGCCATCTCCGTTTCTGTCATACCGGTCAGCTACTATGCTATCCAGCTGAAGTGGCGATTCCTTATAGCTTTGGTCTGCATAGATATCATCAAAACTGTTGGGGAAGTAATTTGGTGCATCTTCACTATTACCATCTATTCTCATGTGGCCATCTCGTTCATAGTTATGTACCATATAAGGGCACTTGTTCACAGGTATCTGTTCGTAGTTTACGCCCAGACGGTATCTGTGAGCATCCGGGTAAGATAGTAGTCTGCCCTGCAACATTTTATCCGGTGAATAGCTGATACCGTCAACAACATGTGCCGGTGCAAATGCAGACTGCTCTACTTGTGCAAAATAGTTTTTAGGTATTTCGTTCAGCTCCAGTTCTCCAACATCTATCAATGGGAAATCTGCATGTGGCCACACTTTGGTCAGGTCAAACGGATTGTATGGAGTGTTTTGGGCCTGCTCAGGTGTCATTACCTGTATCTTCATTGCCCATTTGGGGAATTGCTTATTGTCAATTGCGGTAACCAGATCTCGTTGTGCAAAATCAGGATCGATACCTTTCATTACTGCGGCTTCATCATTGGTAAAATTCTTTATACCCTGCAGCGTTATAAAGTGAAACTTGACATATACCATTTCATTCGCAGCATTGATCATTGAGAAGGTGTGGCTGCCGAATCCATGCATGTGGCGGAATCCGTAGGGTGTCCCCCGGTCGCTCATCAGTATCATTACCTGATGCAGGCTCTCGGGGTTCAGGCTCCAGAAATCCCACATCATGGTAGGGCTTTTGCAATTGGTTCTCGGATCTCGTTTCTGGGTATGTATAAAGTCGCTGAATTTCTTTGGATCTTTTATAAAGAATACCGGTGTATTGTTACCTACAAGATCCCAATTTCCTTCTTCAGTATAAAATTTGATTGCGAAACCTCGTGGGTCACGTTCTGTATCTGCACTGCCCTTTTCGCCGCCAACAGTGCTCATGCGCATCAGCAATTTTGTTTGCTTGCCTACCTTGTTGAATAGTTTTGCTTTTGTGTATCGGGATATATCATGGGTAACTGTAAATGTGCCGAAAGCGCCTGTCCCTTTGGCGTGCACCACTCGCTCAGGAATTCTTTCCCTGTTAAAATGGGCCATTTTTTCGTGCAGGATAAAATCTTGCAGCAGTAGCGGTCCGCGCGGGCCTGCGCTCATTGTATTTTCGTTCTCGGCATAGGGTATGCCCGATGCTGTGGTCAGCTTCTGTTTTCTGTCTTTTTCCTGGTTCATGATGTAGTAATTGATCACTACAAGTTAGCGAAGATTTACCAGGGGAGCTCATTAATTAATAATGACCTTGATGGTCAACACTATAGAGTTATTTAAGCTTGGTAATACCTGATAACCTTTATCATTAGTACCTTAAAGAAGCAGCCCGGACAATAGCCCGGGCTGCTTCTTTCAAGTTATTGTTTACGATGTTATCGTTCTGCATTAACTGGTATCAATGAATTGGTATAGTATGTAGTGAGAAAATATTATTACTTTTCTTCAACATTGTCCCCACTCACTACTACCGAAAATTTCCTTTTCTTTTTAATAAATCGTTGTTCAAAATAAGTATAAGATATTTCAGATAGTAATATTGTGAGCAACAATGCTACAGGGTAAAGAATAAAATTGCTGGTCTGGTTAAAATGTATCATAACACTCAATGTTATTGCTATTGCTAATGAATGATACATATAAAGACCGTAGGAGATCTTGCCAAGGTATTTTAAGAATGAGAATTCAATATTGATAAGTCTTCTGTCATTCGCTGCGAGGTTTACTATAATAATTCCGAAAAGAACACTATAATATTCAAACAGGAAATAAGGCACTATAAGCCCCCAAACTAAACTAACTATTAGTAAAATGGTGGTGAGTATCTGGGTCGCTTTATGAAATACTATTGATTTTAGCGTCAATGATATTTTATCCTGATCATGAATCATAACTGCAAACAGACCCCCAATTGCCATATTGTCTATAGGAAACGCTGACCAGAAAAAAATCAGAAGATTTACAGTATAGTTTGCTGGTAAATGTGCAAGTGTGTATCTGATTATCGTGTATAAAACTATAATTGAGCTCAGTAGCAAATATTTGTTCTTAATTTTCTTGAATAGAACAGGCCATATAAAATAGAATTGTTCCTCCGTTCCAATAGACCATGTTTGAGATATAAATGGTATAATACCGGAAACATAGAGTACTATGTTCGGTAAAAACACCAGGTACAACGAAAGAGGAGTTAAAATTTCTTTGATATGCATCGTATGACTCATGTCATCATGACTATACAATGCGGGAAAAAGAGGGAGGATAAAAAAAGCGAGAATTATTGTCAGGTAATAAAGTGGCCAAATTCGCAAGGCTCTTCTAATATAAAATTTCTTGATGTTGATCGTACTTGTCCGTTGTTTTTCTACACATAACAGATATGTAATCAGAAAGCCGCTCAAAACAAAGAAAAGTCTGACTCCTAGGGGACCAATGCTATGAATCATTGCATTTTCCTTACCCATTATTTCTTTTGGTAAAAATGAAAAACTTAATTGTTGCACATGGTGAACGAAAACTAATAATACCGCAACAAATCGCAGGGAATTTAGATTTGGAAAATAAACCGACTCCCTGTTGCTGGGGGTAACACCATTATTTTGCATACTATTTTTTTTATCCAGCCAAAAATAGATATTAATCCGGTTGTATTACATCTATTAATTTGGTCTCACTAAATGATAATGTGCATTTTGATTATTATCATGCATTAGTGCTATTGACTGCTATGGGTAGTTTTGATTGGAGATAGATTACTTTTCTATACAATTATTTATTGTGCTTACTTACGATCTCTCTACCTCACTGCATTCAATATTCTGCTTATCTCTGGGGGTAAATTCATCCCCAATTGCCTCATTCGTGATGCGTGAGATCTTGCTTCTGCAATAAGACCTTTGTTGATATACATCAATAACAAATTATTATTGGCCGGTTCGCTCGATGGCATACGTTGCAGGTAGCTTTTCAGGTAATTCATTGCGCCTATAGTGTCATTTTTGGTCATGGCAACTCTGGCCAGGTAAAAATCACATTCCACAAAATCAGTCTTTGCTTTTTCAGTCAGCAGATATGGTTCAGATGCCAGCACAGAATCTTGTTTCTGTAACATCATACCATAGTAGTAGTTGATATATTTCTGCTTGGGATCTAATTTATATGCTTTGTGAAAAAGTGCATATGATTTGGCTAAATTATCTTCTCTGGCACCCAGCATCATTGCTGCATATGCCGAGTGGGGAGATGTTTCTACCGCTTGGGTCCAGAATACTAGCGGACTTGAAAAATTGCCTTGATAAACAAAATTCATTATTGCCAGTATCGCACTCACTATAAGCGAGTAAAGAAGGGTATTCCCGTCTAATAAACCTTTGAAAATGAATGTTTCAGTAAACATTATGAGTATGCCTATTATTGGCAGGTAAAGGCGGTGTTCAAATGTCTGTTCATTAAGATTGTTAGGTACTAATAATGCCGGGATAAGGAATAATAAGAATATCGCAAATCCGGCTGCTACAATTTTCCAGTTCACATCTTTAGAGAAGATCAGGCTGGCAGCTAGTATTACAGTTGCTATAATACCGTATTTTATTGAGGTATCTTCCTGCATTGGAAAAACACTCTGGTTGACAGGTAAAATGATCTTGCCCAGATATTGAACAATAAGTGGCAATCGATGTATAAAGTCTGTTATCATTACCCCTGTATCAGGGTTATTGCCTGCCTGTATGTTGGTGGCCTGAGAACGGACTATGAACCAGATAAGGAAACAGACCGCCCAACTGGCATACAAAATGATCTTGTTTTTTGAGATCAACTTATCACCTATGATAAGTGTGAACATAATTAGTGCCACTATAGGAACAAAGACAGCGCTCTCCTTTGTAAAATAGGCCAATAAAAGAAACAGTACTGAAAGTAATAGATGTTTGATCTTACCCAGATCTGAATATTCTATAGCAAAAAAGAAAAATGAAAAACTGAATAACGCCAATAATGTATCATTTCTCCCGGGTATCCAGGCCACCGCCTGACAAAGAACGGGGTGAACAGCAAACATCAACGAAATAATAAATGAGTGTAGTTTTCTGATTCGTAATCGTATAAATACCTTGTACAATACGATCACTGAAGCTAAATGCAGTATAACATTAACTAAATGATAGCCAAATATATTTTCTTTTGAAAATATGTTGTTAATGATGATACTGTCAAGAAATACAGGTCTGAAATATGGATCCTTAATAGCATCGAACAGACCTCTGTGAAATGAAGTTGCCAGATTGGCCAGATTTTCATTGTACTCATGAAACTCTCTGATAAATATAGAATCATCAAGTTCGGTAAATCCAAAACCTATGGTGCGTACATATACAATAAAAGCTGCCAGTGATAACCATAATATAGGGTAGTTAATAATAACAGGACTCATGTTCTGAGGAAAGGTTCCCTTTTTCTGAACATCGCTTTTTACTATTGCTTTACCTGGTTGCTTTTGTTGGGTTCTATGCTTCAATTTTTTATGTTGATATTTTTTGAATTAGTTCATTTTTATAATAATAAAAATATTATTATGACACCAATCCTATCTCACTATCCCCACAAAAATAAAATATTTTCCGGTTACTTCAGTTATATATAATTAAATATAAATAGCTATTTTTAGTCTTTTATTATCAAAATTGAAGCAAAAATGAATAATATACTACGTTAGTTAGTAGTATAAGCATTTGAAGTATAATTTATATTTCCTATATTAATACTTCGTTCAATTGGATATCATGTTCTTCAGTCGGTACTTTTTCAACCAACTGAAAAGGATAGCAGATACCCAATTTATAGGCGTCGGGTTGGGTCGCAAGAAATGTGTCGTAGTAGCCTGATCCATACCCTAGTCGGTAATTCTCTTGATCAAAGGCTAGCCCGGGGATTATGAACAGGTCGATCTTGCCGGTGTATTCAATTCCACTTGCGGGGTGTTGCGTGCCATATATGCCGTCTTCAAGCTCACTGAGTGAGCGGAGCACAAGGTTTTGAAGTTTACGTTGTTTTAATGCTTTAGGGGTCACAACTGTTATCCCTGAAGCCAGCATTTTTTCTATAAGCGGAGTGATATTTATTTCACTACCCATGGGCAGATAGGTGTGTACTACCTTCAACTGTTTGTTGGTAATGATCCGTTCTATTTGAGCGCATATATCGGAGTCGATTTTTTCTTTTTCATCACTTACCATCGCATCTCTAAGGGCAAGCATTGTTTTACGGAGTTCTTTCTTTTCTATCATGGTTAAGAGAGTAGTTCTTACAAATGTATAAAATAGCAGCAGCTTAAAACAAACGGGCCCCTTCCCGAAAGAAGAGGCCCGTTTGTTTTTGTTTCATGATCATTTAGTGTGCACCATGAATGGCCAGCCCTATTGTGGATACTCCGGTCGATAGATCCAGAAACATACCGACTTTATGATTGAAATGATATTCCGCACCTATATGCAAGTCAAGATATAATGCACTTGCACCTTTATATACATCTCTGCTGCCTGTGTAGTTATCATCCCATACTACCCGATCTATATTGTAACCTAACGATCCTGCAGCATAAAAATCCCATGCCGGTCCCGCGCCTATCAGGTTGTCAAAATAATAGGTACCCTTCACGCCAATTGGCATTACAGTTTCTCTGTAGTAATACCTTCTGTCATAATAATTACTCCTGTAAGTGGCTATACCTATGAAAGGGGCTAATGTAAATTGACGTGCTACATCAAACTCATAATTAGCTGTAAAATATGGAACCGATTGATTGTGGTAATAACTGTAATAACCAATGCCCAGACCCAAATTCAGCCCGCTGTAGCTCTCATTGCGTGCAATGGCCTTGTTACCTATTGACGATAATAAAAGAGTTATTGCAATTCCGCTTATTTTTAATGATGTATTTACTCTCTCTCGCATGATCTTTCTGATGCTCATATATTGTGTGTATTTAGTGTTGTTTATATAGTTGTAAAAACCATGCCAACAGAAAATATCGATCGTTATCGTTTTTTATTGGGTGTTGTATTCTTTTGCTTTGATTCTGATGGGATCTCATTGTTGATTTGTTCATTTTGTTTTTCGAGCTTCCTGCGTTCTTTCCTTTTATAATACCCTCTTAATAAAAAGTTGCCTTTTAATGCTTCCATGTTCTCACTGAATCCTTTTGTTCCTTGCTTGATATTGGTAGCCGTCCCTTCCAGATTCTTTGCAAGATCATCGCTGTAAAGTAGTCTGCCTAGGCTACCCTTGCCACCACTGATTTGAGTTGAAATGTCTGCAAGACCTGCTGTTATTACTTCTGCATTATTGGCTATCCTGTTCATTTTCGCCATTATTTCTCCCATGTCATTAGGGTTGTTTGTAGCAATTCTGGTGCCGTCCTTCACTTGCTCAGCTCTGTTGTCTGTTGCAGAGATAACGATCAGTTTGTCACCCATCAATCCGTCTGAACCAATTGAGGCTATTGCATTGCTTTTAATGAATTTGTGTGCATCTTCCTGTATCACCATATCCACTCTGGCTTGGGTGTCCGATATGATCTGGATACTCTCTACAGTGCCCACATTTATGCCTACAAAGCGCACATTATTGCCCACCTGCAACCCGCCCACATTCCTGAAGGTGCCATAAATATGAAATGTATTACCAAACAGATGGCGTGTTTTACCAATGAGAAATACTGCACCGATCAAAAGCCCCACTCCTGCCAGAGTAAATATTCCCGTCCTTATTTTTTGTCCTGCTGTCGCTTTCATGGTATGTTCATTTAAAAAAAGACTGAATGAATAGGTCGCTATTATGTGCCAACTCATCAAATGTTCCTTCTGCTACAAATGTTCCCTCTGCCATTACCATTATTCTATTGGCGGTTATTCTGGCACAAGCAATATCGTGGGTAATAATGATGGATGACATTTTATATTTTTCTTGCATGGTCAGTATCAATTCACTGATCTCTTTCGATGTAATAGGGTCAAGGCCGGTTGTTGGTTCATCATATAGTACTATCTCCGGTTTCAGTATGATAGTACGGGCAAGACCTATTCGCTTGCGCATACCGCCCGATAGTTCTGATGGCATTTTGTCTATTGCATCAGGTAATCCTACATTCTCCAATACCTCCTTTATTCTTTGTTCTATCTCTGTATTATCAGTTATCTTCAATATTCTCTTCAATGGGAATTCCAGATTTTCTCTGACGGTCATAGAGTCGTAGAGCGCACCGCTTTGGAAAAGGAAGCCTACTCTTGTTCTAAGTTTCTTTAGTTCTTTTTCATTTAGCTCTCTTACTTCTTTGCCAAATACTTTTAGCTCTCCCTTGTCGTATTCCAGAAGGGCAACGATCAGTTTTATCGTCACAGATTTACCCGTTCCCGACTTACCCAGAATCACCAGATTTTCACCTTTGTGAAGGTCCATATGAATATCCTTTAGCACCTCATTGCTACCGAAGGCTTTGGCTATGTGCCGCATCTGTATCAGATCATCATCCCATGATGTTTGTTCCGTGATGTCTTGTTGTTGCTGCTCTTCCATATAGTGCTGATCAATGTTGAACCGGTGACTGTGTTGCTGTGATCTGTGATTTACAGGGCTACAGTGTATGTTAATATCCTAGCGCGTTAGTAAGCTGAACTGCTATGCCGTCTATAACGATGATCCATAATGACGCATTGACAACAGCCGAATTGGCAGCAATACCTACGCTCTCTGTGCCTCTGTTAGAATTATAGCCTTTATAGCAACCTATGAATCCTATAGCGAAGCCAAAGAATATGGTCTTGAAAAATGCAGGGAACAGATCTCCGAAATCAACCGATGAAAATGCTTTGCTGAAGAATAGTTGGGGGCTCACATGGTTAGATAGATTCACCCCAAGGTAGCTCCCGGCAAAACCCAATGAGTCTGCCATTAGTGTTAGTAAGGGTATCATAATGATACAGGCAAGTATGCGCGTCACTACAAGGTATTGTACAGGGTTGGCTCCCGATACTTCCATAGCATCTATCTGCTCACTTACTTGCATGCTGCCTAATTCCGCACCGATACCCGAGGCTATTTTCCCGGCACAGATCAATGCTATTACTACAGGGCAGATCTCTCTTATCAACGATACGGCTACCATTTTCGGAATAAAACTCTCCGCCCCAAATGCCTTCATCGTGGGCTCCGACTGCAGTGTAATGACAAATCCTATGATAAATCCGGTAATTCCTACTAGTGGAAATGACTTGTAGCCTATCATGTAACATTGCCTCACAAATTCTTCCCATTCAAAGTCGAGTCGAAAAATATTGCGAAAGAAACGGAACATGAACAGCATCTGATTCCCTGCTTCTTCAAATATGCCCTTAAACGGTCTTGCGGATACGTCGGCCATTGTTTTTTATTGTTTTAATTAGCAACTATTGTATGCAAATTTTCAAGGCAATAGATGGAAGATACCATGCCTCAGAGAATGGGGAATAAATACCGTGCCAGTATGTAGAAGGGGAATTTAGTAGTTAGGTTCCTTATCGGTAATATTCAATCGTACGTTCGATGACTGTTGTGCCAAGATCTTTCCAATGGATATACTGAACCAGCCAGTTGCCGGTTTTATCAAAAGACTTGTATTCTATCTTCTTTTGTGAGTGAATGCTGCCATCAGCTTCATAGGAAGTTTCTTCGATCAAATTATCTTTTTCGTCAAACTTGCGAATAGTTCTTATTGCACGGTGTGGCAATGCTGTATCTGCAACTTCACTGATGCAGTTACCATGGTCATCATAACTATAGACAGTTGTTTGCTCCAAGTCTGAATTCTTAAGCACACTCTTATTTTTATACTGCTTCTTGTTGTAGGAAAATTTTTCAATTGTAGTGTCAGGAGAGCCGTTCGTCATCCAGTTTTTTTCAGAAAGTAAAATTCCTTTCAGGTTAAATTGAGAAAGGGTTACTACTGTATATTTAGTACTGCGTTTAGCATCATCCGATTGTATTTCGTATGAATTACTTTTTAAGGTGGTGTGTTCTACAGTGTCATATTGGTAGCTGGTAACGTGCTTTTGCGGGTCTTCTACTGCTTTTTCTTCCTTTAGCCGACCTGTAGCATCATATGTATTGATGAATTTGAAGATGAGCTCGCCTTTCTCGTTGAGCTGTGCTCTTTCTGTAAGTTGCCCAAGTGTATTGAAGACATATATTTTAGTCCATCGCAGATGTTTGCCTTTGTTATTGCCGGTTGTGTCAAGTATGTAATCTTGCTCCACCATTTTTTTTACCTTGCCATGCAGCTCCATTTTGCCCCAATCATTTGCAGCCTTCTTTTCTTTGCAGGAAAGAAAGACCATACAGATCATTAAAAGCAATGCCGTTTTTTTCATGCAGCGTCAGGTAATAATTATTATATTGTGGTAAATATAATAAACTATGAGAGTTCTATCATTATGGATTTTGGTCTTTTTATCATGGTCTGTTACCGCGCAAGAAAAGAGAATGCCCCAACCTCCCGATTACAAGAGCATTGAGAAGATCACTAAAGACAATGCCTCTGACCTCTACTACCCAACCTTACTTAAACGCTATCTTAATGACGATACTACTCTTACCGCTAAAGACTATCATTACATTTATTATGGTTATTTTTTCAATGAGGCTTACAATGCTATAGGCGATGTCTCCTCTTTCCGAGATAGTATAAAAGTATTGAACAACAAAAAGGTATGGTTAGCTGAGGATAAGAAGAGCTATCTGAAATATAATCTGGAATTGTTGAAGGGTAGTCCGCTTCAGCCAAGTCTGTTGATAGGGGTATATGCTGCATATAAAGAGTTGAATGATGAACAACATGCAGAACTTTATAGGCAGAAATGCAGAGCTATACTTGAGACGATATTAGCCACAGGTGATGGGTTGACTTGCGGTACAGGCTATCATGTGCTTACTGTTTCAGATGAATACTCTATACTCAGATATCTCGGATATAAGTTTGGTGAAAGTCAAAGCCTGACTGCGGATGAGTGTGACTATCTGAAATTACAGGATAATGACGACCACATTAAAGGCTTATATTTTGATGTAAAGCAGTTGTTCAAAGGCTATTATAAAATGTTTGAAGGTTCCGATATGGGAAAGGACAATAAGGCTAAAAAGAAGTGATCATTCGGCGCCTGTTTCATCGTAGAGTGCCTCCAGCTTCTTTGCATATCTCATGCCATAAATGAGGAAGTAAAAAATGCCTATTCTTACAATTATGGTTGATAGGTATGCGGCACGCTGTATCCCTGCTATTTCCTCTACCGGGTTTTCTGCTATTATTGTCATCTCCATAATGGTGGTGATGGCTACAACAAGTATGTATGCTATGGTAGCTATGAGCAAACCGGTATAAGCCTTTGTGCGGCTGAGTATGAACAGCGCAATAAATAAAGCAATGATACCACCGAAGATATAGTTTGCACTCTTGGCCTGTTCAAAGTTGTCTAATACCCGTATCAGTTTCACAACATAGATAAAGGCGACGAAAACTATCGCCGCCCTACCATGTTTTACTCTCCTTACAAAGCGGGCAGCCTTCCTTTCGGTCATCTCTGCCTGCATATCATTGAGGAGGTCATTTACTTTATCGTCCTGTTCAGATGCCATTTATTTTATGCTGTTGCTGCCATCAGTTCTTTAATGGCGGTCATAATAGTTTGGGCTACATTATTGGCACTGGCTTCATCTTTGCTCTCAGAATATACCCTTATGATCGGTTCAGTGTTAGAGGTGCGGAGGTGTACCCAGTCTTTATCAAAGTCTATACGCAAACCGTCTTCCGTATTGATAGGTTGAGCGGCATATTTCTTTTTGATCTCTTCAAATATGGCCTTGACATTCAGTCCTTCCGGAAGGTCTATTTTGTTCTTCGATATGAAGTAATTAGGGTAGGTGTTGCGCAGTGCTCTTACAGACAGGCCTGTTTTTGCCAGATGTGTAAGGAATAGAGCTATACCAATGAGTGCGTCGCGGCCATAGTGCAGTTCCGGTACTATGATGCCACCATTACCTTCCCCACCTATCACAGCATTGTTCTCCTTCATCTTCTTCACTACATTCACTTCACCAACTGCGCTAGGGAAGTATTTGCCGCCATGTTTTTCTGTTACATCCTGCAGTGCGCGGGTAGAAGAGAGGTTAGAGACCGTATTGCCTTTTTTGTTGCTTAGTATATAGTCGGCTACAGCCACAAGTGTATATTCTTCACCAAACAAGGTGCCATCTTCACACACAAAGCAAAGTCTGTCAACATCCGGGTCAACAGCTATGCCTAGCGTGGCTTTCTTGTCTTTGACCGTATTGCAAAGGTCCACAAGGTGCTCGGGTAGCGGCTCAGGGTTATGCGCAAAATCTCCCGTCACTTCCTCATTGATGACCGTGATATCGTTCACTCCCAGGGCAAGTAATAGTGGCGGAACAGAGATAGTACCTGTAGAGTTCACTGAGTCGAGCACCACGCTGTAGTTCATGGCCTTTATAGCTGCCACATCTACCAGCGGATGAGCCAATATGACGTCAATATGTTTTTGAATGTAGCTGTCGTCGTTGCGTTGTGTGCCTATATGGTCTATCTCAGCGTAAGATGGTTCAGTCTTTTCTGCATAGTCCAGTATCCACTGTCCTTCAGCGGCATTCAGGAACTCACCTTCATGGTTCAGTAGCTTTAGTGCATTCCATTGTTTAGGGTTATGACTTGCAGTAAGTATGATTCCGCCTCCGGCATTTTCCATTTTTACAGCCATTTCTACTGTCGGTGTGGTACTCAGTCCCAGATCAACTACATCGCAGCCTATGCCTTGCAGTGTTGCTACGACCAGGTCGCGCACCATGCCGCCAGATATTCGACCATCGCGGCCTACTACTATTTTTTTATTAGTTCCCTGACCGGCAACCCATGCGCCATAAGCGGTAGTAAACTTTACTACATCTATGGGTGTAAGGCTCTTTCCCGGTGTACCGCCTATAGTACCTCTTATTCCTGAAATTGATTTAATTAATGCCATATAAAAAGTAAAAAATGAATAGTAAACAATAAATGACCCGCCGCCTGAACGATTCCGGTTCCTGCATGACGTAGGGACGAAGATAAGCGTTTCATCATACAGATAAAATACCCTTGATAGTAAAAAGAGCGCTGGTAACTATAGAATAATATATCTCCTTGTTCAAATATGCCGATCATTCTCTTCTTATTTTGTTATCGTTCCTTACTTTTGGATATCATGAATCTACAACAAGGTGCGGTTATCGGGATCACTTGTCCATCGGGGTATGTATCGGCTGAAAGGATACAATATGCTACTACTGTGTTGGAGCGCTGGGGGTATAAAGTAAAGGTGGGGAAGACCGTCGGTAATGAGTTTCACTACTTTTCCGGCACCGATGCTGAGCGCCATGCCGATCTGCAGGCCATGATGGATGATCCTGCTGTTGATGCCATACTTATGGGGCGCGGAGGATATGGTATGAGCCGTATCATTGACAGACTGGACCTTACCGCTTTTAAGGCGCGGCCGAAGTGGATATGCGGTTTTAGTGATATAACAGTGCTGCATAGCCATATCGTTGCCACTACCGGCATAGCTACGTTGCATAGCCCTATGTGTGGTGCTTTTAAACCGGAAACAGAAAATGAGGACTATTTGTTGTCGCTGAAGCGGGCGCTTGCCGGTGATGCTGAGCGATATGTGGTTCCCGCTGCTACCTATAACAGGAGCGGTGTGGCGCGCGGAGTACTTACGGGAGGAAATCTGTCTTTGTTGGTTCATATGATAGGTACGGTATCTGATGTGGATACTAAGGGTAAAATATTGTTTCTGGAGGATCTCGGAGAGCATTTATACCATATAGACCGTATGTTACTGCAGTTGAAAAGGGCCGGTAAACTGGATGGGCTTGCGGGACTGGTGTTAGGTGGATTTACAGATCTTCAGGACACTGACAGGCCTTTCGGGCAGACCATTGAAGAGATCATTCGGGATAAGGTGAAAGAATATGATTACCCGGTTTGTTTTAATTTTCCATCCGGTCATCAGGAAGTGAATTATACACTGGCTTTAGGTGTGGTACATACATTGACTGTTAATGAGGCCGGGGCTGTACTTGTCAGGTGATCACAGCCCGGTTTCTTTCCAGGCTTTCATGCCACCTGCCAGATTGTATAGGTTGGTATAGTCATAGTCTTCTAGGCGTTGTATGGTGATAACGCTACGAATGCCTTTTTCGCAGTAGAGTACCACATCTTTGTCGTGAGGTATCTCATCCTTGCGGGCTATCAGGTCTCCCATAGGTATGTGGATACCCCCGATATTGAATTGTTCCCTTTCCCAATCTTCGCGGATATCAACTAAAATATATTCCCGTGCTGCAAGGTTCCATTGCTTTAATTCTACCGGTGTTACCTGCTTCATGGCGTAGTTTGGTTGTAGCTGATCTTGAATGATTATGGTTCAATACTGCGGTTATATGCCTTTGATATTTAAATGCTTGTGTACTATCAAGGCTAAAAAAAGCGCCCTTATGGACGCTTTTGAGATCATATTTGTTATAGCCTAGTATCTTTTATCGAGGATTGTGGTATTACAATCGCACTCATCTGCATCCTGATGGAATTTTTTGAGCGGTCCTTCTACCAGGAATGATTCGTAAGTATCATCGGTATAAACTATTTTGCTGATAGCCCAGTGCAGTTTGTTCTGCACACAGATGTAGAGAATACCAATGTTCTGTGCCTCTATCTGATCGCCTTCTATTACAGCTTCTTTAGTGATCACCTTCTTATATACAGATGAATAGTATTGGTAGTAGATGCTTTTTATCTTCTTATCTACGTTATTCTTTATTTTGATCTTGTACATTTCCTTTGAGCAAGACTCGCAGTAAAAGCACTCTTTTGTTACAGTGCAGAGATGGAATATCTTTTTATGCTGGAAATAATTGTGGTCTCCGGCGAAAACTGAAGAACAGAATAAAAAAATGGGAATAAAGACCAAAAGAGTAAAACGCCCTGCCATGTGTGTATTTTTTTTAATTGTTTGCCGGGTTTGCCCGAAACCATCGCAAATATATAATTTGACGGACATAAAAATAAGGGTTTTGAGATAATATTATTTATATACCTGTTTTAGGGGTGATATTAAAGATGTGGTAGCGTACGGATACAGGAGCTGAAATATCTCTGAGTGAGTAATGGATTTGAGGTTATTTTGATGCAATGCCCGATAAGAATGAAAATAAAATCGGGTATTGGAAAGTTGCAAGTGTTTCATAGTTAGCTGTTTATGTAAAATGGTCATGCCCGATGATGCCCGATCAGATCAAGATAGAAGAGGGGAGGTGGGGAGTAATGTGGTATTTTCAGGAAGTGCAACTGCTTCCGTATTCTTTTTGGTCCATGAGTTCATTCAAGTTTTGTGGTTGCTGAAAGTGGCAGTTTTTAATAAAAGTGGCAATTTTGTGTATAGTGTTATTGTATAAAATGTTGATAGATAGTGTGTTAGTGTTATATTGATCAACTGCCGAAAACTGCCACTTTCTGCCACTTTTTGCCACTTTACTTCCACTTTTCAGCTACTTTCTGCAACTGACAATATCCGGATAGCTCAGATCTCACGAATCAGACATCATAGCGTGCATTTTTTCATATGATCGAAGATGGTGTAAATTAATGCGAGTATTGAAAGACGGCAAATAAAGATATTCACAAAAGTAAAGGCGGAATGCTCCGGAAGGGGCTATGGATAATACTTTGGAAGGGGTGATTTTTGTGGATATCTTTTTGTTGAGGAGAAACATTCTGCGATCTTTGGTATATGAAAATAACAGCATGTATTCTCCGGCTTTATTTTTACATTTCTTACCCATCCGATTCCGTACCATCCGAAGGTCAGACATACTGACAGATGGTTTACACCTTGTTATAAATGCGAACGCATTTTAAAATAAAAATTGTCAGATTAGGGGCTTAAAAATATAATATTGCAAATATTTTCCTATTTTTAACCTTGATTTGTTGCTGCCCCCATAGGGGTGGTGTGCGTATGTATATAGGTGACCGAGTGAAATGCAGGGTGTTGTCATGCGCAAAACAGGCATATATTAAATAGAATTGAAAAATCTTAATTATATTTTATGATTAAAATCTATTACCCACGTGTGAAGAACTTGATAGGTGTGTGTGCGTTGGCTCTTAGTTCCCTTCTTTTGAATAGTACCAATGCAGTGGGTCAGACCGTAACCTCTGTTACGCCTAATTCAGCAATACCGGGTAGCACTGTTACTATTATAGGTACAGGCTTCAATACTACCGCCGCCAGCAATGCTGTTTATTTTGGTGGAGTAAGAGCTGCTGCTCCTACCGCTGCTACTGCTACCAGTCTTACTGTTACGGTTCCGGTGGGTGCTTCCAATACCAATGTTGCGGTAGCAAATCTGACCACATTGGGATGGGCTATGTCGAGTGCCTCTTTTGTACCTGAATATCTGAGCTCTTGCTTTATACCGGGCGCCTACAATTTTAAACCAAAGGTTGACATTACTACTAATACATCAAGTGAGCCCTATACAGCGGGATTCGCTGATCTGGATGGGGATGGCAAACTGGATATGGTAGTTGCAACACATGGTACAAGCTATATTGGGATATACAAGAATGTAAGTATCGCGGGTGCGCTCACAGCAGCATCTTTCAGTGCTCCTATTACAATTACAGTAGCTAACGGTCCGGCATCTATAAAGTTTGCCGATCTTGACAGAGATGGAAAGTTGGATATAGTTGTTGCATGTAATAAAAGTAGTGGTATATCGATCATCAGAAATAACAGTACCCTTGGTACCATTACCATGACCACAGTAAGAACCGTAACCTGCAATTTTACTCCTGCTACTTATGGTGCACTACCAATGGAGGTGACTATCGCAGATTTTGATGGTGATGGTAAACCCGATATTGCAGCAGCTGTAAAAGAGACCAACCTTGCGGGATCCGCATTAACAGGTAATGACTCAGTAAAGATCTTTAAGAATGCAATAACCGGAGTAGTTGCCGGCGGGTTTACAGGTACTAATTTTGTTGGTCCTGTATCTTTTGCTTTGCCTCATAATGGTGCTCCTGTTAGTTTGTCAAATGCGGATTTTGATGGCGACGGTAAAGTTGATATCGTAGTAGGTAATCAGGGAGATAATGGTGTTTCTACTGCCAGCACAGTATCTGTATTGAGAAATAATTCATCAGGGGCAGGCAATTTCGCATTCAATTCTTATGTTGATTTCCCGTTACTCTCGGGTATCACTGTCAATCAGGTGATCACTGTCGATATTGATGGTGATGGCAAAAAAGATATTGCCGCTGCAGGAGCTAATATTCCCGTTGAAGGCTATTTGCATGTCTTTTTGAATCAGGCATCAAGTGGTTCGATAACCACAGGTTCATTTGCTGCACGTTTAGACAATGCGACTCCGGGAGTATCTCCGATTGGCCTAGCAGCAGGAGATATAGATGGTGACGGACAGACAGACATAGTCATTGACGATCTGTATGGTGCTAATGTGAACATTTTCAGAAATACATCAACGACCGGTAATGCCGTATTGACATCAACAGCTTCTTTTGCAGTAGGTACAAATCCGATAGGTGTTACGATCGCTGATGTGGATGGTGATACTAAACCGGATATCATTACCGGCAATAGTCAGGGACCTTCAGTTTCGATCCTGAGGAATTATCCTATACCGGTTACCGCACCCATTACAGGTCCGTCATTGATATGTGTACCTAACGTAGATACATTTAAAGATGCAGTTGCCGGAGGTACATGGTCTGTTCTTGATCCTTTGGTAGCTACCATCAATGCTACGAATGGCGCGGTATATCCTGTAGCAGCAGGAACTGATACTGTATATTATCGTATCATCTGCAATAATGATACGGCTACCTTATTGAGAAAAGCATTTACTGTAAGTGTATTCCCTGTAGTTGCGCCAATATCAGGTACTGCTACATCATTATGCTCGGGTTATGCTATCACTTTGACAGATGCAACACCACTGGGTACCTGGAGCAGTTCAGCACCTTCAGTTGCTACCGTAGTGAACGGAGTAGTGACAGGTATCACCGGAGGTTCGAGCGTGACGATCACTTATTCTGTTACTAATACATGTGGCGCCGCGAGTCAGACCTATGGTCCGATCGCGATCAATCAATCTCCCGCGCCAATTACCGGTATCACCACTGTTTGTACCAGTGGTACGACCACATTGTCCAGTACCACACCATCAGGAACCTGGTCGAGCAATAATTTACCTGTAGCGACCATCAGTAATCCTGTAGGAGTAGTTCATCCGGTATCCGCAGGTACAACAATGATCTCTTATACAATATCAGGCGGGTGCTATGATACTGCGATAGTAACGGTAACATCCGGTCCGATAATTGCTGCTATCGGTGGTCCTACCTCAGTATGTACCGGCACTAACATTACGCTTACAGAAACCACACCATCAGGTACATGGTCTTCAAGCGACAATACAATAGCTACTGTGAGCAGTACCGGTCTTGTACATGGTATTGCAACCGGCGCGGTAACGATCAGCTACACAGTAACCAATGGTTGCGGTACTGCATTTCAAACTTATGCTGTAACTGTTAATCAGAGTCCTGCAGCAATTACCGGTACCTACAATGTATGTCCTGGTAATACAGTTTCATTATTCAATACTACAGGTAGCGGAACATGGGCCAGCTCTAATACTGCAGCTGCTACAGTGACCGCAACAGGTGGTGTGGTAGGTGTAGCGGGAGGTACAGCAATTATCTCATATACATTAGCAGGAGGTTGTTTTGACACCGCTATAGTAAATGTATATAATGCACCATCACCTATACTGGGTGGTTCCTCAGTGTGCGTAGGTTCTTCATTGACATTGACCAATGCTTCTGCTCCTGGCACCTGGAGTCAGACAGGAGGTTTTGTTAGCATTGGTGCCGGCACAGGCGTGGTGAATGGTCTTTCAGCAGGTATCGCTACCATTAACTTTACACAGACATCTACAGGTTGCAGTATCTCATTGACACCATTCACTGTAAATGCACTTCCTTCACCGATCAGTGGCGGACCGACCGTTTGTCGTGGTGCATCTACTACGCTTACGAGTTTGCCTGCAGGTGGAGTATGGAGCAGCACACCAACTACAGTTGCGTCTATAGATGCAACAACAGGTATCATTACCGGTAATGTATTGGGTATTGCTACTGTTAGTTATGCAGCGCCATCCACCGGTTGTTCTGTAGGCACGACCATATCAGTATTCCCAAGTCCGGGACCAATTATAGGTTCTTCTACAGTTTGTTTGGGTGGCTTTACTACTTTGGTAGATACCCCATCGGGTGGTACCTGGAGCAGCAGCAACTCGGTAGTTGCACCTATCAACGCTATTGGTATTGTTTCCGGAGCAACATTAGGTACTACAACTATCACTTATGCTATTGCCGGTTCAAGCTGTATCTCTACTCATTCGATCACAGTAACACCTCCTCCGTCAGTAATAACAGGTATCTCTACTATCTGTCCTAATGTGACAATTACATTGAATAATACCACAGGTGGTGGTACATGGAGCAGTAGTAATCCTGCTGTTGCCAGTATAGATGCAACATCAGGCGCGCTTGTCGGCATGTCGGGTGGTACTGCTTTTATCAGCTATACACTTACCTCAACTTCTTGCTTCGTTTTCTCTCCGATCTCCATTAATCCCGGCCCGACCGTTACAGGTCCTACATCAGTTTGTCAGGGTTATACTGTAGGTCTTACAGTGGATTCTGCATTCGGATATTGGTTGAGTTCTGACACTTCATTGATCAAGGTCGATTCAAATTCGGGTGTTGTACGTGGAGTGATCACCGGGCCACCATCAACGGTCAATACCGCTTTGATCAGCTTTACTACACGTGGCTATGGTTGCCGCGACACAATGACCGTAACATCATATCCGATCGTTGCACCATTGGTGTCTATTACTACCAGTCCTACATTGACATTGGTGGGACCTATAGCAACAGTATGTCAGAATACCCTTGTCACTTATACCGCCAATGTGATCAATGGCGGACCTTCTCCTACCTTCCAATGGACTGTGAATAATATACCTGCCGGAACCGGTGCTTCATTCTCTTATATTCCATTGAACGGTGACTCCGTGAAAGTTGTAATGACCAGCAATGCTGCTTGTCCGTTACCGGCACGTGATACCGACTTTGTTAAGATGAGTGTGATCACCCGCAGAACACCAATTCTGAACCTGGCAACAGGTATAGGCGATACGACATGTCTGGGTAATCCGGTTACATTGAATCCAAACACTTTGTTTGGTGGTGTTGCGCCAACATATAACTGGACCATCAATGGTGTGAACGTAGGACCGGGTAGCACGCATACTTACGTACCTGCTAACAATGACTTCATTAAGGTAGTAGTACATAGTAATTATATCTGTCCATTGGTTGACTCGGCAACTGATACGTTGAGATTGACGGTCAGTCCGTTCCTCAACCCGACCATCACCATTGTCGGTTCTGATACTGCATGTCAGGGTTATCCAATTGCTTATACAACTGTAATGAGCGGTGGCGGCACACATCCTACCTACCAATGGAGAGTAAATGGCCTGCCTGCGGGTACTGCAGGTAGCCTTGCTTACATGGCCAATACCGGAGATGTGGTAGATGTGACCATGACCAGCAATTTCCCTTGCGTCAATTATTCGGTCACCACAAGTGCGCCACATACGGTAACGGTCATTCCTGTAGCTATTCCTGATATCTCAATCAACGTAACTCCGGGATATATACTTGCTCCGGGTATGACTGCAACATTTACAGCAATACCTGTTAATCCGGGTTCAGCGCCTACTTACAGGTGGAAGAAGAATGGTGTATTGATACCAGGTGCAACCACTACCGTTTATTCAACTAACGTATTGGCGACAGGTGATTCATTCACTTGTGTAATGACCAACCACGATCTGTGTAATAATATTTCTGTATTCGCATCACGTGAAATTGCCATCGGTGGTAATGTGGGTGTGAATCAGGTGAACGGACCTAACAGTGAGATCAAAGTAATGCCGAATCCTACAAAGGGTAAGTTCAATATTCACGGCAGTCTGGGTATCACATCTGATGAGGAAATAAGCGTGGAGATCACGAATATGATCGGTCAGATAGTGTATCGCAATAAGTTCAATGCAGCAAGTGGTGCTATCGACAACACTGTAGTATTGGATGGTGATCTGGCCAATGGTATGTATATATTGAATGTACATTCAGAACATTTGAGCAAGATCATCCATTTTGAATTAGATAAATAATTTGAGTATATCATTTATGTAAAAAGCTCCGATGCCAGTGCATCGGAGCTTTTTTGTTGCAGGTAGTAATTGATAAGACCTCAACACCGGATCTTCCAATATCGGAAGTGGCTACTGCCTGATGCCTTTGTGTTGTTTAATTTCTATGATGACGTAATGTGTTGTTTATCAGCTGATTAATGTCATCTTTTAGTTAATGAAATTGTTATTTTGAGTAGTATATTTAAGTAGTATATTATGTATATTTGCTTAACATGCTTATTTTAATAAGCTATGATGCGGCGACAAGAGAGGTTGCTGCTGTGCTGTAAATAACAACCTTATGTCAAAATTGCTCTTCAATAACCCTTTTGTTTATCTCAGATATTGCTGCCTCGTGCTCCTGATGATGGGAAGTGCATGTGCGCGTGCGCAGGCTCCTGATATCTTCAATGTATCTCCTTCTATAGCTGCTACCGGTACTACTATTACTATTACAGGTAATAATTTTAATGCGGTACCTACCAATAATGTCGTTTATTTTGGCTCTACCCGTGCAGTAGTATTGGGTGGAACAACTACACAATTGACGGTACAGCTAGATACGGGTGCCGTATTTGGTCCGGTATCGGTCATAGATACTATCAGTCATTTATCCTGCTATCATGGAGGTAGGTATTTACCCACGTTCAATAGCAGTCATTTTTATCAGGATACTATCAATTTCAGACAATCATCATTATTTCTTTCTACCAATCTGTCAATTGGTAATGGAGGCGTGCTAACAGATCCGGCCAAAGGTTATATTACAGTTATCGGTGATCTTGACGGTGATGGAAGGGCAGATATGGTAACAGTGGCCAGGCATGAGACACCATATCTTGGTAATCTGGTGATCTACAGAAATGTAAGCAGTCCGGGTTGGATCAGTAGTGCATCATTTGCTCCTGTTGGTTCGGTCTTTCCCAATGGCTCACTGCCTGGTGGTAATCAGCCCACCAGCATCAAACTTGCCGATATAGATGGTGACGGGCTGCTGGATATTGTGATGGCACAATTAGGCGCGTCAAAAGTTGCCTTTTACAGAAATATCTCTAACATTGGTAATATTGCTTTTGCTCCACTGACAGACATAAGTGTCTATCCGATGGGTGTTGCGCCATACGTAATAGGTATTGCGGACTTTGATAAAGATGGCAAGCCGGATGTTGCTGTGAGCTGCAGAGATTCTGCCAATGTGCTGATCTTGCGCAACAATAGTACGGTTGGCAATGTGAGTTTTACTTACTCAGGTACATACAGATGCGGGTTACTGCCTATAGGGCTTTGCATTGGTGATGTGGATGGTGACGGATTTGCAGACGTAGTGGTGGCGGATGATTCCAGTGAAACATTCTCGGTATTGAAGAACATATCTGCATCAGGCGGAATAGATTTCGCGCCCCGTGTCATACTTTCTGCTCCCGGCAAGGTATCTGATCTTCAACTTGTGGATATAGACGGTGATGGCAGGTTGGATATTGCAGGTACGGTAACCAGTACCAGTAATATGATCGTTTACAGGAACGTGGGTGTGATTGGTGTGATAGATGCCACTACTTTTGAACCCGGTTTTAATTATGTCACTCTCGCATCGCCGGCAGGTATAGGAACAGGAGACCTTAATGGAGATGGTAAGCCTGATCTGGTGGTAGCCAATGCCGGCAGCAATAAACTATCAATATTCAGAAATATAAGTACTGCCGGTATTCCCTTCGGGGCAGGGTCATTTGCCACGAAGATGGATATAGCAGCAGGAACAACGCCGCTGGGTGTGAATCTCGGAGACCTTGATGGAGATGGCTATCCTGAAATAGTGGCCACCAATAATAATGGGGGCACCATATCTATTTATCGGGACTATCCTTTACCTATAATGGATACTATATCGGGCCCTGCTCGTTTTTGTGTTACGGGAGGTCCTGTGTCGTTTACCAGTGCAACAGTAGGTGGCATATGGAATGTGACCAACAGAACAATGGCATCGATAGATAGTGTGACCGGTGTTTTGACACCCCATTTCCCCGGTAAAGACACGGTGCTGCTCTACAAGATAGAAGGAGGTGATACAAGTACCAGAAGGTGGATCATCCGTATCGATTCGCTTCCGGTCATACCTGCCATCACGGGTCCGGTAAGTCATTGTATAGGTTCGCCTATAGTAATGAGCAATACGGTAAATGGGGGAACATGGGCAACTAGCGATGCCTCGATAGCGACAATTATAGCTTCGGGCGCAACAGTGACCATAAATGGTGTACATGCAGGATCGGCTACTATCAGTTATTCTATAGGTAATACTTGCGGTACAACAGTTGTCACTAATGTAGATACAATAAAAGCATTACCATCGCCGGGAGTCATTACAGGAACTACTGCGGTATGCGGAGCCGGGCAAACAGTAATATTGGCTGATACTGCGACTGGTGGAGTATGGTCGTCGGCCAACAATGCGATAGCTACCGTGAGTGCTACGGGAACAGTGGGTAGTGTAGCATTGGTGGGTAATACGACCATCAGTTATACATTGACCAATGGTTGCGGCAGTGCATCTGCTACATTGCCATTCGTAGTAAATGTTGCCGCGGTTGCAGGAACAATAACCGGAGCTAATACAGTATGTGAGGGAGCTACGCTTACGCTGAGTAATGCAGCTACAGGTGGAGTATGGAGTAGTACGCTGCCTGTTGTTGCAACAGTGAACGGGGCAGGAGTAGTAAGCGGTGTAAGCATAGGTACTACTATTATTTCATACACGGTGACCAACGCATGTGATACTGCTATTGATACACAAATGGTAAGGGTATATCCTTTGCCGGTAGTAGGACTTACAACAGGTCAAAACAGTTTGTGTAACGGAACAATTACCTCAACAGCATATAACAATACAGTAGCAGGTACATGGAGTACCAGTAACACGTCTATAGCCACCATCAATAGTAGCGGCATAGCAGGTGGCGTAAGTGCGGGTTTGGTGATTATCTCTTATACAGTAACCTCGCCAAATGGTTGTGGCAGCGCCTATGATACACTTTTGCTGACAGTAGATGCCACTCCTAATGCCGGGACGATAAGCGGGTTGACAGGAGTTTGTGTCGGTGCGGCGATCACACTCACTGACCCTGCACCAGGGGGTGTATGGGCTAGTAGTAACACTGCCAGAGCTACAGTGAGCGGAGGGGTAGTGCATGGGGTGGCCACGGGCAATGCGGTCATATCTTACAGTGTTAACAATAGTTGCGGCACGGCAACAGATACGCAGATGGTGGTGGTGAACCCGTTGCCCAATGCAGGAACAGTAAGCGGCCCCACAAATGTGTGCGCGGGTGCCAATATAACATTGACTACTACAGGCGCTTCAGGTATATGGGGCAGCAGCCTGCCATCCATAGCAACGGTCACATCTGGGGGTATGGTGCATGGGGTAGCGGCAGGAACAACTATCTTATCTTATACGGCAACTAATGGTTGCGGCACGCAGGTGGATACGCAAATGATAACTGTATTGCCACCAGCTGCAATAGGTGCTATAAGCGGACCGACTGCAGTATGTCAGGGAACAGATATTACTTTGACGGGTAGTATCACGGGTGGTACATGGGGCACTAATGCTCCTGCTACAGCTACGGTAACTGCAGGTGTTGTGTCGGGGTTGTCGGTTGGTAATGCAATAATATCTTACACTATTTCCGGTTCTTGCGGATCGGTGACAGATACACAAATGGTAGTGGTGACCCCACAGCCATTTGCAGGAACAATAACAGGGTTGCACAGAGTGTGTACGGGTGTAAATATTACATTGTCCAACTCTACAGGAGGTGGTAGCTGGTCGAGCAGCGATGCATCAGCTACTGTAACTGCCGGTGTAGTGCATGGGGTAAGTGTGGGAGCTGCAATTATATCTTACTCCGTTACCAATAGCTGCGGTACAGCCGTAGATACACAATTGGTAGTTGTAGATCTTACGCCCGATGCCGGACATATAAGCGGTCCAACATCTGTTTGTGCGGGCAGCACTATTTCTTTGACCAATACTGTAAATACAGGTAGCTGGATAAGCGGTGGCGCGGCTGCAACCATAAGCAGTGGTGGCGCAGTGACAGGTGTAAGCGCCGGAACGGTGATCATTTCTTATAGTGCTACAGCAGGTTGTGGCACCGCTGTAGATACACAAATGATAACCGTATTGCCGTTACCTGTAGCCGGTACCATTACCGGTGGTCATATAGTTTGTACAGGTGTGAACATCACTTTGGGTAATACTACAACAGGCGGAACGTGGAGTAGCGATGCACCATCGGTAGCGAGTGTTGTTGGTGGAGTGGTGCATGGTGCTGCACAGGGTATGGCCATCATATCTTATACAGTCAGCAATACTTGTGGTACGATAGCAGATACTCAGTTAGTGACTGTTGATCTGTCGCCTGATGCAGGTACTATAACAGGGGTATCGTCAACATTGTGCGAAGCAGCTACATTGACTCTCGGCAATGTCACTACAGGAGGTGTGTGGTCGTCGGGGAATAATGCGATAGCAACGATAAGTGGTGGTGTGGTCTATGGTGTGTCTTCCGGAAACGTGATCATTTCATATTCTGTGACCAATAGCTGCGGAACGGCCACCGATACCCAGATGGTACATGTGGCGCCGCTGCCTCATGCAGGCACATTGATAGGATCGGGTGCTGTATGTACCGGAGCACAGATAACTTTATCGCCATCTGTAGCCGGTGGAACATGGATAGCATCTAATGGTCACGCTACAGTGATAGCGGGTGTTGTAGCCGGTGTAAGTGTGGGTATAGATACGATCACTTATTCAGTAAATAATAGTTGCGGAACAGATGTTGTAACTAAGGAAGTGACCATCAATCAGACGCCAACGGTCAGTGTTATCACAGGATTAGGTACAGTTTGTGCTGGTCAATCTATTACACTTACAGATAGTATTGCCGGTGGAGTGTGGACCACTACCAACACTCATGCTACAGTAACAGGTGGTATAGTAGCAGGAGTCAGTCAGGGTGCTGATACCATCATCTATACGATCTCCAATATTTGCGGAACAGCAACAGCAAGACATACAGTGGTCATAGATACATTGCCTCCTGCAGGTGTCATTACCGGACTTCCGAGTGTATGTGTGGGTACTAATATAACATTGACCAATATTATTGTTGGTGGTGTTTGGACCGCTACTAACAGCAATGCTACTGTTGCAGGCGGTATGGTCACAGGCGTACTGAATGGTACGGATACTATTCTATATACGACCACCAACGTATGCGGGTCAACATCGGCGATGAAGAGCGTCGTAGTGAATAATACTCCTTTTGTAGATACAATAGTTGGTGCCGGGGTGGTATGCCAGGGGCAGACCATTGTATTGACCAATACGGTTACCGGTGGTATATGGACCTCTGATAGTGTGTCTGTTGCTACGGTAGATACCGCAGGTGTGGTTACCGGTATCTCAGGGGGTACCGCAACGATCACATATGCGGCAACAAGTGTGTGTGGCACGGCTGCAACTACACTCGCCGTAACAGTCAATCCATTGCCGGTAACCGGCGCGATCAGCGGTGCTACCCATATATGTCTTGGCGGGTTTGCTACATTGACTAATACTGTTTCAGGAGGTGTATGGTCGGTGAGTAATGGTGCGGCAACAATTGCCGCAAGTGGAGTGGTGTCAGGTGTTGTTCCGGGCACTGATACGGTTAGCTACACAGTAACCAATAGTTGTGGTCATGTAGCTGCTACCTATGTCATTGTTGTGGATGCACTGCCCGATACGGGCGTTATTATCGGACCATCGGCAGTATGTATTGGTGCGGATATTTTGCTGACCGATACTGTAAATGGCGGAGTGTGGAGTAGCAGCGATCCTGCTATTGCAACCATCACAGCGGGTGGTATGGTGAGAGGTGTGGCTGCGGGAACTGTTGTTCTCCGTTATACCGTTACGTTGGGTTGTAATGTACTTTCTGCTCATCATATTGTTACAGTAAACAGTGCCCCTACACTCACCAGTACTTTGACTCCTTCGCCTATCTGCGACAGTACCTTATTCGGATATACGCCATCAACGGTAACGTTGGGTGCTTCGTTTGCCTGGTCCAGAGTTGCTAATGCGGGTATTGCCAATGCACCGGTGAGCGGAGTGGGTGTTATTGCCGAGGTATTGGACAATATCACCAGTCTGCCTGTCAATGTCACTTATACTGTAGCGTTGATAGCTAATGGTTGTGCGGATACACAGTCAATTGTGGTGCGGGTGAATCCTACACCTAGGTTAACTAGTGCTCATGCGGAAGCGGTCTGCGGCGGGATAATATTCGATTATATACCTGTAAGTCCTACGCCGGGAGCTGTGTTCAACTGGACAAGGTCTGCGGTAGCAGGTATTGTTCCTCCGGCATCATCGGGCACGGGCATCATTCACGACAGTGTCTCCAATACTACTGGTAGCAATATCACTGTTGTCTATGTATTCACGATCACTGCCAATAGTTGCTATAATGTAGAGCAATTGGATGTGATACTCAGTCCGGGTGCGCATATGCCGCACATAGATATCAAGAGCCCGTCGGTATTGTGTTTGAATACGCATTATCAGAACTTCGGTACCACTTTGGCCCCTTATGCCGGAGAGCAATATACATGGCAGGCAACCAGTCCGGCCGGTATATGGGCTACAGGTGCCGGTGCACAGAATTGTTTGATCAATTTTACTACCCCCGGCTTCGGTTGGATCTATCTTACCTCAACTATGCTCTCGTCAGGGTGTGCGCAGAGAGATTCATTTGCTGTATTGGTAGATGGTGGTATTGCTGATGAGCCATCTGTGATCTATTTCGGTGGTGAGTTCGTTTGTATGCCTTCTGATGAACATACTTATCAGTGGGGGTATGATGATGTGGTAACGTTGGATTCTACTTTATTGTCGGGAGAGACCAACCAGAACTATTATGAACCTGCGCCCGATCTTGCCGGCAAGTATTATTGGGTCATCACTACACGCGACGGCTGTATGCAGAAGACCTATTATAATGCGCCGGTTGCTGTTGTAAATGTCAATGCCGGTGAGTTCAATATGCATGTTGTCCCCAATCCAAACAACGGATCATTTATGCTGCAGCTTGCCGCTGCAAGAACAGAGCAAGTTCATTTGATGATGACCGATATGTTGGGCAGGGTGGTGAAAGAATGGGATGCGGAGACCAACAAGAAGGTGCAGGTCAATATGAATGTAGCACCCGGGGCCTATCTGTTAACTGCTATCACAGAGACAGGAAAGGTTACCGAGCGTATAGTGGTCGGGGAATAATGTTCTGATCTTATAGTACTTAGAATACGATCATAAGCAAGTAATACCAAATAGACATTGAATTTCGGCATTATAACATTTCATTGCTCCGTTAGGTGCAAAAGCTTTGTAGTCTTTATTACCTACCTATTCTACAGCGTCCCGTAGGGCCGCAACAATCGTAGACGTGCCTGTTTTTAATGTTTAATCGGTATAATTTGTGTTGAATATGGTACACAAAAAAAGAGCGCTTCGGTCTGAAGCGCTCTTTTTTTTATTTTCAGTATTCTGTTATTAGTTAGTTGAAGCAGGAGGTGCAACATCAGCCGGAGCTTCATCAGCCGGCTTGTTCAACTTATCAAATTCGAACAACAAAGAGAAACGAACAGTGTTAGACAGTGGGTT
Source organism: Chitinophagaceae bacterium (assembly GCA_947447465.1). GTDB lineage: Bacteria > Bacteroidota > Bacteroidia > Chitinophagales > Chitinophagaceae > Flavipsychrobacter. The sequence continues at coordinate 59,006 of CANFKE010000014.1, read as the reverse complement.
ACGGGTAGTGCCGCTTCCCTGTGGAACGATGTATGCTGCATTGAGCTGGAATACATTGTACTTAACACCCAATCCTGCTGTGATGTACTGACGGTCACCATTGGTCTTGTCTTCGTAGAAATATCCTGCACGGATAGCGAACTGATCCTGATACCAGTATTCAGCACCCAGAGAGATATCCAGCTTCTTAAGCTGGTCGCCACCGCTGAATGATGAAAACACACCGCTGATGATACCTACCTGTGTATCTGAGCTGTTGAGCGCAGGTACCAATAGTTTGTTCACATCAAATGCGAAGGTGATCTTGTTATACTGGTCGAACTGAGAAGTATAAGCTACACCCAGACCAAGATTCATAGGGATGAAGTCTTTTCTGCTGGAGTTGTAAGAGATCTTAGAACCAAGATTACTCACTACGGCACCCAGGCTAAGGGTGTTGGTATGGATATCATCTTTTTCTTTCTTCTTAGTGTAGTAAACACCTGCATCGGCAGACAGTGCATTACCCGGCTTGTAGTTATTACCTGCAAGGTAACTAACGCCCGAAGCAATTGCAGAGTGAATATAACGAAGGCTTACACCTGTTGACAAATATTCAGACAGCTTACGAGAGTAGCCTACATCGAATGAGAATTCACGAGGCATACCGGTTCCGTTCGGGTCGCCGGTGTTGGTAGTGTAGTTGATATTACCCAGAGAGAAATAACGCATAGATGCGCTGATCGTCTGGTTATTGTCTTTACCTATTTTAGCATATCCTGCTATATATGCCAGAAAGATATCAGGAACGAGGTCCTTCAACCATGGAGTATATGTAGCGGAGATACCATAATTCTTTTCAGAGAATGCCAGCTTGGCCACGTTCCAGTATTGTGCATTAGCGTCGGGTGTGGTAGCTATACCAACATCGCCCATAGCTCCTGCGCGGGCATCGGGGGTGATTCTCAGGAAGGGAACTGCTGTTGTAACAAAGTTCTGGGTACCATTTACGTTAGAAGCAGTGGTCTGTGTGGTCTTTGCAGCAGTTTGTGCCGATGCATCCAGACCAGCCAAACCAGCCAATAGTGTTAAACTTGCAATTGCAAAATGTTTTGCCATTTTGTTATTATTATTTTATTTAAAGTTTTGCAAAAATATTCCTTTTTGCCCAGTATGACAATATTTAATTGAGATACGGCAATTGTATTAACGTATGATGACCAGCTTTTGGTATGCAGACGTCTTATAACCTTTTTCTGTTGATATGTTCAGTCTGTACACATATACACCCGCAGGTAACGGAGATCCGCCATTATCAGTACCATCCCAGGTGATATCTGCACTGCGGCTGCCTGTAGGTGTAAAGGTCTCTTTTATGGTCTTGGCCAGTGCGCCTGCAGTATTATAGATAGATATCTGCACGTCCAGTTGTTCATCCGGGTGGTTGTGCTCAAAAACAAAGTGGGTGATACCTGAGAACGGATTAGGATAATTACCCAGATTCTGTACGGCAAATATCTCGCCCTTGATCACTACAAAATCAACGGATCCTTCACCTATATTATTGTTCACATCCCAGGCTTTAACTTTTATGGTATGCAACCCATCAGGCAGGCCTGACAGAGGGTATTTAGCAAATCCTAACTGATAGGTATTGGGAGCGGTCTCGTAATAGTCATTCAGTATGTATGGCAATTCTACATTACCATCCAATACAGCGGTAAGGTCATGGCCAATTCCATATCCCGATACATTGATACCGGTCTGTGAATGGAGCACCACATACAATGATGTATTCGATCCTGTAATGCCTCCGTTGATAAATGCACTATCATTAATGAATGGCCTTACGATCGGCGGTTCGTCATTGTTCACCGGATTAGCAGAATATCCGCCTATCGCCATTGATGTATCCATACCTGCGGCATCAGTAATGCCGTTATCGGCATACGTACTTATCTTGCCCTTGCCAAAGAAGTAGTTGATGTCTTTAGGGGTAATGAAGGTAATGGTGAAGAGACCGTTGGTTACCGATACCTTGCCTTTATACACAAGGTTATCCTGTATGCGGAAGGTACTGAGACCACATCCTGCAGGGAAGGAAACTGTTCTTGCTTTGTCATAGAAAGACATGGTCAGTGAGCCATTAAAGTTGGTCAGTATTGCATTGTTATTATCTCTCACACTGCCTTTAATGGTGTATTTGCCTAAAGCTCTTACAGTGTCCGCTGCTTCCATAGTAGCGCCGTCCAGAATACTGTCCAGTATCACTTTATTTTCAGGGAAGTTTGGCGTAAGCGCAGGGTCTCCGAGCAATGTCCATTTGCGGAAGTTGGCCAGCACCGATTCTATTTGCGGTGTCACGTACGTCATATTCTTGCCGGCCCTTACAGCATCCCCAAAAGTATTCCAGGTGCCATTGGCATTTCTGGTAAACTGCGACGAGACAAATTCCTGATTCATCGTCTTATTATAAGTAGAGAATACTGCCTGCGTAGTGGTGATCATAGCAATGACACCACCCTTGGTATCAAAGAGCAGATTCTCAGCCGCGGAGATGAATTCCGGATGGTCGAATTGTCCGAAATCGCAGGTGGCAGTGATCATGAATGGCAACATATCGATGTTGGACCACTGGCTGTAATCATCTTGTGTAAGGATGCGCTCATGAGCCAACAGGTCATTGCGCCCATGACCATTATAGTTGATCATAAAAGATCCTTTATAGATCTGGTCGTTTATAGCTACATTGGCATTAGGACATCTGTCGCCGGCAGGTGTTTTTACAAACGGTATCACATCCAGATAGACCTTTTGTTCATTATACAGATTTTTAGTGCTTTGTGTCAACTGAGCAGCAATAGTTTCCGCATCGCCTGCATGAAAGCCTGCACCATCGTTGTTGTCTGCCGCAAAAGTGGTGGACAAGCGCCACGGACCCAGGGTAGCCGCAGATTTGTAATGTATGATCTTATCTACTACATCATTAGCAACAGCAAGACTTCTGGCTGATATACGACCTGTGCCGATATCCAGTGCGTTCACAATGCTGTTATTTTCTATATTCTCATTATCATCGAGGAAGCCATAGAAATCATCGCTCAGGAAGCTGTTGATAGAATTAGAATCATTGGTAGCCTCAAATGTCGGCACGAGATTACAGTTATTGGCCAGGCGATGCTTGTAGTCATAAGATGCGCTGCCCAGTAATAAAAAATACCTCGGTATGTTCGCAGTGTCTGTGCCGGCGTTCTTATACATCATGCGCACAAAGTCTCTGATAGCGCTCAGGTCTTGTGCGCCAGATGAGAATTCATTATAAATATCTTTTGTGGTCACTATTGCCGTGCGCAGATGGTCGTGGTTGCCATGGAAATCGGCCAGTCTCTGTGCCGCGCTGACCATCGACGGGTCTGTAACGATGATGAAATCTGCCGGTGCCGTAGCATGAAGGTTTTGATTAGGTACACCTCCAATGTAGTAGGCACTATAGAGCGCTTCATTGTTCATGGCCACGAACTCATGCAGCATATTGGCATTCTGAGTAAATGAATAAGTACTGCCACTGAGCGATCCTTGCATGAGTATAGGATGTATAGGGTCTGTAACGTCCCATACCTTAGTAAAGCCGTTGGCACCTGTGAGCTGGTAGTTAGTGATCTTACCTGCTCCTGTACTTGCCCAGTCTCTGAAATTGAGCTGATTGCCCGTCATGTTCAGATTCCTGCGGCCATTGATCTCTATATAATCCAAGAACCCTTTAGCAGAAGGGTCTGCCGCAGATGCATTGAACGTGATCGTAATATTGGCTGTATTCGAGTTGCAGGCCACATTCCACACCGGGGCAATGTGCGTGAGTAATATATCAGCAATGGCGGGAGTAGGGTTATTGAACACATAGGTGCCCATAGGTGCTCCGTTGAATGTTGTATTGATACTGCTGTTCGCACCTTCCTGATGGCAGGCGAATTTTATCTTACATTCCAGATTGGCAATATTATCTCCCAGATCAAAGCTGTAAGATTTGGTACTCAAATTGATGTCCGGTGAATATTTTTCATTGAACCACGATTTACTGTATCCTGTCGGGTTAATGAGGTCCATATCATTGACATCAAAATAATTGAATGTCGTTGCGGTGGTATTGGCGGTAGGTACTGAGCTTTGGGTCTGTACACGCGCGCCAGCACCACTATTCAGCGTTATAAAATAATAAGCGGTATCTGTATAGAGGTTATTGAGGTGGGTGAAGCGCTGACGGGCACTGTCTTTGACCAATGCGGTAGGGCCTGAACCATATAATACTACATAGTCATTACTGTTGAAGGCATTGTCGCCACCGTCGTTGACCCATATATTGTTTTCGGCAAGGTCATTGATACGTGGCTGTGCATTGTCTTCCGACAGCATGGTGCCGCCATTACCGAATATCCTTATGTTGGCGGGATTGATATCTGCGATGTTGACGCCCATTGAGGTAAAGAATGCCGCATCCAGCTTATACAATCCTGTCTTGGTGATACCTATCTTATACCACGTGCCGGTTGATAATACAGAATTGGTGACCGTTGTTGATTTGGCTGACGCATCTGTGGCCGGTGCATCAGCTTCGGTAATATCTAATGTAAATCCGGCAACCTGGTCTGCCCGGCCTGAAGTGCCATTGGCTTTGTATGCCGGTATGCTGATAACTGCAAAAGGCTTTTTCCTTTCCATGCCCAATCTTACGATCACATCACTCTGATTACCGGTAGCTACATTGTCAGGGAGTGTTACGCCGGTAGTATAAGTGAGATCAGAGACTACGACCTTAGGCATCGCATATGACTTCAGCCATACTTTTTGCGATACATAACCGGTCTGTATATCCTGACTACTTACCTTGCAATTAGTGACATAGGCATGCGCAGGTGATATTGCTGCCATAGAAAGCAGCAAAAGGGCAGAATAGTTAATAATATTTTTTTTCATATAACCCGGGGTCAATTATTTTTTGAAATTTTTCAACCGGCAAAAAACCTCGTTCTCAAAATTACTCAAATATGCTCAGAAAGGTTGAGGAAAGGCAATTATCGGCTTATGATAACGATAAAATTTAACGTATATTTTGTGTGGATAAAAGAATTATTTGCGTAAATTTTATTTTTATGGCTTGTAATGCTTGAAAATCTGAAAAGAAAGTACTAACATTGTTCCTTGATTTAACAGTTTGTCAGACTAATACCGTCAAATCTTTCAGTTTTATTATGAAAAGAAAATTAATAGGCGTCACTTTACTGTGTATTGGAGTTTCCACATTTTTTTCTGCATGTTCTTCCCGTTCACGTAGGGAAGGTAAAGGAGATGGGTTTTCTAAGACTACCGGTTGGCCATTAAATGACCGCCGTTGGGGTGGTTTTGATGTGGCTTTAGGATATCAGGGTCAGCAAACCCCGGTAGGTATGACTCTCGTTCAGGGTGGTCGTTTTACCATGGGTGCCAAGGACGATGAAATGCCAACTCTTGAAAATAACAATACAAGACGTACAGTGTCTGTTTCTTCATTCTATATGGATGAAACGGAATTGGCAAACATCAGCTATCGCGAATACATCTATTGGTTGGGTCGTGCCTATGCCAATGACATACCGGAAGTAGTTACAGCAGCTTTGCCTGACTCTACTGTATGGCGTTCTCCACTGGGTTATAACGAGCCTTACGTAAAGAATTACTTCCGTGCGGCTGCTTATGATGATTATCCGGTTGTAGGTGTTAACTGGTATCAGGCAACTGATTATTGTAAATGGCGCACTGACCGCGTTAATGAGTATTTGCTCATTCAGGCAGGTGCATTGACTCCAAACATCAACCAGACAGGTGAAGACGTATTCACTACTGAAACTTATATGAATGGTCAGTATCAGGGTAGCAATGGTCCTCGCTTGAAGCCGGATCTTGATGCGAACGGTTCTGGTACTCGTCCTTACAATTATTCTGACGGTATCTTCATGCCTGACTATCGCCTGCCAACAGAAGCTGAGTGGGAATATGCAGCACTTGGTTCTGCAGGTAACAACCCGGCTCCTGAAACTAAGCGTCGTCGTGGTGAGGAAGTTGTTACAGACAACAACGTTTATGGTTGGGGTCCTAGAAATACAACTCGTTACGATATCCACAACATGTATCAGGGTGAGTTCATGGGTAACTTCATGAGAGGTGCCGGTGACTACATGGGTGTTGCCGGTGGTCTTAATGATAACGCAGATATCACTGCTAAGGTTAGAACTTACCATCCGAATGCTTTGGGTCTTTATAACATGGCAGGTAACGTTAACGAGTGGGTTATGGATACTTACCGTCCTAACACGCACACAGACGCTGCTGACTTCCGTTCTTTCCGTGGTAACGATTACCAGAGACAACAATTCCAGGAAGATGGTACTGTAGAAGAAAGAGACTCTACAGGTCATGTACCTTACCAGCGTGTTCCTGCTAATGAAGCAGCTCAGCAAGGTCGTCAGATCAGAAGCAGCGGCTTACATGGCTACAAGGATGGTGATACATCTTATGCAGGTGGTACAATGAACGATGGTTTCTATCAGTATGGTGTGAACACATTGATCAACGATTCTACTAAGGTCTATAAGGGTGGATCATGGGCTGACCGCGCATATTGGTTGGCTCCGGGTACTCGCCGTTACATTCAGGGTAACATGTCAACTAACACTATCGGTTTCCGTTGCGTAGTTGATCGTTTGGGTAGCCCTAATGGTAACAATGAGCCTGCCGGTAACGGATTTGGTCGCGAAAAGAACCACAGACGTTAATAACAGTAACTAATATTGAATAACTCTTGCAACCCCCTTCGTAATACGAAGGGGGTTGTTTATTTTTACCATAAAATACTGATAGTGGAAATACCGGCATTGTATGATATTTATCTGAAGTATCCGGCAGTTCAGACCGATACCAGAAAGATCAAGGAGGGTGATATCTATTTCGCATTGAGCGGTCCCAATTTTGATGGCAATACTTTTGCCGGGGAAGCATTGGCAAAGGGTGCCGCATATGCCGTTATAGATAAGCCGCAATACGCTGTAAACGACCGTTGTATTGTAGTTGCAGATGCGCTAGATACCCTGCAGCAATTAGCGAAGTATCACCGACAACAATTGACCATTCCTTTCATTGCCATTACAGGCTCTAATGGTAAAACCACGACCAAAGAATTGCTGGCCGCGGTGTTGAGCAGAAAGTACATTACCTATGCTACTGAAGGTAATCTGAACAATCATATAGGTGTGCCGCTGACCCTTCTGAAGATAAAGCAGGATGCACAGATGGCCATCATAGAGATGGGCGCCAACCACCAACAGGAAATAGCTGCCTATTGCCGTATTGCCTTGCCCGACTATGGTGTGATCACCAATTGCGGAAAGGCCCATATCGAGGGATTTGGCGGCATAGAAGGCGTGCGTAAGGGTAAAGGTGAACTGTTCGATTTTATTCGTGGAAATGGCGGCAAAATATTCAGGAATACAGGGCTCGACTACCTCGGGCCTATGGCTCATGATATCAACGACCAGATAACTTATGGTCTGTCTGACGCCCTATATACCGGCAGGCCGGTCATGAAAGGTGTCTTTTTGCATCTCGAAGTAGATACCCCGGAAGAAACAAATGCTATTGCCACCAATCTGGTGGGTGAGTACAATTTCCCCAATGTAATGCTGGCCATTGCGGCAGGTACTTACTTTGGCGTTAGTATGGAGGACATACAGTCCGCACTGATGGCCTATAACCCCGACAACAGCAGGTCTCAGTGGATGAAAAAGGGGAGCAATCAGGTAATAATGGATGCCTACAACGCTAATCCTACCAGCATGAAGGCGGCCATTGAGAACTTCGCTTCGGCCGATCTTCCCGCTAAAATGTTGTGGATAGGGGGGATGAAAGAAATGGGCGCGGAGGAACATCATGAACATGAGGAATTGGTAGCACTCATTGATAAGTACCAATGGGCAGGCGTGATACTTGTGGGTAAAGAATTTGCCGATGTTAAGGGCGGTCATCAGTGGTTCGAGAACTCTGCGCAGGCGGCAGCTCATGTAGCATTGCAACCACCATCGGGTAGTTCTATACTCATAAAAGGGTCGCGGGGCAGCAAAATGGAAGTATTAGCGGAGGCTTTGCCCGCATGGGCAGCAGATAAGGATATTAGCTAATTATGTGTAGATTATAGCTTAAGTCACTTGTTCTCAAACATTTTTGTGTTAGGTTTGTTTGGTCATTTTATATAATAATCATGGATAAAGTAAGTATTCTCAAAGAAAAGATAAAAGAGGCCCATCTGGGTGGTGGTGCTAAAAGAATAGAATCACAGCATAAGAAGGGCAAGCTTACAGCACGCGAAAGGCTGTTGTTATTGCTTGATGAAGGTTCTTTTGAAGAGATAGGCATGTTGGTGACACACAGAAGCCACGACTTTGATATGGAGAAGGAAGTGTATCTGGGTGATGGTGTCGTTACCGGATATGGTACCGTCAATGGCCGCCTGATCTATGTTTTCTCACAGGATTTCACCGTATTTGGTGGTAGCCTGAGCGAAACACATGCGGAGAAGATAGTGAAGGTAATGGACCTTGCCATGCAGAATGGTGCTCCGTTGATAGGATTGAACGATAGCGGTGGCGCGCGTATTCAGGAAGGTGTAGTATCTCTGGGTGGTTATGCCGATATCTTTCATCGCAATGTAAAAGCATCGGGTGTGATACCGCAGATATCTGCTATCATGGGCCCGTGCGCCGGTGGTGCTGTGTATTCTCCTGCTATTACCGACTTCATCATGATGGTGGAGAATACCTCTTACATGTTCGTTACAGGACCTAATGTGGTAAAGACAGTAACACACGAGACCGTTACCAGCGAAGAGTTGGGTGGTGCGCATACTCATGCGTCTAAATCAGGGGTGACGCATTTTGCATGTGCCAATGAAATAGAGTGTATAGAGAATATCAAGAACCTGCTCAGCTACATGCCGCAGAATTGCGAGGACGATGCTCCGGTATATCCTTATGAAGCAGGTAATGAGACAAGAGCTGCACTGAATACCATCATACCTGAAAATCCTAATCAACCGTATGACATCAAAGATGTTATTGCGGAGATAGTAGATACAGATTCTTTCCTCGAAGTGCATAAAGAATGGGCTGAGAATATAGTGGTAGGTTTTGCCCGCATTGGTGGTCGCAGCATAGGTATCGTGGCCAATCAGCCTGCATATCTTGCCGGTGTGCTAGATAATAATGCCAGCCGCAAGGGCGCGCGTTTCACCCGTTTCTGCGATGCCTTCAATATTCCGTTGCTGGTGTTGGTAGATGTGCCGGGCTTCCTGCCGGGTACCGACCAGGAGTGGCAGGGTATCATCATCAATGGCGCTAAGCTGTTATATGCATTGAGCGAAGCTACAGTGCCTAAGATCACCGTTATTACCCGTAAGGCTTATGGTGGTGCTTATGATGTGATGAACTCAAAGCATATCGGTGCGGATGTTAATTATGCATGGCCTACTGCCGAGATAGCGGTAATGGGTGCTAAGGGCGCCTCTGAGATCATCTTCAAGAAAGAAATTTCAGAAGCGAAAGACCAGTACTCTAAGATCGCAGAAAAAGAAGCAGAATACATTGATAAGTTCGCCAACCCGTATGTTGCTGCCGGAAGAGGTTTTGTTGATGAAGTGATACTTCCTGAAGCTACCCGCCAGAAACTGATCAGAGCATACAAAATGCTGGAGAACAAAGTAGTGGCCAGCCCTAAGCGCAAGCACGGTAATGTGCCTCTGTAAGGATGACCCAAGATTTTTTATGAAATAAATGAAGCCCCGGACCTGCGTTCGGGGCTTCATAATTATCAATATTACTTTATCCCCGATATTCGCGACTTTTACTGCACCAAATTCAATCATGAAAAAACTGCTCGACTGGTTTTTATTGACAAGCTCACTTACCGCACTTTGCGCTATGGGGCTGTGTATGGCCACCGAGCGATTGATCAATGATATTCCTATCCCGTGGTTCAATAAACTGGACATGCTGGTGCTGGGGTGCACACTTGTTGTTTATAATCTGCACAAGGCCATTCGCAGGCGCACCTCAACAGCGGTTGGCTTGCCAAGTGTCACCTCCTATCATCGGCAGGTATATACGATCATGTCTATATTGGGTATGTGGATAGCTATGAACGGATTGTCGGCATTATCGGGCAGGCTGCTGTGGGCATGTGCTTTGCTGGGCGGTATATCTTTCGCGTATTCATTGCCGTTGTTGCCTTTTAAGACAAAGAAGAGAATAAGGGACTTTGGCTGGCTCAAGATATTATCACTGGCCGCAGTCTGGACGATCGTTACTTCAGTGCTCCCTATGCTATACTGGCAAAGACATTTAAGCGATTATCCTTACGAGATAGCTATCCGCTTTCTGTTCATCTTTACTCTCTGTATCATCTTCGATATTCGTGATGTAAAGGAAGACAGCGCGCGCAATATCAAAACCTTTCCGCAGTTGGTAGGGCTTAGAAACAGTTATCTGGTCATCAATGCTTCACTATTGTTATTTGTTGTGGCCGGGGTAGTGCAGTACATGCGTTATCCTATCTGTTACAGGCTGGTAGCAGTGATCGTTACGGCAATAGTAACAAGAGTAGTAGCGGAATACCTGAAGACACATAACAGCGAACGCAATTACCTCTTATATGCCGATGGCGTTATGATCGTTTATGCGCTACTGGTATTGCTGTTATAATGCGCTTAGAAATGTACGAACGACAGACCTACCTGTATCAAGCCTATAAGGAAGCCGAATACACCGCAGATAGCTTCGATCAATCTGAACTCCCGCTTCATTACCGCAGATAGTATTTCCTCCAGCTTGTCTGACGAGAATCCGGCCACTTTTTCGGTGACCATTTTCTGTACATCTATTTTATGTACCAGGTTGTCGGCATACTTGCCTATTACTTCCGGCAGCATTACCTGTATCTCTTCCATCAGGCTCTCCTTTACTTTTTCCAGCATACCCTGTCCTACGAACATGGCAATGACCGGTAACTTTTCTTTAAGTCGGGTATTGAGGAAGGTGTCAATGTGTTTTTCTATATCGGGCATTACCGATGCCAGTTGCTCTGGGTCTTTGATCTTAGCAGCTATCTCTGTGGCATTCAGCAGGTCATTGGCTACTACATTACCCAGTTTTATAGCAAAGATATGCTGGCGTTTAGGGAAGATACCCTGTATCGTCAGTCCGAATATACGGATAGGTTTGCGCGGATGGAACAGCATATAAAAGGCCAGCCACGTTGTGAACCAGCCTATAAAAGCAGATACGAAGGGTTGGGCAAATAAGGATAATGTACTCATAAGTAAAACGATCAGAAAGCAGTGGTCCTGCAATTAAATGGCTGCAAAGGTAAATAGGACAGTGCAATAAATGCCCACTATTCGGCTAGTTCATTAGCTTGGGATAAAAATGAAGGAATAATTCTCCCGAAACAGGCATCTTGCCATACAGCCCGTTAAGCGCTGCATCAGCTTTATACGCCGCAAATTGTCCGCCTGCAGCCATAGTAATGCCTTTAAAATGATACAGGTCATAGCTGCCGCCAACAGTTAGTGCATGAATAGGAAATTGTTTGTCAAGTCGATAGGCTATAGCCGGCAGGTTCAGGTCCTCTCCCGTTTTTTGTACGAATTCATATCGGGTATAAATGGCCAGTTTTTTTACTCTCAGAGATGCTTCCAATAGTGCCGAATTAGATGGGTTCTGACTTGCAAACATATTCTGTCCAAACACGGCTGACGCTGTAAAATATTTGTTCCTGCTCATCGGATATACACACGTAGCAGATGCCGTATTTCTGAAAATGTCCTTGTGCGGTGTCAGTGCTTCAGGACTTTTGATATAGCCTGAAGATACTTGCAATGCCCAATTATTGTTGGGGTTATAGGATACCCTGCCGCTGAATGAATTGAATAGTGGTTTGTCAAAACCATATCGGTGTTCATCAGGTTCTCTGCCTGTAAATGAAGATCCTTCGAGTTTGAATTTTCCGTAACGAATACCCAGTGTTGCCACGCCCAATGTTATGTGTGTAGCATCTTGCCAATGATGGCCTATAGGTGCGTCGGGTCCGAACATGCCCGATGTTCTGTGCATGAACGTGACGGGGCCCAGGGCAGGCTCTCCCGGATAACCGATATACATGTAGGCGTCAGCTCTGTCAGAAATAGCATAGGCATAGCTGACAGATAATTCAGAGAACAGATCATGCGGATGTTGGCGGTTAACAAGCGGGCGGCCTTGCCATGTTTCGCCGGTCTGAAACAAAAGCGGATAACCTTCGCCGCCGGCAATAATAGCATCTGTTGATAGCATCACATTGAAGTGCAGCAGCCCCTTCTCACCTATCTTTCTTTGGACCATCCCCATCAGCATATCCGGTGCATCAAATTTCGTTCCTCCCCGGCTGCCTGCGTTCATCAGGTCTTGCTTGTTGTAGCGGATGAACACATCACCATGAAATAGGAACATCCATTCTTTATAGTGTTGCAAATAGCCATACATAGGTGTGGCATCGGGCAACCAGCTTGTGCCCGATCCGTTCCTGTTCATGGGCTGGTATAAAGAGAGTGCCGCAGGCATGGATCTCATTTTCCTGTGTTGGTCGCTCATGTCCATTTCATCGTCCATATCGTCATCTCCATCGTCATAGTCGGCCGAGTCAGTTGGTTTGTGCTTGGGTATGTGTTTGATGCGGGTGTCATACTGAGCGCTCGCATGCAGCCCGCACAGTAAAAGAATGACAATGAGCAAGGAGAATATTCTCATGATTGTTGACTTAAATAACAACACAACAAAAATGTACCACCGCACCTACACAAAGCTTGAATATCTGCTTTGTTATCGTAAAAATAGTTTTAAATATTCAATATCTGTTATTATGTATGCCTTAACATTACTACATCTGAATACTGTCGATCTCACCTTTTTACACAATAAAGCCGGAGCAGTTGCTCCGGCTTTATTGTGTATCGTCTGAGTTTATTGCTTTACGAACTTTATTACCCGCTGTGTTGCGTCATTGCAATAATGCATAAAATATACTGCGGGTGGTAATGCTGAAATGTTGATCACCTTTCCCTGTGCATTATCTGTAACGGGTGCTTCCTGCAGTTGTCCTAATGCATTGTAAATTGTTATGGTAGCACGTGTGCTCATTGCTCCGGCTATGTCCACATACAGATAGTTGCCTGCGGGATTGGGGTGTACCGATAGTTGACCTCCTGCGTTAATATTGCCGATAGCGGCAGGTAGTGGCGGAGGTGGATTATGATAAACATTCCATGCGGTATCGGCAACGGTGTTGATATCATGAAAGCTAACATTAGGGCATCCTCCCTGATTGGTGTCTGTAACTACAAGTGCCATCACTATTTTGGCAGATGCTCCGGGAGCAAGCGTAAAATCATTGGTAGATAACACTGTGCGCCTGTCACCCGGATTATTGCCGGCGGCACACTCTGAATATTGTGAAGAATCTGAGGGGTCGCCGGGATAAAAATAACGCATTACAGGGCCGGTGCCGGTGGGTAATGTTGGCAATCCGGGTCCTACCCAGTCATTGGTGAATAATATGCCATTTCGGTTCTTACCTCTTATATAATTGTCATAACCTGTATCATTACTAGGATTGCCGATTACCGAAAAGTCATTGTTGTAAGATACAAAGTTGCCCGCAGGTACATAGGTAGTACCCGCATCTCCGGGCAATTCTATCATCGTCACGCCCTGCACCGGACAATGAATGCCATATGATACCGCAGGGTGGCCACCTGAAAATCCATCATCAAAATAGCCGTTATAGTAGATGCTCATCCTGTGTGCTGAATCAAATCCTACATAGTCATCGTGGTAATAGCCAAGGTCAGCGTCTGAGAATTGTGCAAGCCTGAAATTATTATAGGTACTACCCGATTTATTGACGATCGTATATTCATAATACACCACATTGTCTATAAGTGTACCCCTCCCGTACCCATAAGACATAGCATGTATCTCCACACCTAGTGGATGCCCGTTAGAATTATTGTGACTAGGGCCATTATCGCTGAATGCCCACCAGATGGCTTCATCTCCCTTTACGTCAGGATATTCACCCGACAGTGGCTCATAAATGCCGTTAGCGTTAAGGTCAATGAATGGTGCCATTGTTGTAGTTGCGCTTATGGTAAGGGGAGCCCCTGCATATCCTGCAGCGTAGGTATTGCCTGCGGCCGGCCAGGTAAGAATACTCGCAGGAGTATTGCTGGTCGTATGGGTGGTCAGGCTCTGAAAATACTGAATGTCAGAGCGACGTACTTTCCAGAATTTCGCCCAGTTAGCAGACGTCGAATAGTTCAGATTCCCGCTGGCATCCAGAGGGCCGGGCCAATAGTCATTGCCACTCTGGCGGTAGGTTTGTGAGGATACATGTAGCTGACCTCCTGCATCATAGCCACTCATCCATAGTGAACTGACAAATCCAATGTTTTTGCCGGTATATTTAGGAAATTCACATTTAGGTAGTTGAGAAACAGGGTCCCACCACATATCCCCGTGCAAAAGCACGGATGCATTGATCTTATTAATGAATACGGAATCTCTTGTAGTGAATGGGGTCTGTGCTGATGTTTGACTCAGGCAGTACAAACAAAGGATAGAGCAGAGTAGAGACCTTTTCATAAATTGGATAATTTTACTATTGATAATGTGTTACATACAATTAGACGTAAATATAATCTTTGGACTTGGGTTTATGTTAAAATAATATTGAAGAAATACACTTACCCGTTTTACCTTAACTTTGCATTTCATAGATTTTTATGAAAAAGATACATATTGCATTATTGTTATTGGTAGTGGTGGCTATTGCAGGTATTTCTGCTACGTTCATCAATTTCAGTACCTACGAGACTTTTGACTCTGCCGCTAAAACACCCGGCAAATCTTATCATGTTATTGGCTTTTTTGATAAGGCCAAAGGCATAAACTACGACGCCAAGACCGATCCTAACAAATTTACCTTCTATGCCAAGGATAAAGCCGGCACCATGCATCAGGTGGTGTTCATCAACGGTGCTCCTCCGCGCGACATCGACAAATCCGAGCAATTGGTAATGAAAGGCTACATGAAAGACAATACTTTCATTTGCAGCGGCATTCAGATGAAGTGTCCTTCCAAGTACAAGAAGGATATGGTCGTGGGAGAGGGTGTGTAGTGCTTATGTCTGCATTCAATAGGCTTATAGGTTATTGCATTTGATTTTTCACCTGCGATAGATCAATTTTAATGTTTCAAAATAGTACCCGTTGAATTCCGGGCTACGAGAAACAATTTTTAAGTTTTCACCCTGCCTGCCGGCAGGCAGGTTTTAAATTTTTACTTATAAAATGGCTGCAGAATTTTTAGGAGAGCATCTGATGCCTGGGAAACTGGGATATTTCTTTGTTATCACATCTTTTGTAGCGGCGTTGTTCAGTACGGTCAGTTACTTCAATGCAGTAAGGCAGGAGCAAAAAGACCCCTTGGGCAGCAATACATGGCTGAAAATGGCAAGAGGTGGTTTTATGCTGCACACCGCTGCCATCATTTCTATTTTTGTTACCCTCTATTATATAATTACCAATCACCTTTTCGAATACCATTACGCCTGGTCGCACTCGTCTTACGATCTGCCGGGTAAATACCTGCTTTCCTGCTTTTGGGAAGGTCAGGAAGGTAGCTTCATGTTGTGGATGTTCTGGCACAGCGTTCTGGGGCTGATAGTTATGCGCACCGCCAAAACTTTGGAGACCCGCACTATGACCATCATTGCCATGACTCAGGTAATACTGGGTACCATGTTGCTGGGGCTCTATTTCGGCGATTCCATCAAGGTGGGGAGCACTCCGTTCCTATTGTTGCGTCATGCTATGCAGGAAGCGCCGATCTTCTCCTCACCTAACTACATGAGCTTTATTAAAGATGGTAATGGTCTCAACATTTCCCTGCAGAACTATTGGATGGTCATTCATCCTCCGGTTTTGTTCCTTGGCTTCGCATTATCACTTATTCCTTTTGCCTTTTGCATAGCCGCATTATGGAAGGGCGATTATAAAACGTTCATTAAACCTACTATTGCGTGGTCTTTAGTAGGCGGTGCAGTTCTGGGTACCGGTATCATCATGGGTGGTGCTTGGGCTTATGAGTCGCTCAACTTCGGTGGTTATTGGGCTTGGGATCCTGTAGAGAATGCTTCTCTGGTGCCTTGGTTGGTATTGATCGCAGGTCTGCATACACTCATTATTTTCAAGAGCACTGGCAGGGCACTCACCATGACCATGATCTTCCTTACAGCGGCACATCTGCTGGTTTGGTATTCTACATTCCTTACTCGCACCGGCATTTTGGGTAAAACATCGGTACATGCCTTCACCGGAGATGGGGAAGCGCTTACTTATCATCTGCTTGCCGTTATTGGTTGGTTGTTACTCATCACTGTTGGTCTGCTTGTATGGCGCTGGAAGGCAATGCCCCGTATCAAAACAGAAGAGGCTACATTATCCCGCGAGTTCTGGATGTTCATTGGCTCTGCTGTATTGTGCATCTCAGCGGTAATGATCATCACCATTACTTCTCTCCCGGTTTGGGCACCATTGGCCAAGAAGATAACCGGTAAGGATTTTGCGCCATCTACTAATCTGGTAAGAGATTACAATAACCAGCAGGTATGGATCGCCATCATTATTGGTCTCCTTTCCGGACTTACCCTTTTCATGAAGTATAAAGATACTGATGCCAAGACCCTCTGGAAGCGTATAGGTATTGTTACTGCTATTTCTGCGGTCATGTCTTTAGCTATTGGTTACGGTCAGAAGATAACCACCCCGCAGTACTCGGTCATGTTGTTCACTTCATGCTTTGCCATTGTTGCCAGTCTGGCATACGGCATGGTCATTCAAAAACTCAAATTCAAAAACCTCGGACCTTCTGTAGCTCACTTCGGCTTTGGTGCGGTATTGTTGGGTATTTTGTTGTCGTCATACAACAAGCATGCTATTTCCCTCAATACTACCGGTGAGGCATTTACATTCAATAAGAACACTCCTGAAGAAGAAGCGATCGAAAGTCGTGAAAATGAACTACTGCCATTGGGTAGAGGCGTGGCCATGGGCGATTACTTTGCTACCTATATTGGGGATAGCAGTGTGCCGGGCAAAGACAGAAGGGTCTATTATAAAGTAAAGTTCGAACGCCTGGATTCTGCAGCCAAGAAGGTAGAAGAAGAGTTCATGCTTTATCCCGATGCCTTTATCAATCCTAAGGGTAATGAGAGCGGACTGAGTGCTAACCCATCTACCAAGCACTATTGGAACAGGGATATATTCACTTACATCAGCATGGCCACAGACAAGAGCAAGTCTGATACCAGCACCTACAAACGCAGTCTGGTAAGCAATCCCGGTGATACTATTTACCTCGACAATGGCTTCATGATCTTTAACGGATTTACACGCGATGTGAAAGATGCTCGTTTTGCCGGTGGTGCCGATGATATAGCCGTTTCAGCCAATCTTACTGTGCACGATATTTACGGAGGTGTGCATCAGATAGCACCTATCTATGTAGTGCATAACAAGGAGTCTGTTTACAGGATAGAGGACACTGTGCATTCAATGGATCTGTATGCAAGACTCGAGAACATCATCGTGAAATCAGCCGATTCAGCCTCTGCAGAGATCATGGTGAAACAGACCAATCCTATGGACGATTACATAGTGCTTAAAGCATTGGTATTCCCATACATCAATGTGTTGTGGTTGGGTGTCATCATCATGGTCATTGGTTTCTTCATCAGCCTCGGTAAACTACTCACAATAGGTAGTTCCAAAGACAAACTGGTAGAACAGAAAGTTCCGGTCAAGTAAATAACATCAGCGCTACACCTTAGTAATGTCTAATGTTGGTCCATGCATTTAAATACGTAGAGACGCCTGATTGCGTCTCTACAAAAATTTTATAAGTAGCATAGAAGTTACTTTTCGCCCACCCCTCATTTCATCACCACCTGCAACGTCTTTCTGGTCTCCTGCTTCAGCAATAGCTGCTTGCCTCCGGTTAACTCTTCTACTATCTCAGGGGTATAATGGCGAATGGTCAGCAGGCTTACATTCTCATTAGAAAGTACCTTGTAGTCCTTACTCAGCTCTTCTGTGAGTTCTTTTATCTTGTCTGCCCTGTTATCTATACAGGCCACAAAGCTGATGGCGGCATTCTGTATCAGATTTATCTTCACCTTCCGGGCATGGAACATAGCATAGAGCTTGCTCAGGTTGTCCTCGGTAATAAAAGAGAAGTCGCGAGAGGTTACCTGCAGCAATATTTGATCGTGCTTCAAAACAATGAGTGGCGGGTAGTTGATACCGCTCACTTCTCCCTGTATGGTAGTCCCCTTCAGAGAAGGGTCAAGGAAACATTTGACGTAGAGCGGTATATTATTATTCTGTAGCGGCTTTATGGTCTTAGGGTGAATGATCTGCGCACCGTAAAATGCCATCTCTATCACCTCATTATACGATATGTTCTCGATCTTCACCGTATTGGCAAACATCTTGGGGTCGGCATTCAGAAATCCCTCCACGTCCTTCCATATCGTCACCGATTCCAGTTGCAGCATGGCCGCAAATATAGCCGCGGTATAGTCCGATCCTTCACGCCCCAGTGTAACAGATTTACCTTCTGTTGTAGCACCTATGAATCCCTGCGTAAGTATAGATCTTCCTGCCTTCATTTTACGGCCTATTACAGCCTGCACTTGTTGCTTGCTGAAGTTCCAGTCAACAGCGGCATCTCTGTAGGTGTCGTCAGTCCGTATTACAGTTCGGGCATCTACCCAATCAAATGGCAGTCCATTCTGTACCAGATAGAATTGCAGCAGCAGGGTAGAGCATACCTCACCCATACATACCACCTGGTCATAAGAAAGGTCATAGCAGGATGCGTCAGCTTGTTCTATGCCCCTGTTCAATTCTTTGAAATAGATACGCAGGCTTTCTTCTGCTTTCTGGTAATGGGTATCGTCCAGCAATGTGCGGGCATACTCCAGATGTTCCTGCTCCAGATGCTCGGCCAGTTGCAGCGCAGCTCCTTTATTGCCGCCACATGCGGTATTCACTATTTTTTCCAGCGCATTAGTAGATTTTCCTAATGCCGATACCACCAGCAGTACAGGTTCTTGTTCATTTCTGATGATCGGGAGCAGGGCCTCCATTCTTTCGGGGGTAGCTATTGAGGCTCCACCAAACTTAAATACGCGCATGAGACAAAAATAATAAAATAATGACGCAACATCCTTGACCATTGTGTGCCGTTCTCAAATAGAATGGCATGGCATGATTTTCATTCAGATAACATAGATACAGAGTTTAAACAACAAGGGTCAACTTATGAAGCAGAAACTGATCATTGTTATAGCAGTACTGATAGCTACTGTCAATTGTTCATCGTGTATTGTTCGCGAACCACGTGGCAGGGGCACTTATTATCAACGTCATCATGGCGATCATGGTCACCTCCATCATGGCACAGGTGGTCGAATGATCATCAGATAAACAATAACGGCAGATGGTATGTACCATCTGCCGTTACTATTATTGTGTATCCTTTATTTATTCTTATCTGCTTTCATCTTGTCTGCCACTGCCGAAAGGGTGTCGTAAAACTCTTCACCATATTTGCGTATAATGGCCTCTTTCAGAAATTTATATACAGGCACCTTCAGCTTATTGCCTTGTTTGCAGGCGGGTCTGCATAGTTGTTGTCTTGGCTCATAGTTCACCAGCTCATAGCCCGGGTTAGATACTATCCTTATCGGGAACAGATGGCACGAGATAGGCTTTCTGAAGTTGATATGTCCTTCTTTCCATGCTTTTTCTATGCCGCACTTAACAATGCCCAACTCATCGGTATAGCCATATACGCAGATACCTCCGTTTACAGTTGGGGTCACCAGCCCATGCTCAGGGTCGGTGGTATGTGTGCCCTGGCGCTCTATCTCCGGCAGATACTGAGGCTCCAGATGCGGCTTTATTTTCGGATATAGATCTGCAATGATCATGGACTCTTCATGAGTGATCGGCGCGCCGCAGTCGCCATCTACACAGCAGCCACCTTTACACTTGTTAAGGTCGCAGAGAAAGTTCTCTTCAACTATCTCATCACTCAGTAGTACGTGGTCTATTGCTATCATTGTTGCATTTACATGTTTAGGTAATTCATCAGCAGGTTGTATTTGCCCATCACATCTTCCATGTTCTTCTGGTCGCCAAATACTTCCTTTACTCGGTAGTCGTGTCTTTCCAGTGAAGATACCACCGCTTCCAGTGCCGATCGGTTGGTCTTTATGGTCACTTCCATCGTGCCTTCAGGTGTGGTGTGTACCTGCGCATTCAGTATGGTCACATCCTCATTCTCGCAGATGCGGGCTATCTCATACAGGCTATAGTTGCGCGCTTCCATCTCCAGCACTATGATACCACCGGGTGTCTCATAGCTGCTGTGCTCCGATATGTATTGAAGCATGGTGTCTTTGGTGATGGCACCAAGATACTTTTGCTCAAAGTTGACTACAGGAAGCACATCCAGCTCCATTTGTGTGATGAGGCGCAGGGCTTCATAAGGATGAGATGTGGCGGGTATGGCCGGCTTATAGGTCAGTAATAGTTCGGTGTCTTTTAGCGGCAGCTCGCTGTCTGCCATGTCCATAAGGTCATCTTCCTTTACCAGTGCTATATATAGGTCGTCCTGCACCACAGGCAATTCTGCCAACTTATTTTCTTCCATCAGTGCCAACGCCTTGCTTCCGGTGTCTTCCGGCGTCAGTATCGGTACTAATGATGAAATTAACCGCGTCATGCTCATATCCCTCGGGTTTCGTTATTGTTATATATCACAAATTGAAGGCCATGCTCACCGGCTATATTGCCTTGGTCAGTAATATGGCTGTCAGGTGACAATACATTTATTTGTGTTTGGCAAGAAACGCAGCCAGTATCTTATTGAATTCATCAGGTACTTCCATCATCGGTGCATGTCCGCACTTGTCTATCCAGTGCAACTCCGCATTCGGGATCAGTGTTTTGAATTCTTCAGCTACCATAGGAGGAGTGATCGTGTCATTCTTTCCCCATATCAGGCAGGTAGGCGTGGTTATGGTGTTCAGTTCATCACCCAGATTGTGTTTGATGGCAGAACGAGCCAGAGAAATGATCTTCAACGCCTTCATGCGCGAGTTCACTATCTCGAACACCTCATCTACCAGCTCTTTGGTGGCAACCTTAGGGTCATAGAAGGTAAGCTCGGTCTTTTTGCGGATATATTCTCTGTCGCCACGCTTAGGATAGGTTTCGCCCATGCCGTTCTCAAACAGGCCTGAACTGCCCGTAAGCGTGATCGTCTTTACTTTTTCAGGGTGTTTCAATAGATATACCAATCCTACATGGCCACCCAGTGAGTTGCCCAGCAGGTGCACATCTTTAAGCTGCTGATGTTCTATGAACTTGGTAACGAATCTGGAAAGCCCCGCAACGCTGGTCTCCAGCAGTGTAAGGTCGAAAAGTGGTAACAGTGGGATGATCACTCTGTAAGAATGTTTGAAATGATCTACCAGGTCTTTGAAATTACTCAAAGCGCCAAACAGACCATGCAGGAGCACCAATGGCTCACCGGTACCTTCTTCCAGGTAATTGAATTTTCCAGAATGTTTAATTTCGTATTCCATTCATTTAGTTGTGCTGTTCTGCTAAAATACTATAATAGGGTAAAAACGACAAAAGTAATTAAAAGAAAGTTCGGCATGTATGGCAATACAAGCACTTAACATACTTTTAATTAGCTCAAGTTACTGTAGGAATATTGCTGCGGCTAGTTTTTGCCCACAAAAAAGATGAATGGGGTGCTGGCGCTCTCATTGAGTGCGGCCCTTACTTTGTTTGTTTTGGTGATCAGTTTGTATCGTTGCAGGTCTATTACCTCCAGGTGGGTCAGGTAGCTCTTGTTCATATTGCTCCTGCGTAGGAATGATGCCAGAAATATGGCCGACGATATATCGGCTGCTATGATGTTCTTAACGTAATGGATCCACGTATTTTGTCCCTGCCACATAAAAAATCAGTTTTTTATCTCCTTCTTGGCCTTCTGTAGGCATTCATCAGGTCGCTGCCACATCCGCACTTCTTGCTACTGCTTACACAACCCTCGGCTAATTCCATCAATGAAAATCCTAAAAAAGTATAAATAATTATTCTTCCTATCTTCTTTTTCATACTAGTTTTGTAAAAATAGGGAAATTATTGAGCAATAAAACAGGCATGCGGATATTGGTTGCGCCACTCGACTGGGGGCTGGGTCATACTACCCGGTGCTTGCCATTGATGAATACCCTCAAAGCCTTGGGGCACAACGTTATTGTGGCCTGCAACCAGTGGCAGAGATCGTTTATTGAGAATATTTATACAGATATAGAAACCATTCATTTAGAGGGGTATAACGTTACTTATTCTGCTCACGATAGTCTGGGTAAGATCAGTATGATAGGGAGCGTGCCGGCTGTCTGTAATGCCATAAAAAGAGAACAGAAGTGGCTCGCCGACCATTTGAAACATTTGAACATCGACGGTATCATTTCAGATAATCGCTACGGACTGCACCACCACGGTGTGCCCTCTGTGATCATTACTCATCAACTGGAGGTGCAGACAGGTATGGGCAAAGGGTCTGACAGACTCGTGCAAAAACTGCATTATAAATACCTCGCCCAGTTCGATGAGGTCTGGACCCCCGATGTGGCCGGCGATATCAATCTGGCCGGCAGGTTGTCGCATCCTGCCCATCTGCCCGCTCATCATAGATATATAGGGCTGCTCTCTCAGTTTCAGGGTGTCAGCATAAAGCCCAATTGGGATGGCTACCTGCTTATTCTGCTTTCTGGCCCCGAGCCGCAGCGCTCTATTCTTGAAAAGATACTCTGGCGGCAGGTGAAGGAGTATAAGGGTAAAGTGGTCTTCGTTGCGGGCAAAGAACAAAAGATGCCCGATGATATTCCCGCGCATGTTACCTACCATAGCCGGTTAGGTGGCCCCGATCTGGCGCATGTCATTCAGGGGGCTGCTTTGGTGGTTTGCCGCAGCGGCTATTCAACGATCATGGACCTCATGTTGCTCAACAGAGGGGCCATACTTATTCCTACTCCGGGGCAAACGGAGCAGCTATATCTGGCTCAGCATTTGTCCGAATCTCGTCTGTTTATGGCAGCTACTCAAAAAAATATAGACATCAACAAGATGGTGGCCGGTTTTAAACGGATCAATGGTCATCAGGCCCTGTTTGCCGATAGATATGCTGATCATGTGCCTGTTTTGGAAGAATGGATACATAAATTACAGGGGCATCGATCGGGTACTGAAAAATAATGCTGATTTTTTTTTGAAATTGCCTAACGTTTCTGCTTTGTTTCTCGTCTTAGTATATAGGAACAGTTAAAAAACGACATTCCGAAGTGTTAAATTAATTTTGGCAGTGTCGTTTTTTTTGACTTTTTTGCATCGTATTTAATCATAAAATCTTCTCTATAGCGAACATACTTCTACTTTAATTTATTGCGAACAATTGCCGGTGTACCCCTATACGCCGGACTCTAAAAAGTAGATTTATGCAGTTATCCCACTATTCTGACGCCCAGTTAGCACATGCCTTTTCAGAAGGTAATGAGAGAGCCCTTGAAGTACTCATCACTCGCCACAAAGACAAAGTATATACGTCTATATACATGCTGGTGAAAGATAAGTATCTGGCAGAAGACATTTTTCAGGATACCTTCTTAAAGATCATCAAGACCATCAAAAGCGGTCGTTATTCCGAGCAGGGTAAATTTCTCCCCTGGGCTATCAGGGTAGGACATAACCTCTGTATGGACCACTTCCGCCGCTCCCGCCAGAACATTCCCGTATCGCTCCCCGACGGACAGGATATATCTGTGCTCTTTGGTGCCGGAGACCTGGCTTCCGATGGCATAGAGACCCGCCAGGTGCATGAAAGTGTGCGCAAAATGGTGGAGCTGCTGCCCGAGGAACAAAGAGAGGTGATAGTTTTACGCATATATGCCGACCAGAGTTTCAAACAGATATCTGAACTTACCGGTGTAAGTATCAATACCGCATTGGGAAGGATGCGCTATGCTTTGCTTAATCTTAGAAAAATGATAACGGATAATCAAATGGTTTTACGTTAACTGATTATTTTCTTTATTTTGCAGAATGTCCAATCTCGCCAGATTTTATTTTAACGGAAAATTAATCGAACACGAAACGATAACACTGGACGAAGCCACCGCAAAACATATATGGCAGGTGTTGAGAATGGAGGCCGGTGACCAATTGATGATCACCGATGGAAAGGGCAATGTAGCGGTGGGTACTATTCGCAATGCAGAGCGTCATCGTTGTGATGTGGTGCTGCAGGAGGTTACTTTCTGCGCTCATAAGCAGCATAGTCTTCATCTTTGTGTCGCATTTACCAAAAACAACAGCCGCAATGAGTGGCTGCTCGAAAAAGCTACCGAACTTGGTGTGGCATCCATCACCCCTATATCTGCCGTCCGCTCAGAAAAAGTGCACTTCAGGCAAGAGCGGTGGGAAAAATTACTCACCTCGGCCTTGCTGCAGTCTCAGCAGGATTTCCTTCCTGAATTGTCTGATATGATGACGATAGCTCAGGTGGTGAAAAAATTCGGGCATATCAAAGACAAGTACATTGCTCATTGCATCAGTGAGCAGCCGAGAACACCTTTTGCCGAAATGTTAAAGCCATGTTCAGAAACTGTTATTCTTATCGGTCCCGAAGGAGATTTCAGAGCCGATGAAGTAAGTTTGTGTATGGACAACGGATTTGTGCCGGTAACGTTGGGCAATCAGCGCTTACGTACAGAGACCGCTGCCATAGCAGCTTGTGCGCATTTTAACATGATCAATGATGGGAAGGATTAGGAGATATATTGTTTTACTGGCCTGCATCTTGATGAGTATGCAGGTGTCTGCACAAAATATAAAGCTGGGCCTCCTCATCTACAATGGTGGCGGCGACTGGTATGCCAATCCTACTTCTTTAAAGAACCTTGCCGCTTATTGCAATGAACAATTGCACACTACCTTCAGCCTGCAGGAGGCAAGAGTAGAGGTGGGCAGCAATGAGCTCTTCAACTATCCGTTCATACATATGACCGGTCATGGCCGCTGGGCGCTGAATGATGCCGAAGCAGCTAACCTCAGAAAGTACCTGGAGGGTGGCGGATTTCTGCATATAGATGACAACTACGGTTTGGATCCCTATGTGCGCCCCGCCCTGAAAAAAGTATTTCCCGAGCTGGAATTAGTAGAGTTACCTTTTACCTATGCTATCTACCACCAGAAGTTCAATTTCCCCAATGGACTGCCTAAGATACATGAGCACGACAATAAGCCACCCAAAGGATACGGACTGATCTACAAAGGTCGTCTGGTATGCTTTTACAGCTATGAGACCGACCTCGGCGATGGCTGGGAAGACTTTGAAGTGCATCATGACAACCCCGAAAAGCACATTGCTGCCCTGCAAATGGGTGCCAACCTGATACAATATGTATTCAGCAGTGCCGATAAAAAAGCAGATGCTCCCGTAGCACCCTAATATTTCCCGATCTTTTAATTGTATCTAGTTAGTGGCATCCGGCAGGATGTAATGCTATATGTTGCTCAATGCCCTGTTCCTTGTAAATTTTCATCGGGCATAGAATTGTCGTTATTGTTTGGTTTTGAATGGGTTATGTAATGGAAGAATGCCCGATGATGCCCGATTACCTTGTACAGTAATGCCGGGAAATAGTGTCTAAGGGGTGGACGGACGAAGAATGATGGTGTGCTTTTAAGAATCTTAATGAAGGGCACAGGCGTGGGTAAGACGATTGGTTCAGGTGTTATTGCATCGGGATGATCTTCGACATTTACGGGCAACGGGATGAGGACAGCCGAATTCTTTGCTTCCTGTTCTTTTGTTTCTTCTTGCTCCAGTTCGGCTATCTCTTTTTCTTCCTGTTCCTTTGCCTTGTCGAGATTGCGGTTGACATCGCTGACATGTTTATACGCCTCGGGGCTGAGTGGATTGATCAATCCTTTTATGTATTTATCGGTGAGCGATAGTACTTTCTTGCCCAAATCGTGGTCGTACTCGTTGATAAATGAGGTGAGTTCGGTGAATGCTTCGATGTATGCACCCACGTTGAGCCGCTGAATGTGTTTGGTAGAGGCAAATAGTTTGCGCAGCATTTCTACCTCCTGATAAGTGGGACAACGGTCTTCGCGCTCTTTTATTTTGTTGTTGACGGCCCCGATATGGTCGTACAGGTCTTGCAGCAGGTTGGCGGGTGTTTGGCGAGCAGCGAGTTTCATTTCTTCCCAGCGACCATGTTTGATCCACAGGTAGAGGGTTTTGGTGTTGATGTCGATAAGGTCGGCGATCTCGGCACGGGTTCTGTCGGAGTGGAGGAAGAGATTGCGTGCTGCTTGCTTTTTGTTGTTGTTTGTTTCCACAGGATAAAATTTTTGCGGCAGTAAAGTTGGGCTACAATAATTATATCGGCAGAACGAAAATCTATGGTGGTCCACTTTCTGTACCATGATGGTACACTTTTCGTACCACCATGGATCTTTTTTGTGTGGATAACTTGTATCAGTTTTTTGAGTGTGAGGAGGGTGTGTATGAGTTTTTTGCAGTTATGAAAAAATGGTTGCGTCAATGAGAAAATTATAGTTATGATGCGGTTGTCTGAATCAGAATTAGCAGAATGTTTGTGTTGGGTGTGGTAAGGCGGTCGGGAGACCGCAAGCCGTGTGGGCGTAGTCAGAGACTACACCCAGCAATGGAAGAAATATTCGGGTCAGAGACCCGTTAAATCAGGTCGTCACGAGAGCGTCCCGAAAAAATCGGGACTAACTCTCGCGACAGTGAGAGAGACGATTGGGATAAACTGCGTCAGGAAGACTACGCCGAATAGGGGACAGTACCAAAAACATAACATCAAATAATCGCTAATATCCACTTGACAAATCCTAACTTTATAAAAACTGGTTTCTATGAAAAAATACCTGATCTCTATCCTTCTATTATTTTGTGCTCTACAAGTAAAATCACAAGTAGCCTCATCCTGCGCGCCATCAGCAGCGCTTGTTCATAGTTACGAAAATGATTGCCGTTATCTTGCCCTGCAACACCTTTACAACACCCATTCGCCTGACACCATCTATATTGAGATTCCGAACCAGTACTACGATACCGTAATGGCAGGTATGGCAGCCATCTGCAATACTGGATCAGCCATATTCGCAGATTCGATATTCAATAATTACTGCGTCCATGAATATCGGATACCCTTTAGCTTTCAGGTTAGTTACGACCCTGCTATAGCGTGGTCTGGAACGGCAATCGATACGTTCTGTCGTTTACATGGCGTTATGATTACCGGTGTCACTTCAATATCTGGCTATTTCTTAGCCACACTTACGGCAAACAGGGTCATCAACATCAAAGCATTTGGAGATAGTCTGCTTCATTTCCCCGGTATCTATAGTGCCAGTTATTTGTCACTTATAGTAGGTGACGGAAGCCATATCACTTTTGCTGGCGGTTCAAACCGGCAATATGCGTTTCAACTAGGTTGGGGCGATTGCCTGTCTGGCTGCATGAACAGTAAAGTATGGACATACACCGTAGACACATTGTGCAATGTCTCCCTGGTTTCAGTTACAACTTCTGGTATTTACCCCGGCCCCGCGCCATTGCGCAACTGTAATTTAAACCCGCTGTCAGTAACAAAGCTAAATGATCCCAATCCTTTCAATGTTTACCCTAACCCAGCAACAACAGAATTGCATCTTGAAGCGTCAACTCAAGATCTGGATCTGCCCTACACGCTCAGCGACATTTATGGAAGAACAGTACGTTCCGGAATCATAACCAAAAGCGCTATTGTTGACATATACAGCCTTCCAGCCGGCATGTACTTGCTTTCCATAAGTGGCACGTACAGGAACAAGGTGATAAAATTATAAAAGGATTGCAGCCGTCAGGCCTTTAAATGCTGGACGGAGACACTGTCTACGCCCGGCAGATTATCGGCAAATAATTGAGCTATTGAGCCATTAAGCAATTGAGCCATTATCAATGTACATTTGTATCATGCCGCTACTTAAAGAATGGAATATAGGTGACCATGGCCGGGGAGCTATATGGATGGTGGAGGAGGATGAGGCTTTTTTTGCTGAAAAGACGGGGATCGTTTCTGATATAAAGAATGATAAGCGGCGTATTGAGCATTTGGCAGGGCGTTATTTGCTGACGCATCTGGAGGCTGAATTTCCGCTGCATACTATTCATAAGGATGAGCATGATAAGCCTCGTATTCCTGATGATGAGTTCCATTTCTCTATTTCGCACTCTTGGCCTTATATAGCTGTAGCGGTAGATCCTGTTGATGCAGCGGGTATAGATATACAGACCTGGCACCCCAGGATAGACCAGATCAAAAATAAGTTCCTTTCCGACAGTGAGCAGGAGACCATGTGTCATGATCCTAAATATTTTACATTGGCCTGGTGCGCCAAAGAGGCGGTATATAAGTGGTATGGCCGCAGGTGTATAGACTTTAAAGAACATCTGCCGATCACCTATTTCAGCACGGCTTTAGATATTAATATTTATATGCAATTGAATAAAATGCCGGAAATGGTATTTACAAAAAACTTTATAACTACTGATTTTGCTTGCTCTTACGTAGATCATGCCCAGCCATGGGCAATATACTGACGTAGTAAAATAAATAAACATGTGACATTTTTAAGAAAAAATGTCGAAAAATTTCTCTGATTCTGAAATATTTTCTAGATTCGCACAAAATTTAATATTTATGGCGAATTTACGTTTTCAGGCCTTGCAGTCATTGCAGAGCGAAGAGAAGATCGTTTCCGGCTACAGTGAGAAGAAGATCACCAGCATGTTCGGAAGTAACGTATTTACAGGTCGCGCCATGCGCGAATCACTGAGCGATGAGGCATATAAGAGCCTTATGAATTCAGCGAAGTCGGGCCAGCGTATAGAGCGCCGTATAGCAGACCAGGTAGCCGTGGGTATGAAAGCCTGGGCCGAAGAGCGTGGTGTTACACACTTTACGCACTGGTTCCAGCCACTTACCGGCACTACTGCTGAAAAACATGATTCCTTCTTTACCATAAAGAGCGATGGCTCTGCGATAGAACTTTTTGACGGTGAGGCACTGATACAGCAGGAGCCGGACGCATCGAGCTTCCCTAACGGTGGTATCCGCGCTACATTTGAAGCACGTGGTTATACCGCATGGGACCCATCTTCACCTGCATTCATAATGGAGGCAGGTTCGGGTAAGACCCTTTGCATCCCTACTATATTCATTGCTTACAATGGTGAGTCGCTTGACCATAAAGCACCATTGCTGAAGTCGATAGCAGCACTGGACAAGGCAGCGGTAGATGTATGCCACTACTTTGATAAGAACGTAACCAAGGTAACCGCTACCCTGGGATGGGAGCAGGAGTACTTTGTGGTAGATGAGGCACTGGCCAATGCACGCCCTGACCTGATGATGTGCGGACGTACCTTGCTGGGTCATGGCCCGGCAAAGGGTCAGCAGTTGGAAGACCACTATTTCGGTTCTATACCTGAGCGTGTCTATGCGTTCATGCAGGATTTCGAGCAGGAGTCTTACAAGTTGGGTATTCCGTTGCGTACCCGTCATAATGAGGTAGCGCCATCACAGTTCGAGTGTGCACCTATGTTTGAAGAAGTGAACATAGCTGTTGACCACAATACCTTGCTGATGGACGTAATGACCAAGGTGGCCAAGCGTCATAAGCTGAAAGCGCTGATGCATGAAAAGCCATTTGCAGGTGTGAACGGAAGCGGTAAGCACAATAACTGGAGCCTTGCTACTGATACAGGTGTGAACCTGTTGTCGCCGGGCAAGACACCACGCACCAACCTGATGTTCCTTACCTTCTTTGTGAATACCATCAAAGCGGTACATGACCATGCAGACCTGCTGCGCGGTGCTATAGCATCGGCCAACAATGATCACCGTCTGGGAGCCAATGAAGCGCCACCGGCTATCATCTCGGTATATCTGGGCAAGTATCTGACACAGGTATTGGATGAGGTAGAATCAAGAGTAAAAGAGAAGTTCAGCGAGCAGGATGAAGTGATCCTGAAGCTGGATATACATAAACAATTGCCTGAGGTATTGATGGACAATACCGACCGTAACCGTACGAGTCCTTTTGCCTTCACAGGTAATAAGTTCGAGTTCCGCGCGGTAGGATCTTCTGCTAACTGCGGTTCGCCAATGGTGGTGTTGAATACCATTATGACCGATACGCTGAAGCAGTTCAAGAAGGAAGTTGATGCGTTGATAGAGAAGGGAGAGAAGAAGGAAATAGCAGTATTGCAGATATTGCGCAGCTACATTACCGAGAGCAAGAAAATACGTTTTGAAGGGGATAACTATAGCGCTGAATGGGCTGAAGAAGCTGCTCGCCGCGGTTTGAACAATTTCAAGACCACTCCGGAAGCACTGGACGCATACGTTACCGATAAGTCTAAACAACTGTTCTTTGACAACGGCATCTTCAGCAAGCGCGAACTGGAAGCGCGCCACGAGATCATGCTGGAAGATTATGTAAAGAAGGTACAGATCGAAGCACGTATCATTGGTTACCTTTCTACCAACCACGTATTGCCTGCAGCCATAGAGTATCAGAATACCATGATACAGAATGTAAAGGGCCTGAAGGAGTTGGGACTTGATGAAAGCGGCTACAAGGCGCAGCTGAACCTGGTGAAGGTGATGAGCAACCACATACAGAACATCAATGACAATGTGGAAGCGATGATACAGGCGCGTAAAGAAGCCAACAATATAGATGATATGCATGCCCGCGCATTGGCTTATTGCCATAAGGTGAAGCCTTACTTTGATGCTATACGCTACCATGCAGATAAGCTGGAGTTGATAGTTGACGATAAATTGTGGCCATTGCCAAAGTATCGCGAACTGTTGTTCATGAGATAATCTATACAGATCATACCCATGCAAAGCCTCCTATTTTATAGGGGGCTTTGTTGTTTTGAACACATGGCGGGTCGGGTATCAGTTGAGATAGGGCGCGAACCTACGGCTCGCGAGAGTCGAGGGGAGGTGCCATTTTCTACAAACCTTTTGCACCTAACGGTGCAATGGGATGATCTGAATCAGGTCTTTAATATCCTGATTGGCTTACTTTTTTAATACCTTGCAGTGTGATCTGGCCATATGTCTATGTGTTTCTTGCCGCGCTCCTTGTAGATCTGGTGCCGTTTTTCGGTCCGCCTGCATGGATAGTCATGGTGTTCTTTCAGATGCGGTATCATCTGGATATATGGATGGTGCTGGTCGCCGGTGTGATAGGCTCTACCATAGGACGATATACGCTGAGCAAGTACATTCCCTACCTTTCTGATAAGCTGATATTGCCGCAAAAGAATGACGACATTCACTTTATAGGGGAGCAGCTACGCACAGCAGGGTGGAAGATACCCACTTTTGTATTTCTCTATACCCTTATGCCGCTGCCCTCTACGCCGCTATTCACGGCTAGTGGCATGGCCCGTATCAATGCTATAAGAATATTGCCCGCATTCTTTATGGGCAAGTTTACCAGCGATATGGTGATGGTAATGACCGGAGACTACTTTGCCACCAATGCTACAGACATAGCTAATGGCATGCTGTCGTGGAAGAGTATAACGGGGAGTCTGCTGGGGGTGGTGATCATAGCACTGTTCCTGTTCATAGACTGGCGCAGGCTGCTGCAAGACAAGCAACTGAGGCTGAACTTCCATATCTGGAAATAGCCGGCAGAGTTGTGCTATTGCAGTTGTTTATAGTAATTTAGCCCACAGTATATAACTATCATGACCTCATATATCCTGCTTGCCTCTGCTGCCATACTATTTATCATAGCTTGTCTATGGTTGCTGCATAGTGGCAGAGAGCGGATGACTCTGGCGCTGCTCTTTGCGGGATCGTTGATAGTGCGGTTGTATATGGCCATGCAGGATGCCTTTCTGCATGACTGGGATGAGCGCTTTCATGCGCTGGTAGCCCGTAACCTGATGAATGATCCGCTGCAACCCATATTGAGAGCACACCCTGTGCAAGCCTATGATAAATTTGCCTGGTGCTGTAATCATATATGGCTGCATAAGCAACCACTGTTCATGTGGCAGATGGCACTAAGCATGAAACTCTTCGGGGTATCTGAGTTGACTATGCGCTACCCATCTGTATTGATGGGTGCATTGATGCCGCTGATGGTGTATGGTATTGCCAGGCAACTGCTTCATAGTCGACAGGGTGCACTAGTGGCCGCATTGCTGATGGCGCTATGTAATTTTCAACTGGAGCTGATATCGGGATTTGAGGGCACTGACCATAATGATGTGGCATTCGGCTTTTATGTATTGGCTTCGTTCTGGGCGTATGTCCGCTACCTGAGCGGCAAAGAAATGAAGTGGGTATTGCTTGCGGGTGTGTTTGCGGGATGTGCGGTGCTGAATAAGTGGCTGACCGGTGCGGTGGTATTTGCAGGGTGGGGTATGAATCTGCTCCTTTCTATAAGGGACAAAGACAGCAGGCGGGACCTGTCGTATATGTTATTGGCAGCTATAGTGTGTCTTGCTGTATTTCTTCCGTGGCAGTTATATATTCTGCATACATTTCCGGAAGAGGCTAAGTATGAATATGCGTTCAACTCGCGCCATATAACAGAGGTGCTGGAAGACCATAAGGGCAGTATCTTCTTTTATGTAGGTAAGTTGCCCAGATACTATGGTGCTATTGCCTGTTGTTTTATTCCTGTGGGCATGTGGGTATTGCTGAGGCAGATACGCGCAAACGTAAGGGAGAACAAAGCTGCGATAGCTTTGCTGAGCATCTTTACTATTGTGTTCTCTTTCTTCTCGCTGATAGTGGCCACCAAATGGGTGCCCTACGCCTTTGTGGTAGCACCGATGGGTTACCTACTGATAGCTGCAGGACTTATGGAGTTGAAGGAAAGGGTAAGGCGCAATGAATTGCTTTTTACGTTGGTCATTATTGTTGTGGCGCTATTCACTTTAAACCCTGTGGCGATATACAAAGCACATAACTCCGGTAATGAGGCGAGAATGGTGAAGCTGCACAATACGAAGATCTATAAAGATGTAACCAATGAATTGCCCAAACATATAAAGCTGGTACTCAATACGCCTTCATTTGAGGATATCGATCTGATGTTCTATCACAATGAACTGGACGCAAACGCATGGTGCCTGCATGATGCAGCGATCGACTCTTTGATCAGGAATAATGTTCCCTTTGCTGTATTTGAGGCTCATGGACAATATGGATTGCCGGAGCGTATTGCAGCCTATAAGGGTGCATACATCATACATCAACAATTGAAATAGCCGGTATTACGACAGCCACATCATAGCCAGACTAATGACCCAGGTGATGATATTGGCAGCAACGATAAACATACCATGACGAATGGAGGCATCATCGTAAGTGGCTATACGCCTGCCGTTGGGGAGCGTGGTGCGCGACACCAATACAGACCATGCTATGGAGGGGCTCAGTAGTCCCGGGAAATACCACCTTACATTCTGAAAGAAATTGGGCAGGTGACTATTGCCACTGATGCCATTGAGCAATAAAGGAAACAGTGCCAGAAGGTAGCCTACTATTATAAGCGTATTGCTTGCCTTCTTTCTGCGAGCAAGAAAGGATAGACGTTCATTCTGCAGTTGTTTCAGTTCTTCGTCTGTATATTCAATGCCTTTGTTCTTCAGCAGTGCTGAGGCTATGACATAGTTGTCTGCACCCCATTCATCAGGTTTGGCGACAACGTCCTTTAATTCATCGGTAGTGAGTGCCATTAAGGGGTGTGAGGGGTCAATAGTGCTGATATCGAGACCTTGCTCTTTGAACAAGATCTTATTGGCGTTCTCAAAATCGGCGGGTGAGATGCGGAGCACATAGTCATCAACATAATCGCCTACCTGCAGAAAGGCATCTCCGCGCCGTGCTTTTTTGCTCACGTCGGCGGTAATACCTGCGTTCTGTAATTTGTCGGCTACAGCTTGTGCATCAGCCTGGTTGGAAAACGACCGGAAGTTAATGAGGTTATTCATAGCGCGTGGCTTGTTTAGTTGTGATATTCCTGTATGCTATCAGGTCAAAGTTGCATTATACTCCTGCAGGCAACGGCTTATTAGAGACCATATACTGCATGCGAACTGCCATTGCCAATAGTTGTGTTTTGGAATGAGCATTGCGCTCTATGTAGAACATGGTATCGGTGATGGTACCTATCATCTTATCGAACGCATCGAATGTTGTCTTTGTTGCGGCCAGCTTTTTGACGAACTGTGCTTCTGACTCGGGCAGAGATAAAGGCATGTCGGGGGTGTAGCGTGCTCTTATAGCCTGCTCGAGCAATTGTATGATGTAGTGCAGGAAGTTCTTCTGCTGCTCCCGACCGGCCTTAGACCATTCATCGGCGAACTTGGTAAGCGCTATGCCGTTGTTGGTGAAGATAGAGTTGAAAAGATCCTTTACACCGGGGAACAGGTCGTTGTCTGTATGGTTGGCTAACCTGAGTGCTTCGGTATAGCTGCCCATAGCAATGTGTGCGATCTGCGCAGCCCGAGTAGGGTCTGTAACGGATCTGAAGGTCAGCGCTTCCGCAACGTCTTTAGGGTGGAGCGGTGCCAGTTTCACAGACTGTGTGCGTGATAGTATGGTGGGTAATATGTCTTCCAGATCTTCGGCTATGAAGATGATGGTAGTATCGTGTGGTGGTTCTTCTATGAGCTTGAGCAGAATGTTACCTTCTTTGCGCAGGTATTCCGGGCGCCAGATGATCTGTACCTTTCGGCCGCCTTCGTAAGATTTGAGGTTGAGTGTATCAATGATCTCGCGACATTCTTCAGCCACTATGTTGCCCTGCTTGTTCTCTGCGTTGATATGTTGCAGCCACTCGTAAGTAGTGCCATAGGGAGTTTTCTGTATGAACTCGCGAAACTCCTGTATGTAGAGCTTACTCATTCCCTTGTTACCCGGCTTAGGTGGGATGGTAGGGAAGGTCATATGCACATCGGCATGTTCCAGGCGCGATACTTTGCGGCAGTTGACGCAATGACCGCAGGAGTCGTTCTCAGTCTTTTCGGTGCAAAAGATAAATTGTGCCAGTGCCAGCCCCATCGGGAGTCCGCCGGTGCCCTCATTACCCACCAGCAGCAATGCGTGTGGAAAGACATTGTTGTGCCACATCTTCATCAATCCTTCCTTGGCCGGTTGCTGCCCTACTACGTCCTTGAATAACATGGGTACAAAAATACAATTTTTAATGGCTCAATTGGGAATGTGGAAATGTGCGAATGCGAGAATGTGAAAATGTGAAAATGACAATGTTGCTTATGGCATTTTTGTTTAGGTTGGCATACACAATTATGTCGCCCCTTCAGGGCTAGTGTATTGCTGTTTTTTTGTTCCCGGGGTTGAAATCCCGGGCTGTTGTGTATCGCCCTTTCAGGGCTTGTTTTTCAAACGGCAAATATTTTAGCCGCAGATGGAGTTGAGGCTTATTGTTTTGTCACTTTTATCTGCCAGCCATAGTACTTGAAAGAAAGAAAAGTACTAGTCCACATCGTATCGTCGGAAAATCTGCAGTCGCTGGCAAATAAATTACCTTCCCAATCTGTCACATTGTAATAGTAGGTGCCTTCTGATTTTTGAAAAACCAATGCCACAGATCCGGGCAATTCCCAGGTTCTATCTTTCGATAGGCTGCTGATTAGTTCATTCCCATCGTCAATGACCAAAGATTCATCATGTTTTGGGAAATAGACTATGTATGCCTTGCCTTTTTCATTACTGTATCTGTATACCTTTGCATCCAGGTGTTCACCACTACCATTGGTCACGGAATAACTGCTAGTGGCCCATGCAATATGAAGGTCCAGAATAAGCCAGATTATATAGAAGAATCCGAATGTCATTATTGCAATTACAATAAGTGCTTTTTTCATATGGGTGAGTTTCATAGGGTCGGACTAGGTCGTGGGTTTTCATTTTATACTATACTCATCAAACTATAAGCCGCAATAAGCGGGCTTTGTTTTTTGGATAGTTCGTGGCCGCGCTCGCCCATGAGGAGGAGTTCTTTGTCGGTAGTTGTCATTTAACTATTAATCCTCAAAGCCCAGATTCTCAGGCAGGCGTTTCAGTGATGTGTCGCACATTACATCGGTAACAACGATGGTTGAGGGGCCAACTTCTTCGAAGTTGATGTCGTCGAACCAGATCTGTCCGGGGCCGTGGAGCAATGCGCCAAAAGTGATCTTAGATGCGTTGAGCGGTACATCGAGTTCTATGGCATATTGAGTCCAGTTAGTGTTATTCTTAACCGGCCGATCATGCATATTGTCGAATGTTATCGGTTCTTTACTGCCTTCTTTGTCCACTCTCAGATAGAATCCTGCCCATGCAGTAACTCCGCGAGACTTCATATAGCCGGTCATTTTGATCCTTTTGCCTAAAAAGTGTTGTGAAGATATAGTTTGGATGAGAGAAGCATATTCGTCTCCAAAGTATTCCTTTTTACCGGCACGTATGACACCACAAGCCTTTCCTTCGTGGCCGTTAAGTTTGAATAGTCCGATCTCGTATTTGTCGGGTGCAGAGCCGGAGATACGCCAACCTTTCGGCAACAGGAACGAGAAGAGCATTATAGCAATGCCTACTAAAAGAATGTTGAGGATCAGCCTGTTTTTCATGCTTAAAAATACATTTATATAGTGAGATATCTATGATCTGAGCATTGGCAGGTCTGATGATTTGCGGCGATGGACCTTACAGAATATCCAGTCAGTATTTACCTTACGCCATTATGTTTAGCTACGGCTTTAAATATTTTACCTACTGCCGATCCTTTTATGATGAGTCCGGTTGGCATGGCCATAAGTCCGGTAAAAATGATGGCGCCTGCCAGAGCATCGCCTCCATCACTATTGCTGGTAGATGCCAAGACTATTCCGCCTACAAATACTCCTAGTCCTGCCCATAATGTTATTTTGCCAGCTGTCTTTTGTCTGTGATACAGGGCCATGTATCGATAGGCAGGTTCATCTTTATGCAGGGCGGCCTCTACATTTTTATAATTGATCAATTGTAATGCTGCAGATGGTGAGGTGCGCATATAATAAGAAGTGTGGCTGTGAGAGCTGGACTTGAAGCCACCCGGCATACCCGCTGATGCAGGGGTATAGTCGAAACTGGTATAAGTGCTGGTAGATGTGTATATCTTGAAGTCGCCCTCAAAGCGCTTTACAGCAAAGGTATTCTTGTTCAGTCTTTTGTACTCATGTTTGCCATCGCAGTATTCTTCCAGAGAATCTAAGTTGCATTTGACCCCGTTGGATAATAACGGACCTCTTTTTTTCTGAATAGAGTCTATTGGTAAGATGTTACCGCTCTTTGTTATGGCATAAGGTCTGGGGTGTTTATCAGGCCGGGTACCCAAAGTGGTCTTGCAGGAGCAAAATAGTAATGTTGTCGAGATGAGTATTAACAGATATTTCATCAGTAATAAGTTTAGGGGATAAATATAATAGTTGTTTGTCTGCTCTGCAAGCTGGGATAATAAAGGGCACAAAAAAAGCCCTCGGTAAACCGAGGGCTTTCAAATTCGATATGAATATGATTAGATAACTCTTACATTAACTGCATTCAAACCTTTTTTGCCATTCTGAACATCGTAAGTCACCTTATTGTTCTCACGAATTTCATCATGAAGACCTGAAACGTGAACGAAAATGTCTGGACCACCGTTAGATGGAGTGATGAAACCAAAACCCTTTGTCTCATTGAAAAATTTAACTGTACCTTCTTGCATTGTTTTTAAAATAAAAAGATTAATAAAGACCAAAGATATAAACAAAAATCCGAAATACAATAAATAGTTTTGAATTCTTTTTAATGCCTTGCGGGTCAAAAGGTGCCATAATGAGTAGTAGATATCTGATGGCTCATGTTTTGTACAGCTATTGGCTACCCCAATAATGAGCAATAAGGAAGACAAATGGCTGTATATTATATGAAAGGATAAATAGACAAGAAGGTCGTTTTTCGGATAGGAGAAGAGGAGATAAAATAGTCTGCCAAAATATCAATAGTGTATATCGTTATATGAAAAGTTGGCTTGCTGTGACTGAAAATGACAACAATTGCCAACAAAATACTGCTAAAATGACCGAAAAAATGCCTTACAACCGTTTGGCATAAAAGATGATGCACCCATTGTATAAAATCGTTCACAAACATAAAAATTTATAGAAATGGCTAACAACGTAAACATTACTCCCCTTCATGACAGGGTTATTGTAAAATCGGCTGCTGCTGAAGAAAAAACTGCCGGTGGTATCATTATACCAGATACTGCAAAGGAAAAGCCACAACGCGGAATCGTAGTTGCAGCAGGTCCGGGTAAGAAAGATGAACCAATGACCGTAAAAGCAGGCGATACTGTATTATATGGTAAGTATGCCGGAACAGAAATTTCTTTGGAAGGTACAGATTACCTGATCATGCGTGAAAGCGATATTCTTGCGGTGATCTAATTATGTGTGCTGCCGATATTGATAAGAACTATCGGACAACAGATCACATGAACTAACAAAATCTATCTTCAATACACTATTCATTGGCCGCAGGCCATATTGACAAAAAAATAAAAAATAGAAATATCATGGCAAAACAATTGTTCTTTAACATCGAAGCACGCAACAAGATGAAGCGTGGTGTTGACATCCTTGCTGATGCAGTAAAGGTAACCCTTGGTCCTAAAGGCCGTAACGTGGTTATTGAGAAGAAGTTTGGCGCACCTTCTGTAACTAAGGATGGTGTATCAGTAGCAAAGGAAATAGAACTGGAAGACAGCATTGAGAACATGGGTGCACAGATGGTGAAGGAAGTAGCTTCACGTACTGCTGACCTGGCAGGTGATGGTACTACTACCGCTACGGTTTTGGCTCAGTCTATCATAGGCGAAGGGTTGAAGAACGTAGCAGCAGGTGCTAATCCAATGGATCTGAAGCGTGGTATTGACAAGGCGGTAACTGCTGTTGTTGAGAACCTGAAGACCCAGTCTCAGAAAGTAGGTAATGATAATAACAAGATAGAGCAGGTAGCTTCTATCTCTGCAAATAACGATAATGCTATCGGTAAGCTGATCGCTCAGGCGATGGCTAAGGTAGGTAACGAAGGTGTGATCACTGTAGAAGAAGCTAAGGGTACTGAAACAACTGTAGAAGTAGTAGAAGGAATGCAGTTCGACCGCGGTTACCTGAGTGCTTACTTTGTGACCAATACAGAGAAGATGCAGGTAGAACTGCAGAATCCGTACATCCTTATCTATGATAAGAAGGTGAGCACATTGAAAGACATCCTTCCTATTCTGGAAAGCGTTGTTCAGAGCGGTCGTCCGTTGTTGATCATTGCTGAAGATGTAGATGGTGAAGCACTGTCAACATTGGTAGTGAACAAATTGCGTGGTTCATTGAAGATCGCTGCTGTTAAGGCTCCTGGCTTTGGTGATCGTCGTAAGGAAATGTTGCAGGATATTGCTGCCCTTACAGGTGGTATCGTTATCAGCGAAGAGCAGGGTTACAAGCTGGAGAATGCATCAATAGCTTACCTGGGTCAGGCAGAAAGCATCACTATCGATAAGGACAACACAACAGTTGTAGGTGGTAAGGGTGTTAAGGAAGATATCGAAGCACGTATCAGCCAGATCAAGACGCAGATCGAAAACACTACCAGCGATTACGATCGTGAAAAGCTTCAGGAGCGCCTGGCAAAGCTGAGCGGTGGTGTAGCGGTATTGTATGTAGGTGCTGCAAGTGAAGTAGAAATGAAGGAGAAGAAAGACCGTGTTGATGATGCACTTCATGCTACACGCGCTGCGGTAGAAGAAGGTATCGTACCGGGCGGTGGTGTTGCTTACATCCGCGCCATAGAGTCTCTGGCCAACGTTGTTACTGACAATGCTGATGAGAAGACCGGTGTTGCTATCGTTCGTCGTTCATTGGAAGAGCCATTGCGCCAGATAGTTGCTAATGCAGGACTTGAAGGTTCTATCATCATACAGAAAGTACGCGAAGGCAAGGGCGACTACGGTTTCAATGCACGTACAGAAGTTTATGAGAACATGCTTGCTGCAGGTGTGATCGATCCTACTAAGGTGAGCCGTGTAGCTTTGGAAAATGCTGCTTCAATAGCTAGTATGCTCCTGACCACTGAGTGCGTAATTGCTGACAAGCCTGAACCAAAGTCTGCAGCACCAATGGGTGGCATGCCTGGCGGCGGAATGGGAATGGACTACTAGTAGATAGTATTTAGTAGATATTCAAAAAATCGCAGGTAGAAAGTTTAAAACTGGTTTGCCGCGATATTGAAAAGAGAAAGCCTCCGATACTTCGGAGGCTTTCTCTTTTATTTCAGCTTTCTCTTTACTTACTATCTTTTTACTTAACTATTTTCATTTCATCGATCAACCAACCTGCTCCGCCAAATTTTTCAAGTATAAAAAGGGTGTAGCGGATATCAACAGATATATTCCTGCAACGGTTAGGATCGAAGAGGTAATCGCTCATCGTACCTTCGTAGGCGCGGTCGAAATTAGTACCTACCAGTTCTCCTTTGCTGTTCAATACAGGACTGCCTGAGTTGCCGCCTGATGTATGGTTGGAAGCGACAAATGCTACGGGCACATCGCCATTAACTGCCCAGCGGCCAAAGTCTTTCTTGTTATAGAGGTCTTTCAGTTTAGCAGGTACTTTAAAGGACAAAGAGTTGGTGTCATCTAATGCTACAACATCTGCCAGCTTGGTCTGAAAAGAGTAAGGTGCGTCTCCATCCGGGTCCAGACCTTTGACCTGACCGAAAGCCACTCTCAGAGTGAGATTAGCATCAGGGTAAAAATCTTTATCCTTTTCATAGTTCATCTGTGCATTGATATACAGCCTGTTGAGGAAATGTTTCTTAGACCTGTAGGCATCTATCTTAGGGGTGATCTTTTCTTTTCTTACCGCTGCAATACTGGTGTATAGCTGATATGCGGGGTCGTTTTTCAATATATTACTGTCATTCGCTTTGGCAGTATTGGCGAAGGCCATCATCTTTTCCTGAGATGTGAGCATAGATGATCTGAATACTTTACGAGCCCAACGATTACAATTGAGCAGGTTGCGGTGGTATTGCTTGCGGTAGTAAGCCGGCATATCCTTTTTGCAATTTTTCACATATAATGGCATAAGGGCAGCAAAGAGATCTTTATCGGTCTCCATATCGTAATTTTTATAGAAACCATCCAATGCTTTTGTCAGCTTTTGCAAAGTGTCTGTGAGCTGAGCCTGAGTGAACTGCGCTCTGAAGCATGCCGCCATTTTTTCCAGGGCCGCTCCGGTAGCTATGAGTTCTGTGCCCAATAGTTCTTCTTTAATGTGCTGTTCATGAAAAAGTAGCCCGTCAATATTATCTACTTCAGCTTTCAACTGCGGTAGCAGTGTCTTTACATAAGGGTCGGATGTTGCAGTCAATGCCCATTGCTGGAAACCCTTTTCATAGAGCTGTTTCTTTTCTATGGCATTGTTGAGTCTAAGTCCTTCTAATTCACCCTGCCATTTTTTCCATCCATTGGCAACCCCTGCGCGCTTAGAAGTGTATTTAAGAAATACATCTCTATGTTCGTTCATGTGGTCGCTCCATACGTCCAGTTTGCGTGTTCTGGCCTGGATGCTGATAGGGTCAATAATAGCATATACCTGGTTGAGTTCTCCTGATGAGATATATTCCATAGTTGTACCGGGGAAACCATATACCATGCTGAAGTCTCCTTCTTTATAGCCTTTGAGGCTGATATTGAAGAATTGTGAAGCATCATAAGGTCTGTTGCCTGCAGCATAAGGGGCGGGTTTGTTGTCGGCTCCCGCATATACTCTGAAGACACTGAAGTCGCCTGTGTGCCTTGGCCATACCCAGTTCTCGTCATCGCCACCAAAGGTGCCTATGCCATTGGGCGGAAAGGCTGTAAGGCGTATGTCTGTATAAGTTTCTGTAATCGCTATCCAGTACTGATTACCTTCGAAATAAGATTTTATGGTAGCATCCATGCCGGTAGCGGTTGCATATTCTTTTTCTACAATTTTAATTCGGTTGGCAATGAGTGTGTCGCGGACAGCATCGCGAAGTGTATCAGAAATTCCGGTAACTATTTTATGTGTTACATTTTCTATGCGGCGAATGAAAGTGACCGTAAGCCCCGGGCATGGTATCTCTTCTTTGATGCTTTTGGCAAAAAAGCCGGTAGCGAAATAGTCTTTTTCCAAGCTTGTGAGCCCCTGAACGGTGCCATAACCACAGTGGTGATTGGTGAGGATCAGTCCTTTAGATGATATTATTTCACCAGTGC
The DNA here is from genome assembly GCA_947447465.1 of Chitinophagaceae bacterium. Taxonomy (GTDB): domain Bacteria; phylum Bacteroidota; class Bacteroidia; order Chitinophagales; family Chitinophagaceae; genus Flavipsychrobacter. The sequence goes on along the minus strand of CANFKE010000014.1, from coordinate 16,311 downwards.
AACCCTTACCAAACAGTACTACCGCGTTGTTAAGACCAGTTCCGCCATCGTTATAGATCATCTCTACGGGTATTTCCAACCCGAGGGCTTTCATCTGGTTCTCATGTTTCTTGATGGTTGCGGGGACCCACATACCTTCCCCTGCATATGCATGATAAAATGTACTCAGAGAGAAATTTAAAATACAAATAAATATCAATAACTTCTTTAAACTTTTGCTTTCAAACATAAACTTGCTTTGATTTACCGAAATAAATGTACAATTTTGCGGCAAAAGTCTGTAGTTATTGTTATATTAGCCGTTTATTACGGAATTTCTTTTTCTGGATTATGAAAAAATATCTGCTACTAGTAGTTTTATCAATATTATCGCAACTGCAAGCTTTAAAAGCTCAGACCTTGTTCACTGCGCCCGACACTGTGTGTGTAAGGCAGCCCGTGCATCTGAACAGCACCATTTTTGATGCTGCTTCATATTATTGGGGTTTTTGCTCAGGAGCCATAACCAGTGCGCCTTCGGGAGTAAATATGGGTAGTGGTTTCGGCTTTCATCAGCCATCTAATATTGAGATACAGCAGGATAAGAACGGTCAGTACTATGGTTTTGTACTTAACGCCAGTACGGATGAGTTTTTGCGTCTTAACTATGGTACCAGCTTGAATAATGTGCCTACTGTTACCAATTTCGGTAACCTTACTAATGGATTGCCTCATCATCCTACATCATTGTTCGTAGTCTATGATACATTGGCAGAAAACTGGTTCATATTTGTTACAGGAGGTTATACAACATCAGAATCTACTATAGGCCGTATAGATTTCGGTCCTACATTGGGCAATCCTACGCCTAACATTGCCAATTTCGGCAATTTTGGTACTCCTGCAATATTGAATTATCCAAAAGGAATATTTGTTGCACAGGATGCTAACCTGAGATGGTATGGTTATGTAGTGAACAGAGGTGATAACTTTTTGGTACGGATGGATTTCGGTACCAACATATCCAATTATCCCGCCACAGTCAGTCTGGGAAATCCGGGAGGTGTGTTGAATTCTCCTACTGATATGGCTGCGATACTAGATAACGGGCAGTATTATTTCTTTGTAGCTAACAGAGGTAACAGCACTATAGCTAGACTGAATGTGGGACCTACATTGAATCTTGCAGGTCCGCCAACAGGTACCAATCTCGGTGACTTCCTGTTTCGTGTTACTATACCATCATCTATCAGCCTTACAAGAGACTGCGGTGGTATCTATGCATATATTACAGATAGCACTACCAGCCAGTTAGTATCTATTCAGATGGCTACTGCTGTTGGTCCGTACACAGCAGTAGATTACAGTGTTGTAGGAGGAATGAACTTCCCGTCATCTATCTCTACGATACTGCGTGATAAAGACGATCTGTATGCTTTCATTACTAATGTTGAGGACAGCTCGTTGACCAAGGTGACTATCACACAGTGCACCAATGCGTCAATACCATCATTTACAGAGGTTACTCCTCCTACGTATTATTATGATGCTCCCGGCACCTACAATATCTATTATGTGATCAATCAGGGTAAGCCTAATATGGCAGTAGAGTGTAAGTCAATAGTAGTATTGCCAATTCCTAACATATTCATCAATCTTAACCCTACAATCTGTAAGGGCGATACATTGAAGATGTATGCGATCTCTAATTACGCGAATACTTTTACCTGGAGCCCTATCTATAATATAGATACTGCGTATCATGGAACTGATACCATAAAGGCATGGCCTGACTATACTATGGACTACCATGTTAAGATAGGTTATCCTGATGGTTGTATCGTAGATACATTCGTGCATGTAAATGTAGTAAAGGTGACAGCAGATGCTGGTCCTGATCGTACAATACTAGATGGTGCTACCAGCGTATTGGGTGGTCCGGATATGACATTGGAAGGTGCAGTGACCTACCATTGGACACCATTCCAGTATATCAATGATACTACGATCCCATTCCCTAGTGTGAATCCGCCATCTGATTTTACTTATGTGATAGAAGTAACAGAACATTCATCAGGTCTTACCTGTCAGGCGAGAGATACAGTTACATTGCATGTGAATTGTGGTGATTTCAATGTTCCGAATGCATTTGCGCCATCCAGTACAAGTTCACAGGTCAACAGATTTGGTATCATCAATCAGAGTATCTCACAGCTTAATTACTTCCGCGTATTCGATCGTTGGGGAGTAATGGTGTTCCAGTCGAGCACAGCATCACAAATGTGGGATGGTACCTATAATGGTACTCCATGCCCTGCCGGTGTATATGTGTGGGAGGCTGATGGTTTCTGTGTAAGCGGTAAGCCAATCAAGAAGAAAGGGAACGTGAGTTTGTTGCGTTAAGCGAATACGGATGTCTGCATATTTTTTCCAGATCGAATTGCCTGAGTTCAGCACTGAGATGCTGTCTGTAATACCTGAGCACAGGCACTACATCAATAAGTTATTTTCTGAAGGTAAGATACTGTCGTACAGCGTTTCTTTGAATCGTGATATGATATGGTGTGTTATTAATGCAGAGGATGAACAGGTGGCAATGGAGCAAGTGCTGGCATTTCCATTATATCCGTATTTTACCGACCTTACCTGCACTGCATTGCTGTTTCATAATACCTTGCCCAGCAGTTCGCCCGGTATATTCCTCAATTAATACTTTATCAATAGTCCTTCCTGATAGGGGAGATGACCTGTAGTATTGACTGACATCTGAGTTGATGGCAGGAATGATAGTTCATGAAAATCAGCAGATTGCTAACAAGCTGTTATTGCAATTAAATTCATGGGTATAGTATTGATATAGTGTTCGCATTTAGCTATTTTCACGAAAAAAAGCTGTGTCCCGGACAATCTCACTTACGGTCAAAGACTCGATCATGAATGCGCACGTGGCGATGCCTAAAGGAGACGGGCCATTCCCTGCGATCATCTTATTTCATGATGCTTTTGGTGTCAATGCAGATATGCGCATGATCGCTGACAAATTTTCGAGAGAGGGTTTTGTGGTAATCGTACCTGAATTATTTCATCGCACGGCACCATCGGGATTTGAGGCCCGATATTATCAGGCTCCCATAGTAATGCCACATGTGAATGCTATGCGTGCAGAGCATACCGCTGATGATATACAAGCTGTGCTGAAATGGTTGAAAACGCAGGATAATGTTCAGTATAATAAGATAGGATCTGTAGGGTTTTCCATGGGAGGAAGATTATCATTTTTAGCAAATAGTACATATGGTTTATCAGCATCGGTATCGGTATATGGTAGCCAATTACATAAGGAGACGGGTAAGATATCGGGAATGCGCGGGTCGCACCTATTTGCCTGGGGAGGTAAGGATGAATATATAGCTGCGACACATGTGGCAACAGTGATCGATGCCATGCGTAGTGCGGGTAAAGATTTTGTGAATATGGAGTTTTCGGCTGCAAAACACGGATATTTTTTTGATGGACATCCATCATATGATGCCTGTGCAGCAAAGCAGACCTGGGCTGCGATGAAAGAATTTCTGAAATGTAATTTGATGAGTTAGGATATCTTCAGCTCCAGCATATGGTCGTTCATGAAATAGCCATCTCCTATGTCAATATCCTCATCGCCAATATTTATAAAGCCTGCTTTATTATAAAAAGCTATTGCAGGGTAGTTATAACGATTGACATTCAGCCGCAGTTTGTTGGCGCCTATTGATGACATGTGAACAGCAATATGACTGATGATGAATTTGCCTATTCCTTTACCCTGATGCTCCGGTAAAATATATATTTTATGCAGCTTAAAAGTGTCGGTGTCCATTTTTTCGAAAGCGGCAAAAGCTGAAGGCCAATCATCAGCATAGCAGATGATGAATTGCTGTCCGCTATTCATTTGTTGCTCCAAGACCTCGGATGCGTAGAACCTGTTGAGCATGTACTGTACCTGAGTATCGCCGAGGATAGGGGTATAAGTTTGGGGCCATACCTGCATGGTCAAGGAGCGAATAAGTGCTATATCAGCAGGGGAGGCATTTTTTATCAGCAGCATAATGTATTATTTGAGATCGGTCTTGTAGGTGAGCCATTTTTCTGTGAACATGTCTAACAGACTTTCATCATAGGCTCTGATATTCAATTTCATATCATCGGTATCGGTAGTGATGAGGTTATTGCCCTGTTCATCGAGAACAACCAGTATCGGGTATCCGCGATCTTTGGGGACATGAAGTTTTTCTCTGATGGCCTCATTTTTATTGACGGGGCTGAAATTGACCAAGACCAATTCATAGTTTTTGTTATTATAATAGTTTCTGGTGATGTGGCCCCAGAAAACTCTGGACCAATAACTCCAGTCGCCACCTACGACCACAAGTACGTGTCTGTGTGAACTTTGAACTTTGGTCAGCGCATTATTAAGTGATCTTTCTGCGTCGGTATATGGATTGAAGAGATATTTATTATAGCCGGGCTTTTTTACTTCCTGCGAAAAACTTATTTTTGGTGCAACTATAACCAATAAAATAATGAGGAGTAACCGCTTCATTGTTCAAAGTTATATGAAAATAATTAGTTTCAACCGTCATTAAATGCCGTAAATGAAAAGGAATATTCGCTACACGATCATCATAGCAGCTATAGGAATCATAGGTTTTTCGTCTTGTAAGAAGAATTACCACTGCCAGTGTACGTATAATAACCAGCTCAAGCTCACCAGAGATCTCGGCTCACAGACGAAAGACGATGCCACTACCCTGTGTGAGAGTTACGATACTACTGTGACAGGAGAAAAGTGGAACTGTACGATATACTAACAGTATTGCGATAGATGGAAGTATAAGATATGGCGGAGCTACTATTTCCGGTGCATATTGCTATACTTTAAAGATCCGTTATTTTTTTCTTATTCATAATTCCCCAAACAATAGCATAATATCTTTGCACCCATGCAGGATCTGACAAATTTTGACCCGAACTCAGTAGGACTGAAGTCTAATAATATTTTTGGATTACCATTTACAGAAGACCAGGCGCAGCTAGTGTTGTTGCCTGTGCCCTGGGAGGTGACCGTATCGTACCGTGTAGGAACAGCGCAGGGACCTGACCATATATTTGAAGCCGCAATGCAGGTAGATCTGTTTGATCCGGACGTAGCAGACGGCTGGAAGAAAGGATTTTACATGATGCCTGTAGATAAGAACATCCGTAAGAAGAGTGATTATCTGCGTCAGTGTGCAGAGCTGATACTCTCACATATGGTAGAGGGTGGTGACGTATCTGATAATGAGCAATTATCTGCCAAGCTTGCAGAGATCAATACCCATGGCGAAACGCTTCGCGACTGGGTATATGAGATGACCGGCAACTTGTTGAAAAAAGGTAAAAAGGTTGGTCTGATCGGCGGAGATCATAGCACACCACTTGGTTTTATAAAGGCGCTTGGTGATAAGCACAGCGAATTCGGGATATTGCAGATAGATGCACATGCAGATCTTCGTGTAGCCTATGAAGGGTTTACTTATTCACATGCTTCGATCATGTACAATACATTGCAAGAAGTACCTCAGGTGAAAAAGCTGGTGCAGGTAGGTATCCGAGACTATTGCAATGAAGAGCTGGAGATGATAGAGCAGAGCAATGGCCGCATCCAAACATTTTTTGATAAAGACATCAAGGAGCAGCAATACGAAGGTGCTACCTGGAAGCAGATATGCACCAATATAGTAGATGCACTGCCTCAGAAGGTCTATATCAGTTTTGATATTGACGGACTGGATCCGAAGCTATGCCCTAATACCGGAACACCGGTGCCGGGAGGATTTGAAACAGATCAGATATTCTACTTGTTCAAAATGCTGCATCAGTCGGGTCGTGAGATCATAGGATTTGACCTGAATGAAGTATCTAACGGATTCAATACAGGAGAAGGCATAGATGCGATAGTAGGCGCAAGGGTACTCTTCAAGCTATGTAACTACATGGTGGCCTGATCTTAATAAGTTGTTGCCTGCATAACTCAATGATGTTTGTGCATTGGCAAACGAGGTGTTGTTGCATTATATATTTTCAGGAATTGATGCCTGTTGTGTATCTTGCAAAACCTATTTATTCATATATTTACCGTATCATGAGACGATTAATATTATCTCTAATTTGTTTGTGTGTTTACTTTTCCGGTACTGCACAAACATTTTTAGGCCTTAACGGAGACGTGAACAGTGTTACCCAGATAAGGGATAATCCTGCGTTTGCCGTACATGAAGACAGAGCCCAGATCAATTTTCTGACAGTAGGAGCAGAGATAGGCAGTAATGCCATATTCTTTAAACGAGGCATTTACAATTCTTTTTTCACCGGTAAGGCTACGATGGATAAGGATTATTACCGTAGCTATGACAAGCACAGCAAGACCATGTGGGGCAATATGGAAGTGATAGGCCCGGGAGCATCGGTATTGGTGAAGAAGAGATACTTTGTAGCGGTAACAACAGGAATGCGCTACCTGATGAATGCAGATAATCTGGATGATAATGTTTACAGGTTGATGGGGGTAAATGCAACACGTGATACCAATCTTGTTGATTCATACAAGGTCAAGAATTTTGCTATTACCTCTCAGATATATAGCGAGCTGAACCTTACTTATGCCGGTTTTCTGTATCAGAGCGAAGACCATACATTGGTAGCCGGAGCCACACTGAAGGTATTGAATGGCATAGGCGCAGCAGGATTGGGTATTGATAATGCTACCTTTAAGACCTACAATAATGACGGAGTAGCGCATAATGTAACCGGTACTGCCAATATAGCCATGACGCCATACGCTAATAAGTGGGCCATTTCCAGCAATCCATATTCAGCACTGCGCAACCCGGCCAATAATATGAGTCTTGGTGCCGATTTCGGTCTGGTGTACTATATGAACCCTAATGAGACATTGTTCAGAAGGAAAGGGTACATATCGAGATTGGCGATATCGATAACAGATATAGGTAGTAATTCGTACACCGCATCATCTGTATCGGGCAAGTATGCAGTAAATAATAAGAACATTGATTTTAAGCATATCCAGAACGATAATAACGTATCATTCGGTACACGCATATTCAATGACTATCTGGTAGATACAACGGCTACGCCAACCGGCAGCAGTAAGAAAGTGAAGTTTGGCTTGCCGACAGCATTGCACATCAACGGAGACTTTAAGATCGAAGAGCATTTCTGGGTGAATGGTAATGTGCTCATCAACCTCCGTAAAGTTAATGCCAACGAATTGTCCAATCATTATATTTCTACGCTTACAGTAACTCCCCGTTATGTGTGGGGCAAGTTCGCAGTATCTGTTCCGTTCTCTTTTAATATGCAGAAGCAGGGATATCTGGGTGTAATACTATTTGCCGGTCCTGTATATGTGGGCTCGGGTTCACTTTTCCAGATGACGGTATCTAACAGCATAAATAATCTCAACCTGTTCGTAGGATCAAGCCTGCGTATAAAGGCTAAGCGCCAGAAGGAAAGAGATGCTATGATGATGTAAAAAAACTTTTATGAAACAAATTCTATTATTCCTTCTGACCATAAGTGTTGTATTTGGTTCATGTAAGAAGAAAAGTTCTTCAGAGCCTTCGCAGATGACAGCTTCTGTAGATAATAAAGCTTGGGTGTCGAATACGTCGCTGGTGAAATTTGATAAGGGCGCGACAGTGCACCTGATACTTACCGCAGACTCTGCCAATACGCATATGCGATTGGATATTGGTAATTATACAGGCATTGGTACTTATGTGATCTCTGACTCCGGCAATACAGCCAGTTTTACTACCTATTCTGCAGCAAACGGCAGTGCCTTGCACAAGGCGACATCGGGCCAGATAGTAGTGAAGCAAGTGACCACTAATGGTACTAACCAGAACGGGTTCAAGGGAACTTTTGAGTTTCTTGCCGATACTGTGCAGGTAACTGCGGGAACCTTTAACGTCAATCTTTATCTTAATTAATCACCCTGTCATTCGTTAAAAAACGAGAGCAATATTTAGCTTTTGATTTTTAGATTTTCAATTAATTTCGTTTCATGTCTATAAAGGTCTCTTCGCTCAGTAAATTATACGATACGCAGAAAGCAGTTGATAATATTTCTTTTGAACTGAAGAAAGGAGAGATAGTAGGTTTTCTTGGGCCTAATGGTGCCGGGAAGTCCACAACAATGAAGATCATAACGGGTTATTTGCCGGCAACAAGTGGTAAGGCAGAGGTGTGTGGTTTTGATGTGGAGGAAAAACCAATGGAAGTGCGCAGCAGAGTAGGGTATCTACCAGAGGCCAATCCGCTCTACTACGATATGTATGTGCGGGAATATCTGGAATTTACTGCCGGTATTCATAAGCTGGGAAAAGGCATGAAGCAGCGCATTGAGGATATGATAGAAATGACGGGGCTGAGTAAGGAGGCGCATAAAAAGATAGGTGCGCTGTCTAAAGGATATAAACAGCGCGTAGGACTGGCACAGGCGATGCTGCACGACCCCGAGGTATTGATACTTGATGAGCCTACAACAGGTCTGGATCCTAACCAGATACTGGAAATACGTGACCTGATCCGTAAGATAGGTGCTGAAAAGACCGTATTACTTTCTACACATATCATGCAGGAGGTACAGGCCATGTGCAGTAGGGTGATCATCATCAATAACGGGCAGATAGTAGCCGATGATTCTATTGAGCATCTTCGTGAAGCCAGTGCGCAGCAAGATGTATTGATGGTGTCATTTGATAAGGCTGTGGAGGCACAACAACTTAAAAAGCTGAAGCATGTTGCATCGGCAGAGCCTGTTGGTGACAACAAGTGGAAGCTGGTAAGTAAGAACGCCGAAGAGTTGCCGCGCGAACTGATGCAGTGGGCGCTAGACCAGCATGTGACCATTACATCTATGCAAGCAGAGGTGAACAGTCTGGAAGATGTGTTCAGGAAGCTGACGAAGTAGGGGGAATAAGGTCATAGGTATTTGGGGGTAAACGTAGATAGTAAAGTGGTAATAAGATGAACTAATCTGTATGCTCTCGATGAATTTAAAATAATTGCATTCAATCCGATGTTTTTGGGGGTTCTACCACAATAGTGGCAGAACCCCTTGTTATAAATTGCAATACCCGGCTTAGAGTTATTTATGAGACGTGATAATACATTAAGCGCATGGTGATATTAAGTGAGATAGTAAATACGGGATGGGGGATCATACTTTCACACAACATTTTAAGGCGCTAAATGGGCATTACGGCTAAAAACGGTTAATATTGCATACAATTATGAAGCGTTTAGCCATATTAGGAAGTACCGGCTCGATCGGTACGCAGGCACTTGAGGTAGTAGCTGCACATCCTGCCTTGTTTGAAGTGGAGGTGCTCAGTGCGCATAGCAATGCGACATTACTTATAGAGCAGGCAAAGAGGTTCAAACCCAATGCCGTAGTAGTTACCGACGAAACAAAATATAAAGAAGTAAAGGATGCCCTGATGATGTTGCCGATAAAGGTATTCTCGGGGCATAAGGCATTAGCAGAAGTGGTGCAATGGGATACTGTGGATACAGTACTTGGTGCGGTGCTGGGCTTTGCCGGTTTACATTCTATACTAGCGGCCATTGATGCCGGCAAGCGAATAGCGCTGGCCAATAAGGAAACACTGGTAGTGGCGGGAGAACTGGTTATGGCGCGCGCAAGAGAAAAAGGTGCGGTCATCATTCCAGTGGATAGTGAACACTCCGCGATCTTTCAGTGCCTGGTAGGTGAAGACCTGAGCAAGGTGGAGAAGGTGATACTGACAGCATCGGGCGGTCCATTTCTGGGTCGCAAACCCAATTATCTGGTAAATGTAAAGGCGTCTCATGCGCTGCAGCATCCTAACTGGGTGATGGGTGCCAAAATAACAATTGACAGTGCTACCCTTATGAACAAGGGGCTTGAAATAATAGAAGCCAAGTGGCTATTTGCATTGAATAATGATCAGATAGATGTGGTGATACATCCTCAGTCCGTTATTCATTCGATGGTGCAGTTCACTGATGGTTCGGTAAAATCGCAGATGGGATTGCCGGATATGAAACTGCCTATACAGTATGCAATAGCGTTCCCGGAGCGTATCCATAACGACTATAAAAGACTTGATTTCAAAGACTTCCCTAAGTTGTCGTTTGAGGTGCCTGACTATAAGACATTCCGTAATCTGGCATTAGCCATAGATGCTATGAAAAAAGGCGGTAATGCACCATGTGTGCTGAATGCGGCCAATGAAGTAGTGGTACATGCCTTCCTTCAAAATAAGGTAGGATTCCTTGAGATGAGTGAGATGATAGAGAAGACCCTGGACTGCATGACCTTTATTGAGCATCCGACCATTGAGGAATATGTGGAGACCGATAAGGAGGCTCGCATACAGGTTGCTGAATTCCTTAAGAAAAGCCAATTATCCATTTATTAAGCTACACTAAAAAGTATCATGCCATTAAATTCCCTTTTATTGATGTCGGGCGGCCTTATACAGGCATTACAGCTATTGGCGGGCCTGTCATTTCTTATTGTAATGCACGAGTTCGGTCATTTCTTCTTTGCCCGCTTGTTCAAGACCCGTGTTGAGAAATTTTATCTCTTCTTTGATTTTCTATTTCCTTTTTCAGGATTGCTGAATTTCTCTTTGTTCAAAAAGACCAAGGGAGATACTGAGTATGGTATTGGTTGGTTTCCGCTGGGCGGCTATGTGAAAATAGCGGGTATGGTAGATGAGAGCATGGATAAAGAAGCACTTTCCAAGCCGGCTGAACCATGGGAATACCGTTCAAAAAAAGCATGGCAGCGTTTGTTCATCATGCTGGGAGGTATCATAGTGAACGTACTGATAGCGATAGGCCTTTATATGGTCATTTATGGTGTGTGGGGCGATACATTTACGCCGATGGAAAGAGTGAAGGAGGGTATTGTTGTAGATAGCATAGGGAATAAAATAGGATTCAGGAACGGAGATATGATCAAGGCGATAGATGGACAACCTGTAGCCAAGCTTGAAGAGGTATCACTTGCGTTGATCTTACATAAAAAAGACGGAACGATCAATGTTGTCAGAGATGGTAAGGATACCACATTCCCGATACCGTTCGGAACGATAGGTCTGTTGCTGAAAGTAAAATCGACACCAGTAGCGGCACGTACACATGCAGTGGTAGATTCTGTGATACCGAAGAGCATTGCATCTACACTATTCAAAGCAGGAGATAGCATTGTTTCGGTGAATGACAAGGTCATCCAATACCATTATGAGTTCAATGAATACAGGATGGAACATCCTGATACATCGCTTGCAATAGCGTATGTAAGAAATGGCAAGATGGATACTGTGCATACTAAGGTGCAGAAGGATTCGTTACTGGGTCTGCACTTTACGCCTGCAAGTATTCATGAGACCTACACACCTATACAGGCTATTGGCAAAGGATTTCATGCGACGATGAATAAGCTGAAGATATATGTCGTTCAGTTCAAGTTGCTGGGGTCGCCTGAAGTAAAAGTAAATCAGAGCATGGGTGGATTCTACTCAATGGGTAAGATGTATCCTCCGGAATTTCATTGGATAGACTTCCTGAATCTGACCGCTTTTATTTCCATAGCATTGGCATTTATGAATTTGTTGCCGATACCCGGTCTGGATGGTGGTTATGTGATCTTCCTGTTGTTCGAAATGATAACGGGCAAGCAGGTGAGTGAAAAAGTGATGGAGAAAGCAACAACTGTAGGATTGGTAATTTTACTGGGTCTTATGGTGTATGTGAATGGATTGGATGTGCTGAAAATATTTGGAGTGAAGTTCTAATACATATTAAATTGAGAAAACGGATAGGCTGACAAGTCTATCCGTTTTTTTTTGAGGTATAGATCTGACTTAGATAGGTGGCAGGAGTCGGCATCTTATTTACCTAATTAATATGTTTAAATTTTATTTAATGTGGTGTTATTTTGTAAACAGGATCATGATATTCATGTAGAGATAGAGTAAGAAACACAGAGAATGCAGGTAGATATTGGGAAAACATACTTTTTTATTAAATAAAATGATTTTTAGGACAAAAAATGCTCGTTTTTTGAAGTATAACTTATACATTTGCACAAAATTTGAGGGCCGTAATGCGTTGTAAAAGTCTGTTTTCCTTATTAGTAATGGCTTTCGGGCTATTTTGCCTTGTAAATCCTACATTGGCACAAGAGGCTGTAGAGGGGCATGAACCTGCGGGTGTTGTTGCTGCTGAGCCTGCGAAAAAAGAGGGTATCAATGTTACTGAGCTGGTTTTCGGTCACGTAGCAGATTCTCATGAATGGCATTTCTTTGAATTGGGTACTACACCGGTAGCTTTCCCGCTTCCTATGATATTGTACACTGAAGAAGGATTGAAGATCATGTCTTCAGGTCATTTCGAAGAGTGGCACAAGGTAGGTGATAAGAATGTCAGCAATTCTCACGAAGGTGTGCATCTGGAAAAGGGAATGAAAGAAAAGGTAGTTGCCGATAATGGTTCTACAGTTTATGACTTCTCTATTACCAAGAATGTATTGTCAATGATCATCTCTGTTATCCTGATCCTGTGGATAATGCTGAGTGTAGCTAAGAAATATAAAGCAGGTGGTTCTACTAAGGCACCATCTGGATTCCAGAACGCATTAGAGTCTGCAATCGTATTTATTCGTGATGAAGTAGCGATACCTAATCTTGGCAAGAAGAAGTACATGTCTTATATGCCTATGTTGCTGACCGTATTTTTCTTTATCTGGATCAATAACCTGCTGGGTCTGTTGCCGGGCGGAGCTAACTTTACCGGTAATATCGCGGTTACGTTGTGCTTGTCTGTGATCTCGTTCATAGTAATGGTAGTACGTGCCAATGGTCATTTCTGGGGTCACTTACTGAATCCTCCGGGCGTTCCTACAGGTGTGAAGTTCATTTTGGTACCTATTGAGATCATCTCCTTGTTCATTAAGCCTGTAGCGTTGACAATACGTCTTTTCGCTAATATGCTTGCGGGACACATTGTAATACTTTGCGTAATATCAATGATATTCATCTTTGGTGCGCTGAGTAAGTATGCGGGAATAGGGTTCATACCGGTATCATTAGCGTTCTCTATATTTATGTTCACCTTAGAGTTGCTGGTTGCAGCTATTCAGGCGTTCATATTTACAAATCTTACTTCCGTATTCATAGGTGCCGCAATTGAAGAAGGTCATCATGAAGAAGGTGTAGATCACGAACACAACGATAAGATAGAAATAATAGCTTAAGATATTTTTAATTGTTTTTTTTTAATCAAAATCCATAGTAACATGTCTTTATTGAACACAATTATGTTAGAAGGCGACCTGGCTAAGGCAGGTGGTGCTGTTGGCGCTGGTATTGCTGCACTTGCTGCAGGTATCGGTATCGGCCAGATCGGTAAAGGTGCGGTAGAATCAATCGCTCGTCAGCCAGAAGCTGCAGGTGATATCCGTGCTAACATGATCCTGACTGCAGCCTTCGTAGAAGGTGTTGCACTGTTTGCGGTAATCGCGGGTATCCTCGCTATTTTCGTTAAGTAGTCAAGAAAATTTAACTGCATCCAACGCAGAGGGCAGCGGATGCAGTTATTTTTACCATTTGAAATTTCTTTTTGGATTTTGAAGTTTCAGTTATTGATTTTAATACTCATTGCTTTTTAACTAATTAACTATATTATAAGATGGATTTGCTGACCCCGGAACTCGGTTTATTCTTTTGGACGCTGATCGCGTTTCTGATTGTTTTCTTCATTCTTGCAAAATTTGCATGGAAGCCAATACTGAGCATCCTTGGCGATCGTGAAAAAGGTATTGCGGATGCGATAGCTTCTGCAGAGAAAATGAAGGGAGAAATGAGCCAGATGAAATCAGAAAATGAAAAACTGATGGCTCAGGCGCATGAAGAGCGTACTGCTATGCTGAAGGAAGCTAAGGATATCAAAGATCGTATCATCAATGAAGCTAAGGAAATAGCTAAGACCGAGGCTAACAAGATCATCATGGAAGCTCAGGCTCAGATCAATCAGCAGAAGAATGCTGCAATGACCGAAGTGAAAAATGAGATAGGTACATTGGCACTTGAAGTTGCTGAAAAGATATTGCGCAAGCAGTTGAACTCAAGCGAAGGTCAGGAAGCATATATGAATATGCTGGCTAACGATATCAAACTGAACTAATTCGATATACGGGTGGATGCCCGTTCGAGAGTTGTTTGTGCTGAAGAAATTAGGTTAGAATAATAGTAAACGAGAACACTTGCAATAAGACGAAATGTTGGTATGTTGCCAATAGTCGAGTTGCCAAACTAGAAAATTATGCAGAATCCCCGTCTTGCTTCGCGATATGCAAAATCATTGCTTGATTTGGCTATTGAAAAGAACTGCCTTGAAGATACACTGAAAGATATTCAGTTATTGGATAGCGTTTGCCGTTTGAGCTCTGAATTTGAATCTATGTTGCGCAGCCCTGTTATCAGGGGTGATAAGAAGTTGGCTGTTATCAATGCTGTTGTAAGCGATCGCCTTCATGAACTGACGAAGAAGTTCATTGCTTTGCTTGGAGTAAAGGGTCGTGAGAGCAATATGCCTGAGATAGTGACTGCATTTATAGAGCAGTATAATGCGTTGAAGAACATTCGCACTGTAAACCTGACAACGGCTACAGCGATGGATGAAAAGATGAAGAATGCTATGCTGACAAGAATAGCAGGATTTATGCCGGGAGATACAGTGGACCTGAAAACAAAAGTTGATGATCGCCTGATCGGTGGTTTTGTGCTGGAGATAGAGGGTAAATTGTTTGATGCCAGTGTAAGGAAGAAGCTGAATGATATCAAGGCTAATATAGTTGACTACAGCTATGTAAGTAAGATGTAAGTAGGTTGGCCGATAGCTTTATTGCTGAATGGCTCAATTAAAATGAACTAATAAACAGAATATTTAACTTTTGAATCTATAATATATGGTTGACATTAAACCGGATGAAATATCGGCGATATTGCGCCAGCAGTTAAGCAATGTTGACGGAGCGGCAAGCCTGGAAGAAGTAGGTACAGTACTACAGATAGGTGATGGTATCGCTCGTGTTTACGGACTTACAAGTGTTCGCCAGGGCGAGCTAGTTGAGTTCGACAATGGCGTTAAGGCCATAGCCCTGAATCTTGAAGAAGATAACGTGGGTGTGGTATTGATGGGAGACTACATGACTATCCGCGAGGGAGACAGAGTACGTCGTACTAACAAGATCGCTTCTATCAAGGTAGGAGAGGGTATGGTAGGCCGTGTTGTAAACACGCTTGGTGAGCCAATAGATGGTAAAGGACCAATAACAGGTGACCTGTATGAAATGCCAATGGAGCGTAAAGCGCCTGGTGTTATCTTCCGTGAGCCGGTTAAGGAACCATTGCAGACAGGTATCAAGGCGATCGATGCTATGATCCCTATCGGCCGTGGCCAGCGTGAGTTGGTTATCGGTGACCGTGGTACCGGTAAGACCGCTATCTGTATAGATGCGATCATCAACCAGAAAGAATTTTACGATGCAGGTAAGCCTGTATATTGTATATATGTTGCAATTGGTCAGAAAGCATCTACTGTTGCCGGTGTTATGAAAACATTGGAAGACGCAGGTGCTATGGCTTATACGATCATTGTCTGCGCATCTGCTGCTGATCCGGCTCCACTACAGTTCTATGCTCCGTTCTCTGGTGCTGCTATAGGTGAGTTCTTCCGTGATACAGGTCGTCCGGCATTGGTTGTTTATGATGACCTTTCTAAGCAGGCTGTGGCTTACCGTGAGGTGTCATTGTTGTTGCGTCGTCCTCCGGGTCGTGAAGCATATCCTGGTGACGTATTCTATCTGCATAGCCGTTTGCTGGAGCGTGCCGCTAAGGTGATCAACAGTAACGAGATCGTTAAGAACATGAACGATCTTCCGGATAGCATCAGGCATATGGTGAAAGGTGGTGGTTCATTGACCGCATTGCCAATCATCGAAACACAGGCCGGTGACGTATCTGCATACATCCCAACTAACGTTATCTCTATCACCGACGGACAGATATTCCTTGAGAATAACTTGTTCAACTCGGGTATCCGTCCTGCGATCAACGTAGGTATCTCTGTAAGCCGTGTGGGTGGTAACGCTCAGATCAAGGCGATGAAGAAGGTAGCAGGTACTTTGAAACTTGACCAGGCTCTTTTCCGTGAAATGGAAGCGTTTTCTAAGTT
>CANFKE010000013.1 GCA_947447465.1 Chitinophagaceae bacterium | reverse complement strand
GCTACCCAGTTAGTATCAAAAGCTTCCTTTACAAAGGCTTGTTCGTTTCCGCCCATGTGCGGCGATGACAACCATATTTTAGGATTCATTTCTTTTATAATTTTTTATACTTGTTTCGTTTTTATCACTTTTGCCGGCACACCCACTGCCGTAGCGTAGTCGGGTATATCCCTTACCACAGCCGCACCTGCACCTATCGTACACCACTTGCCTATTCTTATACCCTGTATCACCGATGCACCACTGCCTATATGTGTGCCTTCACCCACATGCACATCACCACTAAGTGTTGCATTGGGCGAAATATGGACGAAATCTGCCAGCACACAGTCATGATCTATCGATGCGCAGGTATTCACTATGCAATGTTTACCCACTCTCACATCCGGATTGATCCTCACTCCCGCCATCACTACCGTACCCTCATCTATGGTCGCACGTTTAGATATATACGCATCAGTATGTATAGCAGTACCAAACTCTGCTGAATCGGCAAATCGCTCGGCTACTCGCTTTCTCGTAGCATTAACACCAATGCTGATGACCATCTTACCGGGCATTGCCGCACCGGGCGGTAATGGTCTTTCTACAGGATACTCCCACATATCAGGCTTCTCGGCATCATCCCATACCCTTATATCGGTATCGTTATTGCTTTCCAGTATCTCCAGTATTACTTTGCCATGGCCACTGGCCCCGTACATGATCATATTATACTTTGAGTGTAAATTGGTAAAAAATCACGGAGTTTTCACTTATCCGACCACATTATGCCAAAGTTCATGTTTTTTAGTTAATTACGAAATCTTTAAATGGTTAATTAAATACAAACTCGTGCTATCTTTAACCCCTGCTTTACAGAGACTGCCACATGCTCAATAATTTTTATAATAAGTTCAGGCGCATTACCAGCAATCAGGTATATTTCCCCGAGATAGACGGTATTCGCTTCGTGGCTATCATTCTGGTAGTGCTGTTTCATGCGCATGGTTATTTCCTCGGTAAGTCAGGTATCAGTGCGCCAGATAGTCCCATTGCTTGGGGGCTCGATGCTTTCTTATCAAAAGGAGATCGTGGTGTGGAATTATTTTTTGTCCTCAGCGGTTTTATTCTTTGTATGCCTTTTGCCCACCATTATATCAATGCGGGCAAAAAGATCATGCTCAAAAAGTACTACATGCGTAGGGTTACCCGCTTAGAACCACCATATATTCTGGCTATCACAGGTATCTTTTTGCTGCAACTGCTCATGCATGTCAATGCCGATAAGTTCACCTTGACTCAACAATTTCAACATTATTTTGCTTCACTCACTTATACTCATGGCATCATCTACCATAGCGTACCCATCATTACTGTAGTTACCTGGTCGCTCGAGATCGAGATTCAATTCTACCTGTTGGCGCCACTATTGTTCAAAATATTACAGTTACCGGTTGTACCTCGCAGATTATTACTGTCAGCCGCTATTCTGGGCATTGTGGCATTGCAGCATGTATTTATGCCGCAGGAGCTGGTATTTACTATCTACAGACTGATACAATATTTCATGGCCGGCATTCTTCTGACCGACTTTTATGTATCCGGCTCGCTGGCGGCTCTGTTCGACCGAAAATTCATTATTCCCATATTCCTCGCATTGTTTGCTGCCATCTGTATCGTACCATTCAAAGACTACATTGCCCTACAGTTGCTCTTCCCGTTCATGATCGCCACATTCTATTATATGATCATGAAGAACAATGCTATAAAAAAGGTATTCAGCTACAAGTTCATACCTATTATCGGAGGTATGTGTTATTCCATATACTTGCTCCACTATACCATCATCTCCATCTTTGGCAGATTCACTATGAAGCTCAGGATCACAGATCAATATCTGCCCAATCTCCTCTTTCAATTAGCTATCCTTACCGTACTGGCACTAGGTATATCTTCTATCTTCTACCTCTTTGTAGAGCGTCCGTTCATGGACCAGAAATGGACCAACAAGCTGATGAAGAAGGACATAAAGCATGAAGAAACTAATATGCAGTCCTAAACCCTGTAATCCCGTAATTTTAGTAGCATAACCATTCAAACATTGCTCATGTGGTGGATCTATGCTTTATTATCAGCGGTCTTTGCCGCACTCGTAGCCGTCTTCGCCAAAGTAGGCATTAAAGGTGTTGACTCTGATCTGGCTACTGCCATCCGCACTATTATCATTCTCCTCCTGGCCTGGAGCATAGTTATCGCCAAGGGCTCTGTCACGCAGCTCAGCACACTTACCCGCACCAACTGGCTGTTCCTCATCTTATCAGGCTGTGCTACGGGGCTTTCATGGCTGTTCTATTTCCGGGCATTACAACTCGGCGATGTCTCCCGCGTAGCCCCTATAGATAAACTAAGTGTCGCTTTGGCCATCATCATATCAGTTGTATTCCTTCATGAAAAATTATCCTGGCAGGAAGTGGGCGGAGTAGTCCTGATCATTGGCGGTACATTATTGCTCATATTTAAATAACAACGAACCAATCGGTATCAGGCACATTCGTATTGTACGGACAATCCCTTGCGGGAAAGCAATCTCACGAAAGCCTGCATGCCGGTAGGCAGGGACATATCCGTTTTCTGTTGCAAAAACCGGGCATCATGTCTATCAATTAATCAGGTGAATCATGGTTCAGACAAATTGAAAGCGCCCCGGGTCCGGGGCGCTTTCAATTTTACACTATCGACTATTTACTATCTACTAATTGATCATGAACTTAAATACCTTGCTTGCACCATCTTTATTGATACGGAGCAAGTAGATACCCGCAGGTACATTATGCATATCGACCTGCTTATCTAACTGACCATTAGTTATAGCCGCGTCCGACAGATAGATCACCTGACCCATTGCATTCGTAACCTGTACGCTTGCCTGTCCGTCAGCTATGTTGTCCAACTGACCCTTGATAGAGAAACTACCATTATTAGGGTTAGGGAACATCTCTAACGCATTCAGCTCAGGAACCGAGTTCACCACAACTGTACCTACATGTACGATGATCGTATTGCTCACACCAAGATTAGCGCAAATGCCTGTGCTCAATACTTCCATTCTCACAGTATCACTATGGGTAAGACCTGAAAGCACCAATGTTGTCGATGTTGCTCCCGGCACTACCACGTTGTTCACGTACCATACATATCCTACTATAGACGGACCTGATGCATATCCGGTAAGAGTAACTGTAGAACCCACTAATACCGATGTAGCAGTTGAGGTGATCGTGACGACTGGCGTATTGTTCAGCACCGTCACTACGATCACATTACTTGTATCATGCGGCTTATCCGGACAAGCTATATTGCTCGTAAGTACGCAACTTATGTTGGCTCCGCTGGCAAGTGATGCTGATGCATAGTTATCGAAGATAGCACCAACTATAGGATAGGTAGGACCATATAACCACTGATACTGTGGAGAGAAGCCTCCGTTAGTAACTGTAGCCAGGAAATGGAACGTAGTACCCGCGCATACAGTATCATCTGGTGTTACGGTAATAACAATGTTAGGCGTATCTGTTGGATTGATGACCACATGTATCGAATCTACCAGTGAAGGACATGCATCCAAAGTATCTGTCAGATAATAATAACCGGTGTCAGCAGCAGATATTGCAGGGATCACAGGGTTCTGAAGAGTAGAAGTAAATCCGCCCGGACCTGACCAATGGTAGGTGAATACACCTGTATAGTTAGGGTTTGCGAACAGATATAAGGTGCTGCCGGCACATAACGGAGAGGTTGAACTATCCAATGGTGTTGGTGGTATGAAAGAGTTGACCAGCACATTGATCGTATTCACATATGCAGGGCAATTGTTGGCATGAGTTACAGTTACTGAGTAAGTACCGCCGTTAGCTGTTGTTACAGAAGGTATAGACGGATTCTGCTGTGTAGAGCTGAATGAACCAGGACCAGCCCATGAATATCCGTTCACCGTATATGGTGCGGTAACACCCAGATTGATGGTCTGACCAACGCATACCGGTGAATTAGCGGTAATAGTGGTAGCAGGTAATGTGGTTACAATTTTGATATTCACATTATCATCTACAGAAGTAACTACCGGATTGGTAGAAACGATACGGATACGGTAACCTGTTCCTGCTGTAGTTCCCGCAGGGATAGTGCAAGGAATCGCTCCGAAAGTAGATGAGGTTACAGTTCCTATCTGCACCGGCGTTGTAAAGCTGCCGGATGCGTCCGACAATTGTACCTTGAAGATGTTACCCGTACCAAATGTATAGTTTACTGTGTCATGCACGGTAAAGGTTGTACCCGGGCACATCAATGTATCTGTAAATGGCTGTCTGAAACTAACGATCGTGTCTTTGCCGAACTTGGTAACAAAACCATCAGAAGTACCACCACCGAATGCTGCCTGTGCAGCAGCACCAAAGTTGATAGCGGTTCCGCTATTGGTCATACCACCTATCACTATCGCCGACGCATTGCCTACTGTTACACCCGGATCTGCTGTTACAGAATTCGCATAATCTGTTCCTGTCTTACCAAAGTAGGTAGCGTACAACTTCTGTCCCAGATTATTATACTTAGCAACAAATGCATCTGTTGCACCGCTCAAGGCCGTCTGATATGCTCCCGCTGTAGCTATACCCGCACTGCTTGATGCACCGGCTATGGTGATGTTACCAAATTGGTCGGTACAAACGCTGTTACCATTATCATTATTGAAACCCCCGAAATAAGCACCCCACTTCTTGTTACCTGTAGCATCAAAACTCATCAGGAATGCGTCATCAGCACCCGCATTGATGCTGGTGTATGAAAGTCCCGATGCGATTGCATTGGCACTCGAAGTAGTACCTGTTACATAAATATTGTGCAGATAATCTGATGCTACTCCATTACCTGTTTCTGTTGCGGTACCACCTATATAGGTACTCCAAACTATCTGTGGTGTTGCTAGGTTGGTTCTTACATAAGTAAGGAACGCATCCTGTGTACCATCCAATGCTGCCTGATAAGCACCGGCAGTAGAGATATTCAAAGCACTGTTTGTTTGTCCTGTAGCTACAATGAAAGTAGTATTGTTGATACCTATGCCATTGATCACATCTGCACCCTCACCACCAATATATGTTGTCCATACATTAGCACCGGCATTGGTAAACTTAGCCAGAAAGCCATCCTGTGTGCCATTCAATACTGTACCATCAGTAGTAACGATATCCGCACTTTGAGAATAACCGCCTATATATACATTACTGCTGGCATTGCTGTCACAGATAACGGTAAGTCCTTTATCATCATTCGATCCGCCAAGATATGTTGACCATGACAATGCTCCGTTATTCGTAAACTTGGCCAGAAACATATCCGCACCGCCATTGTTCGTATTCTGAAAACAAGTTGCGAAAGGCACTGCGAATGTTGTTCCGGTAGTAGTTGTATGACCACCAACAAATACACCGGTACCTGCCACATCTAGGGCCATACCCATTGCCATATCAGCACCGGCACCACCAAAATACGTAGAGAACTGAACTGTTCCGGCAGAATTATATTTTACAAGGAATGCATCATAAGAGCCACCTGAAGTATTCTGATAAAGTGTAACTGGACCACCTACTGTAGAAACCGGCAAGTTTGTACTGGCGGTATAACCTACAGCATATATGTTGGCTCCTGTACTCACTTTCACTGATGTTACCACATCTTCACCACTACCGCCATAATAGGTACTCCAGGTAAGGAATGGATCTATGGTCAACGAACCATTGTAATTTCCGGTCTCAAAACTTACGGTATTGCCGTTAACAACATACTTAGACGCTACTTTTTTACCTGTTTGGGTTTCAAATGCATAAAGTTTATCTTCTGCAACATCGCCCATTGGCGTTTTCGCAAGAATACCACCATTTGCTGTAGCCACCAGGTCGCTGGCGCCGTTATATTGTATCTTTATATCCTTTGGATTACCGCCCGGGCGAATTACAAAGTCATATTCTACCTTACCATCATTCAGATACAATACCCAGTCAATGTTAGGATAAACATTGGTATAGGTCACTTTGCTGTATGCATTCACACTAAAACCTGCCTGATTGGTTTGAGACAGATAATAATTCTCATAATAATCAAGTTTATCTGTAGCTACTGCTTTTGCATGAGGATCAGCACCAATTAGTGCTACATCCATATTATAAGAAGTGATCAATGGTGCATCCTTGCGGGCATCCACCTTTCTGAACTGGTAGTGCAACTGGCCATTGCCTATATACAGGTTCAATCCCTTTCCGGCCAGTTTGAACTGTACATCGTTACGGGAATGGTTGTTCTCATCCAACACCTGTCCTTTATTTTCTACGAAGCACAGTGGCTTTTGCAAGCCTCCGGCATTCAGTGATTTCACGTCTTTAGCTAGGGCAGATACCGATATTAAACAACTGAGTAACAGCAGTTGGCATTTTGTACCATTAAAATACATATGCAAAATAGTTTATTGATTATTATAACAATGATGCAATGTAACAATTATATCACAAATAAAGAAGTATAGACCATTTCTTAGTAAAATACAAAACAAAATAATTACATATGATTTCAACTCTATTTATCTGTTATAAAAAAATATACAACTTCAAATACACACCTCTAACTCTTTGATCATCCTACGGTAATAAAAAGATATTCACATTTATGTGAATATCTTTATTTTTCAGGCTCATCAGCGCGCATTAATTTGCACCCGATTTAGTGTTTACCATCCTTTGTTGTAGTTGACCGAAAAAAAGGACAAACACATTGATCTTTGACATAGACCCTCATAACACAAGCACTCTATGGAAACACATACCTGTGTCCCATTTTCGTTGTGATCTTTAGATTACGTCGTGGAGGTTGGCAATCTTCAGATTTCCGGAATGTGCTATGATCTGGAAAATAAAGTGGCAGAAAAACCGGCAGAAAGTGGCAATAAGTGGCAGAAAGTAGCAGTTTTTGGCAATTTGTTAAAACACACTCAAAGCCTTACCCATAGCGCAACACGGCCAAAACACAGACTCCAAGACTGCCACTTTTAATAAAAACTGCCACTTTTCAAAATTCACTCCGATCTGAATACCATGCAGAGGCTAATAATATTAGCCAGAGGATGGTAACCTCCGGCGTCATGATAGATGATTTAACCGCTATTGTGTATTCAGACCGACAGCTATCTGGCCGATTCTCTTTGAAACGCACTACACACCCGGAGCATCATAGACGGTCAATTCTTCAATCAGAATTGCAACTTTTGATTTTTAACTCAACACTCTATACATTTAAACCATGAACAGGCGTTTTTTTGTAAAGACCTCAGCACTGGCTACTGCAGGCATACTGGCATCGCGTTATGCACTGGCAGGTAGCAATAACTCATCAACTTTCCCCGTGGTACGTGTTCCTGCAGATAAACGGAAATTTACCAGCAAAGCTGTTGAGAACCTGATAGCAGAGATCAAAAAGAACATCGGCAATAAAGAAATAGCGTGGATGTTTGAGAACTGCTTTCCAAACACCCTAGATACTACGGTTGAACATACCAATATAAATGGCAAACCCGACACCTACGTTATTACCGGCGATATCGACGCTATGTGGCTCAGAGACTCTTCGGCTCAGGTATGGCCATATCTGCCACTATGCAAAGACGACAAGTCGCTGCAACAATTAATTAAAGGGGTCATCAGCCGTCAGGTAAGATGCATACTCAAAGACCCGTATGCCAATGCCTTCTATAAAGATGAAAGCAAGGTAAGCGAATGGCATAACGACCAGACCAAAATGCAACCCGGCACCCACGAACGTAAATGGGAAATAGATAGCCTTTGCTACCCTATCAGATTATCATTCGGCTATTGGCAGGAAACAGGCGACATGAGCCACATGGATACCTCATGGAAAGAAGCCATGAAGCTCATCGTCGAGACCTTTACAGCGCAACAGCGAATGAAAGATAAAGGACCTTATAGCTTCATGCGCAGCAGCCCATACGCTACAGACAGCATACCGATGGGTGGCTATGGCTATCCGGCAAAACCAAACGGACTCATCTGCTCTATGTTCCGACCAAGCGATGATGCGACCATATACCCTTACCTAATTCCGTCTAATATATTCGCTGTATCATCTCTACATCAGATGGCCACTATGATGGAACTGGTAGAACCTAATGAGACTGCATCCATATATATGCTGGCAAGCCAGGTAGAGGAAGGCTTACTGAAAGTAGCCACGGTAAAGAACACTAAGAATGTGGCCATGTATAGCTATGAGACCAATGGCTATGGTAGTTACAACCTTATGGATGACGCCAATGTACCGTCGCTGCTTTCTCTGTCTTATCTGCTGGGCAAGGAAAGCAAGCTGCTCGACAGACCTACTTATAATAATACCCGCAAATTCGTACTCTCTGAAGACAACCCATTCTACTTCAAGGGAACCGCAGGTGAAGGTATTGGTGGCCCGCATGTAGGAACAGATATGATATGGCCCATCAGTATCATTATGCGCGGACTCACCAGCACCGATGAAGCAGAAATAAAGAACTGCCTTACCATGTTGCAGCACACACACGCAGGTACAGGCTTCATGCACGAATCATTCCATAAAGACGACGCTACCAAATTCACCCGTCCTTGGTTTGCCTGGGCCAACACCCTCTTCGGCGAGTTCGTCTGGAAAGTGTACAGAGAACGCCCGCATTTACTGGATTAGGCAATGCAGTAATGAGTGTCAATTTCTGTCGCGAGAGTTAGCGCAGCGCTCTCGTGACAACATAGTTTATCGGGTCTCTGACCCGAACATCGAGCCGATTCTCTTTGAGAAATATATAGGGAAGCGCCTACCACGCCAGCGCACTCGCCCCCAAAATAGCCGCATCAGCATCAGGAAGGGCTGACTGGATGAGGGCAACTTTGTTCTTATAGATATTCAGCAGATTGGCCTCCATATGAGCACGAACAGGATCGAGTAGCATCTCGCCCGCATTGGCCAGTCCACCGAAGAAGATGATGGCTTCGGGAGATGTTATGGCCACAGCATCAGCAAGCGTCTGGCCCAATATTCTGCCGGTATATTCCATCAGCTCCAACGCAAAATGATCGCCGGCCTTTGCTGCAATATATATGCTACGGGCAGTGATGGCATCACCCTGACTACGGAGTATTGTAGCGTCATCCCTGTCGGCCAGCAGCAGGTGTGCTGTTCGCACAATACCCGTTGCAGATGCATACGTTTCCAGACAACCCATGCGGCCACAGCCACATTTACGGCCATTACGCACGGCTATTACATGACCTAATTCACCCGCAAATCCATCATGACCATAGATCAGTTCTCCATTAGCCACAAAACCGCTACCCAGTCCGGTACCGAGTGTTACCAATATAAAGTCTTTCAGGCCCTTGGCCGCACCGTAGGTCATTTCGCCCACTGCTGCTGCATTGGCATCATTGGTCAGCACAGCTTTCATGTTCAGTGCTTCCGACACCATTTTGGCCATTGGTATCACTCCCTCCCATGGCAGATTGGGAGCAAATACTATATCCCCCGTAAAGAAGTTACCATTGGGTGCACCTATACCGGCCCCTACAAAATTATCTCTGCCGGCGCTTTCTATTACCGGTTGCAACGCCTGTTGCAGCGCAGCTATATAATGATGCGGGGTCTCATGTCCGCGAGTGGACATACTACCTTTGGCAACGATCTCGCCCCGCCTGTTTACTACTCCGAATGCTGTGTTGGTCCCGCCAATATCAATGCCCAGCGCCAGTGCTTGCGTCATAATCTATTCCTTGTTTTTGTAACATACGGCGTACGCCGAAACCATACCATGCCAGATAAGCAAAACCTATCACCGGCACCCAATAACTCTGATGTATGCCTATGAAAGGCATATCTGCCAGCTTACCTTGTATTGGCGGTATTATCGCACCTCCCAGGATCATCATAATAAGAAATGCAGATCCCTGAGCGGTGAGCTTGCCAAGTCCGGCAATGGCCAAAGCAAATATACATGGCCACATGATAGAACAGAACAAACCACCACTTAAAAATGCATAGGTAGAGGTAATACCCGTTGTAGCAATACCCGCAAGCATACAGCCCATACCCAGTAACGAGAAGATCATTAAAGTACGTGCCGGCTTGTCTTTACTGATATAAAAAGCAGCTCCCTGAATAAAGATGCACACTACATATCCATACAGATTACTCACATCATTCTGCGCTACCGAGTTGACCAACAATACAACGCCAAATGCGACGAGCGGCACCAGGAACAACAATAAAGTATTCAATGGCTTCGATGGCTCGAAGATCTTGATCGAACCTGTCCAGCGACCTATCATAAGGCTGCCCCAATACATAGAAATGAACGGTGCTATCTGCGCGGAGGTGTACCCGCCAAAAGCAGGCTGTTCCAGCAGAGCACCCATATTACTCTGTATGGTCACCTCTACACCCACATAAGTAAAGATGGCCAGCATACCCAAAACAAGCTGAGGATACTTCATAGCACCCCAACCCACAGCATTTTTCTTAGCACTCATCAACGATACCAGTAATGTACCTACCACTACTACCAGTCCGCCCAGCAACAGCTTCATACGGTTCATCTCTATCTCATCGAGCAAGGTCTTATCTGTAGTTTCTATGGTATAGCTCTTGAATACCGCTCCGAAAATAAGGATCAGCAGTGCGGTCATTACCAACAAGGCAGTCAGTGCTTTCGGCGACTTCTCCGCTACATCATCGTTCTTACCGGAAGGCAGTTTTTTGGAAAAAAAGAAGAGTGCCGCGGCAATAACAAAGAGAGCCCCCACACAAGCATAGAGCGTAGATACCTTGCCCAGTCCAAGAGAATTGATCTGATCAGCATTGGCCTTTGTTGCACCAAATAATGCCAATGCAACGACTATGGGACCTATAGCTGTGCCGAATGAGTTGATACCACCTCCAAGTGTTATACGTTGCGCGCCTGTCTCCGGCGACCCGAGTAAGGCTGCAAAAGGATTAGCCGCTGTCTGCTGTAAAGAAAAGCCCAGCGCAACAGCAAAAAGACCTACGAGCATACCCGGAAACGTATTGGCATTTACCGCCGCGATCATCATCACCGCCCCAACTGCTGAGAACAGCAATCCGTAAACGATACTATTCTTAAAACCCCACCGTGAAACAACATCTTTACCCAGTACTGATGCCATAAAATATAAAAGCAATGCACCCAGATAATAAGCCAGATAGAAAGCAAAATCGATCAACTGAGACTGAAACTGATCGAGATGAAAATAGTGCTTACAAAAAGGAATGAATACCCCGTTACCGGCAGCTATAAAGCCCCAGAAAAAGAATACGGTCACTAATGTAGATAGCGCCCCCGAATTGGAAGACGTAGATTTTATGTCCTGAGCATCAGCCATTGATGGAAATTTTAGTCAAGATAGGGAAAAAACCGTTTATGAAACTTACTTATAGTAGTAAGTCGAAAACAGAAGGTATATAGCGCCAACAAATTGAGTATCTGATATCATCTGTTTTGTACCACCGGAACTGAGGAACTGCAAGTCTTCAGTTTTCTTTAACTTTTACAAAATAAAATGTGGCACGGATTATGGAATACACCTATCAAACCAAACAACGTTTATGAAAAAGATTATCGTAGCAGCCACAATGATCGGCGCACTAATGACAGCAACAATGGCTAATGCTCAAAAAGCACTGAAAGACAAAAAAGTGACCAACACAGAAATGAAGACCGCTCCGGGGAACACTGTTGCCAAGAAACAGACCAAACTGGATGGTGACAAAAAAACTGAGAATAAGGCTACAGAAAAGGGAACCAAGACCCACACAACGCACAAAAGCAAAACAGTAAAGACCACCACTACTAAGACCACCGATACTAAAACGGCGACAAAGAAGTAGTACATCCGTTCATTTTCAAAACAATGCTATCTGCCCCTGACCGTGGCAGATAGCATTATTTTGTTCCGGTCACCTATCTTTGCAGCGCTTATATAACTATTTTATGTTCGATACACAGATCAGTACTATGAAGTATGCAATAGCCGCACTTATGGTATGCACCCTTTCTATTGGTTGCAATTCGGCCAATAATCAACGCCCCAGCAGCAAGTATGAGGAAAAGAAGGCATCAATGGCTGATATGGAAAAAGAAAGCCCGTTGAAATTCCTGAAGATATCAGGATCGCACAGGCGCAACCTGGTGAGCCAGGAAGTAATAGAAGGCGAGGTGGCCAACCATGCTACACTTACCGCTTACAAGAACATAGAGATACAACTTACATTCCTTAATAGTGACGGATCTACTGTAGATAAGCAAAAACATACACTGGATGATATCGCTAAACCGGGATCTTCAGTTGACTTTAAAATAAAGGTGAGCCATGTAAAGGACGCATCATCTGTGACCATGGACATAGTAGATGCTGTGGCAGATAAATAACATCAGACCGTAATCTGCTCTTCATAAAAATACAGAACCCGATCGGTCGACGATCGGGTTCTCTTTATTGAAAACATATCCTTTATTATCAGAACTGACCTGTAAATAACAGATCTAGGTCGGTGTATTTGAAACCGAATTTTTTGGCTATCGGAGCATTAGTTACGCAGCCTTTATAGAGATATACCCCGTTGCGAATGCCGTTGCGCGTCTGTATCACTTCTTCTACACCACCTGTATCGGCACATTGCTGCAAAATAGGCATCAATACATTGCTGATAGCGCGTGATGCTGTACGAGAAACACCGGAGGCTATATTGGGTACACAATAGTGGATGACATCATACTTCTTATATACCGGTCTCTCGTGGCTGGTAACACGAGATGTTTCGAAACAACCGCCACGGTCAATACTTACATCGATAATAACTGAGCCGGCCTTCATGTTGCTTACCATCTGCTCAGAAACTACCAATGGGGTTACTCCGTTGATAGGCTTAAGCGCACCGATAGCTACATCTGCATTTCTTAGTTCTTCAGCCAATGTTACAGGATCTATTACAGAGGTGAAGCATCGCCTGCCGATATTATTCTGCAGCTTCATGAGCCGGTAAATGGAATTGTCGAATATTTTCACTGAAGCACCGAGACCAAATGCCGCACGGGCAGCAAACTCAGCTACGATACCTGCGCCTATGATCAGTACTCTTGCAGGTGGCACCCCCGATATGCCGCCAAGCAGCACGCCCTTGCCATTATCGGTATTTCCCAGATAACGGGCAGCGGTAAGTATGGCATAATTACCAGCGATCTCGCTCATAGAACGTACGATAGGGAAACTTCCATTCTCGTCCATGATAGACTCAAAAGCTATGGCTATTATTTTCTTGGATATGAGTTGTTCTAAGAGCCCGGTCTTCAGCATGGGCATGTGAATCGGAGAAATGACCACCTGATTGACCTGCAACAGTGCCGCCTCTTCTTCAGATATTGGCGCAGATTTGAGTATGGTCGTGGCCTTATACAATTCAGCCTTGTCATATACTATTCTTGCACCAACTTCACTATAGTCGTTATCGAAATAAAAAGAACCTTCACCCGCTCCGTGCTCCACAGCAATATCATGCCCCTGATTGATCAAAACCGACACTCCCTCGGGCGTTAACGGCACCCTATTCTCCTGAAAAGAGGTCTCCTTGGGGATACCAATAAATAATTGTTTTTTTTTGGGAGTGATCTGTAAAGTTTCCTCCAGCGTGGTATAAGAGAAAGACGGAGATATGTATGGCTTTTTACTCATTGAGCAGAATTCATGACTCTTTAGACCTCACAAGATACAGCATTGCCACATATAAAAAAAGTAATTTAACAATTGGACAATGCTGACAGGAATTGAAATTAATTAGCATTGATTTTGCTGTGTATTATGTAGCTTTAAATTCTATTTTTGCAAGGAAGCGCGAGATATATTATGCTAAGACAATCGAACCAACAAAGGCTTTTACAAAAACTTTCACCACAGCAGATTCAGTTAATGAAGTTGCTGCAGATACCTACTGCCAGCCTTGAGGATCGGATACAGGAAGAACTGGAGGAGAACCCCGCACTAGAAAACGAGGTGGGCCAGAACGATGACGAGTATGACCTTGGCGGCAATGATGAGAGCGGCAGCGATGACGAGTATGATGAAATGGGCGATGATGTGGAGCTGAGCAATGACACCGCTGAAAAAGTAGATCTGGATGATTTCCTGAAGCATGAAGATGACGGAGACCGTAATTATGATTACGGAGATGACTACTATGGAGCTGACAATGAACGCCAGGTAACACCGGCACGTGTGGAGACCAATTTTCATGACCACGTTCTGGACCAGCTAGGTATGCTGGAACTGGATGACCGCAAACATAAGATAGCAGAGCAGATCATTGGCAGCCTGGATGAGGATGGCTACCTGAGAAGGGAAGTAACCTCTCTTGCAGATGATCTGGCATTCGGACAGAATATAGAAACTACTGAAGATGAGATCAATGAACTGATCAAGCAGATACAACAGTTTGACCCGGCGGGTATATGTGTGTGGAACCTGCAGGAGTGCCTGTTGCTTCAGTTGAAGCGCATGCCCGACTCGAAGCCACTGCGTGATGCTATTACGGTGTTGGACAAATACTTCAATGAATTCATCAAGAAGCACTATGACAAGATACAGCGTCAGTTGAACCTGAATGATGAGGACTTTAAGAATGTCATCAATATCATCATCAAGTTGAATCCTAAACCGGGATCGTCATTTGCGGTATTGAATAAAGCCGAGAGCTACATTATACCCGACTTCTTTGTGTTTAACAATAATGGCATACTGGAATTGTCACTTAACTCTAAGAATGCGCCTGAACTTCGTGTATCAGAAGGATATAAGGAGATGATGAGGGCTTACGAAAGGGGACAAAAGAAAGATAAGCGCCAGAAAGAAGCGGTCATGTTCATCAAGCAAAAGCTGGATTCTGCCAAGTGGTTCATAGACGCCATCAAACAGCGGCAGCATACCCTATTGCACACCATGCAGGCCATTATGGATTTCCAGAAGGAATTTTTCCTTACCGGAGATGAAGCAGCACTGCGCCCAATGATATTAAAAGATATTGCCCAGATGACCGCACTGGATGTATCTACAGTGAGCCGGGTAGCGAACAGCAAATTTGTACAGACCGAATATGGCACTCATAAACTCAAATACTTTTTCTCAGAGGCGCTGCAACTGGATAGTGGCGAAGAGGTAAGTACCAGAGAAGTAAAAATGATACTGAACGAAATAATAGGTGCTGAGAACAAAAGAAAACCATACTCAGACGAGCACCTTACCGATATGCTGGTAGAAAAGGGATATCATATAGCCCGCCGCACAGTAGCCAAATATAGAGAGCAACTGAATATACCGGTAGCCAGATTGAGAAAGGAATTATAGACGGGAAGCCGTCCACAATTTGTGGGCGGCTTTTTCGTTGTAGTAATATAGATTTTGTAAATTAGAAGTACCATTTGAGGTCGGCATTATTATTGTGCTTATTTTTTATAGGAGAAAAATATACCCATGTTACGCTATATCATACTACCGATTCTACTCTGCTTATTGACGTGTATCACTAACGGTCAAACAGCCTTCCCGACACCAGCAGAAAGTAAAGAGCGACTCTTTTATCTGCAGCGCGACCCTAATACCAACACCATCATATATGACATCAATTACCTTGCAGATGGCAGTATCAATGTAGCAGATCCGGTGCATGTTTACTGGATCAAGTATATGAAGGGTGGTCTGAAAGAAGAGCTGCTGGATATTGAAAAGAAGTTTGCCTACGGCGCAAAAACCGAGATGATAGATGCTGCAGAAAAATCATTCAAGCTGAACCTTGTTGCTTATAAAGGAATAGACATACTACTGAAGCCTGCACCTGCTAAATCGGCTAAAAAATACAATGCTCTGGTTTCGGTCAATGGCAAGACCATAGCACTAACAAAGGTATATCTGAAAATCAATGGCGGTTCTCCAATGAACCCCAATATAGAGTACATAGAATTTACTGGGAAAGACCATAAAACAGGGAAACCGCTTGTGGAAAAGATAAAGCCGGAGAAACCGATGTAGTATTTATTGGGTAGAGATGTCCGTTTGAATATTTCGGCTGAAACTAAATTTTTCAGCGCACTTTTTCCACGACTTGAAAGTCTTGGCAACTACTCAAAGTGTAGTTTCAAAGTGAATTTTGTATAATAATAAAGGAGGCCCAAAAGCCTCCTTTATTATTAAGGTATCTATTAGAAATTATAAGATCTTCTTGCCCCTCATGGCATCTTTCAATGCGGCATCCATCACACGTTCTGCATAAGGACGAGATACTTCATTGAGCGCCTCAGTTTCGTGCTGAACCTTATCCTTGTCTTTTGCATCAATAGCATCACGCAGGTTCTGCATACCCGTGAGTGTTTTATTTACTTCCTCTTCAGTTAGAATATCGCGATGCTTAGCTATGAACTTTTCTGTAGTATCGAGCATCTGTATCGCTTCGGTAGTAGCTTCAGTAAGCGCACGCAACTTAATATCGTCTTTAGCATGAGTTAATGAATCAATGAGCATCTGCTCAACCGCTTCATCTGTAAGACCATATTTGGGCTGTACGTCTATACTTGTGGCCACACCACTGCGCAGCTCTGTGGCACTTACCTTTAAAATACCATCTGCATCAATAAGAAAAGTAACTTCCACCTTTGGCAAACCAGCAGGCATAGCCGGGATACCAGACAAATTGAACTCTGCCAGTTTGCGGTTATCCTGTACCATATCGCGCTCTCCCTGATATACGGAAATGCGCATGCCGCTTTGTCCGTCTTTCTGAGTGGTATATTGCCTGCCTGCCTTTGTTGGTATTTTAGAGTTACGAGGGACCAGCACATCCATAAGCCCGCCCATCGTTTCTATACCCAATGATAATGGAGTAACATCAAGCAATAACATTTCTGTATTGTTGCCGGCCAGTATATCGGCTTGCACCGCTGCACCCAGTGCTACTACCTCATCCGGGTTCAATGCATCATGTACATCTCGTCCAAAGAATTTCTTTACACTTTCCTTTACCAGTGGCACGCGTGTGCTGCCACCCACCATCACTACCGCATCTATCTGACCTACACTCAAACCGGCATCGCGGAGGGCATTGGCGCAAGATGTCATAGTACGATCGATAAGCGGTTGTATCAATTCATTGAACTCATCACGAGTGATACGGACCGGCTTGCCATCTATTGTTCCTTCAAAAACTTCATTATTAGTCAAGTGCTTTTTAGCTTCTTCAGCAGTTACTCTCATTTGCTGCGCCAGACTTTTGTCAATATGACTACCGAAACCGAGAGATGAACCATCTACCCCGGCATCTTCCTGCCAGTAGCGCACCAAAAGGTTATCCATATCATCGCCTCCCAGGTAAGTATCGCCATTGGTAGCCAATACTTCAAATATGCCATTGCTAATGGTGAGGATAGAAATATCGAATGTACCGCCACCGAGATCGTAAACTGCTATTGTTTTATCCTCACCCGCTTTTGCACCCAATCCGTATGCCAGGCTGGCGGCAGTAGGTTCGTTGATGATACGCAGTACATCGAGGCCTGCCAGGCGACCCGCATCACGTGTTGCCTGTCGCTGTGCATCATTAAAATAGGCCGGCACAGTGATAACTGCTTTAGCAACTGTTGTTTTTAATATATGCTCAGCACGCTTTTTTAACTCCTTCAGTATATAGGATGATAGCTCGATAGGAGAATAGAACTTATCACCCACCTGCACCTTTACCAGTGCATCTGTACCATCATCTATTACATTGTAAGCAAAAAATCCGGCATCATGACTTACATCTTTGTAAGATTTACCCATCAGCCTTTTGGCACTATATATGGTACGCTCCGGTTCTTTTACCAATAATTCTTTTGCCGGATTGCCAACTGTGGTATTCCCATATTCATCGAAATGCACAATTGATGGTACTAAGGTCAATCCGTCTATCTCGCGTAATGCAATAGGCTGATGTGTATCGCTTTTCACAATGGCAATAAGGCTGTTGGTGGTACCCAGATCTATTCCTACTATTATTTCTTCCTGCAACAGAGAACCTGTTGCTATATTGATGGCTACTTTGCCCATGTTTTCAATTTAAAGGTGCAAAGGTAGGTATTTTCGATAGCGCAATGCCTTAATACCTAAATGGCATAATAGATGTAATCTATGGTAGGAACAGCAAAAGTCTGTCGGTCAGAGACTATCCGCCTGACATTCACAGTGAATAGGAACTACATAAAATTATTTTTTATTTATCTGATCGAAGAAATGTTGGAGATTGCCGAACACATCTTTGGCGAATGGTAGTAGGTTGCCTGCAAATCCGAAAAACCAGGGTGCGAGTCCTGAAAGCCAGGAATATGTTTTGGATGAGGCGATCAGTTCGGGGGAGAACATGTTCATTCTTCCGCCGATCCAAAGCAGGGAACTCCATAATACTGCGCCCAGTAATGCGTATAGTAGCCCGCCGGCCAGTTTGTTTACCGTGCCGAGCATCATACCTTCGACAGCTTTTTGCAGCATTTTGGCTATGAGACGCACCGCTATGACCACACCTACAAATAACAGGAGATAGCTGAGCACGGGTGCCCATGCAGAGGTAGTATAACCTTTCAGCAACATCCATGATGCAAATGATTGCGACAATTTCAGCGCGCACAATACCCCAAGGAGTATGGCGATCACTGAAAATGCCGCAACAATGAGTCCGCGGGTATATCCGCGGATAAAAAACAGAAGGATAATGATGAGACCCGTTACATCTATTGCCATCTCAGCTTATGCAAGCAATTGCTTTACCGCGTCAGAGATAGCCTTACCGTCAATTTTACCGGCCAATTGCTTACTGGCAACACCCATCACCTTCCCCATATCGGCCGGAGATTTAGCTCCTACCTGCTCAATGATGGCCTTAATTTCTTTATGTAATTGCTCCTGAGACATTTGCTCCGGCAGGAATTTTTCTATGATCGCCAGCTCTTCGCGCTCTTTGGCAGCCAGATCTTCGCGATTCTGCTTGGTAAAGATATCCAGTGAATCACGGCGTTGCTTAGCCAGTTTTTGCAACATCTTCACTTCCTGCGCCTCAGTGATCACATCACTTGCACCTTCGGCGGTCTTTTCAATGATAATAGCAGATTTGATAGCGCGGAGGGTACGCAAAGCAGCTTCGTCTTTAGCCTTCATTGCAACCTTCAGTTCCTCCATTACTTTTGTTTCGAGAGACATAGTATTATATTTAGTGTTGAAGCAGGCAATACCTGCTTTTATTAAAGGTACAAAGCTAATTTTTATTTCAGTGTGCCAAAAAAACAATCCCGTTGCAATCGCTGAATTGTGCTGCGCGATGTTATCTTTAAGAAAAAATTAAGCATACGTTGTTGTGCGCATTATAAAAACACCCCAATTTTAAGCCGTAATGAAACAAGTAACATTGATAACGCTCCTGTTGGTATTGTGTTCCGCTATTGGGGCATGTGATGCCCGTGCACAGTCAGCCATCAATGTTAACATAGGCAAAATCCGTAATAATAAAGGAGTATGCTGTGTTCTGCTCTTCACTGATCCATCTGCATTTCCCGGCGATGCCAAGCGAGCGATAGCCAGCAAGGTGATAAAAGCTGAAAAGGGAGTAAGAAATATCAGGTTTGAGAAGATACCCCCGGGTACTTATGCCATAGCGGTGATACACGACGAAAATGAAGATGGCCTGTTAAATACCAACTTCCTGGGAATACCTAAAGAAGGATATGGTGCATCGAATAATAATTTACCCATGACAAGTGCTCCGAAATTCAGCGGGTCCTCATTTACCATTTCAGGTAAAGACAAAACGTTGGAGATCGGGTTGAAGTATTATTGATACTCATCTCAGATCCTGAAAGGGAGAAATATTTTTCGGGAGCTGTAATAAATCGGCCCTCTACTCTACTCATTTAAACAAATAGTTCAAACACCTAAAAACAATCTTCATGATCAGTATCCGGAACATCGTTAAAGAATATGCGGGCCACCGTGCTTTATCGGGTGTAAGTATGGAAATAGAAAAAGGAAAAGTCTTCGGATTGCTCGGACCAAATGGAGCAGGCAAAACTTCACTTATCCGAATCATCAATCAGATTACCGCACCCGATGCCGGTGAG
Organism: Chitinophagaceae bacterium; assembly: GCA_947447465.1. Lineage (GTDB taxonomy): Bacteria > Bacteroidota > Bacteroidia > Chitinophagales > Chitinophagaceae > Flavipsychrobacter. The sequence continues at coordinate 69,036 of CANFKE010000013.1, read as the reverse complement.
ATCCTCTTTAACGGAGAACGCCTGAACCAACACCATATTGCCCAGATAGGCTACCTGCCTGAAGAACGTGGTCTGTATAAAAAAATGGAAATCGGCGAACAGATAGTATATCTGGCACAGCTTAAGGGACTAAGTGAGTCGGAAGCCAAATTAAGAGCCAGAAAATGGTTCAAAAAACTGGAGATAGAAAGCTGGTGGAAAAAGAAAATAGAAGAACTGTCGAAGGGCATGCAACAGAAAGCACAATTTGTAGCAACTGTCATTCATGAGCCGGAACTGATCATTCTGGACGAACCATTCACCGGATTTGACCCGGTAAACGCGGAGATTATTAAAAATGAGATACTTGAACTGAACCGTAATGGCGCTACCATCATATTCTCTACGCACCGAATGGAGAGTGTAGAGGAGCTTTGTGATTCCATAGCACTGCTGAACCTGTCGCATAAAATACTTGACGGCAAAGTAAAAGAGATAAGGAACCAGTTCAGAACCGGCACTTATATTATCGAATATACAGGCAGCAGGGTAAATATAGGTATAGACGCCCCCTTCACTGTGCTTTCCGAGACCACCCTTGAAGATCATACCCAACTGAAATTAGCCATAAAAGAAGGGCATAAAGTCAATGACCTGCTACACTATATGCTACCATTGTCGGACATCAGCAAATTTGAGGAAGTGATCCCGACAATGAATGAGATATTCATACAGGCGGTAAAAAAGCAACAATAACCTAACAGATTTCAATCATCATTTCAACAAATATTCCATGAACAAGATATTACTGATCATAAAACGAGAATACCTGACCCGGGTAATGAAAAAGTCATTCCTTATGGTCACCTTTCTGGTACCTGTACTTTTTATTGGCATGATGTCTCTGGTGGTTTACCTGGCAGTGAACCAGGGAGGGCTGGGCGATGTTAAAAAAGTACAGGTGGTAGATGAAAGCGGCTGGTTTGCGAATAAGATACAGAGTAGCAAGACCATACAGTATTCATTTGCTACAGACTATGCCGCTACTAAAAAGACATTCATCAAAAACGGTTATGATTATCTGTTGTACGTACCCGCAACTATGAGTAAGATACAGCTGTTTGGGGAAAGCACACCTAGTGTTATCAACTCGGGCAAAATAGAGGATGAGCTGACCAGAGTGGCACGTGCGAGAAGGCTGAGTGAGGCACATATAGATTCTGCAGTATTGGCCAATGCACAGACCGCTCTTTCGGTAGAACCCAAACAAATAGGAGAGAACGGAGAAACCGATGCCAATGTGATGGCAAAATATGGCATAGGTCTGGTGTGCGCATTTCTGATCTACATCTCATTATTTCTCTACGGAGCACAAGTTATGCGAGGTGTGATAGAGGAAAAAGTAAGCAGAATAATAGAAGTAATGATCTCCTCAGTAAAGCCTTTTCAGTTAATGCTGGGCAAGATAATTGGTGTAGGAATGGTAGGACTTACGCAATTTGTACTATGGATAGTATTGACGACCGTCTTATCAACAGTAGCAGGTAGCGCTGTAGGATCTAAGATGTCAGCAATGCAACAAGTGCAAACAGCGCAACAGTCGCAGGGAGTAAAAACAGCACTGGCTGCAAATGCAGACAAAATAGAACCCAATAAAATGGCTGCTGTGATCCATTCATTCGAAAGCCTGCCCATTGCTCAGATCGTATTGTGCTTTCTGTTCTACTTTATGTTTGGCTACTTGCTCTACAGCGCATTATTTGCAGCTGTAGGATCGGCTGTGGACAACGAAACAGAGACACAGCAATTTATGCTACCGGTAACCATGCCACTCATCTTCACGATCATACTGTCGCAGTCTGTGATAGTCAACAACCCGGATAGTACCTTGTCTATATGGCTATCAATGATCCCCTTTACCTCGCCGATAGCCATGATGATAAGAATACCATTTGGCGTTCCCTGGCCACAAATTGCCGCATCGATGGTGTTGATGGTATTAGGATTCCTGTTCACCACATGGGTAGCATCACGCATCTACAGAGTAGGTATATTGATGTATGGCAAGAAAGCCAGCTATAAAGAACTGGCCAAATGGTTCATGTATAAAGAATAGTGGAATAACGAGAAATAATGAATGAAGTACTTTTTTATGACCCGGTTAAACTTCCGGGTCATTTTTTTGTCCGACAGCCTTGAGAATTGTCATACATACCCCATTTTTATATTCCTACCCGTATGTTTTTTTATCAGGTTAAAGAAAGTGGGTATTTTACGGCAGTTAATTTCTTAATGAACAAAAAATTATACATGAAAAAACTATTTTCCGGCCTTGTATTAATGGCAGGGGTTTTCGGCTATACCACTTCTAACGCAGGAAGCATGTGGGAGCAGATAAATGCGCAATATGCGCCGGCCAAAAGCCTTATGGCATTTCAACCCAAGAAGTATAGTGTCTATACAATGAACGAAACAACGTTGAAACTACAGTTGTTCTCATTGTCAACCGACCCTAATGATGCACAGATCATAGAATTGCCTGCACCCGATGGCACAATGCGCGCATTTAAAGTATGGCAAACACCAATGCTCCCTGATGCATTGGCAGCACAATTTCCAGATACCAGAACATTTACAGCAGAAGCTGTCAATAACCGCAGCGTTACCGCCAAGATAGACTTTACACTCTATGGCTTTCATGCAATGGTATTTGATGGCAATAATACCTTCATGGTAGATCCATATGATAATTTCCATGACGGATATTACATGGTTCATCTGAAGGCAGATGAAGTACGTGGTATGGACCAGAAAATGAAGTGCTCATTCAAAAGCAAGAACGACATCAGCCCTGCCGGCGAAAGCATGGACATAGCAGGCAAAGACTTACCTAAACTGGCACACAGAACAGTAAATGGCTATCAACTGCGGACTTACAAACTGGCGTTGGGATGCGATCACCAATATGCACAAGCTGCTACAGGTCTTGCTTCACCTAGTGTTGCACAGACATTTGCCAAGATGACCACGACCATGAACAGGGTAAATGGTGTATATGAGCGTGAATTTTCTGTAACTATGGTATTTGTTGCCAATGAGAATGCGCTGATATTCCCAACAGCGACCGGCGACCCTTATGGACCTGATGACAATAATCCTAATGCTCTGTTGACTGACAACCAGACACAGTGCGATGCCCTGATCGGCAATGCCAATTATGACATAGGGCATGTGTTCAGCACCGGCGGCGGCGGACTTGCTCTGCTTGGTGTGGTATGTGAGGCAGGATTTAAAGCTCAGGGTGTAACCGGTAGCAGCACTCCGACGGGAGACGGATATGACATTGACTATGTAGCCCATGAAATGGGTCACGAGTTTGGTGCGGACCATACCTTCAACAACGACAATGACGGATCTTGCGGCGGCAACAGATCTGCAGCTGATGCGTATGAACCGGGTAGTGGCTCTACCATTATGGCCTATGCCGGCATCTGCGATCCGGATAACCTGCAATTGCACAGCGATCCTTACTTCCACGCAAAGAGCCTTCTGGCCATACAAGACTATATAACTACTAACGGAGATGTATGTCCGGTAAAAACACCTACCGGAAATAAGCTGGTAAGTTATGCTGCATTTACTAATAGTTATTCTATTCCTTACCTCACCCCATTTGAATTATTGGCTCCAACAGCTGTAGATTCTGTGGCTGATTCTGTGGTCTTATATTGCTGGGAAGAATATGACCTGGGCTCTGCGGGCACATTCGCTGCTACCACATCTTCAGGACCAATATTCAGATCATTTAATCCTTCACAATCAAGGCTAAGGGTATTCCCTAAAATGAGCATGGTACTTGCCGGCACACTAAGTGATGCAGGCACTAATAATGCACAAGGCGAGAAGGTTCCGACAGTTGCACGTACCATGACTTTCAAGTGCACATTCCGCAATATCATCCACAATCATGGTTGCTTTGTATTCCCTGACGACCAGACGAATATCACAGCTGTAAATACCGGTGCAGGCTTCAAGGTGACCAGCCAGGCTACTACAGGTATCACTTATGCAGGACACAGCACACAAACAGTGACCTGGAATGTAGTAGGCACTACTGCTGCACCTATCAATGCTGCTAATGTAAACATATACATGTCTGTTGACGGCGGTAATACCTGGTTATATAATCTGGGATCATTCCCTAATACAGGTACAGCCAGCATTACAGTACCTAACCCTGCCACTACCAGCAGTACAGTACGATTTAAGGTGAAAGGCACCGGTAATGTATTCTTCAATGTGAACGCTAATAATTTCACTGTTACTTACAACTCCAGCTTCCCGGTTTCTACAGCGGTGAATACAGTCAACAACTTTGGTAATGATATTAAGTTATTCCCTGTACCGGCAACAGATATGTTGCACATCACAACTGGTAACAACTATAATGTTGAAACAATCATTATCAATGCAGTAGGACAAACTGTATGGCAGGGTCATATCAATGGTCAGACCGACCTTAATGTGAGCTCATGGGCTAAGGGTGTGTATCATGCACGCCTTATGAATGAAGCCGGCAATGAGCAGACCGTTAAGTCATTCATTGTAGAATAGATAATTCAGTATAATTTATAAAGCGGGGTGCTCCAAATGGAGCACCCCGCTTTTGTTTTATTACGGCAATCAGCGGTTTTTCTGAAATGTATAAACTAATGAAAGATCAGTGTTGACTCCTGTTATTGGCTCATTGTAACGAGTTAATAGTCGTCCCGCATTATTGGCTCTGTTCACATTCTCAATGCTAAGATCAGGATCAGAATAGTAGTAATCAAAGTTCAATGCGATACCGACACGACTATTGAAGTTATACCTGGCCGCTACACCAATCTGATAACCGATGGTGTTGGCGCGAGCAGATCTTTGCTGAAATGTGCTGCTGACATTATCTTCAAGCTGCACTTCATAGCCCGCTAGTTGCGCATGAACCAGTCCGGTCATCGCTCTGAGATCAATAGCAATGCGATGGCAAAAATCTAATGAATAATCACCGCCTATTAAATAGCTGAATGTATGGGTATCATCTTTAACTCTGATGGTGGCATCGCTTACAGCGAATGACGCTACATAACCAGCGGCTAAATTATCCAGTCCCGACTGATCGTATCTTGAATACGACACTAACCCTGCTATACCCCAGTGTTGAGTGATCATGTAAGTTCCTGTTAAGCCCAGATTAAAACCCGGACCTGCAAATCCGGATCTGAGATCAGTGTAATCAGTCTTAGCAAAATTACCTGTCGGAACACTTCCCCCCCCTGTTAGTCCTATTCTCAGAGGAGGTTTTAGTTTTAACTGCAGATCTCTTACCACAATCGAATCATTTTGGGCAAACAAAGGCCCTGTCGCCAGTAGCATATATAGAGCTACAGGCGCTACTTTCATTAAGAAGCGTTTCATGTTTGTTAGTTTAGGTGAGTTGTAGTTAATTGATGTTCACAGTAAAATTCACATCTGCATCTATTGAGCCGGGAGCACAGTCGCCCGTCTTTACGTTGGGTTGATGGTGCAAAATTACTTCCAGTCTGCCTGCACTGGCGGCACCGGTGGTAAGCAGATCGCTCAAGCCTATAGGTAAAGCCGGACTGTTACTGTCATGATCTGTTGGAGATACAGCTAAAGTAAGACCACCCGAAACATTGAAACAGACCAGATGGTAATTTCCCCGAGCTCTTATCTCACTTGTAAGATCACTTGCAGGCGTTTTAGACTCATCCAGAAACATTACAGAGACATTGTATGACGCATTCTTCTTCAGATTCAAGATAGCATGACTGGTATCTAATGAGCCCCCGGGAATGCTTGCCCACTTGGCGCTCGGGGTATCTGTTGCATCTGTTGTATTGACCGCTTTCAATTCAACGGTAGTGAGCAATTCATTATCGGGTTGCTCTGTTACATTTTTCTCGGCCTTGGAACATGCCCCCATAAAAAAGAGCATCATCATCCCGGTAGCCATTAATAATATTGATCGACTTTTCATTGTTAGTTCTTAAAATAGTTAAAAAGAATATTTCAATCTCAGCACATAATTGGAGCCGAGATCATCTGCGTAATATCTGAAATGATTCAGATAGTCGCGATAGGCAACATTACCAATATTTGTTACCCCTACATTTACCGTCAACAAATGGTGAAAGAACGGTGTTGTAAAGCCTGCATTTACATTGAACAATGTATAGCCGGCTGGTGGCGGGGCAAAATCTGACGCCTCACTTACCGCAGCTGAATTGCTTCCGTTTGCTTTACCCGAAGGCACTCTGGTTTGCTTGCTGACACTTACATTTTCTACGGTAAGATAGGGCTCATTGAACTTCCATATCTTATGTAGCTGATAAGTAATGCCGTTCTCGAACCTGTTGGCCGGCATATAAATAAGGTAATCATTGATCGACTCATTGTAAGCCAGCACTATTGTGGTCTTCGACTGAAACGAGAGGTGTTTCATAAAATCGTACTGAAACGACAAATCAAGGCCTTTTATGTTCACATCGTTCTGTACATACCGGAACTTAGGAAATGTACCACTGATCAATACAGTATCTCTTCCCGTAGGCATTGAGTAAATGAAATTGCCGATCTTGTTATAATACATATCCGCTGTCACCCTCCATTTATCTCCGGTGTAGTTGACAGAAAGTGTAGTATTGACAGACCTTTCGGACTTCATTGACGAATCACCTACCTCGAAAGTTGCACTGCTGAAGTGTTCTCCGTTAATGTACATTTCATTGATACTTGGCGCTCTCCATGCAGTACCGATATTACCATTGAAAGTCAGGTGTGCATTGTAGCGATAAATAGCGCCAACAGTACCTGTAAGATTCTGATAGTTGTAGGTAGTATTGAACAATGCCAGCGTGTTTGTATTTCGCTGATATACCCTCAACCATCTGTAATCATACCTTGCACCAGCCTCGAAAGTGAACTTTTTATGGTTATACCTTTCTATGGCAAAGAAACCTCCGTTATAATCTCTGAAATTAGGTATCAAATATCTGATACCTTCAAAAACATTGCCCGATGTATTACTTGTAAGCCCTGCACTACCCGAAAAACCATTTTTTACACCAGATGTGTAAATGAAGTCAAGCGAATGGGTGATCAGTTTGAAACTGACCTGAGGTCTACTAAGAATTTCCGGATTGGTAGAGTAGGGCAGAGACGCATCAAATTCCTGTCGCAGATCTTCCTGACGACCGAAGGTAAGATCCAGTTTCGCATTGTTGGCCAGTTTATAGTTAATATTCGCTTTCAACAGATCATGGACCACATTCTGGTAACTGCGCTTGATATCATAAGAAAAGTAAGATGGAGATAATGGTGAAGGGGCTGCTATCTTAGCTGCAAGATCTGCGGGACTACTGCTCTGCGCTCCGGCAAATATCCCCATTTTGGAGTTGTACTGACTATAGAACAAATTGAGAGTGAACTTCCTCCATTTGTAAGCTATGTTAGCGGAGAAGTCGCCTTCTTTCAAACCCGTATTAGCAAGGTAATAATTACGTGTGTAAGCATTACCTGCCTGCTTCAACGTACCCTGCACCCTCCATGATAGCCCTTCCAACTTTTTATCGAATGCCCCCTGCAGTGTACCCGACACCGCTCCGGAATGTCCGTTACTTGCCGCAATAGCATACAGGTTACCTTTGATACCTTTCTCCGTCGGCAGATCATCAGGATCAAGTAATACTACTCCACCCACGGCATCTGCACCATATCGCACACTGGCTGCGCCTTTTACGACGGTAATTTTATTGGTCACAAAAGGATCTATCTCCGGCGCATGATCTGTCCCCCATTGCTGTCCGTTCTGCCTGATACCATCATTAATGATCAGCACTCTGTTGCTATGTAAACCGTGAATTACCGGTTTTGAAAGACTAGGGCCTGTTTGCAAAGAATTTAAGCCGGTCATCTCCTTCATGGTCTCACCAAGTGAAGAGCCACGGGTTTGCAGCAGATTTACTCCTTTCAGTTCATCGACCAATACAGTACGGAGCTCGTGCTTTTTTTCACCATTCACTACTAATTCCCCCAGCTCATTATCGCTTGCAGATAAAGTAATGGTAAGATAACGGTCAGCAGATACATCTATGATCTGAGCAATTGTTTTATACCCTATTGACTCAAAAGAAATAGTATGACCGCCGGGGCAGACATTGTTAAAAGAAAAACTACCGCTGGTATCTGTTGCTGTGCCTGTGGAATCTTTGATGAGGCGGACAATAACACCCGGCATAGGATGATTGCCTTTGTCTGTAACTACTCCGTGCACCAAGTAACTGCAATCCTGTGCCTTTGAAAACAAAGGCAGGGAAAGCAGTACCACCAATAATACCATGGTGTTTAGAAAACGAACCATGATCTTGTAATTAGCGAAATTTGTATAAGATATTTCCGGAGAGAACCGGCTTGAGGATCAATTTATACCTGAATTACAGGCGGGCCACGCAGAGATACTGCTTTGTGATCATTCGAATAATTGTAATAATAAAAAGATTCGCGCCATGAATTTTCGTGGGTGATATGTTCAAATATCAAAAAATCAGGCTCTGTGGATACAAAAGGTGCAAATTCGAACCCGAGAAATGAACAGTGATGGTGTTCAGGCGTCATTACAGCCTGCCCCTTCACTATAGGCGAATCTATCTCATCCTGATGGTGTGCAAACATATCATGGATGTATTCCGGGGGTGTAGAACCCACCAGGAACACTATGAGCATCAAGCTCATTCCCATTTTTGTCAGCAATTTTCTCAATCAGGTATAATTTGTACAAAATTACAAACAATAACCATGCCGAATTAGGGCTATAGCATTGTTATACACAATGATAACATTTAAATGACCCAAACCTTTTAGGTATATTTTCTGTTAACTTTGGCATGTTCTAAATGAATAATATGCTTCAATTTGAGAAATTTACTCTGGATAACGGGCTCAGAGTTATAGTACATAAAGATACTGCTACCCCAATGGTGGCTATGAATATATTGTTTGATGTGGGAGCGCGTGATGAGGAAGCAGCCCGAACGGGATTTGCACATTTGTTTGAACACCTTATGTTTGGCGGCAGCGTGAATATCCCTGAATACGATGAACCCTTGCAAATGGCCGGAGGTGAGAATAATGCTTATACCACCAATGACATAACAAATTACTACATACAACTGCCACTCAAAAATATGGAAACTGCTTTCTGGCTGGAGAGTGACCGGATGCTATCGCTGGCATTCAGCGAAAAGAGCCTTGATGTGCAGCGCAAAGTAGTATCAGAAGAATTTAAAGAACATTATCTGAATAAGCCTTATGGCGACGCGTGGCATCAGTTACGCTCGCTGGCATACACTACCCACCCTTACCAATGGCCGACCATAGGTAAAAATCTGGAACAAATTGAGACTGCTGAACTTACAGATGTAAAAGCCTTCTTTTTTAAACACTATCGTCCGCAGAATGCAGTTATGTGTGTGGCCGGCAATGTGACTACAGAGCAGGTGCGTGAGCTATCACAAAAATGGTTCGGAGATATTCCCGCAGGAGAGAAATATACCCGCAATATAGTAGCTGAACCAAAGCAAGAAGTAGCCAGAACCAAAACAGTACATGCAGATGTGCCGCTTGATGCCTTGTATAAGGCCTGGCATATGACCGGCAGACTTACCGATCCATATTATGCTACCGATCTGATAACGGAAGTCATGGGCAGCGGTTTTTCATCAAGACTATATCAAAGATTGGTCAAGGAACAACAGTTGTTCAGTAACATCAACTGCTATCACACCGGCAGTCTGGATCCGGGATTGGTAGTGATAGAAGGCAAGATCCGCGAAGGCAAAACAATTGAGGCGGCCAATGAAGCAGTAGAAAAAGAAATTGCATTATTGGTAGCTGAAGGCATCACTGAAGCTGAACTGCAAAAAGCGAAGAACAAGATAGAGGCCATGATCTCATTCGAAGACATGACCTTGCTCAACCGGGCCAACAATCTTGCATTCTATGAATTGCTGGGAGATGCGGAGATGATCAATAAAGAATGGGATCATTATAATGCAGTAACAGCTGAATTTCTACAGACAACAGCCAAAGAAATATTCAGGGAAGGCAATTGCAACACTATGTTCTACCTGAAAAAACAGGCCGTAACCGCATAATATCATTAACGAAATAAACAGCTGATCATTCCATGATATTTCAGGGAAAATTTACAGAAGATGGCAACGGTTTCGATAATCGGATCACCCGATTGTTCGGTATTCAATACCCAATTATTCAGGCAGGTATGATCTGGGCTTCCGGCTGGAAACTGGCATCTGCAGTCAGCAATGCAGGTGGGTTGGGCATCATTGGTGCAGGCAGTATGTATCCACACATTCTTATGGAGCACATACAGCAATATAAGAAGGCATCTGATAAACCATTCGCGGTAAATCTGCCGTTATTATATCCTGACATTGAAACCCATGTAGCTACGATAATAGAAGAAAAAGTGCCTATAGTTTTTACTTCAGCAGGCAACCCAAAAACCTGGACCGCTAAACTGAAGGAACATGGGATCATAGTAGTGCATGTGGTGTCCAGCGCCAAATTTGCTAAAAAATGTGAAGATGCAGGCGTTGATGCCGTAGTTGCCGAGGGCTTTGAAGCGGGTGGACATAATGGTCGCGAAGAGACCACAACACTTTGCCTCATACCTGCTGTTCGTGAGGCAATTAATATTCCATTGATCGCTGCGGGTGGTATAGGTACCGGAAGAGGAATGTTAGCCGTAATGGCATTGGGCGCTGAAGGAGTACAGATAGGCAGTCGTTTTGTATGTACGCCTGAGGCTTCAAGTCACATGGCCTTTAAACAAGCTATCTTATCAGCTAACGAAGGCGATACAGTGCTCTCCTTAAAGAAGCTTACACCTGTAAGACTGATCAAAAATGATTTTGCCAATAAGGTAATTGCGGCGGAGACCGGCGGAGCAGATACAGAAATACTGCAAGAACTGTTAGGTCGCGGGAGAGCCAAAAAAGGCATGTTTGAAGGCGACATGACTGAAGGGGAATTGGAAATAGGGCAGGTGAGCAGCATTATTAAAGAAATAAAACCTGCTGCAGAAGTGGTTTCGGAAATATGGGGAGCGTTCAAGATCGCAAGTGCCAATCCGTTTGGCTACTGATGTGAATTGACATAAAATAACAATGTCGCCGGAAGATATCTGACATCTTTCCGGCGACATTTTTTTATGCAGTAGTCAAGTTATTTATTCTCAGACGCTGCCATAGCATCTGAAGCCTTCTTCAGAAATTCTTTTGCAAAATCTTTCATTTCCTTTGCCAGTTCACCATTTTTTGTAGCGCGTGCATAGGTATCGGCCATTGCAAAAAGGGTCTGGAAGTAGAAATCGTTCATTTCATCTACCATCATCTTAGAGGTCCAGAGGTCTATACGCAAAGCTTCTTTTGCTTCTCCATCCCACAAGCCCAGCAGGAATGCTTTTGCTTTCTGCGGTTCAGAAACACCACCATCAGGCGCTGTCCATTGAATGTGCTCAGGCATTTTATCTTCTGCCAGTGTGATCTCTATGTTTATATTAGAAGTCATAATATCTTATTTTAAGTGGGCAAAATTAGGACGATATTTTGATAAGTAAGCCATCTGGCTAATTTGAAAATCAATATCAGTATTGCCTGTTTAATAATAAATCTTCACATTTGTACCCTATGAGAGTAGTGATACAACGAGTAAGTCAGGCCAGTGTAACTATAGATAGCACAATAAAAGCAGCCATACAACATGGTTTTATGATACTGCTGGGTATTGAAACAGCAGACACACAGGAGGATGCTGAATGGCTGTGCGGCAAAATTGCCTTATTGCGTGTGTTTGCAGATGAAGCCGGCATGATGAACAAGGATATAATAAGTGCAGATGGCGATATATTACTTATCAGCCAGTTCACCCTTCATGCTCAATATAAAAAAGGCAACAGGCCTTCATTCATTAAAGCAGCCAGACCTGAGCAAGCTATTCCATTATATGAGTTTTTCACCAAGTGCCTGACAGAAAAAACCGGCAAGCCCGTAGCCACGGGAATATTTGGAGCAGATATGAAAGTGGCATTGATCAATGACGGGCCTGTAACTATCATTATGGATAGTAAGAACAGGGATAAAGCCCGCCAACTCATAGCTTCAAGCCCATTCTGGTTATGAACTCAGGCCTTATCAAGGACTTCATTTTATTATAGGGAACGAAGAGCATTATCTCCCCATCTGCATAGCTGGCAATATCATACGGATTGTAGCAGAACGTCAGTCCTCTGTCGCCTACTATGAAATTATTATTTGCCGGAATCGACTTTGCAAAAAAGACATCTTCAATTGGTGCATCAGCCTTCATCTTGAATTTCGCCCTTGCTTCCGCTATCAGCAGCCTGCTGATAGCGACACTGTCTATTTGTATAATATCTGCCAGTTGCCATATTTTTTTCGCTTTGACATCCATATTCACATATGACGATCCATGATTACCATGCGCACCACCTGAATAGTCGTACCACTGATTGCCTATAACAAGTATCCCATTACTGTTATACAACGGAATAATATCGGCGAACTGCTCATACCGCCCCATAGGCTCAGGTGCAAGGCTATCATCCTGCCACTCCTTTATATCTCTCTTGAACCCTTCCAGATATTCATGTACAAATGCCTTCTGGTAATCCTTACCACCTGCTTTCTGTGCAGCCATTCTGCCGGTATCGCCAAAGCTGAGTAACCTACGGATACCATCTGTTATAAATGCTGCATCCTCTTTGTTTACTTCAGCAGCAGGAATAATACCTAAACATGACCCCATAGCATCACCACCCCATTTACCATTCTTTATAGAAACAGAATCATCAAAGCGAGCATAACTAAAAGGATATGCACCTGCATAATCTTCATGCAGACTGATCTCATAAACCGGAGCACCTTTATCTTTATGAAATTTTCCAGAAACACTATCAGCATCGAACACCACATCCCAGAAGTTGGTCATCTCACTATCTTCATCAACAGACTCTATTTCACTTTCTCTATCCGTAATTAAGGATTCTTCAACAAGTACATGCCCGGCATTAGCAGAGTCATTGCTCAGAGACAAGTAAAGTATCTCGCTTTTATTGACGTAATAATAAGTACCTCTAGCAGTATTATCACCATCGCAGAAAATGCTGACCACTACCGGCTGACCTGCAATGGTACCGGTATAACGCTTACACCAATAGCCCTTCAATGCATTTTGGGGAACCTTCTTTTTGCATCCTGCAATAGCAACAAGCATGAAGAGTATCAGACACAATGATATTTTGCGCAACATAGAAATTGATATTCAGCGTATTAAACCAACCTAATATTACTAAATATGACAACGATAGAAAATTATATCTTTGAAAATTCACATTACCTGTAAATGAGAATAAAATGCTTGAAGTAAATTTTACACCATTCCCTACACTGGTCACAGAACGCCTGATACTGAGAGAGGCGACAATGGATGATGCTCAAGAAGTTTTCTACCTAAGATCTGATGCCGATGTCATCAAATATGTGGACAGAGATCCTGCGGAATCCATAGAGGAAGCCAAAACATTCATTCAAACATTAATTGATAACCGGGTAAACAATACAGGGATATCATGGAACATAGTGCCGAAGGGAACAGAAAAAATGATAGGCAACATAGCCTTGTGGCGGCTGGACAGACCCAACTACCGGGCAGAAATAGGCTACGTCCTGCACCCCGACCATCAGGGCAAAGGCATCATGCAGGAAGCCTTGCAGTCGGTGATACATTATGGCTTTTATGAAATGGAATTACATTCTATCGAAGCGAACATAAACCCGGGTAATATGTCTTCACAGAGATTGCTGGAACGTGCAGGATTTGTGAAAGAAGCGCACTTTAGAGAGAACTACTATTACAACGGACGATTTCTGGACTCAGCAATTTACTCTTTGCTCACACCTAAGAAATAACTTCTCAATATTTATAACTACTTCATGGATATACAAAAGAAGCCACCTGTCGGTGGCTTCTTTTGTATAATGTGATACAGATGATTAGCTGCAACCGGTGGTAGTACCGCAATTAGGACACATATAGCAGGTGCCATTGCGCAGAGTGATATTACCACACTGGCGACAAGCCGGGGCATCAGCACTGGTACCCATCATTTTTTTCAGATCAGCACTATTCTGGGCCATCAGGCTCACCGGAGCAGGGGCACTTACAGGTTTGGGCTTAGCCAGATTGGATGCCGGTTGTGTGATGCGTACCTGAGAGAGTTCATACTGTTTTTGTGCCTCTACTTCTTCGTGATGAGGTCTCTTGTCTGGATCCTGTACATGCACCAGATCATCCCTATCAAGATATTCATATGCCAGCAATCTGAAGATATAATCGAGCACAGAAGTTGCCGATTTGATATTCGGGTGTTCTACGATACCTGAAGGCTCAAAGCGGGAGAATATGAACTTGTCAACATACTCCTCCAGCGGCACACCATATTGCAGCCCTACAGAAATGGCTATGGCAAAACTATTCAGCATACTGCGCATTGTAGCTCCTTCTTTGGCCATATCTATAAAGATCTCACCGAGCGTACCATCTCCGTATTCGCCTGTCCTCAGGAACATGGCCTGACCACCCACTTTACCCTTTATGGTATATCCTCTCCTTTTAGCAGGCAATTGTTTACGTTCCACTATCCGGCTCAGCTCACGCTTCAACTGCGTATCCGGACTCTCCTGCACTCTCCTGTTTACCTCTTCCAGCAGATCTTCTACAGTAAGCAAGCTCATGTCCACTATTTGCTGTGCTTCTGCTACCGGAGCAGTATTGTCATCTTTTACTTCTTCCTTTTCTTTCTTTTTACTATCACTCTTGGTGCTCAGCGGCTGGCTCAGTTTAGAACCGTCGCGGTAGAGCGCACAGGCTTTCAGACCCAGCTGCCAGCTTAAGAAATAACAATCTTTGATCTCATCTACAGATGCTTCGTTGGGCAGATTGATGGTCTTGGAAATGGCTCCGCTGATGAACGGCTGCACAGCACCCATCATTCTGATGTGACCATGCGCATGTATGTACCGCTCTCCTTTCTTACCGCACTTATTGGCACAATCAAATACCGATAAATGTTCTTTCTTCAGCAATGGTGCACCCTCCATCATCATGGTACCGCAGGCATAATCATTGGCTGCCTCTATTTCCTCATCTGTAAAGCCCAACTCATGCAACAAGCTGAAATCAGGTGCATAATATTGTTCCGGAGTAAACCCTAAACGCTGTAAGCAACTCTCACCAAGGGTATAGACATTAAAAACAAACCCCGCCTCAAATGCACTTTCTACTGCCTGATCGAGCTTCTTTATTTCTTCCGAAATAAAGCCTTTCTCACTAAGGCTCTGATGATTGATATAAGGTGCACCTGCAAATGTACCATGACCTTTCGCATACTTTACTATGGCATCTGCTTCCTCGGCAGTATAGCCCAGCTTCTTCAATGCAGCCGGTATAGACTGGTTGATGATCTTAAAATAACCACCACCCGATAACTTCTTGAATTTCACCAATGCAAAATCAGGTTCCACACCTGTAGTATCACAATCCATCACCAACCCTATTGTACCTGTAGGAGCGATCACCGTTGCCTGTGCATTACGATAGCCATATTGTTCTCCCATCTGCACGGCATCATCCCATGCTTTTGTGGCGGCCTTCAGCAGATAGTCGGGGCAATACTTGGCATTGATACCTACCGGTTTTATTTCCAGACCTTCATAAGCATCAGTAGCATCATAAGCAGCGGCACGATGATTACGCATTACCCGCATCATGTGATCTTTGTTCTCATTGTAGCGAGCAAAAGTGCCCAAACTTGCAGCCATTTCGGCCGATGTCTTATACGCTACGCCATTCATTATTGCTGTGATAGCACCTGCTATCGCGCGTCCTTCCTCACTATCATATGCAATACCACTCACCATCATCATAGACCCCAGGTTGGCATAACCCAACCCGAGCGTACGATAATCATAACTGAGTTGCGCCACTTCAGGAGATGGGAATTGTGCCATGAGTACAGATATCTCCAGCACTACTGTCCACAATCTGGTCATGTATTCAAAACCGGCCACATCAAAACGACCTGTCTCTTCATTGAAGAAACGTCGCAGATTCAATGATGCCAGATTACAGGCAGTATTATCCAGGAACATATATTCCGAGCAAGGATTGGACGCTCTGATATGACCACCCTCAGGGCAGGTATGCCACTCATTTATTGTAGTGTCATATTGTGTGCCGGGGTCGGCACAACGCCAGGCCGCATATGCAATTTTCTCCCACAGCTCCTTTGCCGGAATGGTCTTCATTACCTTCCCATTACTACGGGCGGTCATTTCCCAATCACTATTGTTTTCCAGACTATGGAAGAAACCATTAGGTATTCGAACCGAATTGTTAGAGTTCTGACCTGATACTGTTTTATAAGCTTCGCCTTCATAGTCAGATGGATAACCGGCCGCTATCAATGCTGCTACTTTCTTTTCTTCCTGCACTTTCCAGTCTATGAAATCTATTACCTCAGGATGATCTAGATCAAGACAGACCATCTTGGCCGCACGGCGTGTAGTTCCTCCACTCTTGATCGCACCTGCAGCCCGGTCACCGATCTTCAGGAAACTCATCAATCCGCTTGAAGTGCCACCGCCACTAAGCTTTTCCCCCTCAGCACGAATGTTAGAGTAATTAGTACCTACACCTGATCCGTATTTGAAAATACGCGCTTCTCTTACCCACAAGTCCATGATACCGCCGTCGTTCACCAGATCATCGTCAACACTTAAAATGAAACAGGCATGTGGCTGTGGTCTTTCATATGCATTCTTTGAGCGCTCCAGCACACAGGTTATCGGATCAACATAATAATGCCCTTGCGGCTTGCCTTCTATGCCGTAGCTATTATACAATCCGGTATTGAACCATTGCGGTGAATTAGGCGCACAGCTTTGCATTAGTATGCTATATACCAGCTCATCATAAAATACCTGTGCATCTTGAGCAGATGCAAAGTAATTGTATTTTTCGCCCCACGCACGCCAGCAATCAGCCAGTCGGTTAGCCACTTGTTTAATAGAAGTTTCTCCACCGGTAGTACCGTCAGCCAATGGCACTCCCGCTTTGCGGAAATATTTTTGCGCTAATATATCGGTAGCTATCTGCGACCAATGCGCAGGCACTTCAACATTGGTCATTTCAAAGACCTTTTCACCATTAGGGTTGCGAATGACAGAGGTACGATAATCGTACTCGAACATGTCGAATGGATTGACCCCATCGCGTGTGTAATGCCGATGAAACGGCAGCCCTTTACCCGTAGCTGTTGTGCTCATGAATTAAATGGTTTTGTGTGTTTATGAAAGCTTAGTGATGAGGGGAGGATCAGAATTATTGTAAACTAAATTTACCGGAATCTTCTTTTCCAAAAGATGACCGGGATATTAACTCATGTGGATAACTCACGAAAATCAGGCGGGACTTAAAAAATAAATTATTTAATAATATAAACAGAAAATTTAATTTGGCAATGCACACAAAAATCGCTACATTATTTTTGTTGCGATACCACATTTGTGTTGACATTCAATTATGTCAACTGCCATCTACTATCAACTTTCACTACTCTCAATGACAATGAAAAATCTACAGTATCTCATATTTATTGCCCTCACTATCTTCATGCTCTCCGGTTGCGAGCAGCTATCTGCACCCAAAGATACCCTTACAGGTCTGTGGAATTTCAGAGGGAACGGAGGTGATGAGCACCAGATGGAAGAAGGCGCCTATCTGAATCTCAGAGAGGATAAGTCATATACCTTCTACCAGCCTTATTATTTCGATTATGGGCACTGGTCATTCAAAGACAATAAAATACAACTGGTATCGGAACGCAGTCACATCATTTACAAAAAAGAATGGACGCTTGATGTTGTGGATAGGGAGCACAATGTGCTGAAGATAAGTTATCCATTTGCTGATGAATGGTTGAAACTGGCGGGACTTAGCGGGGCTGACCTACCCGAAAGAATAAGCTACCCTGTACACAAGAATATTTTTCTGGATAGAAACGATGTACAATTCAGCGCCAATAAAGATCCTTTTAGTATAGAGCACAGCCAATGGCGTATAAGACCCGACCATAAAGAGACGTGCAGGGAGCTGCAACAGCGTTTGCTGGGCATGACACATCACCTATGTCTTTTGTTCGATCGTTACAACAAAGCCGATGTGACCAACGTATCATGGCAACATTCGCCTAACCCCTTCATTCTGGGTAGTAATGGTATAGCACTGCAGGACAGAGAACATATCAATGCCGCATGGATCAACACCTTCTATAACGAAGAGAACGCTGCTGAAGCATATGATCTGTTATCATCGCTCTTCAAAGAAGACATTGACGTACCTCTACATTTCAAAAAATACCCTGAGATGTGGGTAAGGCTCCTGCAACAAATGGATAGCATAGGTCGGCAAAAAAGCCTCTGCAATGACTCAGGAGCCCACATAAAGGAAAAAGAATGATGATCGTGGTCAAAATCCTGAATTGAGATTATCAATTCCCGTTTTTTCTGTTATTTTTACCTCAAAATTATATAACAATGGAATTTCCAGGCACATTACGCTACACAAAAGATCACGAGTGGATAAGTCTTGACGGCAATATCGCAACTGTAGGTATTACCGAATTCGCACAGCGGGAGTTGGGCGATATCGTTTTTGTTGATATCAGTTCAGAAGGCAAGCACCTTGGTGCTAATGACATCTTCGGTACTGTAGAAGCTGTAAAAACGGTATCTGACCTTTACCTGCCAGTTGCAGGTACTATTACAGAAGTAAACGGCGGACTGGAAGGAAACCCTGAAAGTGTGAATACTGATCCTTATGGCGCTGGCTGGATGATCAAGATGGAAGTAGATAATGCTGCTGATGTAGCTGCATTGCTCGACGCCGCTGCGTATAAAGCTCTGGTTGACTAATCTTAAGAATGGCCAATATCTTTTCTTCAGGTTCTTCGTATAAAAAACAAGCAAGGTTCATAGCAATACTATGGACCTTGCTCATTTTAATAGGGTGCTTCATGCCTGCTGCCAATGTGCCTAAGGTTGAGGTTCCCCTTATTGACAAATGGGTGCATTTTGCATTCTTCGGCGGCTTCACCTTCTTCTGGCTATGCGCTAAGCCCTCTGTAAAAGCTATTCGTCTGGCTGCTATCCTGCTCATTGCAGTTACCTTTGGCTGCCTTATTGAGCTGCTTCAGGGCGCACTTCCGGCTCTGGGGCGTGCATCTGAGTTTATGGATGCCGTGGCTGACAGCATAGGTGCATTACTTGGCGTCATAGTGTTTTCAATTGCCGCCAAAATTGCCGGCGACAAATAACATTCCCATCTGTTACCCTTTTACATCAATCCATCTCCGCAAAAACATCCATTGATCTGAATATCGCAATTAGCGTATTTTTGCACGGGCTTTTGTACAAGCCTGTTAAGTTCACTTTTCATAGTATTCACTGGTCATATGACAAAACTCTCGGTCAACATCAACAAAATAGCTACACTCCGCAACAGTCGAGGAGGAGACAACCCTAACGTATTGCAGGTTGCTATCGACTGCCAGCAGTTTGGTGCGGAAGGCATTACCGTTCATCCACGCCCCGATGAGCGCCACATCCGTTACAGCGACGTTAGAGATATCAACAAGATCATCACCACTGAGTTTAATATTGAGGGCAACCCGCTGGAAGACAAATTCGTAGCACTTGTACTGGAAACAAAGCCAACACAAGTAACTTTGGTACCCGATGCACCCGGTCAGCTAACATCTAATCACGGATGGGATACGGTAAAAGAAAAACAATATCTCCGCGAGATCATCAGCGTGTTCAAAAATGCGGGCATCCGTGTTTCTATTTTTGTTGATCCCATTGAAAATATGGTAGCTGCTGCATCTGACACCGGCACCGACCGTATAGAATTATATACCGAAGATTATGCCCGTAATTTTCACAGCGATAAACACGCGGCGATCGCACCATATATCAAAGCAGCCAGTGTGGCACTCACATCCGGCTTGGGTGTAAATGCAGGTCACGATCTGGACAGGCACAATCTTGCCTTTTTCAGATCATCTATCCCTAACCTGCTTGAAGTTTCCATCGGGCATGCACTTATAGCAGATGCTTTGTATTATGGACTTGAAAATACGATCCAGCTCTATAAGCGTGCCTTGAAATAACCCATCATTTTTATCGAGTAGCCAATTTCATTGGCAACAACGATCATCATAAATCAGAAAGCCCTCAAAAGAGGGCTTTCTGATTTCAATATATGTATCTCTGCTTATTTAGCAATGACCATTCTCGCTGAGTAGATAGTGTTATTCACAGTAGCAGTTACAAAGTAAACACCGGCAGGTGCATCAATGTTTACTTCTGTAGCACTACCTGCTGCCATAGTAAATTCCTTGACCTTTGCACCCAGCACATTTGTAACAACTACAGACGCACTACCGTTCACTCCAGGTAATTGTAATGTAAATGTTCCTGTATTAGGATTTGGCAGCAGACAAAGTGCAGCATTTTCTGCGGTAACCTCATTTACGTCATTGGTACAGTCAACTACTTCAATGTCTATTGTAGCACTGCTTGTTCCGCAGGCATTATTTACGGTATAAGTAATTGTCGCTGTACCTAATTGAAGGCCGGTAATATTACCTCCAAAGACAGGCACAACAAGAAAATTACTGCTACTCCATGTTCCACCCGTCACAGGATCGGCAAGAATACCTAAACTAAGACGACAAATAGTATTGCTGCCTACAATTGGCTGTGCAGGCAAGTTCACTCTCACTGAGTGAGTAGCAGTAGCACTACCGCACGCATTGGTTACTGTATAACTAATGACAGATGTACCATTCAATCCCCCTGTCACATGACCATTAGCATCTACAGCACCAAATTCAGGAATGTTGCTGGACCACACCCCGCCTGTACCTGTAGTATGCAAGGTAATAGTAGAGCCTGCACAAACACTGTCATAACCGGTAATAACACCCGCAAATGGTAGTGGATTGACATAAACAACATGATGTACACTACCTGAGCCACATGCATTGGTGAGTGTATAGATAACAGTATCCGCACCATTTGCAGATGAATCGGCAGTTAGTACACCACCTGTGGATATACTACCAAATGGGCTATTCGTCCATACGCCACCTGCTATACCATTGCTCAATGTGATCATTGCACCTGCACACATGGTATCGGCACCGGTAATTACAGAAGGAGTAACAATACCTGTATCAACAGTAATGATCAATGTTGCGGTATCAGACCCGCAGGCACCCGAAGTAATGTAGGAAATAACAGATGTACCACCTGCTACCCCGGCTACTGCACCTATAGCGGAAACTGTTGCATTACCATTTGATGAACTCCATGATCCACCAATAGTTCCACCGGCAAGTGTAATAGTGCCGCCAACACATAGCGCTGAAGGACCTGTGACCGGACCAGCTAGCGGAGCACCGTTAACGGTTACCAACTGAGTTACGGTATTGATACCACAACTATTAGTGTCCGAATAACTTATCGTATCCACACCGTACATCATACCTGTAACAACCCCACCAATAACTGTCGCTGATCCATTTGAAGCACCCCAAAAACCTCCGCTTACAGTAGAGGTCAATGTTATAGAACTACCCACACATACAGAGCTGCCTCCGGATAAAGATCCGGCATTTGGCAATGCATGTACAGTAACACAAATAGTAGTTGTATCGCTGGTAACACCATCGCTCACTTGTACTGAAAAGGTATCAGTACCAACATAACCCGCTGCAGGAGTGTAAGTAAGACCAATTGGATAAATGAGCCCGCCGGTTGATGCCGCAGAATAAGATCCGGAAACAGTACCATGAGACGCTATAGTAACTACTGACCAGGTTTCGGTTTCTCCCATATCAGCATCAGTAGCAATCAAGATACTGTTTATTGAATAATGTGGCCCGTTCTCACAAACTGGCAAATATTGAACATGGCCTCCGGTAAAAGATACTGGAGAAGATGTTATAGCGCTGACCTTATTGCAGGCACATATTAGTATTAGGGAGCAAATAATAAATAATAGATTCTTCCTCATGATGTTCATTTGGTACAAAATTATCAATAACAAAGGATTTAAAATATTTTATGGGTATGAAAACTTAAATAAAAAAATATTATTAACCAATAGCAATACAATGAACCAATGATAGTTAGATAATCGGCGGTTAGATTACGATTACTAACCAAAAGAACTTATTTTGAATCCTATATCTATATGAAACAGGCATTACGTCACTTTTTTATCTTCGGCATTCAGGAGGTGCTCTCCTGCCTGTTTCCTGTAGTTGTGTTTACTGCACTTGCGCTATCGCACTATGTCACATTTATTCCCCGCTACGATTTTATGCTCTTTGTCTGCCTTCTGGCACAACTGGCACTCTACTTTTCAGGAATAGAAAGTAAAGATGAGGTCAAAGTGATCTGTATCTTTCACGTATTGGGACTGGCTATGGAACTATTCAAAGTACATGTAGGTTCATGGTCTTACCCCGAGCCTGCTTATACAAAAATTGCCGGCGTACCCCTTTACAGCGGCTTTATGTATGCCAGTGTAGCCAGCTATATGTGCCAGGCATGGCGAAGATTCGACCTGAAGATGATCAATTGGCCACATCATATACCTGTTCGTTTTGCAGGCGCCTTGATATATCTTAATTTCTTTACCAATCATTACTTTCACGATCTGCGGTATCTCTATGGACTGTTTATCTGCTATCTGTTCCGTTCATCATGGGTGATATTCCATATAGAACGTAAAGCATACAAAATGCCGGTTACCATATCATTTATTCTCATAGGGTTCTTTATATGGCTGGCCGAAAATATAGCCACACTGCTGGGTGCATGGAAATATGCCTATCAACACAATGGGTGGGCAATGGTCAACTATCAGAAGATCAGTTCATGGGCCTTTCTGGTTATCGTCAGCTACATAATAGTAGCTGAGTTACGCATGCTAAAAAAACCATCTACAGAAGTACATACCTCCTAGACCATACTATTTTCAAATAATATTGATTGTTTAGCTATGCGCAGATCAAGATTATCCTAGCCAATGTTAGGAGCATTTTATACTTTGCAGATCAAATACAATTTCTTTGGCCGATAAAGCAGATCATAAACTAGAAAGGGGATTATCACTCACCCAGGCTACTGCCATTAATATGATAGACATGGTAGGCATTGGCCCATTCATTGCCATATCTATGGTACTTACCCACCTCAGTGGTCCGCTATGCCTCCTGGCATGGGTGCTGGGCGCCATACTTGCCTATACCGATGGTATGGTATGGGCAGAACTGGGTGCCAAGTGGCCTGAAGCAGGTGGCAGCTATGTATTTCTTCAAAAACTTTTTGGCGATAAATGGGGCAAACTGATGGCATTCCTGTTCATCTGGCAAACTGTAGTTCAGGCCCCGCTCACCGCAGCAAGCAGCGCCATAGGGTTTTCAACCTATCTGGCATACCTCATACCCAACATTACACCCGATCAGCAAAAATGTGTAAGTGGTGCGGTTGTGGCGCTGATGGTGTTCTTGCTCTACAGAAACATCAAAAAGATAGGCGCTATCTCTCTGGTATTGTCTATAGTTACTGTACTCACCATTTTGTGGATGATCTTTTCGGCTGCAGGACATTTCAGTTTTGAGCGGGCATTCTCCTTCGACTCTGCGGGGTTCAGCATCACTCCCATTTTCTTCGTTTATCTGGGGCAATCATCGGTCAAAGCGGTTTACTCTTACATGGGCTATTACAACGTATGTCATCTGGGTGCGGAGATCAAAGACCCCGAAAAGAACATTCCCCGTAGTATGTTCATATCTATAACGGGCATCATGGTCCTCTATCTTTGCATGCAATTATCGGTCATCGGTGTTATTCCGTGGCAGCAAGTTGGCGCATCCAGCTTTATTGTGAGCACCTATTTCGAACTTATCTACAACCATGCAGTAGCACAGATAGCAACTGTCTTAGTATTATGTATCGCCCTCGCCTCACTGTTTTCACTACTGCTGGGTTATTCCCGCGTACCTTATGCTGCTGCACTCAACGGAGATTTTTTCCCGGTATTTGCAAAGGTTCATTCTAAACATAAATTCCCGCATGTATCATTACTTACACTCGGCTCTCTGGCATTTATTTTCAGTCTCCTGTTCAAGATGAGCACTATTATCACCACCATTGTTACGATGCGCATTCTTATTCAATTCGTATCACAGGCAGTAGGTGTTATATTATGGCATAAGAATAAGCCAAATGATGCCAGACCTTACAAGATGCCGCTATTCCCCTTACCTGCCATTATCAGTGCTTGCATCTGGCTCTACCTGCTGCTCACCAGCGACTATTGGTTTATCCTCAGGGCACTGGCATTCATTGCTACAGGTATCATCCTGTTCTTCGCGCTAAGAAGCAAACTGGGAAAAAAGATCGAAGCATAGTCTTATTCTGAATATAGAACAACTATTGGTAGTATAGTATAATTCAATAAGTAGCTTCAAGTATCTTGCCCGATACCATGTATTTTTGTTGCCAATTTCTACAACGGTGAACAAGTATATAGAGCAATTAAAGGCAGAGATAGCGCCACTAAGGCAGCAACTTATAGACCACAGAGTATATGCGGCTGTAAAAACAATTGAGGACCTCAACATTTTCATGGAGCATCACATATATGCTGTATGGGATTTTATGTCGCTGCTCAAATCTTTGCAAAGAAATCTTACCTGTGTAAATGTACCTTGGGTACCTGTAGGTAATCCTCAGACCCGATATCTCATCAATGAAATAGTGCTGGGTGAAGAATCTGATGTTGATGAACACGGACAACGGACCAGCCATTTCGAGTTATATATTCGTGCTATGCAACAGGCAGGCAGCAGTACTACCGCCATCAGCGCACTTGTTGCGAATATCAAAAGCGGCATGCCGGTTGAGGAGTGTCTGGAACAAGATGGCGTACCCGAAGCATCTGCAGCGTTTGTAAAAAATACATTCTCTGTTGTGACATCGGGCAATGTTGCATTGCAGGCTGCTGTATTCACTTTTGGCAGAGAAGATCTTATACCGGGCATGTTCATCAGCTTTGTCAATGAATTGAACAAGAGTACAGACAACAAACTGAGCACACTCAAATACTATCTGGAGCGCCACATAGAAGTTGACGGGGACCACCACTCTCATCTGGGTTTTGAGATGACTGCTGAACTTTGTGGTACTGATGATGCCAAATGGGCCGCTGCAACTGTAGCTGTTAAACAAGCACTGGAACATCGCATACAATTGTGGAATGCAATTGCTGATGCTATAGCAATCTGATCTTGTTCAATACACAATAAAATAACACCACGTTTCCCGGCATCTGCTATATTTGGGCTCAAATAGGCTCAGTAATGAAAAGTATAGTTGTATTCTGCGGATCAGGAGAAGGTAACAAACCTGTCTATAAAGAGGCTGCTCACATATTGGGCACTACTTTGGCTGTTCAAGGCATTCGTTTGATTTATGGCGGAGCCAAGGTGGGAATAATGGGTGCTGTAGCGGAGGCTGCGTTGGCTGCAGGTGGAGAGGTGATTGGTGTGATACCTAATTTTCTACGCACCAAAGAAGTGGCACATGAAGGTCTGACACAGTTGATCGTCACTGAAAATATGCACGAACGTAAGCTAAAGATGCATGAACTGAGTGATGGTATAATAGCATTGCCGGGGGGCTGGGGAACAATGGAAGAGCTATTCGAAATGCTCACGTGGGCTCAGTTAGGACTACATGTTCGCCCTGTGGGCCTGCTCAATGTAAATGGCTATTACAATGCACTCAATACGCTTTGTGATACGATGGTCAATGAAGGCTTCTTACCTGCAGATGTCCGTAATATGCTGCTCAACAGCACTACTTCCGATGATCTGCTGACGCAAATGCGCGCCTATATTCCCATACAGACACCTAAATGGATATCGAATAGCACCACATAAAAGCCAATTTCAGGTACATTTATATGTACGATCTACCTTAGTATGGCTATATATTCTTTATTTTAACTTGAACGCTACAGGTAACATGAATATAGATGATACGGGGCGGCCATTCAATTTTGCCGGTCGCCATGCAGGCATCGCTTTTACAACCCGCAACGCTTCCTCATCACAACCGAAACCTATCCCCCTGATCAATCTCACATCTGTAATAGACCCTGCTTCATCAATCTTAAAACGAACGTAAACTATCCCTTCAACTTCAGCTTCTTTTGCCTGTTCGGGGTAGTAAAGAGAATTATCCAGGTATTTATCTAATCCGGCCGAACCGCTGTTGAAGTCTGCCTGTTGTTCTACATACATGAATACCTCCGGCGCAGGAGCTGCAACTACACCCGACCTTACATAAGGTCTTACCGTTTTCTTCAACTGTTTGCTTTGCTGCGCAAAAGTCTCGGAAACTATCAGCGACAACAATATTACGACCACTACTTTCCTCATTAGCTATGTTTCTTTCTTTTGAAAGGTTTTCTGATCTTACTCCAGATACCTGTTTCCACAGGCGCTATCCTCACCGGTTGCATGGGCGCTGTCCCGGTCAGTTTTACCGGTCTGTAATTATTTTGGGTAACATTGTGAACAGACAATATCTGTACTTTATAAGCAAACAGTTTCAGTTCTTTGTTATTCAATACATCATTAAAAGACATAGCTTGCTCTTCTATCACCTCGGTATTAGCTTTGCCTTCTATAGTCCCTTCTATTAATAGATGTTCCATATAGAAACTATCCGGCAAAGTTAGTATGAACATACCTGAATTATCTGAAACACTCTCTATCTGGGTTCCTTTGATTGTTACCTTTACTCCGCCTATCGGCCCTCCGTGCTCATAGTGTTCAACATACCCGCATATCTGTAGCCGACTATCTTTTGCCTGCATGGTCTTCTTACTGGCGACCCTGTTTACCGGTGTCTTTTTCACTGTTTGTGCTAAGGCCGCTACTGCTATCGATTGCCACAAAAACACCAATGCGGCAGCTCTTTTGGCTATCGTTACAATCAATGAAGGCTTATACCGAGTATCTACTAACTCTCTGTTCAGTTGCGTTTCCAGAAAATGCCCGCAAGGCGTACAACCTTTTGCTTTACTGAAAATATCCAGTATCTCTCCGTCACTCATCAGCGTAAAATCTATAACGGTCTTGCTGCACTGATCACAGTGACGCCCTTGAGACACAGGTGTCATTGTATCCCATACTTCCTGACATGGAAGTGGCAATGTTATTTTCAAGTTGCTTTTATTCATTGTTGCCATTATTTACCTCCATTTTTCTTACCCATCCAGTAATTCGTCAGCCTGCCCCATACTGTCTTTTCTGATTGTGCTACTGGTTCTTTCCCCCGAAGTTTAAGGATCGGCTTTGCTTTAGGCAGTTGATAACAAATCGTAGATCTGACTGCCTTTAACCAATCTACCGTGGTTATTGTTTGCGGACCAATAGATGCACCCATTACTTGGGGCATTTCAGTATAAATTAATTGATAAGTTATCTGCGGCATAGCCACTACCATCTCCCCTCCGCTCTTCGTCTTATGAACAGGAACTATCATTTCGGGAATTAAAGAAGCACCGGGTAACGCCACATGCACTGTATTATCAGGAAATTGTTTCCGGTTCAGTAATACCGTTACAGTATCCAGATCAGCAGGCATGGCAAAAGAAAACAGCCCGTTGGCATCTGTAAACAGAGTAGTATCGATCTGTTTGATATAAACACTCATTTGTGGAACCGGTGTTTTACTTAGTGAGTCTATCAACTTGCCCGATACCTGTATGCGTCCCTGTGCATCTTTATCATACTCCTCATATTGTTCTACAGTTACCAGATGCTTCTTTGACTGCTGCGCCATAGACGTTGTTACAGACTGCACCATCAATACCATAGCGGCTATCCGTTTAATAATATACCCAATAGGTCCTGAGCTGGGTCTGTTATCTATGAGCGGTCTGTCGAGCTGTGAGGGGAGATATCTGCCACATGGGATACGACCATTCGCCTTTTTGATCACTTCCAGAATCTGCCCGTCACTCATCAAGGTAAAATCTATCACTGTTTTCTGACACATAGCACAATGCCGCCCCTGTTGAACTGGGGTCATCTCATCCCAGTTTTCGTGGCAAGGATCGGGGATGGTTATGATAGGATTATTTTGTTTCATTAGTCAGGTGTTTTTTCTTGAATGACTTGACATTGCGCCCCCGAAAGGTGTGCTTATCCTTAGGTACAATAGCAGGTGTGCTGCTTGTCGCATTTGGTGCCGCTCCACCTCTCTTTTGCTGATAAATGCCGGGGGACACCGCAACAATATCATTTGGCTCAGGCCCACCTATTGTGCGGATCAAATCTGACTTTCCTGAAGGAGAGTTTATTATCCTCAGGCTTGGCTGCAAGTACAAAGACACATTTGCATCGTCTCTGATATCCACGGTTACTCCGCCAATCGCACTGCTATTTATTTCTGCTACCAGCAATAGCTGTGTTGCCTGTAATGTATCTGGCAGCAAGAGGGTAAAGTCTCCGGTATCGTCTGTCACTGCACTTACGGGTATCCCCTTTATGTATACCGTAATACCTGCCATAGTAGCATTATGCACATCTCTTACTCTTCCGTGTATCTCTCTTAGTTGTTTAGGGCCCAAGGTATCCTTCTCAGTTTGATACCCGCCACTCATATCCAGGCCAGCCTGCTGCGACCATCCCGGAGCTGTTATAAGCAGCAGAAGTGCCGTCATAAGGCATGACAGACGGATGGATATGGCGAGACTACTTAGATTCATTCGTCATGGTTTTTTTTCTGAAAGGCTTGGTAACGCGTTGCCACAGCGACTTATGCTCAGAAGGTACTTCTACGCCATCTATAACGTACAGATAGCCCGAAGATCTACCGGCGTCTGTATTGATGCGCCCTCCACCCATTCTTTGATAAATAGCAGGTGCTACAGACACGATATCTGTTATCTCTGTAGTTGTGGGGTGAACCGACTGTTGCTGCATGACAACCTCTCTACCAGCATTGGCAGCAATATTGATCGTTAATTGAGTAACCAATTGTCCCTTTTGCTTTCCCTCCAACTGTATTTCCGGGCTATGTAAACTATCAGGCAAAATAAAAGAGAACCTGCCTGAACTATCTGTTACTGTTTTGATCCCGGTATTTTTTATATAAATATCGACACTTGTCAGAGCTCCACTACACGTACCATCCACCACACGCCCCCTTATGATTCTTTCCGCCTTAACCTTTTGCTTGTCTTTATATACTTGCTGGGGCACCGGAGTATGTTTCTTTATCTGTTGCGCCAGCACCTCTGTTGTTAGCGACTGCAACAATATTAATGCTGCCGCAATACGCTTTGCTACCAAAGCAGAAAATGATGGCTTATGGTCTTTATCTATCAGCGGCCGGTCAAGCTGTGTATTCAGAAATCTGCCACATGGCGGATTGTCTTTAGCACGCTTAAATATATCCAGCACCTGCCCGTCACTCATCAAGGTAAAGTCTATCACTACCTTCCGGCATGTATCGCAATACCGTCCCCTATCCGTTACAGACATGCTATCCCAATCCTCGTGGCAAGGACTATTCAGGGTTATATGTTGCGGCCTTTTCACTTTACGATGTCTGAGCTCATGTTACAGTACAAATCACCTTTCACGTATATAGACGAGCAATTATTGATTATTCTTTGCTTTTCAGACAAATATGCTTCATGAATACCTATGCTGGCTAACACTAAATTTACGCCATTACCGGCATAAATATTTAAAGCCCGCAGGTGCGGGCTTTAAAATAAAAGTTAAACTATTAATATCTGTCTCTTTAGACTCAGAAGATTATTCTTCAGTTTTCTTCTTTTTCGGAGCAGCTTTCTTTGCAGGCTTTTCTTCACCTTCTGCAGCATCTTCAGCTACAGCTTTTTTCTTGGCAGCTTTCTTTGCAGGCTTTTCTTCAGCTACAGGAGCAGCAGGCGCCTCAACTACAGGAGCAGCTTCTTCGCCGGCGGCATTATCTTCAGCTACCTGTGCTTCGAAATGAAGCAGATCGTTAGCCTTCAACAACTCGAACCACTTCAGCATCTTCTTCATATCACTTACATATACCCTTTCCTCGTCAAATTCAGGGAATACGCTTTTGAAATATCCTGAAATACCTTCCTTAGTAGCTGTTTTAGGATCTACGGGAGGTATAGATGTTTCATGTTCCACCATTTTCTGGAATACATTATGCAAACGCACGTTCTCAGCTATAGTATATACTTCTATGCTTTCCAGCGGGGTTACATTATGTTGGCGGGCAGATATGAACTTGGTAGTCTTATCGCCAATGTTACGCACAATAGCACCATCACTCTTGGTGGTCAATAATTGGTAAAGGCCACTAAGGCCGGTTACAGAAACTATTTCTTTATACTGCATATTTTTAATGTAAAGGGTGGCAAAAATAGAATTTTTTATGCCAATTAGCTAATCTGCTCATTTATTTTTGCCCTTCCCGCCTAAAATAGCCCTCTCGGACATTAAGAAATCAATATTTTTCTAACATTACTTCCCTTAGGATCACAATTCATCACATTGTCAAATGCCATAGACAATCAGCTATCCTTACGGTACCGGATTGTTGAGCTCAGTTAATTTTTGACGAGCCACCTGCACAAATGTACTGCCGGGAAAATCTATGACCAGTTTCTCATAATACTCTTTGGCGCTATCTTTCTTCCCAAGATTGTAATTATATATCTCTGCCATAGTAAATACAGCGTCATCAGCCAATACATCTTCGGGATACTTCTGTACGATCTCGGTGAGATAAGAGATCGCCTTGTCGAAATTATTGTGCTTCATGGCAATTTTAGCATGCTGCATCAGGATGTCGTCATTGAGCGGATGTTTGGGGAATGCAGTCGAAATACTATCCAGCAATACCTCCGCTTGCTTATCCTTATTCTGGAAGAGTAACAGATCGGCATAAGCAAAACGGGATAAAGGATAAAAATTGCTATCCTGTACATTTTCTATTATCTGCACAGACAAGAACAGCGCATCATTAGCTATCAATTCAGAGGTCGATCGCTTTAATACAGTAAGCATACTCTGTGCCCACTCAAAGTCGCCTCTATAGTAATGCAGTTTAGCGTTACGGAAACGAGCATCCTCGCCCAGCATGTCCTGCTTGAATTGTTTATCTACCTGACTATAGATCAGTGAAGCGTCCCAAACCTTTCCTTTTATTACATAATAATCTCCTAACTGCAGCATGAATGCACCGGTCTGCTGCACTCTGGTACCGGGATATTTAATAGCGGTCTGCAGTATAGCTATTCCCTTATCCACACTATCGGCATATTGTGCGGCTATCAGCGCATAATCACCTGCGGCAGGTGTTGAATAGTTCTGCGGGAACAGTGCGAATACCTCGTCATACTCTTTTAGTAACGATGTGATACTCTCCTGTGGAATGTTAGGAGTTGCTTTAAGCTGAGCCAGTCTGGCCGTTATCTTTTCACTCTTTGCTGCGGCATACAGTGGCTTATCGGCTCCTTTGGCAATTACATCGTCATAGGCCTTGAATGCAATATCATACTTTCTGGCCGCAACAGCTACGTGGGCAAAATCAATAAGTGTTTTACCAGTCTCATTGTTGCGTTCATCCACAGCTTCCATTTGTATCAGCGCTCCATCCCAATCGTTTTTCTGGGTATATATCCACGTCAGCAGGCTGGCGAAATAAGTGTTGTTGGGCTCCTCATTGATACGACCTAAGAGATACTTCTGAGCTGTCTGTAGTTTTTTAGGATCTGTACCCATCCATTGCAAAAACAGCGCCTTCACATTATCTACCGTAATGAACTGGCCGGGACTACCGGTCATCACTACATCCATTGCCTTATCTATCTGGTTGTTCTTCGCATACAGATTGCCCAATTGAACACAGTACAGATAAGAATTCCCGAGTCTCTGTATGGCCTGTTCATAGGTCTTTATCGCATATTCCGGTTGTTCCGCATCTGTAAATGCCTTTACTATGCGCTGCGTCAGCATATCATCACCATTGATCTTAGCCAAAGCCTTGTCAAAAAGTTCTGTAGCCTTCTTATCCTTTCCCTGTAGCTTATATACCCTACCCAAGTCTATCTCAGGCACGAACTTATCGGTGTACTTATCTAAATAGGACGAAGCCAGTTTCTCTGCTTCTTTATATCTTTTGGCTTCAATAAGGGTAGTATAGTAAGGCAGATACATAGCCTCGCCGCTCTCATCATGCAGCTTTTTATACAAGTATATGGCGCTGTCATAATTCTTCACAGCGGCATATCCTTGTGCTTTCTCCAGGTAGTTAACCGGTGGAGGGGTTGGCGGGGTCCATGTAAGTTGCGCCTGAGCACCATACCATGTACACATCAGTCCAACACTAAGCATTACCACCTTCGGCCACATACTAACCTGCATATTTTTCATTCAATATTATCTTCTCAAATGTAATGCTTATTATGTTTTTACATTCTTATGAAAAACATAATTCTTGCTCCCACAGGCATATAAACCCGGAAATGGCCCTCATTGCTATTTACCTTCCAGCATAGGGCGCGGATCAAAAACTACTCTCAGCATATTTATCTTACCATCTTTTACATGATACCACCCACACCCATAAACAGATCTTCCGCCCATCAGCAGATCATATAAAAGACACACATCATCACCATTTGCAAAAACCTTATGCACCTGATATCTGATCTTTTTCTGCTCCAGATAATCTATATAGGCATCGCCACCATCGCTAGACCCCATAACACCCACAAAGACCATATTATCTGCAACAAAGGTCCTTGCTTCTTTGTAGTCTCCATTGTTTACTGCCTCCACGCAGGAAAGCACGGTATCTGCCGCTAAGCTGCCGGCTCTTTGTATCGGATCATCGGTGATCATGTTGACTAAGTTTTATTGATTAAAGTTAATGTATCCGGCAAAAAAACGGGTACTAAAGAACATCCGTCAATACATAAACTATAGACTCTCGAAATATATTTACTCATTACATTGTAAAAACAACAATTTGGTGCGAATTTTGTTATATCTTAACTCTATCCATCTACAAAATATCTGGCAACTATGGCACATTCAAGAATGATAATGTTAAGCGTACTGATCACGTTGGTAGCTGCCTGTTCTATTTTTTCTACATCTTGCCTACCCGACAAATGCGCCATCGTATGTTATAATGGCGGCACCTGTAAAAGTAACCAATGTATTTGTCCGGTGAGTTTTACCGGAAGCAATTGCCAGAATGTGACCTTATTGAACAATTGGGTAGGAACTGATAATAACGTGACCACTTCGAGCAGCTATCAGCAGCAGATATCAATAGCACGCTCAACAACCGATACAAGTCAGGTAGTCATTGCCTTTACCTCGGGATTTGCAGCCGGACATGTTGTTAACGGCACACTCAGCACTGATGGCGGCATTATCACCTATACCAAGCAACTTATTCCCACCACTACTACTCCCGACACCGTGAGCGGAACGATCGTATTACTATCAACGAACTCCCTATCTAACAACTATACCTACAATAATAGCCATGACGGCATGATCTATACCATTCAGGGACATTATACCAAATAGCAGATGACCGTCATAATGATCTGCCAGCTATTGTACCTTCATAAATATCCGCAAGTGGCAATGTCACTTATATTAATATACCCTGAATAAGCACACCTCTATATTTCTTACTCTCTGGTCAATATCTCATTGACCATGTTCAACCATATCTGCATGCCATTATTGTTCCAATGGGTATCTCCGGAACGATATAGACGGCGGGGAGATGAGTCATTTTTGAAGATCGGGTAAATATCTATCAACGGCATATGCATATCAGGGTGGGCAGTTAGCCGGGGCAGCAATCGGTTATAACGTGCCGGTTGCAATATCGTTGCGGCATTAGGGATGACCGAGAGATATACCTCATCAAATCCTTCGGCCTTGTAATGTTCATATACGCTGTCCAACTCCTTTACATACCAATCTATATCGCTGTCGGCAAGTATCTCGTAGCAACTGTATCCATGTTTGGGCAGTAAGGTCTCTTTGATGAACA
Organism: Chitinophagaceae bacterium; assembly: GCA_947447465.1. Taxonomy (GTDB): domain Bacteria; phylum Bacteroidota; class Bacteroidia; order Chitinophagales; family Chitinophagaceae; genus Flavipsychrobacter. Next base: position 34,648 of record CANFKE010000013.1, on the reverse strand, counting down.
AGTTCCTGCCATCTTCTGAGATCACCACACTACCAGATCCACGCCTGAAGATCATGTAGTTCATATCTGCCTTCAGGAGACGTGGTCTATTGAGCAGATTATAATTGAACAGCAGATATTCCAGATTCTGATTGATATTCTTGTTGAAAAGATCATTGATACCCAATGCAACTGCAGCTTTGCCGGCACCTACAGTAGGTTGCGGCTTTGCATTTACAGAAGGTGAGTCTGCCAACTTACTCACTGTTTTATAAATCGACTGGTAGCTGAAATAAGGTCGAAAAAAGCGCTCGGAGCAACCTATTATCAACACATTACGTCTGGTCTTATCGAGCTTATAATGCAGCTCTTCGTAATAGGTCCTTCCAAAGCTATACTTGTGCACATGTGCTAATGCCTTTGCGGGAATATCCTCAAAATAACTATCACCCCATAGATACAGATCTACGTTCTTATTTCCGGTATCGGCAGGTATTTTGAAGTCATAATCTTTGGGAGAACGGAAAGTTTTGATATCATCGAGATAGGCCATATTGACCAGATCACCGTTCTCTGAATGATGCTCTCCCCACCAGCTCTTATTGCGCTCATAGTTCTTGGCATCATGTATTGTTTTGAACAGGTGCTCTAAAGTACCGAATACCAGTACCACCAAACCTAATACTATGCATATCCAGGAGAGTATCTTTTTCATAGGGTCAGAATTGAAAGTAAATGAACTGATTCTCACCAAATACACCTAAGAAGTAACAGACCGTTACCATTACCGCACAATAAGCGGCAAACCCGGCATTACTGCGTATGAGATGCTTTCTGTACCTGTATTCGCGCACCATAAGTATCGCTATAAGTAGTACACACAACCATAATTCGACATCATTAAGTCCCAACAGTGTAACTCCTTTGCCATAGGTAAACATACCTTTGAGATAACTTACAGCTACCCCTACCGTTCGCGCCCTGAAGAAGACCCAGCACAGTGTAACCACCATAAAGTTGATGACCCCAAAGAGTACTGCGCTCCACCATACGGCCTTTCGGCCTTCTCTGTTGGGCAATAATGTGACCAGCAGACCGTGCAGCACACCCCAAATGATAAAAGTAAAGTTGGCACCATGCCAGATACCACTGAGCATAAATACAATAAATACGTTCAGTTTTCTTCTTAACTCCCCCTTTCTGCTACCTCCCAGCGGTATATATACATAGTCGCGAAACCAGGAAGATAAAGAAATATGCCATCGGGTCCAGAATTCAGTAATACCACGAGATATGTAGGGCTGTTTAAAGTTCTCCATCAGTTTTATGCCCATTACTTTTGCGGCACCCAGAGCTATATCTGAATAACCGGAAAAATCGCAGTAGATCTGGAAGGAGTAGAACATGGCTCCTACCCACATAGCCCATGATGACAAGCCGGTATGACCATAGGTATAATCTACCACCAATGACAACCTGTCTGCAATCACCACCTTTTTGAAAAAGCCCCATAACATGCGCGCCAGTCCTTCTTTTACATTATCCCACTTATAGTCCTTTCGGTCATGTAGCTGAGGTAGTATATTCTGCGGTCGCTCAATGGGCCCCGCTACCAACTGCGGGTAGAACATCACATACAAAGCGTACACTATAAAGTTTCGCTCAGGAGGTTGTTTACCGCGATAGACCTCTATATTATAACTCATGGCCTGAAATGTATGAAAGGATAACCCGATAGGCAATACAATATCCAGATAGGGTAGGTGTGCATGAGGAAATAACGGCTTGATAGCAGGCGCTACTGTATCGAGGAAAAAATTGGTGTACTTGAAGAACACCAGAATACCCACATTGACTATGATACTTATTGTAAGCCACGCCTTTCGTTTACTGCCCTCACTATTGCTGATAAGTATGCCGGCAATGTAGTCTATAATAATAGTACCTGCCAGTATGAGCAGATATTCAGGCACAAAGCTCATGTAGAAGTAACAGCTGGCTATTAATAACAACCACACACGCTGGTTTTGCCGCGGCATGCGATAGTATAGCAGTGTGACTACCATAAAAAAGACTAAAAACTGCAGTGAATTAAAAAGCATGTACCGTCTTGTATCTGTTGATGATCGCTCCCATAGGAGTGTGTACTATTTATTAATAACTATCAGCTATGAACTATGATCTGCCACTACCATCCATTGCCCTTTTATCTTTTTGATCAGCAAGGTATAGCTACCACCTACATCTCCTGCAGTGCGTTTCAGCGCCCATGTACCTACTACAAAGTAACACTTGTGCGATAGTCTTTCCATGCGGGTGATGACCGAGGTAAGCTGTCCCATGTGTGCCTGATCGGGATAGGCTTCCTTATATTTCTTTAAGGTAATATCATATCCATACCTTGGACCTTTTGAGCCTATGAACAGCAGACTATCGTTTTCCCAGTAACCATGCATATAGCCTTCTATATTGCCCTTGTTCCATTCAGTAACCTGAGCGGCGAGCATGGTGCGAATGGCTTCTCTATTTCCTTTTGCCGATACTTCCCGGCCGCATATCAGGAATAAGGCAATGATCATGATGTGTTTCATAAGCTATATGTTGTTAACAGTTCGTATTGAGAGATCACTTATTACATAGGGGCAAGGCTCTGTAAACAGCGGTGCAATGCGGGCAAAAGTACTATGTTGTATCAAATAAGTGCAAGTACTGAACCTATTGAGCGTAAGCGCTTCTGTGGCTGTGATCGTCTGCCCATTCATAAGCTATTCAATTTTAAAATTATCAGACAGAGATAAAATATTTATTTCAACAAATATTGGAACCGATAATTTGTATTCCTCAATAAAATAGTTACCTTAATACACTAAAATTAGTGATGTATGAAAATATTGGAAATCAAAGCGATGAACGGGCCTAATTATTGGTCCGCAACCAGACACAAACTTATTGTCATGCTGCTCGATCTTGAAGAGATGGAACAGCGTCCTACCGATACTATTCCCGGCTTTTTGGAGCGTATATCTGCACTGATGCCGTCTCTGTATACTCACCGTTGTTCTGAAGGCGTTCCGGGTGGATTTTATACCCGCATCAAAGAGGGCACGTGGATGGGACATGTGATAGAGCATATAGCATTGGAGCTGCAAACACTTGCAGGCATGGATACCGGTTTTGGCCGTACCCGTGAGACCAAAGAGCCCGGCATCTACCATGTAGTATTCTCTTATCAGGAAGCAAAGGCTGGTATCTATACCGCCAAGGCAGCAGTTAAGATAGCTCAGGCACTTGCCGACAATATCCCTTACGATCTTGCCGAAGACATTCAGAACCTGCGTGAGATACGCGAGGATGAGCGCCTTGGACCAAGTACAGGATCTATAGTAGATGAGGCCATTAAGAGAAAGATCCCTTATATCAGACTGAACCGCCACTCTCTGGTGCAACTGGGCTATGGCGTGAACCAACGCAGGGTGCAAGCCACCATTGCCAGTACTACCAGCAGTATAGCAGTAGAGATAGCCTGCGATAAAGAGGAGACCAAGAACCTGCTGGAAGCGGCTGAGATACCTGTGCCACGCGGCCGAATCATCTATGATGAGGAAGACCTGCAGGCAGCTATAGATAAGATAGGCTACCCAATTGTTACCAAGCCTGTAAATGGCAACCACGGCAAGGGCGCCACTACTAATATTCGTAATTGGGAAGATGCTGTAACAGGTCTTAAGGCTGCTAAGGTCTATGGCCGTGCGGTCATCTGTGAGAAATTCATCACCGGCCGCGACTTCCGTGTGCTTGTTGTCAACTACAAGTTTGTAGCCGCAGCATTGCGCACACCTGCGGCAGTTGTAGGCGATGGCAAACATACCATACAGGAGCTTATAGACATAGTGAATCAGGACCCTCGTCGTGGATATGGGCATGAAAAAGTACTTACGGCGATCAAGATCGACGACTTTACTATGGACATGATAGCCAAGAAGGGCTATACCCTGGAGACCGTACTTGCTGATAAGGAGGAGATGTGGCTGAAGCCAACCGCCAACCTGAGCACGGGTGGTACCGCTACAGATGTGACCGACTATGTGCACCCCACTAATGTATTCATGGCTGAGCGTATTGCCCGTATCATAGGATTGAATATCTGCGGTATAGACATTATGGCTGAAGACCTTTCTACCCCACTCGCCGAAAATGGCGGTGCGGTGCTTGAGGTAAATGCTGCACCGGGTTTCCGTATGCACCTTGACCCTACAGATGGCTTGCCAAGGAACGTAGCAGAACCGGTAATAGATATGCTCTATCCTCCCGGCACCAGCGCCCGTATTCCTATTGTAGCGGTTTCGGGTACTAATGGTAAGACCACCACCACTCGCCTTATCGCACACATAGTGAAACAGATGGGCTATAAAGTAGGCTATACGACCACTGATGGTGTGTATATACAGAATCAGATAATGATGCGCGGTGACTGTACAGGTCCTGTATCTGCAGAGTTCGTGCTTCGTGACCCGACAGTTGATTATGCTGTACTGGAATGTGCCCGTGGCGGTATTCTGCGTGCCGGCCTCGGTTTCCATAACTGTGACGTAGCTGTGGTGACCAATGTAGCTGAAGACCATCTGGGACTGGGCGGCATAGACACTATAGAAAAACTGGCAAGAGTGAAGGCGGTTGCAGCTAATACAGTATTCCCTAATGGGTATGCGATACTTAACGCAGATGACGACCTTGTGTATGAGATGCACAAAGAGCTTACGTGCAAGGTTGCCTACTTCTCTCTGAGCGAGACCAACGAAAGGATCGTGAAACATTGTGCTAAGGGCGGGCTGGCTGCTATCTATGAACATGGCTATGTAACGATACTGAAGGGTAGCTGGAAGATAAGAGTAGAGAAGGTGACCAACATTCCGCTAACCTTCTCGGGTATGGCGGAATTCAATATTGCCAATGTACTGGCGGCAACACTTGCTGTATATGTACAGGACTTTAAAACAGAGGATATCCGTGAGGCGTTACAGACATTCGTACCATCACCGGCGCAAACACCGGGTCGTATGAATATGTTCCACTTCCGCAACTACTCTGTGATGCTGGACTATGCACATAATACTCATGGACTGAAAGCTATAGGTAAGTTCTTACACTCAGTGAACGCATCTGTGAAGGTGGGAGTAATAGCCGGTGTTGGTGACAGAAGAGACGAGGATATCATATCTCTGGGTGAAGCGGCAGCGCAGATCTTTGATGAGATCATCATCAGACAGGATAAGCACCTGCGTGGCAGAACAGAAGAAGAGATCATTGCTTTGATGACAAAGGGCATACACTCTGTTGATGCAACGAAGAAAATAACGGTGATCAAGAAAGAAGCCGAGGCTATTGACTTTGCGCTGAATAACGCGATAAAGGATAGTTTCATAACGATCATTAGTGACGTGATACCTGATGCACTGGAGCAGGTAAAGGAATACAAGGCGAAAGAAGATGGTGCGGTACTTGCTAACTAAGCATCTTTAAAGTTTATCTATTGAGCCCCCGGTCTATGATCGGGGGCTTTTTTTACGATCAGTTACTTATTGACATGTACAGCAGGTAAAACAACTTGTGGGATGCATTTACAGTGTGAAAGGCCGACTACAAGTAAATCATATTAGTGCTCATTTCTGCTATCTAAACAAACTACTTATTCCTTCCTTTATGATCGGGGTATAGTTGCATGACCACATCGCTTTGCCAGTATTGTTTGTTATCCACATTCATAGCACTGATCTTACCATAAAATGCTGCACCGGTGTCTATGTTCCACACATTGCAACCCTGCATGGGTTCTTCAACATCGTAATACAAAGTGGGTGTATGACCTATAAATATCTCATTATAAAGCAGCAGCCGCTTAGGGTATAATTTTGAATCCTTACTTATACGGTCGTCCATTGTGCGGGCCACCTCCCAGAGAGTCCTGTCCCAGGAATAGTTACTTTCAAATGGTTCTTTGGCCGGGCCATGCATAGATGCGAAACCGGCATGAATAAATAACCTTCCGTTGTCATCCTCGTAATAGTTGATGAGCTTGTTGAAAAAGGCAAGGTGCTTATATTTTCTTTCTTCTGCTATGCCTTTGTAACTATCAACCGTGGCTATGCCCCCATGAAATAACCATGTGGTATCAGGAGTTCCTCCGTTGAGCCATTCGGCACACCACAGATCATGATTACCTTTTATGAAAATGCAGTCGTATCGGGTATCCAGTTCTATTAGGTAATCAATAACCTGTGCCGATTCAGGCCACCCATCTACATAGTCACCTAAAAATATGAGTTTGTCATTGTCGTTTAGTGCCAATGTTTCTATGACCTGTTTCAGTGCTATAAGCGCACCATGTATATCACCTATTACAAATGTTCGTGATCGTATCATTGCTCCGTCTGTATCTTTTTCACTTATTTATGTTATGCTATACATTTTACCTGTGCATAACCGCAGGCATTCATCTCCAATTTTAAGCTCACCAAACTATCGCTATCAGGACTTTAAATCCCTTCTTCGGTCCATGAATTTTCATCATCGGGGAACATTACGTGACTCATCAGGCGATCATTTTTATCGAACTTGAATTGATGGATGGTCATTTGTTTTTCTCCGTTCACATCATTTGCTACTCCTATGTAGAAGACCGACCGGTTGGATGCATCTAAATAGTGTTGTCGGCGCTCATCGTATTTGAATCCGTATTTTATACGGGCAAATTTACTGAAGCTCCAGAAATCGAAATCGTAAAAGTCTTTTGACTCCAGCAGAACAGATCCTTTAAAGAGTGCTTTTCTGTATTGCTCAGGCGATATCAGAAATCCATTGGCCATGTCATTCAATATAAGGTAGCAATAGGCTTTGTCGGTATTCGTAAATGCGATATCGGATCTTGTCATGAGTCGATTAAATGCCGCAGGTGTCTTTACATCAACTGATTCGCCTGTCTTCACATATACGGCATAGTGGCGTTTGGGACATAATTCGCAAGTGACCTTATTACCATTGATGGCTGAGCGACCGGGGAGGAAAGAAAATATTTTAATATGCGGAAAATAGCCTCTGAATACCTCGTATGCATTGCCATAGTATCTGCCGGCAATTATTTCCTCTTGAGTAACTGACTTATTCAATGAGCGTTCGTACCTGAAACCTATGATCTTTTTTAGGCTATCATCGGTCAACTGAGCATGACACCGAAATGTAATGGCCACGAATAGGAGCAGCAGTACAAAGTGGTATTTTTTATTGGCGGTGATCATATAGAGCGTATTAAGAAGCTATGAAAAAACGGCAAACCGAGAACAAGATAGTAAATTGAGCGCGGAGAGCGAAGTAGAGAGCGAAAGTGCGAAAGAGTGGGAGCGATTTGTGCAGATGCCCGATGAAAGTGGAAATAAAATCGGGCATAGGAATTTGATATGTTGTTCATAGTCAGTTGTTTATTGAAAAACGCAATGCCCGATGATGCCCGACTAAATGAGGAGCGGAGAGCGATAGAGCGAAGAGCGATATGTCGCTCATGCCCGACCAATCGAGGAGCGGTTTGTTGGTGATGCAGGGAATCCAGGTTGGTGAACATGCAAATTACTACGCCGGAGTGATGTCTGAAAATTAAGATATTCACAAAAATGTGGACATCTTAGCGTAATGCATGGTGAGTGAATGAGTTAGCAGTAATTACTTGAAGTAAAAGAAATTTCCGGGCAAAAAAATGGCCGATCAAACTATTTATTGATCGGCCATCGTCTTTATTTCGTCTCCTTTAGTTTTTTCAAAAGCTGTTCGGTGGATTCTGTTTTTTCTCCTGCCTGCTTGCCTACTTCTATTGCTTTGGCTGCCATTTCTTCGGCCTCCTTTTTGTCACCTGCTACCGAAAGTAATGCGGCGTAAGTATCGAGATATGCATATTGAGGGGCCTTTGCAATGACCGTCTTCATCCATTCTATCGCTGACTTCAATGCTGCCTTGTCTGTACAATGTTCGTACATATCCCAGCTAAGCGAATTGATGTAATTAGGATCAGCATCACCCTTAGTTTTGATAAGATTGTTGACCGCAGTCACACACTTGCTCCAGTTCTTTGTCTCTTTATAAAAAGAGATACGATAGTTGGCCTTTGTTCCTTCCGCATCGTCGGTCACATATTTATCGATCATTTTGAGCGCAGCCTCGAATTTGGTCTCATCTTTCTCTTTCATGGCCTTTTGCATATTGCTGCCGATGATATTGTCTATCTTTTCCTGGACACTGAAACGGCCGTACAGCTTTTGGTATTTAGCACGATTGTCGAAGAAAAATTTTTCGAATTTCGCATTGAGGTGAAACTGTGCCATTACCGCCCAATTGGCCTCGCTGAAAAGATCTTTCTGCTTGGATAGATAAGCGGTTACTTCCTCTTCTTTAGGATAGGTCCTTTTACCATTTCCGGCATAGGCCTTCTTCAACATATCGGGGTAAGGTACATTGAGGGAATTGCTATAACCCGGAGCACTTACCTGCTTGCTTTTGTCGAGCGCATCGGTAAGTGTTTTTATAAAGTCTTTGGGTTCGCTGTAGCCAAAACCCTGAAATACATATTGACCTTCGGGATCGAAGAACAGGAAAGCAGGATAACCGCTGATATGATATTTCATAGCCAGACTAATCCCTTCGCCTTTCTCCATATCTATTTTGGTAGCAATGAACTTATCGTTCATGATACCTACCACACCTGCATCCGGCATTGTCTGTTTATCCATCACCTTACACCATCCGCACCAATCGGTATAACAATCTACAAAAATGTACTTATGCTCTGCTTTGGCTTTTGCCTTTACCTCGGCCCATGTGCCGGTAAAATAATTGATCTCTCCCGCTATTGCCGAGGAGATAAGCATAACAGATAAGATGAATAACAGTGAAAGCTTTTTCATTTGTATCAATTGTTTTATCAAACTTAGTAATTTTTAATAATAGTAGGTATATCTATCGAGCGCAATTACCCCGAGAATTGTCGCAATAGCGTATAATGCACCAAAGGAGGATGAGTAACTTTATGTAACCAATAACAGCATATGGATACCATAACCATTGACCATGATATTTTACTGGCTTATGTGCAGGCTTTTTCCTTTCCGGAGGGAGTGATGGCAGCACATGAGCAGCTACATGTGCATTTCCCATTTCCGGGTGACGGAAGAAAATTTTTCGGCTTATCGCGCCCAGAAGATGCAGGTGCAATAAGCTATAAAGCCGCGGCCGAAATAAGAAGTGAACAAGAGAGACATGCTAAAGGCTTACCAGTTCTGATGCTCAAAAGCGGGAACTATTATAGCATTACCATTCGCGACTACATGCAACAAATAACTGCTATCGGCAAAGCTTTTCAACAACTATTATCTCAGTCGGGCATAGACCCGGAAGGGTATTGTGTGGAGTTGTATCTGAATGAAAAGGATGTGCAGTGTATGGTGCGAATGGCGGGCTGATCGATATTTTTAAAAGCTGTATTTGGGGGATGTAGTACATCACTGTTTGGGCATGGTGACGCAATTATGCGTCTCTACGTTGTGTGGTTTTATATGCCGCTCTTCAGATCGTGGATAAAAGCCTGAAGCTGATCTATGCTAACGTGATCCATGACCACTATCTTATACCATGCCGGATCATCGTTGTGGCTGTCAGGCACAAGTTTGTATTTATCGGCAAGTGCGCGTATGATATACCGGGACCTGATGGTAACAATATTCATTTTAGGATGGCGATAATAAACGACACCCATTTTGTTGAGCTGATCGCAAATCCATTGAGTACGGTATAAAAGTTTATTGATCTTCTCTAACCAACCAAAGGGCCCGTAGGTAAAGAGGATCATCCATATGGCGATCGCATTGACCCCTCCTCTGCTTCCGTTGAGTGTCATATCCATACCGCTTACATAGCTTGCCTGCTTTGTATAGGCATGCTGCATGAGCCCTTTGCGGGCCAAAAAGATACCTGTGCCATAGGGTGCCTGCAACATTTTATGGGCATCGAGCGTAATGGAATCAACAATGGGGTTGGCAAAATTGAGATGGCTGACAGGATCGCTGACAGGATAGACGAAACCACCGAAGGCACCATCTACATGCAGTTTGAATTGTATCTTATTGGCATCGAGTACCCTTTTATAGACATCAGGGTCATCGACACTACCAAACATGGTGGTACCCATATTACAGAATACTATAAAAAACCTGATGCCATTTTCTATAGAACGCTTTACAACTGCATCCAACTGAACCTCGTCCATGACCCTGTCGTTATCATTGACCGGAACGGAGTACATATCTATACCCAAGAGATTAGCAGCCTTGGCTACCGAGTAGTGGGTATCGGAAGAGCTTAGCAGAGCAATGTCGCTTTGCTTTGCACCATGACGGGAGATAAAGTAATTTCGGTAGATCCATGCTGCCTGTATATTGGCCTCGGTGCCACCTGAAGCTACATAACCATCGCATGAATGATCCTGAGCTTTGAAGATATCCACACAAAGCAATTCAATGACCTCTTTTTCCAGTTCGTGTGTACCTTCGAAAAAAGGTTCTGAATCGCCGAAGGTATGACAGCCGATATGATTGGGGTTCTGAACATACGCCCGAAGCAGGGGTGCATCTTTAAGAAATGCCGCATGTTCGTAAAACACATGCTGATCGAGCACAGATGCCGGCACGCCCAGGCAAACATTTTTTGAGTAGGAAACATTACGATCGAGTGCGGTCGATATGATCTGATCCAGTTCTTTGTGCGTGCGTTTTACCCAGTGTTTCATTATTTACTACTTAGTTTACCCAGAAGTGCAGCAAAAGTAATTGCGCAGCAACTATGATAAAGCAACCGTAGTCACACAGAAAAGGTGATGTATCTCATTGAAAAGTTGCGAAAAGAGATAAGGAAGGCAATGCAGCGGCTACAATCAAATGAAGTATCACCTGCGATGAACTGGCAGGTCTTGTTGAGCATATAACTATACGGCAGCAAATAAAAACGCCAAAGAGCTGGTCTTTGGCGTGTATTTGATATCTAAGTATGAACAGTACCCGATAAAAAGATCAGAGGATATTCAGTATCTGCTCTTTAGCTTTTTCCAGTTCGTCTTTCATATTAATAACGATCTGCTGAATTTCGGCATGGTTGGCTTTTGACCCGAGCGTGTTCACCTCGCGGCCTATTTCCTGAAGTATGAAGTTGAGCTTACGACCTATTGCCGTGTCTTTATTATCTACCGTATCGTGGAAATAAACACAGTGTTGTTTGAGGCGTGTCTTTTCTTCGCTGATGTCCATACGTTCGAGGTAGTAGATCATTTCCTGTTCCAGTCGATTCTCATCGATCTTCTGCTTACCAACGACGTCTATCAACCATTGTTCAATTTTAGCACGTACACGAGTAGTGCGCTCACCTTCTAATGGAATGACTTTTTCGAGTAATTGTTCAATATTGCTAATGCGGGAATGAATGTCTTTGTATAAAACTTCGCCCTCATGCCTGCGGTGTTCCATGAGATTGTTGGCCGCTTTTTCGACCACCAGCTTTACCTTTTCCCAATCTTCGGTAGCCAGTGCATCCTGATCGGGGGCAACTACCTCCGGCATGCGCATGAGTGTAGATATAATATTATCTGTTGGCACACCAACCTGATCAGCGATCTGCTTCATACCCTGATAGTAGAACATAGCGAGATCTGTATTGACAACCATAGGTTTAGAAGCGCCTTCCTGCTTTACAGTTATGGTCACATCAATAGTTCCGCGCATCAGAATGCTGTTGAGCAGATTGCGAATGTCCAGTTCATAGTTGCGTAGGATAGGTGGTAACTTGGTCATCAATTCGAATTGCTTACCGTTAAGCGCCTTCATTTCTACTACTACCTGGCGATTACCTATTGCGGCATCTGCCCGGCCAAAACCAGTCATTGAGTATAACATAACTTACTTATTTGCAACAAAAGAAAACAAAGTTTTACAATAAAACCCCATAAGTGTGATTTTTATGAGGCATTTGATAAAATTATCTAAAAACGAAGTGGCTTTTAACAATAACTTTAAGAAATGGGTATATTTGTTACCAACTCACCGTTACTCATGCGTAAAATCTGTTTTCTGTTATTTCTGTTCATCTCGGTATCTGCCTCTGCACAACAGGTAGTTACCGGATCAAACTATGTTCCGCCTACCAAAGCACAGCTTGAGGCTAAACGTAAGGAGATACAGGATGCTATCAATGAGACGGAGCAGCAACTGAATGAGATCAAGAAGAATAAGAATGCCACAATGAGCCAGTTGCGCGCACTGCAATATAAGCTGGCACAAAGGCAGACATTGATCGGCAATATCAATGAAGAGATAGGGAGTATAGACAATACCATCGTTTCCTCCTCTAAAGAGATAATGACGTTGAAGCAGAAACTGGAGCTATTGAAAATCAGATATGCGCAGTCGCTACGGTATGCTTACCAGACCCGCAGTTCTTATGACATGCTGGCCTTCCTGTTCTCATCACAGGATTTCAATGACGCAGTAAGGAGAATGAAGTACCTGAAAAAATTCAGGGAATACCGTAAGCAGCAGGTAGATCAGATACACCAGACGCAAAACCAGATAGAACATAAGATAGGCGACCTGAACAAGGAAAAGCAGGAAAAAGACCAGTTGCTGATGAACCAAAAGCAGCAAACTGTAGCCTTGCAGGGCGATGTGCAGCAGACGAATAATGTGATACAGAGTCTGAAAGGCAAGGAAGCAGAACTGGCCAAAGAAATAGAAAAGAACAGGATAGTAGCCAACAGGATCAACAAGGCCATTGGTGCGATCATAGAACGTGAGATGGCGGCGGCTCTGAAAAAAGCTGAGGAAGAGGAGAAGAAAAGACTGGCTGCCGCCAATAAACCTACGGCACCTGTCAATCCGAAAGAGACCCACCCGGCAGGTAATGGCAAGCCCGACCCTACACTACCTTATGTAGCGCCGAAACCAAAGCCTGCAAGGGCTGATGCCCCACCATTGATGATGACACCAACAGAAGTAGCACTTGCCGCTAATTTTGAAGGTAATCATGGTAAACTCTACTGGCCAGTGGCGCAGGGGTCTATATCTGACCACTTTGGTACACACCCGCACCCGCTGGCACCCAGCGTAATGGTGGACCAGGCAGGTATAGATATCCGCACCTCACCAAGTGCTGCTGTAAGAGCAGTATTTGAAGGAACTGTAAGTAGTGTGTTCTCGACCGGAGGCAGTGACCTTATCGTGATCATACAGCATGGTAACTACTTTACAGTGTATAATGGATTGGCCAGTGTATCTGTAAAGAACGGTCAGCATGTAGATACGCGCCAAACGATAGGAATAGTAGCCAATAATGATGAAGGAGAGCCAACAGTGAACTTCCAGATATGGAAATCGGCAGGTAAGGGTGCCAAAGTTAAGCTTAACCCAGAGACATGGATAGGAAAAGCACATTGATAGAGTAATATCAGATCGAGTGTACCCTCCAATCCAGACAGGTGCATAAAATGTAGTTACGAACTCAAAGAATATCCGCCCGATGGCCGTAGGTCAGAGACCGACAGCAGGCGCTCAAATCAATAACTAATATAAATGCCTATGAGATACTTTATAGCTATTGTATTGCTGTTCATTTGCAGCCCCGGCTTTGCCAAGCATAGACATAAACATCACACACAGCATCGTTATTCGGGGCATCATCAACACAGCGGCCGTAACAGGAAAGCTGTGGTACATAAAGCGGCTCCAAGAATAATTACTGAAGACGATATCCTTTCTGAGCAATTTGAAGCACATAAAGGCAACCTGTTATTTCCTGTTGAAACTGCCAACCCGTTGATCAGCAGGTTCAACAAATTTTCTCTTGATGAGGTGAGCGGAGGCGTGAACATCAGTTGCAGAGCCGGATCGTGCGTGCGAACTGTGCATGAAGGAACTGTAAGCAGCGTATTTAGTGTTGATAATGATGACAAGATGGTAGTCATTGTAAAGCATGGCAACTACTTTACGGTTTACAATAGTGTAGCCAACACAGCAGTAAAGAAAGGAGAGAAAGTAAAAGCTAACCAGGAGATAGGAACAATTGCGGCGAATGATGATGGCGAACCAAAGTTGAACTTCCAGATATGGAAAGCAGCACCGGGCAAGGTAGAAAAGACCAAGCTAGACCCCGAGGCGTGGATCATAAAAAGCTACTAACAACTAACTATATATTTATAACGATCATGAGGATAATATTTACCATTGCATTACTTAGCCTGTCGATAAGCAGCTTTGCACAGTTAAGGCCTATCAGCCGTCCTGCACCCGGACAGGAGAATATGAATGTACCCTTACCGCCAAGGCCAAGCGCTGCTGATGAGGCTATGGCGCAAAAATTCCAGTCACAGAAAGGCAAGCTGCCCCTACCTGTAGTGAAAGCGCCTAAGACGAAAAAGGCGGTGGTAAAGGCAATACCTACAGCAGAAGATACCAACCCGGGAATAGATATTCTAACCATTGAAAAGGCACCGGTACGTGTTGTATCGGAAGGATTGGTAGCCCGTATTTTTTCATCTGGAGGATCTGACCTGAGTATGATCGTTCAGCATGGTAATATCTTCAGTGTATATAGCGGCCTTGCCAGTGTGAATGTAAAAGAAGGGCAGCATCTGATGGCCAACGACCAGATAGGTGTAGTATCCACCAAGAACGGAAAGCCGACACTTAACTTCCAGATCTGGAAAGCCGGTATGAAAGGACAGAAAGAAAAGCTGAATCCTGAGGAATGGCTGAAAAATAAGTGAATCTTATAAATTAAATAGATAAGGGTGTTGCCGTAATGGTCAACACCCTTATTTATTTTAAAAGTATGGAGATCAATCTTTAATGAACCGCAGACTGAGGCTGCTTCCATCAGCTGCTATGAATTGCGTGAGATAAGTTCCCGGAGTAAGATGTTCAATGTTCAGTTGTTCTGTAGCATTATTTATATTACCCTCATAAACCTTACTACCCAATACATTGTAAATGTTCAAAGTACTGTTCTGTGCATTCCGGATGCTTATTGAATTGTGTGCCGGATTAGGATAGATGGTAATTTCTGCCTGCCTGTCAACGGACTGAATACCGGTAGTGTATCCGTGGACTTCGGTACCGCTTAAAGCCCTGTTGAATAATTTTATGTCATCAATAATACCTTTGAACTGATAAGGATATCCACCGATCGAATCGTAAGTGTCATAGCCAATTGAGAGCCCTTCTGTAGTAGCACCTATCGGCACACCCGGGGTAGATATGGTAGCTGTGTTGACCAACGTATCATTGACATATAGTTTATACACCGTATCATTAAAAGTTCCGACTACGTTATACCACTTGTTGGTGACAATATGTGGCGAGTAATTGAAGGCAGTAGTGCTGGCCGGAGATAATGGTGCAGAGGTAGCAGTAGCGCCGGTCAAAAAACATTCCTGAGTTGTATCGACTACATCACTGCAATTGGCCCCTGAAGCGAGATCACTAAAATACAGAGCGTATGTACCGGTACCAACGGGAGATAGCTGTCCGCGATCCAGAATGGTATTACCATGACATGTTCCGGAATAAAATCCATCGATTTTTATTCGCGCACAGATGGAGAATCCTGTGGTCATATTCATTCCAGCAGAGTAGGGCACATATATGTAGCTATTAACACCATTAAAATAATATGCGTGTCCCATGACTCCATCTTTACCCATTGCCGGTACAATATTATGCGCCTGACCATTGTGGCCATTGCCGGAGACATCATTGACGGAATCATCCATATCCCAATGAGCAACTAAACCCGGTTGTGCCTGAGCACTGAACATGGCACACAGAGTGGCCAACAGAAATAAAATTTTCTTCATAATGACAATTTTTATTGCATTACGAATGTACTCTATGATCTTCAATTTGTTATGTCTTTGAAAAAAATAAAAAGACCTGTTCCTATACAGAAACAGGTCTTTAGATAATGATCTCCAAAGTCTATTTACTTTCCATCCTTACTACCGGTATGATCATCTCTTCAATGGAGATGCCCCCGTGCTGGAAGGTGTTGCGGTAGTAGTTGACATAATGATTGTAATTATTGGGATAGCACAGGAATACATCTTCCTTTGCAAAGATGAATGTAGAGCTAACATTGGGTGTAGGTAAGCCCGCCAGTTTAGGATCTTTGAAGGCTAATACATCACGTCCTTCGTACTGGAGATTACGGCCATGTTTGTAACGGAGATTGGCAGTTGTTTGTCTGTCGCCCACACATTTACTAGGTGTCTTTACTTTGGTGCTGCCGTGGTCTGTGGTCATGAATACCTGAATATTCTTCTCCGCGATCTTGCGTAAAGCCCTGTGCAATGGAGAGTGCTCGAACCAACTGGTAACCAGCGAACGATAAGATATTTCATCGCCGGCCAGCTCTTTCAATACTTCCATTTCGGTGCGTGCATGAGAGAGCATATCTACAAAGTTGTACACCACAACTGTGAGGTCGTTAGAGAGGTAGTTGTGTATGTTGTCTTCCAGTTGCTTGGCATCATCGTTGTTGGTGATCTTTACATATTGCCACTTCAGTTTGTCCATTTTCAGGTGCTTCAACTGATTGGCAAAGAAGAACTCTTCGTAGAGGTTCTTTCCACCATCTTCATCATCGTTCTTCCACTCCAGCGGAAAATGCTTTTCTATATCTATCGGCATCATTCCGGCGAATATTGCGTTGCGGCAATATTGTGTGGCTGTAGGCAGGATGCTGTAATACAGATCTTCTTCCGTTATGCGAAAAGACTCTGTTATGATGGACTGGAAGGCTTTCCAATGATCGTAGCGGAGATTGTCCACCACTATCATGAAGGTAGGCTGACCTGCTTTAATATGTGGCGCTATCTTGGTCTCAAAGAGTTTATGAGAGAACAAAGGGCCTGTTTTGTTGTTATCCTTTATCCAGCCTGCATAGTTCTTACTGATGTACTTAAAGAACTCACTATTGGCTTCAGCCTTTTGCGTTTGCAGCACTTCCATCATCTCAGAGCTATCGCTTTTGCCGATCTCCAGTTCCCAATAGACCAGGCGCTTGTAGAGTTCCTTCCACTCTTCGTGATCGGGACTATCGTTGAGTGCCATAAAGAGATTGCGGAAGTCTTGCTGATAGGCTACTGTGGTCTTCTCTGACACCAGGCGCTTACCATCCATTATCTTCTTCAATGAAAGTAATACCTGATTGGGGTTGACCGGCTTAATGAGGTAGTCGGTGATCTGTGAGCCTAGAGCTTCTTCCATTATGTTCTCTGCCTCATTCTTAGTGATCATCACTACCGGCAACTGAGGTAACATTTCTTTTATCTTACTCAGTGTTTCCAGTCCTGTAAGTCCGGGCATACTCTCATCGAGCAATACCACATCAACGATCTTATCTTTCAATAGTTCGAGGGCATCATAGCCATTAGAAAGCGGAGTAACGGTATATCCCTTATTGGTAAGGAACATGATCTGCGACTTAAGCGAATCAATTTCATCATCTACCCATAGTATCTCGCCTTGTGTACTCATTTTTGGTGTGTGTGTTTTAAGATCAGATAAATTTATTACAAAATATTTGGGATGCCTGCATTTAAAATTTAGTTTAACGCAAGTTTGACAGGAGGGAATACTTGGAATAACGCCATTAGGTAGTTAGTATTGCATTAAGGAACAAGACATTAACATTATGCCAACGCCAATAGTAAGAAGAGCAGTAGTAGAAGATTGTCCGCGTATGCTGGAACTGGTGCGAGAACTGGCGCTCTATGAGCGTGCCCCTGATGAAGTAACGGTAACACTTGAGCATTTTACAGACAGTGGTTTTGGCGCCAACCCTGTGTGGTGGGCATTTGTGGTAGAAGAAGATGGCATGATACAAGGCTTTGCGCTTTATTACATCCGCTACAGCACATGGAAAGGGCAGCGCATGTATCTTGAAGACATTATAGTTACTGAGGCAGCTCGTGGCCGTAAGTTGGGCAAGATGCTGATGGATGCACTGATAGAAGAGGCTAAGGAAAAGAAATTCAGCGGAATAGTGTGGCAGGTACTGGAATGGAATGAACCTGCACTAAATTTCTATAAGAAGTTTGATGCCAGCTTCGATCCGGAATGGGTGAATGCGGTGTTGAATATTGGTTAAGCAGGTCATGAAATAAGCCTATTGCCTGCCGGCTACCAGAAGTAGGATCAATAGGTCTTGATCAGATCTCTACTCATGAATGCCGGGCACTTGTAGGTGGTGAAGTTGAAAGAGATACTGAACATAGCCATAAGGTACTGATCGCTGCTGCTGGAATTGCCGCGTTGCTTCCCTACGCGACCCAACTCAGGATTACCGGATATTTCTATACTGCGATCTTGCAGTGATTTAGCCGGATTCAAGGCTGTGCTGCGCGGAAACTTATCTGCACCTACGTAGGTCTGACTGACGTCGTCGAGATAGTCGGTGGTGGTGAGCCTGTCAACGATCTCGAAGGACAGGTTGACACCCGGGGCGAGCCAATACTTAATACCAGCACCTATAGGAAAACAAACCGCGATACTGGTATATTTTCTGCTATCGTATTGCCCTGTATTCTGCCCTTCGGTGCCCAGCGGGCGAAGATCGTAAGTGTACCCGTTGTAGGTAGTATAAGGGTTGTAATAGAATGCGCCTATGCCACCGGTGAGATATGGTGTGAACCTAAAGCTCCTATCTCCGGTAATGAATCGGAAAAAGTTGAACTCGGCCTGAAAAGATGCTTCTATTACTTTGCTTTTAAAATTGAGATTGCGGGAAACCTTGTATGGTATGGTATTGAACTTATCATCATACCCTACCTGTGTATAATTGCCTGAAAGTTTCAGCGCGATGTATGAGTTCATGCGCCTGCGGCCATAGATACCATAGGCCATATTAACCGTCTTGAAGCCATAATTTTCATTCAGGTCGCCAAAGTATTGACTGGCACCTACTGCAATACCGTATTCATTAGCCGTAAAAAAAGACTGCGCCAACGAGGAGTTACCCGTAACGAGAAAAGCTATAAGAATAACAGGAACCAGTAATTTACGCATAATCTAAAAACTCAAAATGAGCCCACCATAGAATGAAGCCACAATATAAAACGCGAATGTCTGACTTTTATTGCTAACAGTCAATCTTACAATAAACAAATATTGATGTAACACAGAAAACAAGAAGAGCATTGGCCGTAAAACCAATGCTCCTGTAAATATATTATGCTAATAAAATCAATTTATACTGCAAAACTTTCACCGCATCCGCAGCTGCGACTGGCATTAGGATTGCTGAAGTGAAAACCCTTTCCGTTCAGACCGTCAGAAAAGTCGAGGGTAGTGTCGCAGAGATATAAAAAACTTTTCAGATCAGTTACCAGCTTCACGCCCTGATCTTCGAATGTCTGGTCCTTTGGTTGCGATTCGTTATCGAAGTCTAATTTATAAGACAGCCCCGAGCACCCCCCACCTACTACACTCACACGAAGAAAGTAGTCATCGCCCAGGTCAGCATCGCGCCTGAGTTGTTCTACTTTTTCCTTTGCTTTATCACTTACGTAGATCATTTTGTTTAGTCGTAAATCCCATCCATAAGTTGTAAGAACTGCTTACCACCTATGAATGAGACAATTTTATTTGAAATTAAATATTGATTAGTGAGCAGCTACTGTTTCCAATTCAGCCAAACCGTTCTTTACACGGTAGTCGTTGATAGCAGCTTTGATAGCATCTTCGGCCAATACCGAGCAATGTATCTTTACCGGTGGCAGGTTCAATTCTTCAACAATATCCATATTGTCGATAGCCAATGCCTGATCTACGGTCTTACCTTTGAGCCACTCAGTAGCCAGAGAAGAAGAAGCGATAGCTGATCCGCAACCGAAAGTCTTGAACTTTGCGTCGCTGATAAGGCCGCTTTCCTGATCTACCTCTATCTGCAGGCGCATTACGTCGCCGCACTCAGGAGCACCAACCAGTCCAGTACCTACGTTAGTCTTTGATTTATCTAAAGTTCCAACATTCTTAGGGTTGGTATAATGATCGAT
Source organism: Chitinophagaceae bacterium (assembly GCA_947447465.1). Classification (GTDB taxonomy): domain Bacteria; phylum Bacteroidota; class Bacteroidia; order Chitinophagales; family Chitinophagaceae; genus Flavipsychrobacter. Next base: position 14,538 of record CANFKE010000013.1, on the reverse strand, counting down.
AACTTTATCTGAATATGCCATTTTATTGATGTTTTGATGAGGAGATCAGCAAATTGCTGACCACCTATTTATTATATAATATTTTCTTTTTCACAAGAACCGACCGATCATAACATCAGCCGATCCACTTATTCATTAATGGTGTGCCCAAGCTATCGCATCGATGTCCACACCTTCTTTATACATTTCCCAAAGCGGACTCATTTCGCGTAATTTCAATACACTAGATGTTATCGCATTTATTGTGAAATCTATCTGCTCGTCTGTAGTGAAGCGACCAAGACCGAAACGCAATGAACTATGAGCCAAATCATCGCCCAGACCTAAAGCCTTCAGAACATATGATGGCTCTAAAGATGCAGAGGTACAAGCAGATCCACTTGACAAGGCAATATTCTTATTAAAGCCCATCATCAAACCTTCACCCTCAACATATTTGAAAGAAATATTAGTTGTGTGCGGCAGGCGATGTTCGCGGTTACCATTCACATAAGCTTCTTCTATCTGCATCAAGGCGTTCTCCAACCTGTCGCGCATAGCGCTAAGGCGTTTTGCTTCACTTTCCATCTCGTTCATGCACAGTTCGCAAGCCTTGCCCAGACCTACAATACCCGGCACATTGAGCGTACCACTGCGCATACCACGTTCGTGTCCGCCACCGTCCATCTGGGCAGTAACTTTTACACGTGGGTTCTTGCGACGAACATACAATACGCCAACACCCTTGGGTCCGTACATCTTATGTCCGCTGAAAGACATCAGGTCGATACCATCAGCTATCACATCAACAGGAACTTTACCAACCGCCTGAGTACCATCTGTGAAGAAAAGTACACCATGCTTGCGGCAGATAGCACTTATTTCGCGGATAGGCTGGATAACACCGATTTCGTTATTTCCATACATGATAGAAACAAGTACAGTTTTATCTGTGATGGCTTTTTCCAATTCTTCCAGATCTATCAGTCCATCGGGCTTTACTTCGAGGTAAGTCACCTGTCCGCCCATTTTCTCAATGTGCTTGCAAGCATCCAGTACCGCTTTATGCTCGGTAGTGCAGGTGATGATATGATTACCTTTAGAAGCATACATCTCGAAAACACCTTTAAGTGCGAGATTATTGGCTTCGGTAGCACCTGATGTAAAGATTATTTCTTTAGCGTCGGCACCGATGAGCTTAGCCACCTGTTCACGTGCATAATCAACCGCCTCTTCTGCTACCCAACCAAATGAGTGGTTCCTGCTGGCCGCGTTACCGAATTTTTCAACAAAATAGGGTAACATAGCGTCCAATACACGCGGATCCATCGGCGTGGTAGCATTATTGTCTAAATATATCGGTAAGTTCAATTCCATGGTCTTTCTTCTCGTAGATATTTGGTACAAAAGTACGCAGTTTATGCTATTTTTAGCCCCTTATATTAAACTATACTATAAATGAACCTATTTATAAAAACTATACAACAATGTCGAAAATAGAACACTTAGGTATTGCCGTAAAGGATCTGAGCATCTCCATTCCGCTGTTTGAACAGCTATTGAATACCCCATGCTATAAAACTGAAGCAGTAGCCAGCGAAGGAGTAGAAACTGCCTTTTTCAGGACGGGAGATTCTAAAATAGAACTGGTTTGCGCATCGAACGAGTCGAGTACCATTGCCAAATTCATAGCTAAAAAAGGAGAGGGCATTCATCACATAGCTTTTGAAGTAGAGAATATTGAAGCAGAAATGAAGCGCCTTCAGGCATTAGACTTTGAACTAATACATAAGGAACCATTCAAGGGTGCTGATAATAAGATGGTGTGCTTTCTGCATCCGAAAAGCACCAATGGTGTATTGATAGAGTTGTGTATGGAAATAAAGAATGTCTAAACGGCTTAATGACCCAATGGTTCAATGCTTATTTATATTGATAAAATGGTGACAGAGGATATTTTTGAGCATAATGACGAATGGATAGAATTAGGCGACAGCAAGTGGACGCCGCTCTTTGAACACCTGACAAGTGAAGCCCCTTTTTGTTTTTTTGCCGGTATCAGACAGGAATGTAGTGATGAGTTGGTATTGGAAGCCATAAGCACTCTGTATGAGGAGCACACCGGCACAAGTGCACGCATACTATCAAAGGCTCCTCCCGACCATGCAAAAGAACGATACCATTTTCTGAATTTGGTGGTAGATATTCCGAGCATACTGACGACAAAGAGGTCTGCCTTGACCGGATTGTTCCGGTGCTTTACTTTCGCATCGATGTATTTTGCAGTGAGCCCGGAGCGTAAAAGCGACCACATCAAAAGAATACAGTCGTTTGGCGATCGCATACCGTCACATCCGGAGGCGTTTGATGACCTATATCTTCTCTTTAAAGATCAGGATAACGAAAGATTTTTTCTACTAACGGGAGAAGGGCTAAGAAGATATGAAGGTTAAAATAAGTATGTACATCACTATTTTTCATCAAAACTTATAACCTTCAGATCATCGACAAAGAGTTGTTTATCACTTTCTCCATTCCAGAAGCCAATACTGATACTGTCGTATTGTATGCCCGTCACATTCATATCGAGAGACAAGTTTTTGACCTCATTGTCTCCAAGTAAGCGGTAAATCCTGAACATGTTCTCCTTTTGCTTTACCCCGCCTTTGTAAACGCGACCTACAAACTGAGCCATCTTCCAGATATCATTCTCCCTTTCTTTACCAGTAAAGCCAGCACTCATGCGCAGCCATTGCTGGTGCCGGGGCGAGGCAGCGAATTTGAACTCTAATGTTTCCTTGTTACCTACATCCTTATGGCCTCCCCCAATGCTGTCTCGCTCAAAACTATTCATGTATATCACATGTACATTTTGCGGCTGCCCTTCGTATAACTCGGCTTTATCCCGAAGCACTACCGTATAAGCAGGCACTGACCAGCGACCCGCAACTCTGTTGTAATAGGCTTTTGTCATGGTCTCGGTATCATACAATCCCCCCCAGTGGCATTGGTGCGTGAACCAAAGATTCATATAAGTACAAAATAACACTACTGGCACAAGAAGGATAGCCAGTATCTTTTTATCGAACGCAATACTTAGCAACGATGCCAGTGGAAACATGAGCACCGGATAGCTCTGCACCATTGCCCTGCCACCAAACCACCAAATACTCCATGCACAGATAAAATAGTAATTGACCAGAAAGAATGTTGTTACAGCAACCTTGTTCCTACCCTTTATCCAAAAAGGGATCAACCCCACAAATGCCAGTATCATCATAGGTGTGTACCGCAGCCAGCCTGTGCGATAGCTGAATGTATAATCGGAAAAATTGGGTGAGCGGAAATAAAGATGCTGATCCTGATAGCTATAAACTATCCAATGTCCGGAGGCATATTTCCAATAAATAAGCTGGATAGATATCATTGCTGCGGCGCAAAGGACCGCAAGTAACAATGGACGGATGTGCGTAATCATGAGCCTTATCCTTTGCGATATAGCGTTAACCGAAAGGCTTTCCATTCCCCATAAAAGAGGGATAAGCGCTGAGAGTGCATCAGTTGGGCGGGTAAGTGTTGCAAGGCCAATGAGCAATCCTATTCTTACTGCATATTTAGCTTTAAATGTGTCGTAGAACCGGGCTGTATTGATCAATATAAACACATAGATCGTCAACAACCAGTTATGCGACATGGCTCCATCTATGATACCTGCGTTCAGGTAGTTCGTTCCAATGACCAGTATAAGTAATGCCCATGCAACTACTCTATCTTCATAGTATCGGAGCATGAGCTTGCGCAGATAACAAAGGCCTATCACAGCCATGAGCAATGAACCCAACTGTATAGCAAACTGATAAGGTGTAGAAAAGCCATCCTGCGGGTAGCCGAACCAACCTGCGACCATGTGTGCGGCCGTAAAGAAAGGCAGATACATGACAGCCATACCCGAGGAATACTTGAGTACATAGTTGCCATCGGGCAACTGAAAGCCCTGCTGAAAATTATTTGTAGGCTGATACTTTTTAAGAATACTGTCTTTGAATGCCTGATGCTTCAGATCGTGATAGATAAAAATGGAAGGTAAATACCAGTAATAACCGGATACATCCCATGATATGGTCGCCTCTGTATTTTCTTTATTCCAGCGAGGAAAATACACTAACGAAGTAAACGACATTATGGCTATGCATAATATACAGGCGTACTTGGATAGTTTGTTGGGTGAGGTGAGCATGACCAAAAGGCTTATAAGTGCTAAGATAGTTTTTGCTTTACAGATAAAACAAAAGTTGCCCGAAAATGACAACTTTGCAAGAAAGGCAAATAACAAAATATTATCTGACCAATAAATCAGTTGAGTATCTATCAGACATCGTATTAAAGATTAAAAGAGAATTAAGCCTCAGGAATCAAAGCTCTAAAATAAAACAATCAATTTCTTTGACTTTCGCAAACTGAGTGTCTGCAGTGAGCAGGGGAATATTCAGAGATAGTGCAGAAGCAGCTATCAATGCATCCGGCAGCTTGAGCTTGTAGTTCCTCCTGATCATTATGGTATGTTCTGAAATCAACTCACTGTATGCTGTTTTTTGACAAGTGGCCAGCATCTGTCGAATAAGTTGTTCGTCGGGAACAGTTAACGTGTTTTTACTTAGCAGTTCAATTTCAGTTATGAAAGAATAAGCCCAGTGATACTCTGCAAAGGAACGTAGTAAAGGATTTTCATTCAGTAAATAAATGAAGCAGTTAGTATCTGCAAAATAACTAACTCCACTCATCTCTAACTTTCTTTTGGTAGATCATACCATCTTCAAATTTGCCTTTGAGCTTTCCATAAAAATCGCTCAGACGCGGTTGATCAGGTTTCTTTTCAAGTTTGCTTACTGCCTCTTCAATCACCTTTTTATCATCGTCTTTTTTAATAATAAACACCATATTCCCTATTTAAAATACTTACCAAAAATATGAAATATAAATCAAATAAAATACAGAGCCACCTACCTCACCTCTCCCCATCAGGCATCCTACTACCAATGTCAAACAGTCGATACACAAGTGACTGGCCTGCTTCATCTGCTTTTCTCCAGGAGAAGGCTTGTTTCTGTACTATGTAATTACCCCCTCTGTCCACCACATAGTAGGTGATGTTCTTTTTGTCTCCAGTGCCGGAGAAAGAGATATAAACATTGGCGGCAGGAATGCTGCTGTTAGTTACCCAATTAATATTACAAGACTTTAGTTTTTCTACTATCGCCTTATCCTCATTACCGCTTATGTGCAGAGTCATATTCATGGGTATGCCGCTGAATGGCACCAGTTGCGGATAGGTCATGTATAGCTTATACATCCAGTCATTGAGTTCTTCGGTGTATTTCAATTCTTTGCACACTTCAGCTTCTGCCTGATACAAACGAGCAGTGAACATTTTTTCATATTCAGGCTCAATGTCAGGAGTGCGGAGCAGTGCGTCCAATTCGCTTTTCGCCTCTTTATACTTTCCTTGTTTTATTTTTAAGCGTGCACTGAATAACTTAAAGTATTTACGGATGTACTTTCTGTTGTCTGTCTGTGCCTCATGTTCAAAACGCTTCACAAAATACTGTGTGCTGTAATCATGGATCAGGTACCATATCTCATCCCAAGACACAGTACTCTCGTTGGAGAAGAGTTTATAGATCACCCTGTCGCGCTCGGGGTTTTGTGCAAACTGATTGATGATGAGGAACTGCTGCATATAGCGCTCAGATACCTTGCCCGACATAGCGAACAGCACAGCGGGATTATACCACCAATTATTGTGCTCAAACTGCTGCATGCTCCATTCCCTTTCTTTGCCAATCAATTTGAGTAGCTGCACGCTGAACTCATAGTGGCTCTGGCCGAGTGTTGTACCAATGTGTGTCTCCTTAAAATCGGCAGCCCTGTCTATATACTTTTGCGCTTCAGAGATCTGTCCATCATACATAAGACAACGAGCGGCAGCTATATTGTACCAGCCATAACCGGGAGTAGTGCCCGCAGCTTTGATCATATCTTTTGCCAACTGTATGCCCTCACGAGGTTTTGCTTTATAAATATCCAGTATGGTAGTATAATAGGCCCATTCCTGCAGGCGCTTGTCTCCATTGTCTATCTGAGAGGCTATCTTATACTCTGCCTCAGCCGTTTTAAAGTCGCCGCTTACCGCCTTGAAAGTAGCGTAGTTGTTATGTGGCAATCTCCCAACATCGCGCATCAATCCAAAATAATGCTCGGCAGAGTCCTGATTGAAAGCATAACTATAAAGTATGTTCTTATAGTGATACACACTCATCTTTTCCCCCCGCTCTACATTGGGTTGAAACTTCTCATTCAGCGGCTTATTGCGGGCAATCACTCTCATTGCTGTATCGAGATAGCGCATGGCCAACTGTTCATTCTCATCAATGGAGTTGCGGAGGAAATCGTATCTGGCGCTTGTATAGAACCTGTTGCGATGAACTGTCCAAGCCATGTAGTCATACACATCCAGATAATACTGATTTTGAAAATTATACTTCTTTGCTCTGCGCAGCAACTTGAAAACCTGATCGGGCTGATCGGTATTGCTGTAACAGTTCATGAGATAGTTGGCAATGAGCGTATAATCTATCTGCAACTTATACACCGGTATGTAGGTAAGCACATCGTCAGTGCGCACCTTAAGGGCTTTATCGTAGTCGTGCTCCAACAGATCCAGCGCATGGGCGAGCGGGAAAATAGCATTTTTAAAACCCAGGTAATCAGCAGCGTGATTATACTTGAATGCCCCCTCATACATCCAACTGACGTAGTAAGTACTATCTATCCTTTTGAACTCTCTTGACCGTAGCAAAGCATCTTCGCCATTCACATCTTCTGTAGCCCTTTTCGGGTCTATGCGGAAGTAGCGGTCCACCATCTTGGCAGCAGGGTGTGGGGGACGGTACTGAGGTGGAATATCTTCAGGTTTCATCTGGCGGGGAGCACCCTGCCCTATAGCTGTGGCTGCATACAGCATGGCAACTGCTACAAGACCCGAAAAACTATGTAATGAGAACCTGGCCAAAGTGATGATAGATTATATTGTTGTGGTAAGAAACTACTTTATCTCCTCGTAATCTATATAATCACCCTCTCTTCTTGTCTTCTTAGGTGTATTATTATTCTTACTCATTTTCTTATCCATTTCCTTTAGTTGCGCCTGCATTTGCTTCAACTGCTCATTGGTGGACATATTGATACGAAAAACAGAAAAGACATAACGGCTCAGCAGGCTATAAATAACCCACACGGCTATTATCCATGTGATGACCCTTATTATCATATGATACAAAGATAGAAAATAGCCGTTGATGCTGCGTTAATGAAATTGTAAATGAACCGTCTTTCTCACTGCCCTCTTGTATTTATGACGTAGCCGCATTCATTTACTAAAGAGTTGTAATGTGAAAATACATTTATTCCAGATGGCAATCATAATAGGCATCGGGACCAACGATGGCATTATAATTATTGCATCGCGCTTCGGCCTCTGCATGACTGAGGCTGTCCATTACCTGTGTGGTACCTTGTCCTGAAATCCCCCCCTTGCATGTGCAGGTTTGCCCCTTTCCGGTAGTTTTTTTGCTACATGAAACACCCAATATCATTACTGCTGCTACCAACATGCTACTGATGACTACCTTCATATTTTTAGAACTTAACAGTTGTATGCAATCTATTATTCAAACAAAAATACCGATCTTTTCTTATTGCTTTTGTAATGTGTGCGTTTTCTGTATTGATCTTTCAGCTCATCGGCTTCTTTTTGGGATATTTTTTTATTGCTGATGAATCCTAGTTTTATACCTACAACAATATCGGGCAACATAGCTATCTCAAATCTATTGTACGGCACATCCGGGTTAGCCACCATAAGATTATTCTGTTCATAATATACCCGCTTATTTCTGAACTTGACCGGTAGCTGGGCGCCAACATAATAGTCTAAACACAGGTGTTTAGAAAAACGCTTCTGCCCGATGTAAAACTGAGGCACCATAGCCAGACACTCTTCCGCCTGTATCCTAAATGCCTGATTGGGATATTTAGGATCAATGTTGACCTGCAGCTTATCGTATTGCAGGTATTTGACACCCAATGTAGGTGATATATAGTTTTTCCATTTCCTATCTACCCACCTGGTATAGAAAGTGTACCCCAGTTTAATACCCGGTCCGCGGTAAACACCTACACTGACATAATCATTCTTATTATTTTTTATACCAAAGCTTTCCTTGTAATGAAACTGATAGGCTATATCTAAATGCCAGCTCCGAACATGATCGTTTTTGATGACAAAATGCTCAACACCCAACATGGGTATCTTCTGAAAGGCATAACCTATATCTGCATTGATAAAGTAGTTGGGCATCAGGCTTTGCGCGCGGAGGGACGATGCGCCAATAAAAATGCAAAGTACAATAGTGAACGGTCGTAGGAAATTCATGATCAAATATACATTTCGTGCACAAACAGTTCAGTATATGCACTATATATTTCTTATGCATTTTAGTAGCCAACCATTAAATGCAAGAATACTTCTATTTGTAGTTGACCTTATTCATTCGTATTTTACAAAACCGCTAACAGTGGGCATTTATTTAATAACACACAAACCAATACCTTTGCAACCGCAATAACACACATTTATGGCAGACAATAATTATAAATTAGATACCAAGTTGATACACGCAGGTGTGGTTCCTGATCCTACAACAGGAGCTATCATGACACCTATCTACCAGACCTCTACCTATGTTCAGGCTGCACCCGGCGATCATAAAGGTTATGAATACGCACGTACTCAGAACCCTACACGCACAGTATTGCAAAATGCATTAGCAGCAATAGAGAATGGTACTCACGGACTTTCATTTGGTAGTGGTATGGCTGCTACTGATGCTGTGATGAAACTGTTGCAACCAGGTGATGAGGTAATCGTATCTAATGATCTTTATGGTGGTACGTACCGTATCATGACCAAGGTGTTTGCCAACTATGGCATCAAGTTCCATTTCATTGATATGCAGAATGCTCAGAACGTGAGCAATTTCATCAATGCAAATACCAAGATGATCTGGATAGAAACACCAACTAATCCATTACTGAACGTTATTGATATTGAAGCCTGCGCTAAAATAGCCAAGGCCAATAACCTGTTGCTGATCTGCGACAATACTTTTGCATCACCTTATCTGCAAACCCCGCTGGATCTGGGAGCAGACATCGTATTGCACTCTGCTACCAAGTACCTGGGCGGCCACTCGGATGTGGTACATGGTGCATTGATAGTAAAAGATGCTGCACTTGATGAAAAACTACGTTTCATACAGAATAGCTGTGGCGCAGTGCCCGGCCCTCACGATTGCTGGTTGGTATTACGTGGTATAAAAACACTACATGTACGTATGCAGCGCCATTGCGAGAATGGTGAAGCTGTTGCGAAATACCTGCGTAACCACCCTAAGGTGGGCAAAGTATTATGGGTAGGTTTTGAAGATCATCCTAACCATGCTATCGCAAAGAAGCAAATGCGTGGTTTCGGCGGTATGATCTCATTTACCCTGAAAGATGACAGTATGGATGCTGCACTTTCTGTACTGAAGAAAACACAATTGTTCGCATTGGCAGAATCATTGGGTGGTGTTGAATCATTGATAGGACATCCTGCAAGCATGACACACGGATCCATTCCGCGTGAAGAGCGTATCAAGAACGGATTAGTTGACTCATTGATCAGACTGAGCGTAGGTATTGAAGATATCAGCGACCTTATCAAAGATCTGGAACAGGCCATCGGATAATATCTGAAGGCACGGTTTTAACTATATTATTTAATTGAAAACATACACACATGAATTTTAAGCTGAACAATATACCTGAACGCACCCAACGTCCGCGCACCTATGGACTGACAATGGTAATGGATAAAGGTATGGGACTGGATGGTGTAAGAGATTTTCTTTCTGTTGCAGCACCTTATGTAGATATCGTGAAACTAGGTTTCGGCACCAGCTATATCACCAATAATCTTAAAGAAAAGATAGCTATATACCGTGAGCACAATATCCCTGTATATTTCGGGGGTACATTGTTCGAGGCATTTTTAGTGCGCAATCAGTTCGATGACTATCTGAATGTGATCAAGGAGTTTGGCTTAGAGCATGTAGAGGTATCTGATGGTTCTATTACCATACCCCATATTGAAAAATGCGGCTATATAGAAAAACTGGCGAAGCATGTTACGGTCCACTCTGAAGTAGGCTCTAAAGATGCTACACACATCATGGCTCCATACAAATGGATAGAACTGATGAAGGCAGAACTGGAGGCCGGTGCATCTTATGTTATCGCTGAAGCTCGTGAAGCAGGTAATGTAGGTATCTACCGCGGTTCGGGAGAGGTAAGAGAAGGACTGGTTCAGGAAATTCTCACACAGATCCCTTATGAGCGCATCATCTGGGAAGCTCCGCAGAAAGCACAGCAGGTTTACTTCCTGGAGCTATTGGGTGCTAATGTCAATCTCGGTAACATTGCCCCTAATGAAGTCATTCCGCTGGAAGCAACACGTGTAGGTCTGCGCGGAGATACTTTCCACTTGTTTTTGAATAAATAATTGAACGGAACATAGTTTAGCGGGAATACTACACATAGTATTCCCGCTATTTTTTTGCATAAAAAAATAGCGGGTTGAATGTAAACACATTCAACCCGCTTAATAAAATCTATATTACTGAGAATAATTACTTGGTAACGCTCACCTTACCTCTTTGTGTAACTACACCATTTTCAGAAATAGTGAAGAAATAAAGACCTGAAGGCAAAGTAGTCAAATCTATTGAACTCTTTCCGCTGAAAGACTTGGTAGCCACTACCTGTCCGTTTACAGATACCAGGTTGCAAACCATTGCTGCTGCACCACCTTCAAGGAAAAGTACATCGCTGGCAGGGTTAGGATAAACGCTTACCTTCTGTGCACTCAAAGAAGATACGCCATCAACCTGAGCTACGCCGGTCATAGTCACATCATCAACCCAAAGAGTGCTACCTACGAATGCGGTATCAGAGCTACTTGCGAAAGTGATACGTACGTTGTTAACGTATAAAGCAGGATTCGGATAAACAACATTAGCAGTGTACTGAGTGAAAGCAGGAGTTGCGCCGATCTTAATAATACCGGTACCCAACAATGAATCGGGGTTACCTGCAACATTGCCATAGGTCTGAACCAGGATATTAGCGCTATCCAATGGGTTAGCCGGAGCATACTTGATCCAAGCACTTACAGAAGTAGTGCGCAATGTAGTAGCCTGACCACCTGAGAAAGTGACCGCAAATGTGGTGAGATCTACACTTACCACGGCATTTGTAAGCAAACCAGGGAAAATACCTAAAGTATCCTGATCGGCTGTCACCAACTTAGCAGCATAAGATCCGCCATGTGCATTTGCACCTGAATCTTTAAATACCTGCTGCTTCCATACTGTATCAGGAATACCTGCAAGGCTACCCAATAGCTGACCATCAGCAATGATCAGAGAGTCAACACCGTACCAATTATTCGGAGCACGAACTACTTTCGGAAAGGTAGAACCGGCAGATCCTACATGCCATGCTTCCATGTCGCCACCGGTAACTGTCTGAGCGTTAACTGAAGCAGAAAGTGCCAATGCACTCAATAAGAAGTAAATTTTCTTCATGATAATGATCGTTTAATATTTTGATTGTTTAATATTAATTATTGAATCAAAATTAAGAATTAATTCTATCTAAACATATTTTTATTGCTTCAAAGTCAGGCACTTCTCCTGCATTTTCCAAAACCTCAGCATATTGTATAACTCCTTGTTTGTCAATAATAAATGCTGATCTCTTTGAAACGCCTTCCATTTCCAAAACAAACTTATCATAGATAGCTCCGTAGGTGGTAGAAACAGTTTTGTTGAAATCGCTTAATAAAGGGAAATTCAGATTTTGTTCGATCCTGAACTTATCTAAAGTAAACAGAGAATCAACAGAAATACCATATACCTGTACATTCAATTGATTATACATGGCAAGGTTGTCTCTCACAGAGCAAAGCTCTTTAGTACACACGCTAGTAAAAGCCAATGGGAAGAACAATAATAATACGTTCTTGCCACGTTGTTCGCTAAGTGTCACTGTATTCTTTTCATTATCGCGCAGTGTAAAATCCGGCGCCTGCATTCCTATTTGTATGTTCATATACTGATTTGAGATCACAAAAATAGTGATTAGGGCAACACTATTGAAATGTGGCCTTAAATAAAAACGGCCGACACACTGGTGTCGGCCGTTTTAGATAATTCCTATATCGATTAATTATGTTCGAGAATAATTTTGTGACTGCTATATTGTCCGCTTTCATCTCTTAGTTGGAGATAATAGTTACCATTAGGTAACTTAGAGAGATCGATATCTGCATGTGAATTGTTATTGATCGATCTGGTGATCACATTTTGACCCAGTGCATTGTACACATTCAAGGTCATGTTCACCAACAGATTATTCCAATCCAAGCTTACAATACCGGTAGTAGGATTAGGATAGATATTAGCGTTAGATCTATTGATATCAGCTACATCCAATAATGAGATATAGATCACATTAGACTGTAATGACGGACAGTTGACATTGTTGGCTACTATGTAATAATAACCCAATGCGGTAGGATGATAGAAGGTATCGGTAGCTCCCGGAATAATAGTTCCTGAACCTGGTGTTGATACTGTACTGAAATACCAGGTCATTGTTCCTGAACTGTAAGTAGATAAGTTATCGCCTATCAATGTAATGATAGGGGCAACAGGAGTAGTATCTCTTACCATTACCACGCCCGGCACCAAGATAGTGTCGTGTACATAACAGCCGCCATCTGTCTGTCTTACTTCCAGCGTTACTACATCTGTGTTAGCAAACAAACCCGACAATGTACTTGCACCTACTGAAGTCAATGTACCATTGATATACCATGCATAATAAGGAGCTGTACCAAAAGAATCGAAGACAGCAGTAAACGTAACCGGATCTGATAAACATCCCGGATTGGTACCTGCAGTGAGCGCGATGGTAGCATAGTTATTAAATACGTGCTTTACCTTAGTATAGATAACGTTGGATGTAACTACAGGGTTCAAAACACAGGTATCTGTAGTAGTGAGGACCACATATACACTATCACTATCATTGAGCGCAGTAGTAATGAAATCATATCCGTTAGCACCTAAGACCGGTACACCTTGTATATACCACTGATAAGATATGTTGTTACCAAAACCTGTTGCTACAGAACGGAAGGTATCACGGCCACCGAGACAAATAGAATCAAATACAGCACTTATTGAAATTGCCGCAGTAAGATGAATATGTATGATAGGTACAGGAATAGAATAAGCTGTATCATAAGATCTGCAAGATGCATCTGAGATCATACGGCAGGTAACGGTATCGGCGCCTCCAAATACACGTGTTACACGCATACTATCTTCACCCGGCAATTCTACATTATTGACCAACCACTGATACTTTGGAGTGATACCACCACAAATAGGATAAGCCTCGAAAGTAAGTGGAGAACCTGCACAATCAGGATTGCTACCAACGATCAATGAAGTCAATACTCTTGGCGGGATACTTGGCAGGTGATGAATGGTAATACCATTAGAGCGAGAGCTATCTGCCAGAGCGAAACTATTAGTGAACGTAAGCCAGCAATAAACGCTGTCTCCGTCATTAAGTGCGGTGGTATAGAAGGTATCCAGAGTGATGCCGGTAAATACATTGTTGACATACCAATGATAGGATACTGGGTGAAACGAAGTATCACTTTGTACTGCTGTAAATTTAAGCTGAGTACCTACACAAGTCGTATCGGTATAAGGCGGTATATATATTCTTACAGAGTCACGCAGTTGCGCATTGGAAACTGACTGAAACCCGATGAAAAGTAAGAAGACAAGTATAAGTTTACGTATCATATGCATATATAAATTTACAGTCACACTTTGGAGCATGACAAACTTTGTTGGGTAAAAATAAGAAATCATTTAAATAATCAGCAACAATTTTAGCATGTTCCTTTTTTATACGTATTTTCGCAACCGTTTTTAAGGCGTATTAATTTATACCTGAAAAATTTGTCTGTTTACAGATAAACATTTACCTTTGCACTCCCTTTTAAAAATAAGATTAAAAATTAACGTATGAAACGTACATATCAACCAAGCCGCCGTCGTCGTAAATCTGTTCATGGTTTCCGCAAGCGTATGGAATCAGCTAACGGACGCAAAGTATTGGCATCTCGCCGTGCAAAAGGCCGCCACAAACTTACAGTATCAAGCGAAAGCCGTCTTAAGTAATTAATTAAATCTTTCAGCCATTCGTAATACTTTCAAAGTATATGAGCGGCTCAAACGAGAGCAGCATATTAACACGCTTTTCCTTAAGGGGAAAGCGTTTTCTGTTTTTCCGTTAAGAGTGGTTTATATTGCTGTT
>CANFKE010000012.1 GCA_947447465.1 Chitinophagaceae bacterium | reverse complement strand
GCCAATACATCCAACTACCTGTACAAGGCGCCTGTTGACTATACCACATTGGCAGTGTACGATGAAAAGTATCATGTGTGGGATAGGTTGCAATTCGATTTCAACGATAAGGCAACAGACAATGAGGATAGGTTACATGATGCGGCTAAGCCAATGGGCATAGCTGACTTCAACTTCTACAGTACCTCGGCCGATGACCGAAAACTGGCAGTAGATAGCCGTCCGTTTTCCGCAGAGAAGGTGATACCATTGGGCGTATCAAGTAGTTATCAGCAAAACTTCATCATCCGTGCAGATAATATAGCTGTTCCGGCAGGTGGTAAGTTGGTATTGCATGATAAGCTACTCGGTAAGTATGTAGAATTGAACGCCGGTACAGAATATCCATTTACTATAGGTAAGGATAAAACTACACAGGGTGATCGTTTTGAATTGGCAATGAAGTCTTCTACACCTGCTGTTGTGAAGCCACTTACGGTCAGCATGACACCCAACCCTGCCACCGATGATGTGAAGATCAGCTTTACATCGGGTAAGAAAGAGCAGGTGAGTGTGCGTGTCATAGATATCAGCGGAGTGAGCATCTACAATAAGGATCTGGACGAACAGCAGAATGGTACGATCAGCGTACCGCTGAGCACATTTGCTGCGGGTATCTACATGGTAGAACTTACTCAGGGCAACCAAAAAGTAACACAGAGATTGGTGAAAGAATAATTAATATTTTTATTTATTTATGAAAAGAGAAAGGGATCCATTGGATCCCTTTCTCTTTTCATAAAAGTCAATAGTCTTTCAATAATACATTAAACAAGTAGTATCTGTTTGATCCTCAGTAAATAAGTTAACGATCAATTACCCCATTTTTATATAACCTAATACTATCAAAATTATATTCTCTAATTAAATGTCACAATAATGTCATTTTATTGAATTTTATTTTGTTATTGATATGCAATATATTCAGTATTATTTAATTTCAATTTGCATATTTTGGAAAATAAATCTTTTAAAACACTGATAGTCATGGATTTATGACCAAAATATATTGTTATTATAATATTTTTCTACAAAATTTCTATTATAAATTAATACATATTGATTAATTCATAAAATCATACAACTTTAAATGTTCAAAATATTTGCTTAGATTGCAGTAACTACTAGTTAATGTAGTTCTTGATAATAGTAATTAATAGCAATACTGATTCGATATTCAATTATTTTTTAACCAGTTCCTAAATCAATCGTCTTATGAAAAAAATCTACCTCTTTTTCGCGTTAATGATTTTAGGTTACGTAGCACAAGCTGCCAGGGCAGTTCCTTCTTCGGTTGTAATTGCTGGAGCTACGCAAACATTATGCGCCGGAGCATCTGGCACATCACTTACAGCCACATCTACTATGGGGGCAACTTGCGGTGCCAATGGTACGATCACTGTAACAGTGACATGGTATGACAATGCCACTAATTCAACTGCTACCGGGACAGCTACTGTTAGACAAACAACTACAGTCAGTTATGTAAATGGTGCAAATGCAACACCGACTCCCTACACACCGGCTACAACAGGATGGGCCGGTGGAACCCACTATCTGTTTTGTGTGTTAAGTTGGAGTACTACTGGTTGTGTTACTGCCGGATCTGTAACAACAGCAACTAAATTAATAACCATCAATGGTCTTAGTCCTAACCCATTGACTTTATGTCCAAGCTCTTCTTCGAGCTTAACTTATACTGGTACGGGTAGTGGGGGTGTATGGTCAATTTCTGGTTTGTCAGGAACTTCTGTTTCCGGTGGGGTGGTAACGTCTGGTGTTACAGCTGGAACTGCAACTGTTAGTTATGTTGTTGGTGGATGCACTGTTACATCATCGGTTACAGTAATTTCTAATCCTTCAATTACAACTTCTTCTACGGGTAGTTTTTGTGGTCGTTCTATAACTGCTTCTGGTGCCGGAGTAGGTGGAACATACGCTTGGACTCCTTCAACAGGTTTGTCATCAACCTCTGGTGCTACTGTCAATGGCACTCCATCAGTCACAACTGCATATTCAGTTACTGGTACTACCTCTACTGGATGTTCCAGCAGAGCTGTATTTACGGTTTTGGCAACCCCTACCGCAGCAATTAGTTATTCTGCTTCTTGTACTACACCAAAATTGATTTGTTCAAGTGCAATCGGTTCTGGATCAATATCTTCTTATGCATGGACACCTACTGCAGGTACTTCTGGTTCTGCAACTTCTACACTCACTATTCCTCCTGGAACTACTGCTACTTATTCTGTAAATGTTACTGCTACAAATACTTGTACTAACACAGCTTCTTATGCATTTACAACTGTAATTCCATCTCCTGTCATCACACCATCTTCCTCAACTGTTTGTTCTGGTTCATTGGTCACTCTAACCGGAAGTGGTGCTGTTTCTTATAGTTGGGCAGGAACGTCATCTGTTTCTCCTTCTACAGGTGCCACAGTAACATCATCTCCGCTAACAACATCCGTATATACACTTACCGGAACATCTTCTTCAGGCTGTACAGCTGCAACAACAAATACAGTTACAGTTGGACCGTGTGTTAATATGCCTGTATCTGGCACAACTACATTAACAACCTGTGGCGCTACTTTTTATTCCAGTAATGGCGCATCCGGATCATATTCTAATAATGAATCAGGTGTTTATACATTTTATCCCGGAACACCAGGTAGTTTGATAAGGGTTACTTTTACTGCATTCACTGTTGAAACATGCTGTGATCACCTCTATGCATATAATGGTAATAGCATTGGTGCAACATTGATTGGCACCTACGATGTAACTGCACCAACGGTTATTACTTCAAGCGCAGCTGATGGATCTTTGACTTTCAAATTTACATCGGATGGTTCAGTTACATATTCCGGTTGGACTGCTACAGTCGTTTGTGTGCCTGGTCCACCACAAGTTAATCCAACTCCCACTTCTGTTGCATTTGGAACTGTAACAACAGGTACAACATCCTCAACACAGAATGTTGCCATTACTGGTTATAATCTCACATCAGGTAGCACAATTACCATATCTGCTCCTTCAAATTTCCAAGTTAACAATGGAACTTCGTGGGTCTCTTCATACGGATATACTTACTCAGGAACTTCAATTACTTCATACACTATTCCTGTAAGATTTAGTCCATCATCTTCCATTTCTTATTCAGGCACCATTACTATCACCGGTGGAGGATTGGCCTCTGCTACTTCAATTACAGTGACAGGTACTGGTGCGCCGGTTTGTTCCGGTACACCTACTGCAGGGACAACAGTTTCTTCTGGCGGAGGAAGTTGCGGGTCTTTTGCATCTACATTATCTCTGTCTGGATTAACTGTTTCTGGTGGATTAACCTTCCAATGGCAGTCATCTCCCGATAATAGTACATGGAGTTCAATTGCAGGTGCAACAAATTCAACTTATAGTGCAACGGGTAGCACATCTACTTATTTCAGATGTACAGTAACTTGTTCTGCATCTGGTTTGAGTAGCAATTCATTTCCTGCATATTGCGAGGTGCCTACTTGTATCACTATGTCAAATGGCTCCATCTCAACGTGTAATGCCCTCTTTTACTCAAGCGGAGGCTCAGGAGGTGGATATTCTAATTCAGAAGATTACATCTATACTATCTATCCGTCAACTCCGGGTAATAAGGTAAGTGTTACTTTCAACAGTTTCGCAAGTGAGTCTTGTTGTGATTATCTTAGTGTATTCAATGGTAATAGTACTGGCGCAACTTTAGTCGGAACATACTACAATACACTACCCGGTACTTCTGGTGTTATAACCTCTACTGCCGCTGATGGATCTCTGACTTTCCAATGGCATTCAGATGGATCAATTACTGCTTCCGGATGGAGTGCGAATGTAGTATGTACTACACCGGCTCCTTGCTCCGGCACACCATCTCCTGGTAACGCTGTTGCATCTGTTTCTAGCGGCTGCGCTCCTTACACCAGTGTTATGTCATTATCATCTGCAATATCCTCTTCTGGAATAACTTGTCAGTGGTATAAAAACACGGGTAGCGGATATACTGCAATTTCAGGTGCAACAAATGCTACGTATACAGCTACTGTTACTGCAGCTTCAGAAAGCTATAAGTGCACACTGTCTTGCTATTTCGGATCAAGTGCTACCAGCACTCCGGTTACAGTTACGTCAACTCCCGCAATTACGGCCGTAGGTAGCCCTACATCTATTTGTCAAGGTACATCTCTTACTTTATCTAATGCTGTGGGAGGTGGAACATGGTCAACCAGCAATAGTGCAATTGTAACTATAAACAGTAGTGGAGTGGCAACAGGTGGTGCTACTGCAGGATCAGCTACTCTTTCTTATGCGACTGTAGGTTGTACACAAACATACTCTTTACTTAATGTACTCAATCCGGCAACTATTGCTCCCGCAACACCTTCAGTATGCAATGGACTATCTACTACACTTACAAATACTGTAGCTGGAGGTACATGGTCATCTGCTAATACCTCTATTGCCTCAGTAGATGCTTCTGGCATAGTAACAGGCGTAAGTGTAGGGTCTGTCACTATTTCATATTCTACGGGTTGTGGAACAGCAGCCACAAGATCTGTAACTATTAATACACAGCCAACCGCTGTAACGGGTAATGCTTCTGTCTGCATCAATCAAACTACAACTTTGTCTGATGCGATCGGTGGTGGTTCATGGACAAGCTCTAATACCGCATTAGCTACCGTCAATAGTTCTGGTGTAGTTTATGCTCAGTCAACAGTAGGCTTTTTTAATATAACTTATACTATTGGTACTTGTACTGTTTCTTATCCTATGTCCATTGGCAATTCTTCCCCGGCAACAATTACAGGAACCGCCAGTGCTTGTGTTGGTGCCACTTCCACACTTGCTGATGCTACTACCGGTGGTTTATGGACCAGTAGTAATTCTTCTGTTGCTTCTGTGGGATCTACTACCGGTTTAGTTAGAGCTATCGGTAACGGAACTGCAACAATTACATATAGTAATGGATGTGGCAGCCCGGCTACAAAAGCCTGGACATCAAATGGAACTGCTGTAACACTTGCTTATAACAGTGGTGGGCTAACAGGTCCTGTCTGCAGTGGTGGCACACTTTCATTGACCTCCGGAACTAGCTCTGGTGGTACGTATTCTTGGACAGGTCCTAATAGCTTTACAAGTGCTGCTCAGAACCCAACTATCAGCTCTGTAACAACAGCAGCATCTGGTATATATACTTTCACAGCAACTGTTGGCGGGTGTACTGCACCAACTGGTTATCTGTTTGTTTCTGTTGATGCTACGCCAACTGTAACGGCATCTGCAAGTCCATCTTCAATTTGTTCAGGAGCAGCAGCAACATTATCAGAATCGGTATCTCCGGCTACAGGTACTTCGGCATATGTTGTTCATGCTATTAACTATCAGTTGTTTGATACAACAGGTACTGCACTTGCTGCCGGTGATGATGGATCAACAGCAGCAACTATTCCTTTTACTTTTAACTTCTTTGGAACTAACTATACAACAGTTTACATAGGAAATAATGGATATGTAAATTTTGGCACCCAACTTACATCGGGTGATTATACACCAGTTTCTATTCCTACTGCCTCCGGTTCATCTGTTCCGGCAGCTATGATAGCTATGTTCTGGGCAGACCTCAATACGGGTTATGGTGGAAACATAAAGTACACGACAGTTGGTTCAGCGCCCAATAGAAAATTTGTGATCAGTTACAATAATGTTGCCGGTTATGATGTAGCTACTTATACAAGTAACTATAATAATGGTCAGATAGTTTTGTATGAAGGTTCTAACATGATAGATGTTTATGTTACAAGAGCAAACTTTGGTTCCACACATACTCCTACATGCGGAATTCAGGATAATAGCGGTTCTATAGGTTATACTGTTCCTGGAAGAAACTTTACTTCTTCATACCAACTGAATGCTCAAACAGGTACAGGTTATCGTTTTGAACGTCCTTCCTACAATTACTATTGGTCTCCTGCTACAGCTCTGAGTGCTACTACAGGTTCTTCTGTAGTCTCTTCAGGATTGTCCACCACTACCGGTTATGTTGGTACGGTCATAGATGCTTACAGCGGTTGCACATTGGGAGGAAGCAATACCACTACGCTAACTGTAAATCCATTGCCTATAGTAACACTACCATCTGCAGGTTGTGCAGGTGCTTCTATGACTGCGACTGGTGCAAGTACTTCTTATTCATGGACTCCAGCTTCCGGATTAAATGTCTATACCGGAGCAACTGTTACTCCTATTTCTACAATAACTGCATCAACAACCTACACCGTAACAGGAACATCTGCTGCAGGTTGTGTGGGAACTAACACTGTCACTGCATATCCTGCTCCGGTGGTGTCTGTTACCCCAACTGCAGGAACAATGTGTGTTGGCGCTTCTACTTCTGTAACTGCTTCAGGTGCGGCTACCTACTCCTGGTCGCCTGCCGCATCGTTAAATGCTACTACAGGTTCGGCAGTTAGTGCTGCACCAACAACTACAACTACCTATTCGGTTAGCGGTGTTAGTGTTAATGGTTGCTCATCTATGGGTAGTGGTACAACTACTGTAACCGTCAATGCATTACCTACTGTTACTTCTGTTACCGCACCATCCGGATTCTGTGTTGGTGCAGGTTCAATAACACTTACCAGTGTAGGGGAGAGTGGCAGCGGTTCTATCGTATCCTATAATTGGAGTGGTCCTGATAGTTATTCTACTACCTCTTCAACTTCATCAGTTGTATTTACACCTACTACTTCTGCAGCAACGGGTTCATATACTCTTTCTGTTACTTACCCCGGCTTAGGTTGTACTAGTGCACCGGTAACTTCAAATACTGTAACGGTCGGTGCATATCCTGCTGTTTATAATCTTACCGGAGGTAATGGTTGCTCTGCAGCCGGCGTTATTCTCGGATTAGATGGCTCTCAAAACTCCGGCTACTCATATGATCTGAAGAGAGGTTCAACTGTGGTTGCCACATTAAGCGGTACTTCTACCACACTATCATATAGCTCAGTTGCAATAGCGGGTACTTATTCGGTTGTGGCTACAGGCCCCGGAGGTTGTCAGTCAAATATGAATGGTACATCCGTTGTTACAACAACGCCATCTGCATCCGTCAGCTCGGCTATGCCTAATATCTGCCAGCCAACTACTGAGGCATCAGTTGGTTTGAGCAGCATTGCAGGTTCTCCTAATGCATATAGTGTTACGTGGAATGCTACGGCATTGAGCGACGGTGGTTTCAGTAATATCACTGCTGCTACATTGTCAGGTTCGTCAGTAACATTAAATTTTAATCCGGCAGGTGGCGCAGGTTCTTTCGATGGAACACTTACGTTATCTAATGGTGCATGTACCAGCGCTCCTTACCCGGTTCATGTTATTGTACATGCAATACCTTCGGTTTCTGTTACTGCAGTGCATACACCTTGTGCAGGTTATGCTGGTAGTATAGACTTTGCAGGTACCGATAGCGCAACTGTATCTTATCAGATAAATGGTGGTGCTGCAAATAGTTTCACCTTCAGTGGTACTACCAACAACCTGAGTACCGGAGCTATATCGAGTGCCCGTAACTACCTGATCATTGATGCCCATAATGCAGTATGTACTACAGCAGTAGGCACAACGGTCACTATTGATCCTACGCCTATGGCATGGGTAGGTGGTACATCAGGGCATGAGTCTGAGTGGAACAGAACTACTAACTGGAGCTGTGGTTTTGTGCCTACCGCTTCAGATAATGTAACTATTACTTCAGTGATCAGTGGTTTTGACCCTGAGATACCATCATCTTTCACTGCAACTGCAAAAGATCTGAATATTACCAGTGGTGGAGTATTGGTCATTGATGGTGGTGGTGAAATTGATGTTAAGGGAGATTATAATAACAGTAATAGTGTGCAGGGTAGTGGTTCGGTAGTATTGAATGGTACATCAGCTCAGACCATTACGGGTACCGGTAAGACTAATAACCTTACTTTGAACAATAGCGCAGGTGCTACTATCAATACTGGTTCTCGTTTGGTAATAGGTAGTACTCTTACGCTTACTGCAGGTACACTTACCACTAACGATAGTCTTGAACTGGCTTCTACAGATACAAATTCAACTGCAAGAATAGCCGCATTGCCACCAAGCGGGGCTGCAATATCAGGTAAGGTTAAGGTCGATCAGTATGTAATGGGCGGTTACCGCAGATATCGTTTCTGGAGTCATCCGTTCGCTGATACGATCTCATTGAGTCAGATTCAAACATATATAGACATAACCGGTTCCGGTGGTGCTGCTAATGGTTTCAGAACTACCGGTTCTAATGCCCCTTCAGCATACAGGTTGGTTCCTGCAATGAGTAACTCTGCTATAGGTAATGATCCAGGTTGGAGACCATTCACTAAGATCAATAGTGGTGCTGCTGATTCTAATATGTTGCATCCGGGTCAGGGTATCCGCTTGTTCTTCAGAGGTGCCAAGGATGAAGGTCTGGGTTATGGTGCATTGGGTGGTGGTTATACTCCTTCTCCTGTTGTAGTTGGTATGACCGGTCATGTTCATCAGGGAAATGTTACGATCACCTTGTCACAAGGCTCAGATACTGTTCACCAAAGCTTTAACATGGTGGGTAATCCTTATCCGTCTCCTGTTGATATGGGTACAATACTATGGAACGCAAGAGCTGCCGGTCAGATCACCGGAGCAGCATTCTATGTATTCGATCCTGCAATGGGTGTCGGTGGTAACTTTATAACGGTAGGACTTGGTACTTCTTCTCCGGTCTCTTACTATGTTGAGGCCAACACCAGCGTTCAGGTAAAAGCTGCCAGCAATGGTGCTCATATAGACTTTACAGAAAGTGATAAGTCTGCCAGTGTATCTAATTACCTCTTCAGAGCACCGGTAGATTATACCACACTTGCCGTATATGACGAGAACTATCATGTTTGGGACAGACTTCAACTCGACTTTAACGACAAGGCTACCGATAATGATGACAGGGTATATGATGCTGTTAAGCCTATGGGTATCGCTAACTTCAATTTCTATTCTACATCTACAGACGATCACAAACTGGCAATCGACAGCCGTCCGTTCTCGGCAGAGAAGGTAGTTCCATTGGGTATTACCAGTAGTTACCAGCAGCAATTCATTATCCGTGCTGATAATGTTGCTGTGCCTGAAGGTGGTAAGTTGGTATTGCATGATAAGTTATTGGGTAAGTATGTTGAATTGAATGCAGGTACTGAATATCCTTTCTCTATCGGCAAAGACAATGCTACTCAGGGCGATCGTTTTGAACTGGCCATGAAGTCTGCTGCGCCGGCTGTTGTTAAGCCACTTGCTGTAAGCATGACGCCAAACCCGGCAACTGATGATGTAAAGATCAGCTTTACGTCGGGCAAGAAAGAGCAGGTAAATGTGCGTGTTATGGATATCACAGGTGTATGCATATTTAATAATGATCTGGGTCAGCAGCAGAATGGTACCATCAGTGTTCCGTTGAGCACATTTGCAGCTGGTGTATATATGGTAGAATTAACACAGGGCAGCCAGAAGGTGACGCAACGTCTGGTAAAAGAATAAACAATTAGTTATCCATCATTATACTAAGGATACCGCACCGGTATCCTTAGTTTTTTGTAATAAGATGTGTATATTGTTCTCCGAATATTTTACTCAATCTTCCTATATAAGTTCATGCCATTTACTTTTGCACATCCGGCCATTGTTTTGCCGCTGCTTAAAAAGAAATACAGCCGATACTTCTCGGCTACAGGACTTATTGTGGGGAGTATGGCCCCCGATTTTGAAGCATTCATAGGATTCAGAAAAGAAAAGATATATAGTCATAATTGGTTAGGCGTCTTTTGGTTCGATCTTCCATTGGCACTGATCATAGCGTTTTTATTTCATTTGTTAGTGAGGCGGTCATTGATAGAGAATATGCCATTGGCATGGCGGGAACGGTTTGAATTTGCCCGGCTGTTCAATTGGGTAGGGTACTGCAGAAAGAATGTTTGGGTGGTGCTCTCTTCATTATTGATAGGTATCATATCGCATCTGGTATGGGACTCATTCACACATCTTAATGTATTTGATCCCAATTCTTTCAAATCCAATTTCTGGTTATTCGGGTTCAGGGTATTTATTATATTGCAATATGCTTGTTCGGTCATTGGTCTGTTGGTGATCTATGTTTTTGCATTACATCTGCCTCGCATGAAAGTGAAAAGGATCAAATACAATAAGATCAAATTCTGGTCCTATATCATCCTTATTGCCGGCATCGTATTTTCTTATATCTACACCGATGCCAGTGAGGCCGACTCCATAGATAAGCTTTTTATTGCCAATGTCATTATGGGGTCTTTCCTCTCTGCGGTGGTGTTCGTATCTATAGTTGAGCGATCTTCTATATGGATAAAGCGCAATTATTGATTCATTAATCTGTTGTTATTGAATTTATATGCTATTTTAGCTGCTTATTTTAGTATATACAGTACACACCACTAATGCCCAGATTCGATCTGTCAAGATTCAATAATAAACACTTTCTTGCTCTTGCCGGTAATGGGATCCTTTCCATGTTCGGGCTGGGGTTCATTTATCTCTTATACGTTTCATTGACGGTAGGTGATGTGGGTAAATGGTTCTATTTCTTTACTATTCTGGGTCTTTGTGAAGCAGTAAGAAATGGCTTTCTGGGTACTGCTACTGTAAAATTCTATGCCGGAAAAAAGGGAGATGAGGCCAACTATATTCTGGGCTCAGTATGGCTGCTGGCTATATTGGTAACTGCTATTGTAGGTGTCATCAATATTGCCGGACTCCCATTTTTACAACTTATTACCGACGATTCTCTTCGGTTGGTGGTCAAATGGTTAGGGCTGACCTTTTTAAGTTCCCTACCATTTTCAGTAGTTTTTTGGATACTGCAGGCCGAAGAGGAATATGGTAAGATAT
Organism: Chitinophagaceae bacterium; assembly: GCA_947447465.1. Classification (GTDB taxonomy): domain Bacteria; phylum Bacteroidota; class Bacteroidia; order Chitinophagales; family Chitinophagaceae; genus Flavipsychrobacter. The sequence goes on along the minus strand of CANFKE010000012.1, from coordinate 81,505 downwards.
TGAAACTCAGGTTGGTCAACAGCGGTTCTATGATCCTGATATTCGGGGGGCTAGTGCTGCTCAAACAAATGACCATAGAAAAGGCATTCTTCTATAACTTCCTTACCAATTGCCTTACCAGTGCGGTAGCTTTGGTTTGGGGTGCCAAGGTGCATACCTTATTCAGTTGCCGGAAACAGCACATACTGGAGCTTACGCACTTCGGTAAGTATAGCCTGGCCACCACTCTGAGCTCCTCTCTGTTGCGCAGTACCGATACCTTTATCATACAAAATATGCTGGGGTCTGCGGCACTGGCGGTGTATGGCTTACCCGTAAGGTTGATGGAGATAGTGGAGATACCGCTCAGGAGTTTTGTAGGCACGGGTATGTCGGGGATGGCCACGGCCTATAATAATAAAGATATGGGGCAGGTAGCGCACATCCTCAAAAAGTATTCGGGTATGCTGACGGTGGTCTTTATACCTATGTCCCTGCTGGTATTGTTGTTCGCAGATATTCCTATCAGCCTGCTCGGCCATCATAAACTGGATGGCACTGCCGCCGCCAATATATACAGGTTGTTCATGGTCTTTGCCATCATGTATCCTATAGACCGGTTCAATGGTATAACCCTTGATGTGATCCATAAGCCGCAGATCAACTTTCAGAAGGTGCTGGTGATGCTGGTTGTTAATGCCGCTGCCGATTATCTGGGTATCTTGCTGTTGGGCAATATCTATGGCGTGGCATTCGGTGCATTCCTTACTACACTGGTAGGAATAATATTCGGATATATCCATTTGCGTAAATATGTCGATTACTCTATTATGGGCATTGTAAAGGAAGGGTATGCGGAAACCAGATCATTTATGAGCAAAAATCTGCCTTTTCTTAAATAACATAGGTTTACGTTGTACTTTTGAACTTTAATACATCTTACAGTTGGAATCAGCATTATATATTGTTTTAGCTATTAGTCAGGTAGGTTTACTTGTTTACTATTTTTTATATAACAGACGTAAAAAGCAAAAGGAGGCCGACAGAAGGGCAGCGCTGACCAAAGAGTTTCCTTATGAGACCCTGAGAGGCATAGCCCTCAACACCAACCCCGGTGCTATGCTGGCCACCATACCACAAGGCGAGACGGCAGTTTACAGTGCCGTTATGGACTGGGATATGGGTAATGATATCGTTACCCTGATCACCACCATTACGGGCGAGGCTACTTTGTATGTCAAATCGGGCGGAGGAATCATAGGTTCGGGTAAATACCCGAGTGTGAGCAGTGCTGCACAGCATTTTACCTCCGTTGCTCAAACTCACCTGACCCACGCTACCTCAGTTACCGCTACACCTTTACCACAGCCTAACTGTGTTCAGTTCTACCTGCTGACCAATAATGGTAAGTATTTTGGTACTGACCTTATGCTGAACATAGAGAACAAAACATCTCTCTGGTTGCCGCTATTTGAAGAGGCGAGCAGGGTCATAGGGGAGATGCGCGCAACTGCTACTGTGTAACTGATCTTATCCGTTATTTTTCCCTTAAGTAGCGGGATATTTTGAAAAGTGGCAGTTTTTTCTTGTTTCCGGCAGTTCTATTGCAGGTATTTCGGTTGAAAAGCTTATTGTGTAAGGGTTTCAACCCATTTTAACAAATTGCCGAAAACTGCCACTTTCTGCCACTTTACTTCCACTTTTCTGCTACTTTCTGCCACTTTCTGCCACTTTTTATTTGTGTGTCTCGTCCAGAAACAGGTTTAGAAGTTGGTGAGAAGATCTCTGTATTTGTTTACGGACATTGACAGCTACTTCGGGACTTCATATAGAGTACTATAGGAAATCGGGTGTAAATTAATGACGTATTTTGAAGTGAGCAAAAGAAGATATTCACATTATTGTGTATAAAAGATGCTATTGCTCTTAGGGTCAATTAGTTAAAACAGGTCAATTGAAGTAGTGTTAATTTTTTGCAACACTGCTCGTCTATTACTTATCTCCCAGCGATCTGTGGTAATGCCTTAGCGATGGGATTGCGAATAATATGGACGCTATGACCAGCACAAAACCCAACAAGAATGGCATGCCCGGGAATACGATAGGGGCATCTTTGGCCGTAAAAATGGCGAACAGATTGTTCATGATGAGCGGACCAATGATGGAGGTAAGGCTGACCAGACTGGTCAATGCTCCCTGCAATTCGCCCTGCTCATTGGGAGGTACCTGATTGGAGATAATGCCTTGTAATGCAGGACCACCCAATCCGCCCAGACAATAAGGGACCAGGAAAGCGAACATCATCCAACCCTGATTGGCGAACGCAAACAATACCAGACCCACCGCATAGAGCGCGAAACCTACATATACCGAATTCTTTTCGCCCAGCTTGGGAATAGTGTAGCGGATCAGTCCGCCCTGAACAATGGCTACCAACACACCAACAACGGCAAGTGAGATGCCCACCATTTTAATATCCCAATTGAACTTATACATGGTATAGAACGACCAGTTGGACTGGACGGCATGTGAGGCCAGATACAAGCAGAAATAAGATACCACCAGACCCGAAATGATAGGATAGCGACCCAGATGCTTGAGCGAGCTGATAGGATTGGCTTTCTTATAATCTACGCTGCGTCTGTTCTCCTTCAGCAATGACTCAGGCAATACAAAGTAACCATACAGCACATTGAGCAGGCTGAATGCCGCGGCTGCCATAAAAGGTAAGCGCAGCTCCCAATTGAACATACCGGTGTGGCCAATATGCTTGCCCCATATACTGAATACTGTACCCAACAACGGACCGATGATAAAACCTAAACCGAACGCTGCGCCAACCATACCAAAGTTCTGTGCGCGCTTTTCAGGAGTACTGATATCGGCAATATAAGCTGTGGCCGTAGTGAAACTGGCACCGGCGATACCGGCCACAATACGTCCGATAAATAATAATATGAGGGTAGGAGAAAATGCCATAAAAATGTAATCGACACCTAAGCCGAACAGCGAGAACAGCAAAATAGGTCTGCGACCATATTTATCGCTGAGAGAGCCTATGAGTGGCGAAAATAGAAACTGCATACTGGCATAGGCAAATAGCAACCAGCTATTGTATTTGGCAGCATGTGCCAGATCGCCACCCGTTAATTCTTTAATGAGTGAGGGTAGCACGGGTATGATGATACCCAGACCTATTACATCGATAAGTATGGTAATGAATATGAAACTTAATGCGGCTTTACGAGGTACAGACATGGTCAATGGTTTTAATAAGCGGGGCGCAAAAATATAGATACTATTTTATAATCGGTGCAACCTGCGTTATTAAATAATATCGCGTTGCAGTTGTTCCTTATTTTGATTGTTTACCGATAGGTGGGTGCGAATTTGTGTATCCTCATTCGTTTGTTTAGTTGTTTGTTATAGCATGTTTGTCTGTTGTATAGTACCGGAAAGATAGGGGTGTTTTTTCTCTGTATTTCTACTTAACATAATGTAAATTATGTAACAAAAAGAATTATTGATTATATTTGCAAATATGCTCAAAACCACGACTGTAGGGCTTTCTATCGGAAAGACATTACAACAGTAACCTAAACAATAACGATGAAAAAGATCAGAATAAAATTTAAGATGCAGCTTACCCTATTTTTAGGTAATCGAAAATTTAGGGTTATCAGGTGGTTGGTTAAATGGGTTTTGCGGAGGTGAATGAATGACTGATTGAATGACCAACTTTTGAATAAAATCAGGTCGCTCTCCTTCCCAACTTTTATAATACATTTTAGTTTCAAAATATAAATGTATGAAACCCACACACTGTAGGATGTGGGTTTCGATTTTAATTTAAGATTAGGGACTAACTAAGTAGTCCATATAATCCCTCAAACTTTGCTTCGCTAAGTGCATTTGTAAGTATATAGTTATCATCTAAGTTTTGGTTGAGAGTTATTATCCTTTTCATCTCCAAGTCAATAATCGGAACGATGTGGTTCCTCATTTCTTGTTTGTTCCCGTCTTGAAACATACTTTCAGTGTCTGATACCGCAGAACGTATAAATACTTCGAATTCTTTTAGAATACTATACATACAATAGCTGTTTAAATTAATAATGATACCCAGTTAACTCCCATCCATTTTTATCGGCATTCTTGCTAAATACCAAGTAAAGAACAGTAAGGCTTCCCGGCCTTAGTTCTGCTTCACTATCAAAACCCTCAAATATTTGATGTTCAATATCATCCTCCTCATAGGTTTTAGCATCGGGTAGATTTGCCAAATGTAGATCAATAAACTCCTTAGCAAATTGTTTAGGCACTTCTTCCATTTATTTTGATTTATGTTTTGAAAATTTATTTTAATAAAGTGATAGCTTGTATTCTTAAAGCTATCACTTACATTTATGCGGCTTTACTATTGTTGCCATTACCTAATATTTTGTGTTTGAATGCATCTACCTTAGCAAGCATAACAGCATCTTTTTTGAATTTATTATGTAAGTAATCATGTAGGTGACAAGTGTAATAGACTGTTTCTAGCCATACATTAAAATGCTCAAGTTCTGTAAATTCATAGCAGTTACTAAGTTTGTTCCCTCTTTTATCACTAAATTCATGATAATATTGGGTTACGGGGCGTGCCCACGCCTTACCCTCTCTGAATTTAACCCACATAATACCAACTGAACCATCTATCAAATCAAATTCAGAAACACTTCCTACGTATTTATCTATCAAAAACATAACCTTATTACATTGATTAAAAACACACCATCTATTTGCTGGGCAGCTCTTTGCTGGCTCATTAAATATTCTCTGCCTATAAAGATTTAGCACCATAGGTGATTGCTTAGCAGCTATTCTTTGAAGCTCCTCGGCCATAAGATTAAATGCATTAATAAAAGCTTCCTTAAACTTAGCAGCCATTGGCCCAGTGTACCCCATTGCAAGGAAGGAGAACCCATCTCGAGTAATAAAATAGATTTTATTCATCCCATTCCTCCCCTTATATTCACTGGGCTCAAAATTGAGCTTAGTGAATTCTAGGCTACATTCAAGATTTTCAATGTCTCTAAGAACATCTTTGTGCTCTTTGTCAAAAATCTCAGCGATAATCTGCGAAGTTGTGGTGATTCTATCACCAGTCTTTGTTACTAAATTCATTGTTTAAAATTTAATTATTAAATCAATATTAATAAACAACTGAACCGTAGGGACAATAAAAAGCCAGTAAAAAGATGGGATTATATTTGGCAATACAACTTTTAGTCGTATCTTTGTAGTGCGAATTACAATCAAATATTATCTTACTTTTTACGAGGCCTTTCTATCCCGAGAGGCTTTCGTCATTTTAGGCAAATATAAGTAGATATTTTGTAAATTTTTATTTTTAAAGATATTATTTTGCTATTCTAAGGTGCTTTTTTTCAACAAGTATGGCGTGTAATACTCCCACCCTAAAAGAACACCTGAATGCAACTACGAGCGTTCTAGGTAGTATTCCTTAAACTTTGCGATACAAAGTGTCACAAAAATCACAATAATATACAACTGTGTACAATGGTGAACAGCAAAAGTCGAAATCTAATTAAGTTTCTACTAAGAAACTACGGAATTACCGTATTTTAGTTTTCCACACCATTGCATACAACCCTACACTATTTACCTTTGTACATGACCCCGTATGAAGAGAAGCAAGTACTCAGCTCGCATCGTATTTAAGGTTGGGTAAAAAAGCTACCTATTCGGTAGCCTATATTTACTAAATTCTAACATTTCTACAATCTAGTAGTGTTAGACGTTTTATTTTGGGCAAACATCGTATTTAGCAGAGATATGTTTGGCTCATATTTATCGCCGCTTTTCACAATTATATTCATTGTGAAAATCTCATCGAGGTCCCTTTGAAGGGTTTTTTCAGACATATTACCATATAACTTTGCTAATTTTATTGACAATTCTGGTATATCATGTATAGTTACTTTTTGATTTAATGGAAGTTCTAGAGCAAGGGTTCTCCTCCTTTTATGTGTTTCTTCTTTGCCTTGTGGGATTGCATCAAACCTGTCGTATATATATGCTCTCCAAGTTATACCAGTTTGAGATTTTTGTATCTTTTGCAAAACACTATCAAGCCCATCCTTAAGTCCAATAATTGCATATCTAATAAATTCTGTCAAGTCCCTCGTCTCTGAACTCTTTTGTAATTGCCTATAATACTCTGGTCTAGTTAAGTTGTAATGATTAGAAAGTATATGCAAGGTAATATCCGGTAGGCACCCCCTCAATAGGATATAGAATTCTACTAATCTTCCAGTTCTGCCATTCCCATCACCAAATGGGTGAATCCATTCAATATAAACATGAGCGACAATCGCTTCAATAATCACATCAATGCATTTATGATCGCCTCTCTCAAATCTAAATTCATCCCTTAGAAATTGGCAGAATTTTTCAATAAGCAACTCAACATCTACTCCCTCTGTTGCCCTATATTTCCCTACAACTACATTATTACTTCCAGACCTAAATTTTCCAGGAATCGCAGAGAAATGATCTCCTAAATTACTTCCTACCATCCTGTGAAAGTGCAAGAGTAATTCAGGAGTTATTAATTTCTCATGCTCCCCACTGAACACTTTTGTGACCAAGTCATTAAATGCATTCAATATATTTTCAACTTCTATTGCTTGATACTCCTTGCTTGGCTGTAATTTTTGACCATTACTCACCTTTATTATTTCCTCTTCGGTTAAAGTATTACCTTCAATAGCTGTTGTTGATTGAGCGCCTTTAATAAGCATTACCCCTTTTATTTCTTGATAATATTTGGGATCAATAGGTGTGTTATTTACGGCAGTAATCAGCGCATCACATTGCCCTAAAATGAACATATCTGAAGGCGTAAGATTCCATTGTTTAGCAAATTTTAAGTGCGGATATTCTCTGGAAATTTTTTGAGACATTTTTTGAGACAATTATTAGGACTGAAAATTAGACAATTAAATTGACAAATATTAAGACTTAAACTAAATATCTAAAATAATTCTCCTCTCCCACCTATTCCACTAAGTCCCCTCCACTTTTAGCTACTACAAGAATCTAGCCAACGAAACCTGAAGGAATGTTCGTTCTATAATTGACCTTATCATTAAGTAATACTAGGAAAAGTAAATCGTTGTATAATTACATAAAACTGCAACAACTCAATTAAGTTTAGGTAATCGAAAATATTGGTTTACATGATGCATAGGATACTAAATAGAAAAGTATCGAATCAAATAGATAAAATCATTTCCCTAAATTGCAATGATGTGTAATAGAGTAGCAACTCCTAGTCCTGAAAAGGCAAAGAAAGTTTTCCAACAAACGCCTCCTGAACTACTTGATCTGGTGAAGATGGACACCTTTACCGCATACTACCACACTACGGCATTTACCATGCCGTTGCTGCCCTTTATAGGTAATGATGATCCGCTGCACCTGACGACAGCCATGTGGAAATTCATACCCGAGCGGGCAACTCTGGAAGCCTACAAACCCTACGACACCAGCAATGCCCGTGCTGAGGAGATATTCGACAAGCGCACCTACAAAGACCATATACTCGCCAAAAGAGGGCTGCTGCTGCTCACCGGGTTCTATGAGGGACAAGAACAACCCGACAAAACAAGTCAGCCCTACTATATCTACCCCAAAGACGGTGAACTGCTGACCTTAGGTTGTGTGTATTCTGACTGGTACAATAAGGAAGAAGACAGGCAGGTGAAGACATTTTCTATCATCACCACCGCTGCCAATGAGCTGATGGCGGAGATACACAATAAGAAAAAACGTATGCCGCTGATAGTGCCTCCCGAAAAACGAGATCGGTGGTTGAGCAAAGATCTGTCTCGCGCCGAACTGGAACACTATTTTGTTCCCTTCCCCGATGGCTACCTGCAGGCCCACAAAGTTAGCCGCAACCTCTATAAACGAGGTATAGACAGTAATACCCCCGAGGCGCAGATGGCCATCTAAAAAAATATCGCCCCAGGTCTTTTCCTTCTATTATATATAGGTACACTCATTGCGGAGACGCACTTATGCGTCTCTACGATGTTGATAGACTTCTGTCATTCAACTAAAAATCCTACATTAGATACATAAAACAAGCACTATGACTATACGCAGGCTGACATTAGGAGCATATCTGTGTTTAGCATTTTTGTCGGCCGCCGCACAAAATAAGCCACATCCATACACGGGCACTGTTTGGACCAACCGTGCATCACGAACCGTTTATGTGGATACAACCATCCAACATGCGGCAACGGATACCAGTCTAGCCCAAATACTGACCATGCTGGTGCTGGATAAACAACTCACTGCTTATTCTACAATAGACCGCCGTTTCAGCACCCGGCTAACCAAAGATCAAGTTCTAGAAAAGATATCTGCTCACGCAGATGATGCCGATCAACTGGAAGATCCTGTGACGGGAAGCATACCTACCCGCGTAGTGAGGCACGACTACAATTACGATAATATACGCGCTTATCGCCTGCTGGAAGAATGGCGTTATAAGGTAGATGAAGGGAAGATAGATATTCAGATAGTGGGGGTAGCACCTGTACAAAGGATCTATGGAGATGATGGTAATTACAGAGGTTCCGTTGCCATGTACTGGTTGAAGTATGAGGACGTAAAGGATATTATAACACAATTTAATACCCGATACCCCAAGGACAATTGGTATCAACCGATCTGGAAGAGTTACTGTAATGGCGATCGGGTAACATTTACTAATGGTAACCTACAATCGGGTACCACATCACGCACAATAATCATGTTGGATACTATCGATTATTATTCAGGTAGAAAATTGATGTCTGCTGACGACACACTACTCCCTCAAACACTAATAGAGCGTGCCGGATCGGGTGCAATACCTGTGTATGATACTGCCGACAGGTCATATCCAACTCCGTTGAAGAAGACAGCAATAGATGCTGCTACCTATGTTCAACCGGATACTATGGAGCTAGATACTGAATCAGCAACAAGGCGTTTTAAGGTAAGGAAAGGTGAATTCAAATATGAATGGGTAACTAACTATCAGATAGAACAGCAGGTAATGTTCAATACAGCAACAGGTTCTATTTCCATTCAATTGATAAGTGTATTGCTGAAAAGGGATAACTATGATGACAGAGGCTATTTTACAGGAAGGAAGAAGATGTTTTCTTTCCAATATTCCGATATACAACCTATCATCAACCGTTATACAATGCAACACCCCTTTTGTAATTTACCACTGGAATTGTGGCGGGGCTATTTTACTGAAAAAGAGTAAATTCACATTAAAAGAGGGACTATGAATAAACTGATGATGGCTGCTGCGGTGTGCCTGCTTACGGGTGCGGCATGGGGGCAGAAAAAGGCCGGGGCGACTCCCCTGCCGGGCAACAACCTGCTTACCCGACAGGTAGAGCGTAAAGTATATATAGTAGATACTACCCAATACTACTATATGAAGCTGCGCCCTGAGGGTACGGATACTACCCTCGCCGAGTTCCTCTATCAGCGCATAAAGAAAGGGCAACTTGCAGCCTATGCCAATAAAAGTAATCTCTCCACCCCAATGACGGCAGATCAGTTGATGGCTGTAATGAGAAGGACCGATACGATAGAATTGGAAGACCCTGTAACGGGTGCCAATATGAAGAAGGTGACCATGTTTGACTTTAATTTTGAGGATGTTATATACTATACAGTACTGGAAGAATGGCGGTATGATAAGCAGCGCGGCACTACGGATATACAGATAGTGGCCATAGCTCCGGTTCAGCAACTGCACGATGACCATGGTGTAACAGGATTGCGGGTGCTGTACTGGATGAAGTATGCGGATGTAAAAAAATACCTGACCGCCTACCAGACCGAGCACCCCAATACCAATTTGCCATTGGCAGTATGGCATCAGTATTTCACTCAACAACCGGTAAAACACTAAGCTATGCAACGCATTCAACTGATATTTACAGCACTACTTTGCCTGTTAACGGCAGGTGCCACCGCGCAGACCACCCCACCCTCTTACACCAATCGTGTTTCCCGACTGATCTATATGGGTGATAGTACGGTCAATGGTAAAAGGCGGATGAACACCCTCAATGAAAAACTAACCAAGCTGGTATTGGATGGGAAACTGCAGGCATACAGCACATTTGACAGCCGGTTCACCGAAAAGAAAACGGCATTGCAGATGAAATACAAACTATTTCCTTCTGACACGGTGGAGATAGAGGACCCTGTTACCAATCAGGTCATCAGAAAGATCATTACCAGTACTGTGAATTATGATGATGTGCGCTATATAAGAGTACTGGAAGAATGGAAGTTTGATGCAGAGACAGGTACATCGCATATACAAATAGCAGGTATAGCACCTGTAAAAGATGAATATGGCGATGATGGTGTATTTCGAGGACGAGTGGCCATGTACTGGCTAAGGTATGCCGATGTGCAACCCATACTGGAGCAATATGAAAAGGAATATCCCGACCAATGTTTCTCTGCAGCATTGTGGACCAATTACTTTGAATGATCAAGGTAGCTTCCATGAAGGAAGTATCTCTGTGAGTAAAACGAAAATAATCCTTAACTTCCAGTATCTAAATCACCACCATGGCCGAAGTTAACGCAGTCATTCACCGCGATCATTACCGCACACATATCAACAGTGCCACCAACAGTCTTACTGCCGACGAACCCCTTAGTAATGGCGGTACTGCCGAGGGAATGGCTCCTGAAGAACTACTGGCGGCATCGCTGGCTTCCTGCACCTCCATTACGCTGCGCATGTATGCCGATAGAAAGGGGTATGCCGTTGAAGATATTCAAGTGAAAGTGGTGCTGAAACGAGATAAGGAGTTGAATATCACGAATATCAACAGAAAGATAGCGATCAGCGGTTCACTTACCGACGAAGAGCGGACCAAGATGCTGAACATAGCCAATAACTGCCCTGTACATAAAATTCTTACTAACCAAATCATCATAAATACGGAGATCTGATGAAAGACATCACCAAAAAATACACCAATGGCGAGGTAACGATCATATGGAAGCCAGCCGCCTGCATCCATTCTACCATCTGCTGGAAAGAGGCTACCGGCCTACCGCATGTCTTTGACCCGCGCGTAAAACCATGGATAAGACCCGATGCGGATACTACCGAGCACATGATAGCCCAGGTGAAGAAATGCCCGAGCGGTGCTCTCAGTTACATTATGAACAGTGATGAGCCGCGCATGGCAGAAGTAGAGGCCGAAAGCATAGTAGAAGTAATGCCCGATGGTCCGCTATTGGTATATGGCAATATCACCATCAAAGACAAAGACGGCAGCGAGATCAGGAAAAACAATGTCACCGCGTTCTGTCGCTGTGGTCAGTCGGGCAACAAACCGTATTGTGACGGTACACATAAGAAGGTAGGGTTTATTGGGTGATCAACACACTCTTTGAACTTGACGTATGCGCACTGAAGTAACCCAATGCACCACCTACAATATTGCTTTGCGGATTGGCAGGTGTTGCGGCATTTTGGTTTTTGGTCTGCTGTAGCGTATAGTAGAACTGATACATGGCAGAGTCAATACATTCCAGAGATATGGTGAGGTAATCGCCCGACTCGAGTTTGCTTTCTCCACCGCCCCTGCTTAGTGTCTGGTCAATGACCTGACCATTCACCAGATCATCATTCCTGATGTAGATATTATCTGTTTGAACGCCGTTCTTGTACTCAGCAAAATAGTAGTAATTACCTTTTGCAGCAGGGTCGGTATAGACAATTGCCCCTCTGGTATTACCAAATACCGACTTAGAGACGTAGAGACTATCCAATGTTACGGGTTGAGGCATGGTGCAGGTTGAGGTAAATACCTTGCCCTCAGATCTGATATACAATTGGTAAGTATGTCCCGGGGTGCCTGCCATAGCAGTGGTCATATACATGCCAGCGCTACCTTCGGTCAGCGTATCTGTAGTGCCAGCAGTAGCATCGGTGATGGTCACCAATGCGCCACTTACTGCCGGAAAGGTATTGGAGCTCTCAAAGCTCACGGTCTTGGATATCTTGATCGTTTGTATAGCTGTCTGGTCACTGACATTGCCCTCAATAACATATTTAGGGTCGGCGGCATTAAGGTCTATATGGATCACCTTTTGACACGAAGGCAAAATAAAAGAAGCTACAGCCAGTATATATATGATGTGATTATGTTTCATTTTTGGAATGATTTTCAGGGCTTAGAATTTGAAATTATAAGATACGGATGGTACAAAACGGAATAAAGATGTTTGCAGTGCCTGAGTCTTGGATGGGTCGTTAGGGTCGTCCTGGAAAGTGATGATATACGGATTTTGTTGTCCGTAAGCATTATAAATACTGAATGATATCTCTGATGAGTAATGCTTCTTGTGTGCTAATTGTCGGGTAGCACCAATATCGAGCCTGTTGTATGCCGGCATCCTGTAGCCATTCCTTTCGGTATAATAAAAGACAGTTTGGTTCAGGATATTACTTTTACCACTAGGGAAAGAGACCGCATCGCCGGTATAGTAAACGAATGATGCGGACAAGGTCCATTTCTTACTGGCCTCATACACCCCTACTACCGATAAGTTGTGGGTGCGGTCCTGGCGGGCATTGTACCATTTGTTATTATTGATGCCATTGATCTGAGTTTCGGTCTTTGATAAGGTATAAGAAATCCAACCGGTAAACTTACCCTGCGTTTTGTGTGCCGAAAACTCCAGTCCGTATGCCCTGCCCTGCCCGAACAGCAGTTTAGGTTCTATAGCATCATTGTTGAGTACGTTGGCGCCATCTTTATAGTCAATCTGGTTCTGACTGTATTTATAGTAGCCTTCCACACTCAGTTCATACATATTGTTCTTTAAGTTGCGGAAATAACCCAACGAACCGAGGTCGGCAATTTCGGGTTTGATGATGTTGTTGGTAGCCACCCATTTGTCGGTTGGATTGCTGCTGGTAGAGTTAGATATGAGGTGCAGCGACTGTGTGTTGCGGGTATATGCCGCCTTCAGTGAGGAATTTTCGGTAAGTGTATAGCTTGCCGAAAAGCGGGGTTCGGGGTTGATGTAATTCTTCACCACTTCGCTGCTGCCATACTTCAGGGTATCTTTAATTGCTCCCTTTTCGTTCAGCTCATACATATCTGTACCACCAAAAACGGTAAATATGCTCAGCCGGATGCCATAATCTATATTCCATCTCGAATTGGGCTTCCATGCATTGGATATATAGATCCCGTTCTCCCAGGTATGGTTGTCGGGTTTATTGGTGGTAGTAATATTGGCACCGGTAATGGCACCCGGTGTAATGGTATGATAAATAGAACTGAACCCTATCCGAATGGTGTTCTTGGGGTTGGAGAAGTAATCCAGCTCTTCTTTCAGATTCCAGTCGCGGATCTCAGAATGTATCTTGGCTGAGAAGCCTGAATTATTGACAGTGATATTATAATTATAATCGCTGAAAATGAGAGAGGTATTAGAAAACAGCTTGGCATTGATGAGGTGGTTCCAGCGGAGGGTGCCGGTGGCATTGCCCCAATTGATACCAAATACGCTACCTAGTCCCAACTGGTCTTTACCAAAGTAGCCCGATAGGAACAGCCTGTCTTTATCGGTCAATTTATAATTGAACTTGGTATTGAGGTCATAAAAGTATAGTCGGGAGCGGTTGATATTGGTATCGGGAGATAATCCCAGAAAGATGTCGGCATAGGTACGTCGGCCACTGATAAGGAAGGAACCTTTGTCTTTCACTATCGGACCTTCGACAGACAATTTGGAGGAAATAAGACCAATACCCCCATTCACATGGTATTCTTTATCATTACCGTCGTTCATTTTTACATCCATCACCGATGACAACCTGCCACCAAACTGCGCCGGAGCAGTGCCCTTATACAAGGTCACATCTTTCAGCGCATCAGAATTGAAAGTAGAAAAGAAACCCAGCAAGTGAGACGGGTTATACACAATAGCTTCATCCAGTAATATCAGATTCTGATCTATGGCACCACCACGAACATAAAAACCGCTGTTACCATCTCCTGCTGATTCTACTCCGGGCAGCAGTTGCACCATCTTCATCACATCTCTTTCACCAAACAAAACGGGCAATGCCTTCATCTCCTGCACATTCATTTTGGTCATGCCCATCTGTGCATTGCGCACATTGCTCACCTTGCTGCTTACCACCACCTCTTTCAGTTGTCTGTCTTCCGGCTCGGCAAGAATGTCCAGTTTAGTATTCTTGTCCAGCATGACCGGTATCTCTTGTGTGTTATAACTCACATAGCGAAATAACAACTTATAATCGCCTTTGGGTAAAGTAAGTGAGTAGTAGCCATATTCGTTAGTCACCACACCTATAGTAGGGTCGCTGACAACTACCAGAGTAGCACCAATGAGCGCTTCCCCACTCTTTTTGTCTTTGATGGTTCCGCTGACCGTAAACTTCTGCGCTGAGGTGATAAGGTAAGAAAAGATAAGAACTAAGGTAAAAATGTACCTGATACCGGTATTACTGCCACTTTTATGATTCATGGATGGATGTTGTGTGCTTTGGAGGTGCAATTTATTATTATAATTAATTGTAAAGGGCTTGTTTCAATTATGGTGTTGTTAAAGTTATAAGAGGCTGCGGTAATAATATTGTTATTCAGACAATCTGAGAACGGGATACCCCTACGCGGACTCGAAATATATTTTTATACCTAAAAACAGAATATTTAGTTGAGGGAGTGCAGGAGTATAAAGATGTTGTTAAGCGGCCTGTTGATAATGAAAAAGGGAGTTACATTGTTTGTAACTCCCTTTGGTAATCAATTATATAGAGCGTTCATTAAAACAATTGCTTCAATACATTATAAATAATATGCGGCTTAGACAAAGTATAAAAATGTAATACAGGTACATTGTTCTTCAACAGATCGCGACACTGTGCCAATAACCATTCAGTACCTACGAGTTCTACATCAGCATCGGTCTTGCACTTCATTATTTCTGTATAAAGCTCTACCGGAATCTCTACATTAAAGACGCGCGGAATGACGGTAAGCTGCTTCTTGGTTGACAATGGTTTAAGTCCGGGAACGATGGTTTTATTGATACCTGCTGCATTGCAACGAGCTACATAGTCGTAATAGTGTTTATTGTCGAAGAACATCTGAGTGGTGATGTAGTCTGCTCCCAGATCTACTTTACGTTTCAGATTAGCAATGTCAATATCCAGATTAGGAGCCTCGAAGTGTTTTTCGGGATAACCTGCAACGCCGATACAAAAATCGGTTTTTACACCATCCAGTATATCATCTTCCATGTACTGGCCCTTATTAAGGGTGATGATCTGTTTTACTAATTCTTCGGCATAGTTATGACCATGAGGATGAGGTACAAAAAACTTCTCATTGGCAGCAGCGTCTCCACGTAATGCCAATACATTCTTAATGCCCAGATAATGCAGGTCGATAAGCGCATTTTCTGTTTCTTCCATGCTGAAGCCACCACATATGAGATGCGGAATAGCTTCTATCTGGTATTTATTCATTAGTGCGGCGCAAATACCAACTGTGCCCGGTCTTTTACGGATCTCTACCCTTTCAAAAGTACCATCTGCACGTTTTTTGTATATCTGTTCTGCTCTATGATAAGTAACGTTTACAAAAGAAGGTTTGAACTCCATGAAAGGATCAAGAGTGGCAAAGAGAGAATCGATACTCCTTCCTTTGGTAGGTGGTAAAACTTCAAAAGAGATGATAGTTTTATTAGCTTCTGCTACGTGTTGTGTAAGTTTCATGACTATAGCAAAAGTAAGTATAATAGACATAAAACAAAAAGTACTGCTATTGATAACATCAAAGCAGCACTTTCAAATGATTAATAATAATTATTCTCTGTTCAGATCCATCTTCTTCCTTAATTCATCAGGAATACCGTTCTTATGAAGCAGTATTGCTGTTGTTTTATAGCGGACATAGGCCTTAGTAACATAGATATATCCTTTATGGTCATTCTTATCACCCCAAGAATTCTTTACGATATAATATTTACGGCCATTCTGGTCTCTTGCCAAACCTACGATGTGCATACCATGATCATCGGTAGTTTCGTAATTGTCAAATGCTGCCTGACGGCTTTCAGGAGTTATGTGACGCTCATCCATAGGACCATCGAACATGTGCTTTTTGGCAGAGTCGTCCATATCTTCATAGTCCTTTTCAGGTACATAAGCTACCCCATTCTTCCAGCTGAAATATTTTTCACTAACGTCTGTAGCCCACGCAACGGTGAAGCCACTGTTCAAAGCATTGTCAATGATATCAGTGAGGTCATTCATTTTTACATTGTAGACCTTATCAAACGACCAGTTATCAGGCACCATAAGTATGGTCTTCTTGTAATAAGGAGCTGTAGTGAAAGATGAAAGTTCAACATAATCTTCAGGATGAATGCCTACTACTTCACGAGCAAAACTTTTTGGGGTATAAGTGCGATGTTCCCATGTAAATGTTTCGGGAACAGGACCCAGATATGCATCCAGAACTGACATGTATGCTGTTTTCCATGATGGAGTGAGCTTGCCATTAGGATTAGAAACTACAGCATCAAGCATTGCTTTAAGCATAGCCTGAAATTCGGCAAATTTATTTTTGTTGGTACCATAGTGAAGACCTGTATATGCTACCTGCGGCATTGCGCCATATTTAGCATACATATTGATAACGTCGTGACATGCACCACCATCGCCCCAACTAACTGCACCGTGCATTCTTACATAATTATCGGCCTTCTCTTCATAAACGCGGCGTGCACTGTATAACTGAGCCAGTTCGACGGGTGTTTTGCCCATACGCATCATCTCACTTTCAAGGAATGAATTGGTAGAGTAACTCCAACATGTGCCTGAACTTGCCTGATTCTTTATGCTGGTATTTTCCAGATTGATGATCTTTGTGAATTCATACTTTTTCGAGTTATCGCTCTTATTGGCGTCCAATTTGGCAACCAGATTGTCCTGAGCATTAACTATGAGTGGCAAAACAGCCACTGAAAGCATCATGAGTTTTTTCATTGGTCGGATACACCTCTATTAGAGAGGTCAAACAAAAATACCTAAAACTCCAACAAGTTGGTAGTACTTCTTCAACTATTCCAATTAAAACGGTTAATCAAGTCTGTCACTATTGTAAAAATCTTCAACAGCAATAATTATCTGAAAATAATAAGTGATGTTCGTCATCATTATACAATTGCTGTAGAGCTATCCACAATGCAATAACATTCCTGCCGTTATTTTGATATCAAATTCCAACGAATGGGAGATATTGATTAAATTTATAGTCAAATGCAAAAGATGAAATTGAAAACAAAACCTGTCATCTATTTTTTCTGTGGATCAGCTATTGGTGTAGCGATAGTTGCAGGTATTGCCTCACGTAAAATTGAGCCCGGAACTACCAGTGTAGAGGTGAGCAGCGAAGGCAGACCCCAATACAAATGGTTTTCACCTGCGCTACCAACCAGTCTTGATTTTAGCGGAGAAGCTGTTCCCCTGGATCGTTGGGAGGTGAAAGAACGCCTTGACAGGGAATTGATCGTCAATTATTATGTACATGGTAGTCAACTATACATTTTAAAACTGGCAGGCCGTTATATGCCTGTTATAGAAGAGCGCCTCAAAGCGAACGGTGTGCCTGATGATTTTAAATATGTTTGTGTAGCAGAGAGCTCTTTACAGCAAAATGCGGTATCTGGAGTTGGCGCTTCCAGTTTCTGGCAATTTATGAAGGATACAGGTCCTCGCTACGGATTGGAAATAAGTGATGAGGTAGATGAACGATTCAATGTGGCAAAAGCAACAGATGCTGCCAGTAAATACTTTAAAGAAGCACATGATAAGTTCGGTACATGGACCGCTGCTGCGGCATCATATAATTGTGGAATGGGCGGATATAGCAGTCAGGCCGATTTTCAAGGTGCTACCAATTATTATGATCTGATATTTCCTGATGAAACCAATCGTTATGTGTTCAGAATTCTTGCTTTGAAGTATTTACTATCCAACCCTAAGATAGCCGGAAATATCATTGATCCTTCAGAAGCTTATAAGCCATTGAAAGGAAGAGATGTAGAAGTGACAACTACCATAGCTGATCTTGCAGTTTGGGCCAAGGAAAATAAGACAACCTATAAAATGCTGAAAATATACAATCCATGGTTAAGGGCGCACAAGCTGACCGTAAAACCTGGTAAGAAATATATTATTCAGTTTCCGGCATAATTCACTTTTTCACTATTAAAATATATAGATGCGCATAGCACTGGCCATAGTTATCCTTATCATTACCGGAGGACTTGTTTATTTATTAGACAATCCGATCGGTGACTTGCCTGCTATCGGCAGGTTGTTGGATCCGGTCAACGGCTGTTGGGCAAGTGCTGAGCCTGTGAATAAAAATTTTAGTGCGGATATTAAATTACCACAACTAAAGCAACCTGTTACGGTGTGGCTTGATGACCGTTTAGTTCCTCATATTCATGCTGAAAATGATCATGATATATATTTTGTTGAAGGGTATCTGCATGCTACTTATCGATTATGGCAGATGGACATGGAAACAAGAGCTGCTGCCGGAAGAGTAAGTGAAGTAATAGGCAAGAAGGCATTTGATTATGACAGGGAGCAAAGAAGGAAAGGTATGGTATATGCAGCTGAAAACTCTCTGAGAGCTATGGAGGCTGACCCGCGCACTAAGGTGATGATGGACGCCTATAGTGAGGGTATCAACGCATATATAAAACAATTAAAGTACAGAGACTACCCTATTGAGTATAAGTTAATGGGATTTGCACCCGAGCCTTGGACCAATATTAAAAGTGCCTTGCTACTCAAGTATATGGCAGATGATCTTACCGGTAGTCCCAATGATATTCCATTTACATACTTACGCGAAACTCTATCTCCAGAGATGCTGCAGCTGATGTACCCAGATCATGTTACAGGAACAAAGCCTGTAATACCTACAGGGACTATATTCGATAAAGCCTCACTTAAAGTACCATCTGTACCTGCTGATACTATGTATCCTCATTTCAAGCGGGAGGAATTCACTGAAGAGCGGGAAGATGGCATCGGCAGCAATAACTGGGCAATATCGGGTAGCAGAACAAAGAGTGGTGCTGCCATACTTTGCAACGACCCGCATCTGGGCTTACACTTGCCGTCTCTTTGGTATGAGGTACAATTGCAGTCGCCGGGAATGAATGTTTATGGTGCTTCTTTACCGGGTGCCCCGGGTATTATCATAGGGTTCAATGATAGTGTATCGTGGGGATTTACTAATAACTACAGGGATGTAAAAGACTACTACCTGATAAAGAAGGTGGATGGAGATGGCAGTAAGTATTGGTTAGATGGTAAACAACAGGCCTATACAAATCGATTAGAGACCATAGTCATTAAGAACGATCTCACCTATGTTGATACTGTGAAATATACTGTATTCGGACCTATTACCTATGATAAGCAATTTGAAGCTGAAGGAGGATTGGAGCAGCCGTTGGCCATGTGCTGGATGGCACACAAAAGTACCAATGAATTACTGGCAGTCTATTTAATGAATCGTGCTACCGGTTATGACTCATGGGTAGAAGGTATTCTGAATTTCCAGTGTCCGGCACAGAATATGGCATTTGCTGATCGAAAGGGCAATATAGCATTGTGGGGTCAAGGGCAATTTGTGAATAAATGGAAGGGTCAAGGTAAATACATAATGGACGGCTCCAAGTCTTCCGGCAAGTGGGGAGATCTGATACCCATGCGTGAAAATCCGCATGTGCTCAATCCACAACAGGGGTATGTAGCTTCTGCCAATCAATGTGTTACAGACGATACTTACCCTTATTGGTATGATGGGGACTTTGTAGAATTAAGGTCATGGCGCATTAATCAGGTATTGGCAACAGCAGAAAAAGCTACCATAAATGATATGTTTGCTCTGCAGAATGATGATTACTCTATACTGGCGGCCAACACCTTGCCTATCATGCTCAAATACTTGTCTAATGATTTTAAAGGCAAGAAGAAGGAATACATAGATAATCTTAGAAAGTGGCAGTACAAGTTGACCGCAGATGGCATAGACGGTACTATCTACCAGATATGGTGGCACTGTCTCTATAATAAGATCTGGGAAGGTCTTGGTAATGTTCCATCACAGTTCTATCCCCTACCTGAACGAACAATGCAATTATTGGCACAGGCAGATACTGGCAAAACAAAATTACCTCAACTGGAACACCTGAATGTGTTGATGACATTGAGTTTTAAGCAGGCAATGGATAGTGTTTCGAAAGCTGAAAAGCTTGGATTGGATTGGTATAAAGTCAAAAATACAAGTGTAAAACACCTGACCAACCTACCTGCCTTCAGTTATGATCAGCTGAAAATAGGTGGATGGGGCAATACGGTCAATGCTGCTAAAGGAAATCATGGACCTTCGTGGAGAATGGTGGTGCAGATGGGTAAAGAAATAGAGGCATATGGGGTTTATCCCGGCGGACAGTCAGGTAATCCGGGAAGTAAATATTATGCTGATTTCCTACCTTATTGGACCCAGGGTAAATATAATAAGTTGCTGTTCCTTCCTAATTTTCAGCAGCAAAACGATAAAAGTTTGAAATTCACAATAACTGCACATCAATAATTCTATCAGCGTATGCGTAATTTTCTTTTCATCATACTTATCGCTGTAACAGCTGCTGTCGCAGAACTACTAATGCCTTGGTGGGTCATTGCCATTGTTCCTTTTTTTATCGCCATCCTACTCAATAGAAAGGGAAGTACATCATTTTTAGTCGGATCTGCAGGTATAGCTTTGTTTTGGATGACAGCACTTTTAATGAAAGACATTCCAAATGAGCACATACTCTCTCGCCGAATGGCAATGCTGTTCAAACTACCTAATTACGGGCTGTTGATACTGGTCGTGACTGTGTTAGGAGGATTGATGGGCGGCCTGTCGGCATGGGCGGGTAGCTTATTAAGACCACAAAAAACAGTATAAAAGTTCGGGTATACCTATTGGTACACCCGATACTAAATATAGTCAACAACAGCTAAGTGATCATTGTACGACAACTTAATTGCTCATCGCTGTTTTGAATTCTGAAGTAGTGTGGAATTCTATATCCGGATTGTTCTGCTTTTCAGTATTCAGGAACCATTCGCTCTGAGCCAGATATACCAGATTCCCATCCTTATCTTCCATAATGTTGGCCTGCTTAAAGCGAGCAAAATCATCGATAGCTTTTTTATCACCTGTTATCCAACAAGCTTTATAGAACGATAGTGGTGTAAATGAACATGAGGAACCATATTCCTGTAGCAAGCGGTATTGTATCACTTCGAATTGGAGTTCTCCAACACAACCAATGATCTTTCGCTGACCACCATGTTGTGTAAATAACTGTGCTACACCTTCATCTGTAAGCTGACGAATACCCTTTTCTAACTGCTTGGTCTTCATAGGGTCTTTGTTCACCAATTCCTTAAATATTTCAGGTGAGAATACCGGTATGCCGGTAAACTGCATTATTTCACTTTCTGTCAGCGTATCACCAATTTTGAAGTTGCCCGTATCAAACAGACCAACCACATCACCCGGGTATGCTTCTTCAATAATGTCCTTCTCACGCGCCATAAATGAATATGGATTACTGAAGCGAACATCTTTGTCTAAGCGACAATGTTTGTAATAAGTATTGCGAGCAAAACGTCCTGAACATACACGAAGGAATGCTACCCTATCTCTGTGACGAGGGTCGAGATTGGCATGGATCTTAAAAATAAATCCGGTAAACTTAGCTTCTGTGGGCGCTACAAAACGCGTGTCTGTGTTTCGTCCTTGTGGACGAGGTGCAATTTGAATGAATGTATCCAACAGTTCTTTAACCCCAAAATTATTGACAGCACTACCAAAGAAAACAGGACAAACTCTGCCTTTGAGGTATTCTTCTGTATCCAGTTCTCCATAAACACCCTGTAACAATTCTACATCTTCTCTCAGTTGATTAGCATCGCGCTCCCCTATTTTGGCAACCAGAATATTGTCGTTAAGGTCGGGGATCATTACTGTATTTTCTTCTGTGGCTTTCTGGCTGGCAGTGAATAAATTCAGGCTGCTGTCATGTAAATTGTAAACCCCCTTAAATTCTTTACCCATGTTGATAGGCCAAGACATAGGGTGTAAAGAAAGTTTCAACTCCTTTTCAATTTCATCTACCAGATCGAACGGTAGCTTACCATCACGGTCCATCTTATTGACGAACACAATGACCGGAGTGTCTCTCATGCGACAAACCTCTACCAGTTTACGTGTCTGATCTTCTACCCCGTTCACACTGTCAATAACAAGAATTACGCTATCTACAGCTGTAAGTGTACGATAAGTATCCTCCGCAAAGTCTTTGTGGCCGGGAGTATCGAGCAGGTTGATCAGCGTTTCATTATATTCAAAGCTCATTACGGAAGTAGCTACCGAGATACCTCTCTGACGCTCAATTTCCATAAAGTCACTCGTTGCATGCTTCTTTATCTTGTTGCTTTTTACAGCACCTGCAACCTGTATGGCACCACCAAACAACAGTAATTTTTCTGTCAAAGTGGTCTTACCGGCATCGGGGTGCGATATGATGGCAAAGGTTCTGCGCTTGGCTATTTCTTTTTCGAAACTCATTTACTTGTTTGGTTAATAATAGTAGATGTTCGTTAGTATATTATAGATCGTCTTATGCTAAAATCAGCATTGAAGCAGTCTGTTTACTATCAACTAAAGTGCGCAAAGGTCGGAAAAAGTGGGGAGATTATTTAGCTAATATTCAATTTGCCACTATGCTTCATAATATACATGAACCATGTTCAATAAAAGCTAAAATAATCTCTATTTACCTCTATACTTTCCCACATTGTGTGGATACCGCGTGGAATGTATGGTATGACCAAACCTTATATTTGCAACAAATCAATAACGCGAGAGATGGCATTGACTACGTTGAGAGATGATCTCATGCAGGAATTCAGGGAAGAGTGTATCATGATCAGGGAACAAATGGAGATCCTTGATCCATTGGGCACTTCTCTTCGTAAGCCGGCAGCACAAAGGCTTATCAGCACCACTACGCTTATTATTACAGAAATACTATGTTATGCGATCTTTCTTGCAGGTATAGCTTTTATAGTTATGATGCATACCATTTATCCATTTACAGTTGGCAACACCATCTATCATACTCCTGAGATAAGTAATAAACTAGGTGGCCCCAATGTCAATAATTTTCTTTTAGCCGGATATGGTATTGTAGGTTTGGCGGTCATCCTGTTTCTTGTTATTGCGAGAATGGCCAGGGTTATCAGACTTAAAAATGAAATTCTTCATCAGGCCGGAAAAGACATCAAAGAAATAATAGGTATGCACCTTGAACGCTCTGCTGCAATTGATACATTGGAGCAACGACATATGCTGAATGTATCCGGAGTAAGTTTGCCGGTAGAAAAGACAAAAGTGAAAGTGAATGAAGTGGGTAACCCGGGTTATGATGAAAATGAAGATAATACCCAATCAGGCAATACGATGACCTGGAAATTATGATCCGGCAATATCTGCAACATTCCATGAGATCATGCTTCAATTTATTCCTGATCCTATTTCTTTTTTCTTCCTGCGATCAAATCCCAAAGGGCGATGTACACAATACTGATTCCGGTAAGTCTGTTGCGCCAATAGAGAAAGACCTTTCCAAATGTATGCCCCACGATACTATAGATGCAACCACAGGCGCATTTGTAAAGTATGTGAAATATGACACTACTTATGGACTTGTTGCAGGCAATGGCATGTGGCAAACCAAATGGCGGGATGATATAGATTGTAGTTTCCCGGCTTCTATAGTACCTGTTTATGAATGGTCATCTGATAAGATAATTGCTTTACATAATGGATGCGGAGGCAACTATTGCAGTAAGCATGTATATTTTGTAACAGGTACCAATAAATTCTATCGACGCGAAAACGTATTCATTCATGACAGAGCGAATAACCTGATCGCCTATTTTACAGATAATTACTGTCTTACTATTGAAAATATACTGACACTAGAGAAAACGGAATACAGTTTTACTGAT
The DNA here is from genome assembly GCA_947447465.1 of Chitinophagaceae bacterium. Lineage (GTDB taxonomy): Bacteria > Bacteroidota > Bacteroidia > Chitinophagales > Chitinophagaceae > Flavipsychrobacter. The sequence continues at coordinate 57,264 of CANFKE010000012.1, read as the reverse complement.
ACTCCTGCGTGTCAGTCTTATAACGATTGTATTCAAAAAAGTGTATTTACGAAAGGGAAACTTACTTTTGACATCAGATTGATCAGAACAAATAAAGACAAAACAGAAACCCGGTCTTTTGCTGTAGCTGATAAACTGTATAAACATTAAAATATACATCTCCATAACCAATGAACAGGGCACAATTAAAGGCAAACATATTCGATAAAAAATCGGTTTTATGCGTTGGGTTAGATACAGACCTTACCAAAATTCCGGCACACCTATTGAAAGAAGAAGATCCGGTTTTTGAATTCAATAAGGCCATAATTGATGCCACTAAAGATCAGGCAGTATCTTATAAGATCAATACTGCGTTTTATGAAGCGCAGGGATTGAAGGGATGGATAAGTATGGAGAAAACGCTCAATTATATCCCCAAAGATATTTTTACCATTGCTGATGCAAAGAGAGGGGATATTGGTAATACTTCTGAGCAATATGCACGCACCTTTTTTCATACCTATCCATTTGATAGTGTAACGGTAGCTCCATATATGGGCAGTGACAGTGTGCAGCCATTTCTGAAATTTGATGATAAATGGGCAATTGTATTAGGACTTACCTCTAATGCCGGCAGTGCAGACTTTCAATTACAGCCAAGTGGTAATGAACTTATATACCAGAAGGTGTTGAGAACGGTTGCTTCATGGGGGACCCCTGAAAATATTATGTTTGTGATCGGTGCTACCCGTAAGGAACAGCTACAAGAAGTAAGAGCAATGCTTCCTCATCACTTTTTCCTTGTTCCTGGTGTAGGAGCACAAGGAGGAGATGTTGACACTGTTTGTCGCAATACAATGAATGATGATGGCGGTGTATTGATCAATGTATCTCGCGGTATAATTTATGTTGCAAATGATGAGTCATTTGCTGATAAGGCACATGATGCCGCTGTACAATACCAAAAGGAAATGGCGGTCTTTTTTTAGCGTGCTTGTCAAGTATTTATATTTCTATATTGTAAAAATGGCTACCCTTGGGTAGCCATTTTTACTAGTTCGTATAATTAATGTTATCTGAAATATTCATTACCAACTACCACCGGCACCACCGCCATCTGTGCTGCCACCACCAAATCCGCCGAATCCACCACCACTATCACCGCCTCCAAAACCACCGCCACCTCCGCGGAAACCACCACCAAGCATATTGCCTAACAGCATACCGGTAGCCAGATCTCCAATACCACCACCACCGCCACCTCTTCTGTTGCGCGTAGCCAGAATGATAATGATGAAAATGATGATAATAATGATCGGGAATCCTTTGCCTGATCTGCCACTACTCTTGCGCTCACTTCCGTCTGCAGTATATTCACCTTTGGTAACAGCTATAATGGCGTCAGCACCTTTTGCCAGTCCGGTGTAGTAGTCATTCTCTTTAAATGACGGTACCATCTCATTTCTGAAAATCTGTCCGGTCTTAGCGTCAGTAAGCACGCCTTGAAGTCCTTTGCCTACAGTTGTCCATTCTCTCTTTTTACCATATCCGTCATCCAATGTCAGCAAAATAAGTACTCCATTGTTCTTTCCTGCCTGTCCTAATCCCCACTCATTAAATAAATGAACAGAATATTCAGAGATATCATGCCCGCCAAGATTGGCGATGGTAACAATAGTTATCTGTGTAGATGTTGTATTAGCAAAATCTACCAGTTTATTTTCCAGATCATTGATCTGTCCGGCATTCAATACATGGGCAAAATCGTTGACCAGTCTTTCCGGGTTGGGTTTGTCAGGATATACCTTATCCTCTGCCATGACGACCCGACTCATGGAAAGAAATATGAATACAAACAGGAGTAAACGAACTATCGACTTATTGATCATGCTTTTCATTTGCCAAAAACTATTTCGTCTGATAGTTCATTTTTCTTTGTATCAGGATCTGCAGGAAATTGAGCAGCAAGAGCTGAACCCAATTCCAGAATACAGTTGCACAATCCGTCTGCAATTTCATTTTTTCTTAGATGTCCTGTCAGTCTAGCTGCTGCTTTTTCCCAAAACAGTGATCCTCCGGCAAGTTCATAGATGACCTTGTCGCCATAGAGTGCAAACTTTTTATCCTCCATAGCTACATAGACCAAAATAGCATTTCTGGCAATGGTCTTGTGCATCTCCAGTTGGGCAAACACTTCCTTTGCTCTGTCGATCGGATCCTGAGATTTGCATTTAGCTTCAATAAAAACCCTTATTTCACCAGTGGTCTTGCTTTCAGCCTCACTAATGGTGGCTTCTATTCTTTTTTGTACTTGCTTGTCCAGCAAGTTCTTTTTTCTGAATAATGAAAACATAGCCAATTGATTGAATAAGATTAGAATTTCACCTTAGGGGCACTCTGTGCTGCAGGGTCGGCCTGGAACATTGCTCTTTCTTTAAAGCCAAACATACCGGCTAACAGATTCTTAGGGAATGATGTTACCTGAATGTTGTAGCCTGTAACGGCTTCATTGAAGGCATCACGAGCAGTTTTTATTCTATTCTCAGTACCTTCCAGCTGATCCTGAAGTTGTTTGAAATTCTCATTGGCCTTAAGTTGCGGATATTGCTCAGATACCACCATCAACCTGCCCAACGCCTGGCTCAATTGTCCCTGAGATGCCTGAAATTCTTTCAGTTTTTCAGGAGAAAGATCTTTAGGATCGATCTTGATAGACGATGCACTCGCACGCGCCTGAATTACTTGAGTCAACGTTGTTTTTTCAAAATCAGCAACACCTTTCACCACTTCTACCAGATTAGGAATAAGATCTGAACGACGTTGATAGCTGCTTTGAACGTCAGCCCATTTTTGGTCAACTATTACACGGCTGCTGTTCATGCCGTTATAGCTGCAACCACCCATAAATACGATGAGTACTACAATGCCGAGGAAAATATACAGTCCTTTCATTTTTTTTATAATTTTTATCAAAAGTACTAAGGGATCATCAGAACTTATGTATGATCATCGGTGAATTATCACAAATAATCGGTAATAATTGATAAGGTGTAGGTAAACATTGAATTGCTATTACAGTTTTGATAGCGGCAGAGAGACATAAAAAGTAGATCCTTTTCCTTCAACACTATCAAACCATATCTTACCATTCTGATACTCAGTAAACTCCTTGCAAAGCACAAGACCCAATCCAATACCCTTTTCCTGATTGGTACCATAGGTAGATTGAGACTTCAATGTAAATAATTCCTTCTTCTTTTCTTCAGGAATACCAATGCCGTTATCATTTATAGAAATAACTGCATTGTCTTTATCCTTTATGACCTTGATAGCAATTTCACCACCAACGGGAGTGAATTTGATCGCATTTACTACCAGATTTCGCAGCACGATCATCAACATGTCTTTATCTGCAATGACTTCAATTTCTTTATCTATAGAATAGGATAATTTGATCTCTTTTTTTGCTGCGCCTGCCAACTTGAAGTTGCGTGTGTCTTCTATTATGTCGATCACTTTTAAAGGCACCAATTTTACATTTACTCCCTTCATTTGTGATTTTGACCAGTATAATAAATTCTGTAACAGGTCTGAGGTATATTTGATCTGCCCCAGAAGCTCTGTTTCTATCATCTTCTTTTCTTCATTGTTGACAATGTTATTAGAAAGAATTTCCAGATAGCCCATAATTGAGTCTACCGGAGACCGTAGGTCATGAGAAATGATAGAAAACATTTTGTTCTTCTCATTATTCAATCGCTCCAATTCAGCATTCTGATCGATGATCTGTACATTTTGTTTTAATATCTCAGCGTTACGTTCCTGAGATATTCTTCTCTCATTATTGTAATACCTCTTCAGGTAAGTTGTTATGAGATATACAATAACTATACAAGCAATAAATGTAGTGGCAACATCAAAAAAACGATCGAAACGAGACGTGTATGTATCCGGAATAAGTTCCGGATTAAAATATTCAATGCCCAATAACGCAGTGGCTAAAATGATGTGACATAGCAGCCAGATGGGGTTATATCTGGATGGAGATACTGTAAGTAAAAATTGAAGGGTAAGGAAGAATAAGAAAATTGTTGGTCCGATAGCTCCCGAATTATTAAAAAAATTGGTTACAACAGCTATATAACTGACTATTGCAAATACTATTATTTCCTTTTTGTACTTTCTTTTATATATAGAGTTGTAGTAAAGGAATGATTGAACAATTATAAGGCCGGCAATGACCAGACACATGTTCCATTGTTGAATAAAGACATCGAATATAAAAAGGAAAAATAGCGTAAAGAATGTGACAACACTGATAAAATTGAATGCTCTGTTTTCCATTGAGTACGTGGCCGTATCTCCGGTGAGTTTTGTCCAATAAACTTTAAGTGTTTTGTTCATGATCTGCACATTCAGCACAAGTAGAGAGGTATATTTTTTCAGAGATAACAGCAGAAAGTAATATTTTTTACATTTTTTAATAGTATATATACTGCTATTCTGTTAGTGTTTCATTTTATAATTCTCAACTGACTGTAGATATTATTTTTAGCACTTTCAAAAATATATACAATAAGCCAACGTTTATAGTGACAAACATCATCATGAAGCCATATTCGCTATTTATTCTATCGTTTTTCATGATTTTTAACATTTCGTGCACTCATAAAAGCGGCAGTTTGGTGGATATATCTATTTCTAAAGCTACTCCTATTTTTGAAACATATACCAATATAGTTTATGGTGAAGACTCTTTAGAGCAGTCTTTCGACATGTATCTACCAGCCCATAGAGATAGAAATAATACGGGAGTTATCATTTTCATTCATGGTGGCGGGTGGTCAGGAGGAGTTAAGGATGACTTTAATGGATTGGGTATGGATACATTTTTTACACAAAAAAACTATGCTGTACTTACTATCAACTACAGGCTTATCAATAAATACCCCTACCCTTCTGCGTTAGATGATATCGGACATGTAATAGATTACATAGATCAACATGCGGATATCTGGAACGTTAATTCTTCAGCTATTTGTTTGTTTGGCAGAAGCTCAGGTGCGCATCTGGCATTACTATATGCTTACACCCGAAATAGCGACCATAGAATTAAGGCTGTGGTTGATTGTTTTGGTCCAAGCGATCTGACAGCTTCCAATATTATTAACGGTCAACTGCGCCCCTTTCTAGAGGCTATGCTTGGGCCATATGTTTATAACGACATGGCCTGGCATGATGCCAGCCCTATATATCACCTGTCCGGGGCAATACCAACAGCTATCATGCAAGGTACTGCTGATTCACTTGTGCCTTCATCCCAGTCAATCACCTTGCAGGATTCTTTGCTTATCAGGAGTATTCCCTCTATTTATCTTTCCTGGCAGGGCAATGGTCATGGTTGGAGTCAGACTCGTTGGTTGGAAAACAGAAATGTAATTGTAGCCTGGCTTAAAAATTACATGTAGCCTACTTTTTTGTCGATAATATTAGATTAGTTTTAGCAGACCATTCCTACTATATCTGTATAAGAAAGAAAAATGCCGGCATGTTTTTTTGATAGCAGTTTTCCTTATAATTTTCCAAAAAAATATAACCATGAGAAAAATAGGCATAATAGGTTCCGGACAGGTTGCCCGTGTACTTGGCAATGGTTTTATAGCCCATAACTATGAGGTGATGCTGGGTACCAGAGACACAGAAAAATTAAAAACTTGGAAAGATGAAGCAGGAGCACATGGTCATGTAGGATCGTTTGAGGAAGCAGCAAAATTTGGTGATATTGTTATACTCGCAGTGAAAGGAAAGGTTGCTGCAGAAGCATTGGAGGCTGCTGGTCCGCAAAATATGCAGAAAAAGACGGTCATAGATACCACCAACCCGATTGCTGATGCTCCGCCGGAGAATGGTGTGCTGAAATATTTTACAACTATGGATGAGTCACTTATGGAGCGATTACAGACCCAGTTCCCTGAAATTCATTTTGTAAAAGCATTTAATAGCGTGGGCAGTGCTTTTATGGTAGATCCTAAATTTACTGATAAGCCAAGTATGTTCATCTGTGGTAATAATATGGGTGCCAAGAAAGAAGTAACTGAAATACTGGATCAGTTTGGATGGGAAACACTTGATATGGGTAAAGATACCAGTGCGAGAGCTATAGAGCCACTCTGTATGTTATGGTGTATTCCGGGTATGCAAAAAGGAGAATGGACCCATGCATTTAAATTGTTGAAAATGTAAATTTGTATATAAAGGTAAGCAATTCGCTTACCTTTATTATTGATACACGGGTATGGCAATAAGCTTATGGATATAGTTTCATGCTCATTGAACTTCAACCCATTGTAACTATCAATTTTTGTATTCTAATGAATTCATTCATGGCACCAATTATTACCATTAAAGGACTAAGCAAACGTTACGGCGACAAAGTAGTGCTGAGCAATATTGATCTGGAGGTGAATCCGGGACAGATAATTGGATATATAGGCCCTAACGGAGCCGGTAAATCAACAACTGTAAAGATATTATGTGGTATCATACAGGATTATGATGGTGAGGTAACCGTGATGGGCAAGAATATCAGAGAACATGTAATGGAAGTGAAAAGTAAAGTTGGCTACATACCTGAGTTGGCAGAGCTATATGATCTGCTGACCCCCAGAGAGTATTTGACCTTTATTGGAAAACTGTATAAGTTGAGCGACGAAGTCATTAACGACCGAAGTACCAAAATGCTCAACTCGTTCGGGTTGCTTGAAAACATAGACCAGAGAATGGACAGTTTTTCAAAAGGGATGAGACAAAAAGTGCTCATAACTTCCGGATTGCTTCATAATCCTACTATAGTATTTATGGACGAACCGCTATCAGGTCTGGATGCTAATGCGGTGATATTGGTAAAAGAGCTTTTACAGGCTCTTAAAGCAGAGGGTAAAACAATATTTTATTGTTCGCATATGATGGATGTGGTCGAAAAGGTGTCAGATAGAATAATCCTTATAGATAAGGGTACTATAATTGCAGATGGCACTATTGAGGAATTGAAACAAAATAACAGTGATAATCTGGAGCAGATATTCTCCAGACTTACTTCGAACGGAGATTTTGTGCAGAAGGCCGATGATCTGGCAGCAGCTATGAATGACCGAAATACTCACGATCTAAATTCAGGCATCTAAATGAACAGGCTGTTTCTATGGCTGGCAATGCTGCCTGCTCCTCTATGGAGAATTTTAGGTGCAGATACCGACCAGTTAAAAGCGATACTGGATATGCGATTGATGATAGACAATCGCAGACCTCTTGGTTTTGGGAGAAGACAGGCACAAAAGAAGGATGTAAAACATGGCACGCTCATCAACACATTTATGTTCACCATGATGGGTTGTTTTTATGCTATGCCAGTTTACCTTATCAATGACAGGGTCATTTCTATGGCACTATATTTTACTATTCTGCTATTAATGATCACGCTTACATTGATAACAGATTTCTCAAATGCCTTGTTCGATAACCGTGATAAATACACTTTATTCCCACGACCTATCAGTGACAGAACTTTAGTTCTGGCCAAGTTGCTGCATGTTTTTATTTATGTGCTCAGGATGGTCATTCCTATGTCGCTTGCTGCCTGGGGATCACTCGCTTATCTGGATGGTTGGAAGTCTGCAATCTTATTTCCGGTACCGCTGATACTCATGGTATTCATGGCACTTTTTGCGGTAAATGGTGTTTACCTGATCATATTAAGATTGGTGCAACCGGAAAAATTCAAAGATATTATCAGCTATTTTCAGGTAATATCATCTGTTATATTTTTTGCAATAGTTTATCTCAGGCCCAAAGAGATGTTTTCATTTAATGTAAATGGTACATTCTTAGCAACTGATTATCAATGGGTTCATTACGTTCCTACTTATTGGCTCGCTACTTACTGGACTATTCTGGGGTACCCTCTTACATTGGGCGGCAGTGTCTTATTATCTATCTTAGGTATAATATTGCCCTTGATCTGTATCTATGTTCTGGTAAGATGGTTGGCTCCTGAGTTTTCGAGAAAGATCGCAGGGATCGATGGCGCAGAGGTAAGTGCTCCGGTGGCAAAGTCTAATGGTAAAAAAGTTAAGGCTAGTAACCTCTACCTTGTCCTTGCTAATATATTCAACAGAAATGAAGCGGCAAAAGCAGGTTTTATACTGGCATGGTTGCAGACATCTCGTAGCCGCACATTCAGAATGAGGGTCTATCCATCTTATGCATTTATACCAATTTATTTTATCTACTTGCTAACACAAGGTGGTAGCTCTATTTCCGAAGCGTTGGCAGCACTTCCCGGTTCATCTAAATTTATATTGTTACTCTACATGTCTTCCTACGTATTGATAAGCGGTATGAATTATCTGATCGTTTCAGATCAGTACAAGGCTGCCTGGGTCTTCTATGCATCCCCTGTCCATTCTCCGGGCAGTATAATGATAGGGTCCTTTAAAGCACTATGTGTCAAATTGTTCCTTCCATTCTTTGTTGCCATTTCATTATTTACCTTATGGATATGGGGTTGGGGTGTTCTACCCGATATCTGCCTTGCTTTCTTAAATGTTTTACTGCTGTCTATATGTATGGCTCGTATCAGTTTCAGGCAGTTGCCTTTTTCTTCTATGGAACAGGCAAAGCAAACGGGCGGTAAGGTCATCAAATCTTTAATGACCATGCTGATTCCGTTCACTTTGGGAATAGGACATTATTTTTCAATACATATATGGTGGCTCAAACTTACTTTTGTATTTCTTTCATCTGCATTACTGTGGTTACTTTGGCAAAGTTATACGGACACCACATGGGATAATATCAGGAAGGAAGACGCATAATTGATCTGTCAATATCCATATTGATCGATACAGCAGTTTTAACCAAACATACTTCGTAATTTCACGCATCTAAAACACAAACACGTTCATGAAAAAATTATTACTATCGGCTTTTTTGCTTGCCGCTTCAATTACAACTTTTGCACAAGGCGGACTCAAGTTGCCTTCTCTTAGTCCTACTGCTAAGGTGTCTCAGGAATTTGCCACATCAACAATTGACATCTCTTACAGCCGTCCTTCAATGCGTAATCGCAAAATATTCGGCGACCTTGTACAATATGGCAATGTATGGCGTACGGGCGCTAACTCTGCAACGAAGATCAAATTTGGCGAGGATGTAGAGATCATGGGCAACAAGGTAAAAGCAGGAGAATATGCTTTATACACTATACCCGGTAAGGAAAGCTGGGAGATCATATTGAATACAGGTACCGGTAACTGGGGTGCTGATGGCTATAGTAAAGAAACAGATGTATTACGTTTCAATGTAAAGCCTACCCGTATGGAGGGTATGTGCCAGACCTTCACTATCAATATCACAGACATCACCTACAATACATGCAAACTTGAACTGATGTGGGAGCGAACCAGAATACAGATTCCTGTGAAGGCAAGAAATGAAGATGCTATAGCTTCAAGTATTGATAAGGCCATCAATCACACAACCATTCCATATTTTCAGGTAGCCAACTACTACAATGAGAATAATACTAATCTTGATCTTGCAGCGGAGTATGTGAGCAAAGCACTTGAGCAAGATCCTAAAGCTTTTTATATGTGGTGGCTGAAGGCACGTATAGAAAAGAAACTACACCATAATGAAAAAGCGATCGAAGCTGCACGTAAATCTATGGAAACAGCCAAAGGATCATCTTTCGAAGCGGAGTATATCCATAACAATACTAAGTTGATCAGTGAGATCCAGAAAGGTGAGTTCAGTACAGATAAGAAGACCTACTAAATTTCAGACAGTGATTTGTACAACAGATTTGGCTATGCCCGCTAATTGGGCCTCGCCAAATCTTTTTGTCTTGGTATCAGGTCTTTAATTTGAGGGTATATTATTGATCGTTGTCATTTATAAAGTTATTATATTACCATATAATTGATCTACATGCTCAAAAGGCTAACTATTTTTTCCTTGTTAACTGCAGGCCTTACTGTAAATGGTATTGCTCAGCAAGTACGTCCCGCAAGCTCTGACAAAATATATCATGAGATAGCGCAGATGCGCCATCTTGTGAACGTTCTGTATGTTGCGGCACACCCAGATGATGAAAATACCCGACTCCTGGCGTGGTTGGTCAATGATAAGAATATTCGTACCGCATACTTGTCACTGACACGTGGAGACGGAGGTCAGAATATTTTGGGTAGTGAGCAGGGAGAAGCTTTGGGATTGATCCGTACGCATGAGTTAATGGAAGCAAGAAAGTTGGATGGGGCTGAACAGTTTTTTTCCAGAGCTATTGATTTTGGTTTCTCAAAAAGTTATCAGGAAACATTCAAGCATTGGGATGAAAAAGTATTGACCGGTGATGCTGTTTGGGTGATGCGTAAATTTCGTCCAGATGTAGTTATTTGTAGATTCCCGCCTGATACACTTGCAGGACACGGTCAGCATGCTGCATCAGCTATAATTGCAGAAAACGCTTTTAAAGCGGCAGGTGACGGATCTAAGTATGCCGATCAGCTTATGTATTATAAGCCTTGGCAACCTAAACGTATTTTTTGGAATACTTATAAATTCGGAGATCGCAACACGACTTCTGAAAGTCAGTTGAAAATTACTGTGGGTGATTATTCATCAACACTAGGCATGAGTACAGGTGAGCTTGCAGGTGCAAGTCGTAGTGTGCATAAAAGTCAGGGTGCAGGTACCCCTAGCGTACCCGGAGTTCAGACCGAGTATTTTAAATTGGTTGATGGGGAACCTGTTACGGAATCATTATTTGATGGTATAGATATTACCTGGAACAGAGTTGGGCGCAAGGATATCGGTGATGATCTGAAGGCTATTTTAAAGGGTTTTAACTTCCGCCACCCCGATGCGAGTATCCCATCATTATTGTCCCTACGTAAGAAAATTTGCACCGTAAAGGATGAATACTGGCGTATGGAGAAGCTTGCTGAGCTGGACAAGATAATACTTGATTGCACCGGTTTTATGGCTGAATTATATGCAAAACAGTCGCAGACGGTCGCTGGTACTACTCTGCCATTTACGCTGCAGGTAATCGCCAGATCGGCAACTCCGGTTACTTTGGAGTCAATAAGCTGGATGGGCGAAGAAAAGACCAATGTAGATAAAAGGATCAATAATGATTCACTGATAAAATATGAGCATAACATATTAGTGCCTGAGAGTACACCCAATACTGAACCTTATTGGTTATTAGAATCGGCTAAAACACCGGGTGCTTTCAGTATCCCTTCAAATGATGTGTTAGGACTACCTGAAACGCCTAATAAGCTCAATGCTACTTTGTCTGTGAAAATTGCTGATCAGCTGTTCAAAGTTGATGTGCCATTATCTTACAAGAAACTCGACCCAGTAAAGGGTGATGTTGTTGAACAAATGAGAATTGTACCAAAGGTGGAATTGTCTTTTGTCAACAACCTGATCATAACTAATACTGATGGCTCAGTAGATGCAATAGTAAAAATGCATGCTGAAAAGGAATTAAAGAATGGAGTACTATACATATCCAACAGTACTTCTTCACTGATCTCCTATCACAATATTTGCATCACGGCCAATACCGATACATTTATCAATGTTCATATAAAGCCGGGTAGTTTTCCTGTGTCAGCAGATAAAGAGTTTTATATCTATGCAATGGCCGGAGAATCTGATGCAAGTAAAGCCTACCTCAAATCGCAACACCTGATACAGTACAATCATATACCTACATTACAATATTTCACAGCTCCGTTTGCTAAAGTATTGCGTCGTGACTGGAAGGTGACCGCCAAAAGGATCGGATATATTGAAGGTGCCGGTGATCTGGTTCCATCAGTATTAAGAGCAGCAGGTTTGCAGGTTGATATTCTTAAAGATGCCGACCTTAAAGATGCGGACAACTTAAAAAAGTATGATGCGATCGTGACCGGCATAAGGGTTGTGAATGTTGAAAAGAAGATTGCTACATGGCTGCCGGTACTCTTTAAATATGCTGAAAATGGTGGTACACTGGTAATGCAGTATAACACGCTACAGGATATGGCAACTACCAAGATAGGTCCATTCCCGATCACGCTATCTACATTGAGGGTTACAGAAGAGGATGCTAAAGTTACATTCAATGAACCCAAAGCTAGATTGCTTACGTATCCCAATTTGATATCCGATGCCGATTTCGAAGGTTGGGTACAGGAGAGAGGATTGTATTTTCCTGTAAAGTGGGATGAAAAATATAGTTCTTTATTTACCATGAATGACGCCAATGAAAGACCGCTCACAGGTGGTACTCTATTTACTAAGATCGGAAAGGGGAATTATATATACACCCCACTCTCATTTTCAAGACAGTTACCTGCAGGTAATAAAGGCGCTATCAGGTTATTTATGAATATGCTGAGCATAGGTAAATAAGACTGCATTAAATTAATATCATAAGGTCGTCGCAACTAAGCGGCGACCTTTTTTATTCCCTTCAAGTCGATGGCATATGTTTTAGGGATATCTGGATATGACTAACCATAAAAACATGTTTATGAAAACCAGAATTATTTTTCTATGCCTTTTGCTGAATTCTTTTATCGTTACCAATGTAACTTATGCTGCATTCCCAATTAAACATGCAACTACTGTAGAAGCTGAAGTTCCTACTCTTGCCAAGGCTCCTCAAGCAGATAAGACCATTGTTTTAGAAAAAAATATAACTGTAAATAAACGATTTAGTTTATTTCACAAATTCAGAGCAATTATTCATCCCGATGTGGAAGTAGTTGGAGGAGGACCTGCATGGCCGGGGATCATTGCGCTTATTTTTGGCATACTTGCATTTTCTGCGTTTTTGGCTTTGCCGTTTCTATTGTTTTCAATAGGTGCAGTAATATTCGGAGCTATCGGTGTAGGTCATGGTTATAGTTGCAGGCTACTGGCACTTATCGGATTGATATTAGGCATACTAGCTCTATTAGCATTGGTTGTTTAATATCTGGTATATGTATATGTGGGAAGTAATTACATTTTGTAGTTACTTCCTTTTTTATTTATTTTTTGGCTCGTATTTTGCTACATCAATTGATAGCATAAAATAACCAAACACATCTATATGAAACTTCGCTTGATTGTATTGACGCTTTTACTGTTAATAAATAGTAACCAAATGTTTGCTGCATTTCCGATTCGTACGGTCATTGCTCAAAACGTAGCTCCTATAAGTGGTCAAATAATTTCAGGCAGTCAAATCAGCGCAGATACCATTTATAAAAAATCAGAAGACAGGTACAAAAACCATAAACATTATCATAATCGTGAGAAAGAAGCTAAGATGTCATTGACTTTCGGCATTTTAGGTTTACTTGTGTTCGCGCCATTTGGAATTCCCGCACTGATACTGGGAATAATTGCTGCAGACAGAAGAAATAAATATTTTGAACGCGCTAAGTGGGGGCTGATCATGGGGGCTATATCTACCTTAGAAATATTGTTGATAATTGTCTTAATTGCATCGTTAGCCATATAGCTGTTTTTGTATTATATGAATTTAAAGAGTAACATAAATTGGAATAGTTGGTACATTGCCGTGTTGGCTGTGCTATTAATACAGATCGTGTTCTATCTTTGGTTCACCCGCTATTGGCAATGAGTATCACCGATTGGTTAGTATTATTTCTTACACTTTTTTTTATGATCGCCTATGGCCTTTACAAAGGTCGGAGGCAAAAGAGTGCGCACTCTTATCTGCTGGCAGATAAACAATTGCCGTGGTATATAGTGCTATTGGGCATAATGGCCACTCAGGCAAGTGCAATTACCTTTTTATCAGCTCCGGGCCAGGCATATACTGACGGTATGCGTTTCGTTCAATACTACTTCGGGCTACCTATCGCTATGGTGGTGATCAGTGTCACATTCATACCCATTTTCAGAAGACTGAATGTTTATACTGCATATGAATATCTGGAAAAACGTTTCGATAAGAAAACCAGGTTGCTGACATCGTTCCTCTTTTTATTATCTCGAGGTTTATCAACAGGGATCAGTATATATGCACCGGCCATCATCTTATCGTCTATACTTGGGTTGAATATTTATCTTGCCAACATTGTTACCGGCGGCTTGCTATTGATTTATACTTATGCCGGCGGCGCCAAAGCGGTTGCGCATACCCAAAAATTACAGTTCCTGATCATACTAGGGGCAATGGGTATAGCAGGCTATCTTGTTATTCACAGATTGCCTGAGGGCATTGGCGCCGGCGACGCTTTGTATATAGCAGGCAAGTCAGGTAAGCTCAATGTTATCACTACAGATTTTTCATGGAAGGATAAATACAATATATGGTGTGGCATCATTGGCGGATTTTTTCTTGCGCTCTCCTATTTTGGAACAGATCAGAGTCAGGTAGGTAGGTACATTACCGCAAAAGATAGTACTGAGGGTAAGTTAGGACTCTTGCTTAACGGGTTTGTGAAAATTCCTATGCAGTTTCTTATTCTACTTATAGGAGCATTAGTGTTTTCTTTTTACACGCTCTCACCTGCCCCATTATATTTTAATCCCGGTGCTTATGATAAATTTGCCGCAAACGAACCAATAGTAGCGAATAAATTTCAATCAGCATATTACAAGTTGCATGATACACAAGAGGTTCAGACAAGATCAATTATTAGTGAACGAAAGCTTTCGGGAAAAGTAACAGAACAAACCTTACAGGCGTATAAAAGTACTCAGTTGCAGATAAGAGCATTGAGGGACGATGTAGCTAAAAAGATAGCTATTGGTAATTATTCACCTGACAAGAATGACACGAACTACATATTCTTGTATTTCGTCAGACATTCATTGCCGATTGGTATTATAGGCTTACTATTTGCTGTGATCATTCTAGCATCTTGGGGCTCAATTTCTGCAGCACTTAATTCATTGGCTGCATCCTCATTGATGGATATCCATATTCGCGGAAGATGTGATCTGACTGAAAAACAAGAACTGCATTATGGCAGAATGCATACACTTGCATGGGGTATATTCTGTATAGGAGTCGCAATGTTTGCAGCTAAACTTGGCTCCTTGATAGAAGCGGTCAATATCCTAGGCTCTTTGTTCTATGGTACCATTCTGGGTATTTTTCTCGTTGCATTCTATTGCAAAAAAGTCAACGGATCCATTGTTTTTGCTGCTGCTGTGATCAGTGAAGTAATTGTTATATCGGTCTATATCTGCGATATCGTATCTTTTCTCTGGCTCAATGTTATTGGTGCTCTGTTAGTAGTTCTCCTATCATTGGTCAGTTATACCGGTTTGTTCCAAAGTAAACAGGTAAATGATCATTAATTACTTAAATGCTTACGTGCATCTTTCTCGTATTTCACAAAAAAAGCGATCCAAATAGACCTAGACAAGCGCTGCAGAATTGGTTGCATCAGCATCAGCATCACAGAAACAACAACCAATGAATAAACGACGCTGTTGTCGTAAATGGAGATCAGCCCCAGTGCAAAGCAAACAGCATAAAACACACCTATAATAGCAACAGATAGTGCATAACTTACATAACCGGTACCAAAGTAAAATCCGGTTTGTAGTTCATATGCCTGTCCGCATACAGGGCAATGCTCAGGCATGTCCATAGTCGTTTTTAAATTGTATGGATTTCTTCCAGAAAATAATCGTCCTTCTCTGCAACGTGGACATCTGTTTGAAAAAACACTGGCCAACAGGCCTCTTTTACTATTTGAATGCTGTGCACACATATGTACTTATTTAAAACTTTTTCTGAAATCCTCCGGGGAAACCCCGACATACTTTTTAAAAAACTTACTGAAATATGAATTGTCTGCAAAGTTGAGTTGGTAAGCGATCTCACTGATACTTATATCAACATTTACAAGTAATCTCTTTGCTTCCAGCAATACCCTGTCTCGTATCAATTCTCCCGCTGATATACCTAACAGGTCATTGCATAGTGCATTGAGATGATTGGGGGTTATATACAGCATCTCGGCATATTCTTTAGGTAGTCTCTTCTCTGCATAATAACTGTTCAATAGTTTTCTGAAATTGAACAGAATCAATTGGTTTTGAATAGGCACCTGTTTTTGCTTAACTGAAGTATTTCGAGCTACCGTGATGAACAACTCTATTAATCTTGCGCATAACATATCTGTATTGAATGTATCAGGCAGAGACATATCAGCAATAATATTCGCAAAAAGGTCTGCGATCTTGTCTGTAATTTCTTCATTCAGCTCTATTACACTATCTTTTGCTACACCTCTTAGAAATGAGAATTGTTCCAGATAGTCTTGCTTTAGTAAAAAATTACGGAATATATCTTCTGAAAAATTAATGATGAATCCATCTGTTGCTCCTTCAAAATTCCAACTATGAACCTGACCCGGTATCATAAAGTATATCTGTCCTTTATGAACCTGAAATTGCTGAAAATCTATCGTATGATATCCACCGCCTTTGGTAAATAGCAGAAGGTGATAAAATGTATGCCTATGCGATGAATGTAGATTAGGATGTATTTTCAGGTATTCAGCAAATGTTTGTGCTATAACATCTTTGTGTTGATCATCTCCGTCATTTAATGAGCAGATATCGTACACGGGAATGGTATTTTTTACTTTTTGCTTCACAACACAAAGATACGCCCGGTGTTTTGTTGTAAATTGTAGTTTTCATCATTTTAATGGTACTTTTTACTGATTACTATCATTGTACGGTTACAACAAGTTAACTGATCTTATATTATTCCGTCAATAAGCAGTTTTCTTGCGGCATGTACTTTATCTTTATAATTAAAACAAATTATGGCTTGGGAAGAAAAAGATAATACGCTATACCACTCTTACACATTTAAGAATTTCAGTGAGGCTTTTGCTTTTATGGCTCGTGTAGCTTTTCTTGCTGAAAAGCATGATCATCATCCAACCTGGAAAAACACTTATAACAAGCTGGAAATATGGCTCAACACCCATGATAAGGGCAACATAGTTACTGATAAGGACAGAATGCTGGCGTATGAAATTGATAAGATCGGTCACTGATAAGTCGTTATGTTTTATTATCTCTGTACTGTGCCTATGTTTTGGCATTAAATTTGCAACTTTGGGTCTTATAACGCTTTCAACTTAAAATCAATTGTAAAATCGCCGTTCAAACGGCAATAAAATTAAGTATCATGAAAAAAATAATGCTCGTATTATTCGCCGGAGTATCATTGTTTGCAACAAGTTGCACAAAGACCGGTCCTGTTGGTCCTCAAGGTCCTACAGGAAATGCTAATGTAATTGGCGAAAATCCCTTTACCGTAAGTTCTTGGACACTCTCTGGTAATAGTTATTCGGCTACATTTAGTGACCCTAATCTAACAAATGATGTATATAATTTCGGTTCATTTGAATTGTATAAGCTTTATTCCAGCATAGGTTGGACAAATCTACCTGATGTTAATGGAGTTACTACAACAGTATTTAACTTCCGTCCCGGATATTTTGATATATATGTATATAATACTGATGGTACAACACCTGCATATCCTGGTACAGTAACTTTCAGAGCTGTTGTTATTCCTAGTTCATATCGCCATGCTAATCCCAATACTAATTGGAAAAACTATAGCGAGGCTATGAAAGCAATACAAAGTTCAAAAGCAGCAGGATTGAAATAGATCAAATCTTATTGAAATAAACAGAGGGCAATGACCAAGTCATTGCCCTCTTCTTTTGGGTACATGTTCAATTATCAAACTATTCTTTCACTAGTTTTTGGGTGATCTTTTCATTTCCTTTGGTCATTTCAACCAGATACATACCCGCCGCCATCGATCTTAAAGAAATACTGAATGAGCCATTCTGCACTTTCTCGTACTGCTTCTCAAAAACTGTCATTCCATTCATATCCATGATCGTTAGTGTTGCATCCGTGGTATTTTGGCTTGCAAAATTGACCATAACGTCTTCTTTTGCAGGATTCGGTAATAGTTGCATAGATATTGCGGTTGATGCATGTACATCAGGATGTCTCAATGCTAATTCAAATCTATTGCCCTGTGTTGTTTTTTCTTTACTGATTGAGAATGTGTATTCACTACCTTGTTTCATTTCAGAATAGGTGCCAAGATATTTATCATGCAAGAAAAGTGATTTACCAGCCGGTACATTTATGTTATCAGCCCTGATAATAAAGTTCTGCATGTAACTGCTATTGATCGTCAATGGAATTACTTTGCTATCATCAAATGGTCTGGTATCTATTGAAAGTTCTCTTCCATCGGCCGAATTGCTGTAAAATGCAAAATCTCCATTCATTAATTTTCTGGCATCATACTGCTCATCTTCTTTATCTGAAGCATTGTCATTAAAATTAAATTGTAGAATATCCCAAAGGTGATAATTAGCATCATAAACATTCAACGATACAAATTCACTGGTTCCTTTAAACAAAAAGCTTGATGTAACTGCTACCTTATTTGTCTCATCAAAATTAAGAACTGCTCCATCATGGTGAGCACGTACTTGAAATGCGGTATTTGCCTGTACATAATATGGTGTTGCAGATGCAGTGCCAATAGAGATGGAGACATATTGTCCACCTGCGCTCATGGTCGGATCCCATACATAAAATGCAGAGCCGGTAACCTGATTAGCTACCTTAGCATTATAGATCACCGTGCCTATATCTACCGGAGAAGGATATGGATTACCCACCATATTGAATTCCTGATTTACCGGATCAGTTATTCCTTTTCTTAAATGCAATGTTACAGGTCCCTGATTTACATGGCCTATCATTTTAAAGGTTGCAGGAGAAGGGGCATATCCACCTGTTGATCCACCATAACCCAAACCTTCACCTTTTATTCCCCTGAAGAATATTCTCAGACCCTGACCAGGATGGAATGTATTAGTGTCAGCAGCACTGCTATTGATCTTGGTAAATGCTTTCCATCCCGGATCATAACCAATTGATGAATTTGATGTCATCGGATCTAGTCTGAATGCAGAAGGAGCATTTGATGCAGTTGTTCTAAAGCCATTAGCAGCCCCACCAACTCCTGTAATATCTATGTATGTTTGTAGTTGACTGAGTGAAATAGTATCTGCAAATGGATGACTCACAAAACGGAATCTGCGATATCCACCAACTACATACTGATCTACTTTTACCTTGCCCGAAATCATTGCGCCTGAAGCAGGTAGTGTCGCAATGCGAGCTGTTGATTGAGAGTCTGTAGAGGCTAATTCAAGACTGTCATTAGTATTAAGCGTTCCTGATGATATGAATAATGCTTTATTGATGATCAAATGTGCAGCAGAATCAATTGTAGCACCCGAACTGTTATTAAGTTCGAGATTATCAATAGAGCCTTTCCCGGATATTTTTTGATTTGCACTTCCTGATAGTTTTACTCTGCCGGATCCTGTTATAGCACCGTTATTACTTATGTTTCCTTTTATGTTTATTTCTCCGCCGGTATTCATTGTTATTTTAGCCAGCGGAGCGATAGTAAGGTCTTTGCTATATACTGTTGAGGATATAGCCGGAACATAGGTCACATTAGGTATGATCACATTGTCTGTTACCAATGGCACACTACCGCATGACCAGTTACTTACATTTGTCCAGCTTGTTTCAGCACCTGCAGCTCCACCTAGCCATGTCATTTGTTGAGGTATCAGTATTATACTCGTATCTTTCAATATAGCACAAGCGACATTTCTTACTGTATGTAATGCATAAGTGTGTGAAGATGTGATGATCCCTGTTGAGAGTGTATAAGATCCGCCTATAAGTGTGCCATCTATATTGGCACCTCCATCAACATTATAACTAATAATGTCATTTGGAGTTCCTGAAAATACAATATTTGATGAATATCCATCACAAGGGACTATTGCAGATGATATATTAGCGTCAGGTAAGTTCAATACTGTTACTGTGACCATAGCAGGAGCCGAAGCACCGCAAGTATTTGATGTAGTATATGAAATTACCGGTGTGCCGGCAATAATGCCGGATACTATTCCGGTAGTAGGTGTAACAGTTGCTAACGTAATATCACTTGAGGTCCATGATCCTCCTGTAGTTGCACTACTTAGTGTTGTTGTTGAACCTTTACAAATAGTAGATGTTCCTGATATTGCAGATGGCGTAGCTGGAACTGTGTTGATGGTAATGGATTTTGTTGTAGTGGAAGATCCGCAATAATTACTTGCAGTGAAAGTAATTATTGGTGCGCCGGAATTTATTGCTGTAACATATCCGGAAGAATTAACGGTAGCTAGTGATGTATTACTACTAGACCATACCCCTCCGGAGACACTATTCGATAAACTTATTCCTGAACCGGCACAAACAGTGGAAGCCCCGGATATTACTCCCGGGTCAGGCAATTGTTGTACTTGTATCAATTTGTAAGTATTGAATACTCCGCACCCATTAGTTATTCTGTAGTTGATAGTTGGTGTTCCGCTATTTTGCCCCGTTACAACACCGGATAAGGAGTCAACTGAAGCGAATAAAATATTATTCGAATACCACTTGCCACCGATATCACCTGAAGTTGATAAGGTTATTACTCCGCCGGGACATACGCTATCTGCTCCTGCTATAGTTCCTACATTTGGTGAGAATAATATTGGCATAGCCTGAGTATCTGCATTAGTACAACCCGTAATAGGTGATGTATAAGTATATGAAATAATATCTGTTCCTGATGAACCCACTCCGGTCACAGCACCTGATGCGCTAACTGTTGTTATAGCATTACTATTACTCCAGTTGCCTCCTGTTGGTGAACCTGATAACGTGGTAGTTACTCCCTGACATACACCTCGGTATCCGCTGATGTTTACTGTTGGTAATGGTTTTACAACAATTGTTCTGATCACACTTCTGGATATATTACCTCGGGTTACTGTTACAGTATAACTAATATCTGTTGTTCCTGCTGAAATTGAGTAAACAACACCGGTATTACTCACCGTAGCCACTGAAGTATTACTACTACTCCATGCACCGGTTTCACCTGTGGGAAGTGTTAATGAATAACTTAATGTAGTTACTGATCCCGGACAAATAGAATCAGCGGCAGAGGAGATAGTGCCAATTTTAGGCAAAGGAGTATTTCTGAATACTGATACTGTTGTACCGGTATATGTGGTATCAAAAGAGGTATTACCAACTATAAGATCAGGATAACCATCTTTATCTATATCTCCTATATTTATACCCGTTGGGTAGCGAGCGGCAGGTAAGTTTGTTGTGTTGTAAAATGACGGGCTTCCTGCTGTTGATGTATTTTTAAATATTGAAACACTTCCTGTTGTAACGAAATTAACCGCTGCTAGGTCAGGTTTACCATCCGCATCCAGATCACCTATTGCCAGTCCGGCGGGTGTATTAGATACACTACTCGTAGAGATGAGCTGTTGTCCCGCAAATGATAATGTTGATGTTGTAGAGGCTGTAATATTTCTGTACAATGATATTGTATTATCTAATGCCTCTGATACAATAAGGTCCTGTTTATTATCTCCATCTACATCAGTTGCAACAATATCTACCAGATATTGACCGGTGGGTACATTAACGGCTGTAGCAAATGATACAGCATTAGGAGTCGATGTATTTTTAAAAACAGATATTGATGCGGCTACAGGTGCTTCTATCATATTTGTTACAGCAATATCCGGCAGCATATCTCCGTTAAAATCACCAATGGCTATTGCACTTGATGTAGCATGATATACTGTACCTGCATTATAACTGGAAATGGTAAATGTATTGACCGCACCCGGGCTATTGCCATTTTTTAGGATGATGAGTTTGCCTGTACTTGCAGTGTAGTCGTAACATGCTACCGCTATGTCTGATTTTCCATCTCCATCAAAGTCTGCGATGCTCAAAACTCCTGCAGAAATCGTATATCCAGATAGTGAAATGTCTATTCGGGCAGCAAAGCTTAATGTTCTTGGTGTTGAAGCGGCTTGAAAATTAGTAGTATTTCTAAAAATTTGAACAGTAGCAGATCCGCTACCTCCAGAAACAATGATGTCATTTCTGCCATCGCCATCAATATCGGCAATTTTGACATTTAAGGGGCCACTACCTTGTAACGTTACGGGACTACCTATTGTAAACCCATAGGCGCCGGATCCTTGATTTTGGAGAATTTTGATAGTTGCGGAACTTTTATTCAACGCGACCATATCAGGTAAACCATCACCGTCAAGGTCGCCAATTGCAGCAATCACAGGATTATTGCCTGTGGCATAATCATAACGAGGCTGAAACTTTATTGTATCAGCAACGAAGTAGCTGGCATCGAACGCAGGCAAAAATTGAATATTTGAACTGCCCGAGAATTTCGTTATCGTATCATAAGCAGTCAATTGGCTGTAAGTGGCTCCAAACGGTACAGTAACACTTAGAGTAGTTGTACTTCCATTCACGACATTTCCTTTGACAGCACCGAAATAGACAACATTATTAGATGGAGTACTATTGAAATTATTCCCATTGATAGTAATGGTATTTCCAGGCACTACACTTTTATAAGCACTTAAAGACGTTATTATTGGCACCGGCAGTGCAATAGAAATATTAGAATTATTATCTGCAGATGCGATTACATAAGGTGTTGTACTCAGTATTCTGACTCTATAACCGGGCCCTACAGTGGTTCCGGAGCTGATGGTCGCAACTATTGTTCCGCTAGAGGACCATGCGCCTGTTCCAATGATATTTGATGTTGTATTGGTAAAAATTCCTGTACTGTTAGATAGTTGCACTCTGAAATTACCAGTGAAAAAGGTAGTAGATGTAGTATATGATACAGAGATTGTATTATCAATATTATTGTAGAACGGGCCATACGATGACGCAACTATGTTAATAGAGATTTTAGGTACAAGTTCACCTCCTGTTATTTGGGTAGCTGGAATAATATTGCCTGATCCATCCTGAAACTGGAACTGATTGAGTTGAGTACCTGTCAAGGTAGCTGACGTTCCGACAAATATTTTTCCTTTTGTTCCTGATGTACCATCAAATGCACCCTGCCAGCCGGTTATTGTTATTGTTCCTGTATTGGTATTCAGACTGGTAAAACGTAATGTATGTACTTGCGTTGCATCTAATGCAATTGTTGATGCAGCAACATTATTAAGTACTCCTAAACTACAGATTGCACTAGCTCCTATTCCTGTTGTTGCTAAAGTGCCTCCAGATAATGATATTGCATTTGCTGTGGTAATTGTAGTACTTGGAGCAAGAATAATTGATCCGCCTGATATGGTTATTCCTCCGGTGAATGTATGCGGCCATCCGTTAAAAGTGAGAGAGCCCGCTCCTGTTTTAATTATTGACGATGTGCCGGTGCCAGTAATTATACTACTCAATGATGTAGTTGCTCCATAACCAAAAGTAGTATTGCCAGACTGATTGATTGTAAGGGAACAGTTGGTTCCCATGGCCAGCACTTGAGTAATAGTACCTGACGTATTTGAAAAATTACTTGATAAACTGCTAATTGTTTGAGCCGTACTATTTCCTAAAGTTAATGTAACACTGTTCCCGTTAATCTGAAACAATGATATAGGAAATGGTGCCGTAATAGATCCATTTCTGGTAATACTGATACTTCCCTCAGATAAAAGAATTCCACCCGCAAAACTCAGATTGGTAGTGCCTGAAAGTACAAGACTTCCTGTACCTTCTTTGATCAACTGCCCCGGACCTGACACCGCTCCACTTAATGTGAGTGTGCCTCCGTTGGCAACAGATATCACCGAATTAGAGGCTAGGGTTACCGCACCACCCCAGATCGGCAAAACAGCACCAACTCTTATTGCCCCCCTGCCATATGGTGTTGCGGCATTATTTCCTATTCCGTTTATAGTAAGTGGCACAGTTGAAAAAGTACCTCCAACAGGAAAATAAAGTTGGCTATAAGCATTGATATTTACAGAAGCTGATGCAACTCCTGTAACAATTCCTAATTCAAGTATGCCACTACTTACAGATCCTACTGCTAATGTTCCTGTAAATGTATTTGCTGCACCCAATCTTAACACGCCTCCACATACACCGGTTGATCCGTTCCATGTTCCTCCTCCTTGAAAACTAGCCCCACCACTTCCAGAAATAATACCCGTAATACTTATAGCACTTCCGGGTGTTAGACTGGAACTACTACCTGCTGTCAGATATGCTTTGGCTGAACCCTGACTGATAGGGCAAGCTATGTTCAGTATGTCTGTTCCAAAATGAGCCAGAACTACACCACTAGTTGATGATATAGTAGCTCCCGATAGTGCAAGTGAAGTACCGGAAAGTGAAAGAGAAGTGGTTCTGGAGGAAAGAACATACACAGCTGCAGCAGTTCCTGCATTTGTTGTGACAGTTGGACTTGTAGTTGGGTTCGTGGAAAATTGAGCTACTGTTGTTGCCGCTGGAGCAACTCCTCCCCAACAACCTCCGCTACTAAATGCAGCACCCGATACAGGCGCCCAGGTATATTGAGCCTGTGCCCCGAATGTAAATATCAGCGCAAGTATTAATGTTACAATTATTTTCGACCTTTCCAGCATATTTGTTTTCATGTGAGAGAAGCTTAGTTTTTATGAACAGTACAAATAATAGTATCCCATCATTTGCCGGTAGAATTTATTCTATAAAATCCACGCCTATAAATTTGATATCGACCATCCTCTACATTATTATTTAAATAGAAAATAATATTATATTTTGAAACGGTCTTAACCACTACAAATTTATGTCATTAGACTCCCGCTCTGCAAATAAAGTTCATGAACGGTCGAAAAAGTTCATGAACGGTTTAATGATTTGTTAATAGCTTAATTTTATTAATTTTAGATTAATGTTTCAATTTGGCAGTAGAATCCTGTCACACGTGGTTCATATAATGAGCCTCAAGTTGTACAGATAAAAGAAAAAGAAAAATGCTATTTTTGAACAAACAATATTCTAATGCCACATTACCACTCTCTGGGGGTCATACCGCATAAAAGGCACACGCAATTTCGTAAGCCTGATGGTACTTTATATGCTGAACAATTATTCAGTACAGAAGGTTTTTCCTCCAATTATTCTTTGCTTTATCACTTACATGCCCCTACAGGTATCATTCGCGCCGAAGAGCCTGTAGATGTTTCTCCCAAAGCAGCCACTGATAATATACTTAAACATCGCAGCTTCACAGGTTTTAACATCAAACCTGAAGCTGATTATCTCAAGAGCAGAAAAGTTGTATTGTTCAATAACGATGTGCATATAACATTGGCAGCTCCTCAAAAAGGGTTAACAGAAAATGTATTTTATAAAAATGCGGATACCGATGAAGTAATATTTGTACATGAAGGTACCGGTACACTTACTACTCAGTATGGTCAACTCACCTTTGGCTATGGCGATTATGTTGTCGTTCCAAGAGGCACTATTTATCAGATCAAGTTTGATACTCAAGATAACAGGCTTTTTATTGTTGAGTCTTTCAGTCCCATCACTTTTCCGAAGCGATATCTGAGTAAATACGGTCAGCTTCTCGAACATTCGCCAATATGTGAAAGAGATATTCGTAAACCTGAGAACCTTCAGGCGATCGATCAAAAAGGTGAATTTCTTATTCAGGTCAAAAAGAAGGGTTTATTGTATCCCATCTGGTATGGCACGCATCCTTTTGATGTAGTTGGATGGGATGGATGTGAATATCCTTACATTGTAAGTATTCATGATTTTGAACCTATCACAGGTCGTGTTCACCAGCCACCGCCGGTTCACCAGACATTTGATGCACACAATTTTGTGATCTGCTCATTTGTACCACGTTTATACGACTATCATCCTCAGGCTATACCTGCTCCATACAATCATAGTAACATTGATAGTGATGAAGTGCTCTATTATGTTGATGGCGACTTTATGAGCAGAAAGCATGTGGAACGCGGAATGATCACATTACATCCTGCTGGTATCCCTCATGGTCCTCATCCGGGAACTGTAGAAAAAAGTATCGGTGCCAAAGAAACTAAAGAACTAGCAGTAATGGTCGATACGTTCCACCCGCTAAAAATGTCTGTTGATGCTGTGGGTATAGAAGATGACAGATATATCTCAAGTTGGGTAGAATAAAGTTATAATATATGAATACGAATGATCTTGGGTTATTAAAGGCCTTACTGAGAACATCGGCCATGGCTATGTGGAGCAATTAATTATCGGTCAGTTTCTGATTCTAGATGAAATATATTAATTCAACTAATTAAAAATCAATAATAAATGCAAGCACAAACAGTTAGCCAGAAAATGAAAGAGGCAAAAGACTTTTTGCCGATCAATGGTACCGATCATATTGAATTTTACGTGGGTAATGCAAAACAGGCTGCTCATTACTATAAAACAGCTTTTGGTTTTCAATCACTCGCTTATGCCGGTCCTGAAACCGGTGTTCGCGACCGTGCTTCATATGTATTACAACAAGGTAAGATCCGTTTGGTGCTCACTACACCGCTTAACTCAGCTAATCCTATTACGGAACATATCGCTAAACATGGCGATGGTGTAAAGATATTGGCTCTTTGGGTAGATGATGCTTACAAGGCATTCGAAGAAACTACTTCTCGCGGAGGTAAGGTATATATGGAGCCTACTACTTTGAAGGATGAGCATGGCGAGGTAAGGATGAGTGGAATCTATACCTATGGAGAAACTGTTCACTTATTTGTAGAACGCAAGAACTACAATGGTATATTCATGCCGGGTTATAAGGAGTGGAAAAGCAGCTATGCACCTGCCGATGCAGGTTTGTTGTATGTTGACCATTGTGTAGGCAATGTTGGTTGGAATCGTATGAATCCTACTATTCAGTGGTATGAAGATGTAATGGGTTTTGTGAATATCTTATCATTCGATGATAAGCAGATCAATACCGAATATTCTGCCCTGATGAGTAAGGTGATGAGTAATGGTAATGGATATGTAAAGTTCCCTATCAATGAACCGGCAGAGGGTAAGAAAAAATCGCAGATAGAGGAGTATCTGGATTTTTATGAAGGTGAAGGAGTACAGCATATTGCTATCGCTACTAATGATATTGTAAAGACCGTTCGTGATCTTAAATCGCGTGGTGTTGAGTTTTTGGATGCGCCGCCTGCAGCTTATTACGATGATCTGATCAATCGTGTGGGTAAGATCGATGAGGAGATAGCTCCTTTACAGGAATTGGGTATTTTGGTCGATTGCGATGAGGAAGGTTATTTGTTGCAATTATTTACTAAACCGGTAGAGGATCGCCCTACCCTTTTCTTTGAAATTATTCAGAGAAAGGGAGCACAGAGTTTTGGTGCAGGTAATTTTAAGGCACTTTTCGAATCTATAGAAAAGGAACAAGCAAAGAGAGGTAATCTATAAGAATCAGAATTCTATAAATAAATAAGGCCACCCAATATATTTTGGGTGGCCTTATTTATTGGATCAAAATGGATGAATGTTGCTATTATTTAGTGCCTATATATTGTTCAGCCCTCGAATTCATATTATTGCCCCCGTCTGCATTGGTGTATAAGAATGTACGCCATCCTGAGTTGTGCAGTTCTCCACCTATATTGGTATGTAATACACGGTAGTCAATGTCTGACTGACTGGTCTTGTAATAGAGTATGACCGCATTGGCAATGTCCTTTCCGCCCATTTCTTTAAGGTTGTTGTATTGCCAGATCTCATATGGCAAGGCACCTGATTCATTGACTGAAGTTATGACCTCAGAGGGTGCACCGTATCGCAGATACATAAAGCCGCGTTCTGTTTCGTATCCGGGTTTACCATGTGCAGTATATAGTCTGTTGGCTTCTTTCACTCTGCCGGAAAATTCTTTCCAGGCATGCTCCGGTCTATCTTTATCTATTGCCAGAAAGTAATTGTAGATAAAATAACGCATGTACAACTCTTCCGGCTTTTTCAAAAAACCTTCTATTGCTCTTGCCGATGTTACATCACTTACCGGCAATAACATTTTAAGTATTGCAGTGATTTGCGGCAGATCATATTTTTTGAGAAAGGTCTTATTAAGATCCAGTACATTAACTACTTCCAGACTGGTGT
This sequence comes from Chitinophagaceae bacterium, assembly GCA_947447465.1. Lineage (GTDB taxonomy): Bacteria > Bacteroidota > Bacteroidia > Chitinophagales > Chitinophagaceae > Flavipsychrobacter. Next base: position 29,103 of record CANFKE010000012.1, on the reverse strand, counting down.
CAATTGCCGCGGCACGTTGTGCGATCACTTCTTTGGTCACCGGTTTGGTATTCATTCGCTGAAAGAACAACGAGGTGCTTGTTACTGTCTGATGCAATTTATTGCCCAATGAAATATTCAGATAATAATTGCCTGATGGCAGATTGCTGATATCGAATGAACCACTGAAATAGGTAGATTCCTTATTCACGATCGTGTCAATTTTCATCAAAGAGCCATAAACACCTTCTCCTTGTTTTTTACTGATAAATACAGACTGCACCAAAGGCATATCGGTATTGCTCACCTTTTCTACCTGATAGAGTTCAGTATAATAATTCAACTTATCCCTGTAAGTATCAAAAAAGCTTTCGCAGAGTGGTATGTTTTGTTTACCATGTTTCCTGAACGGGGTTCTGATATCTGAGGCATAAGATGTGTCCAATAATTCTATCCCCCCATAAAATGGACCATTACTTTGCGGCTTTACAACAAAGCTATCATTATACACAGTTACATTGCCGGTATCATTCAGATCGGTGAGTTTTACCCTTAATTTTAACTTTCCCGGAGCAACAAAATAACGTTTCAGCTCAATAATATTCAGATACTGCAACTGTGATACATTGTCACTAGGCTTTGTCTCATAGATATACAGATCGCTTTTGACCACATGACCGGTGTCATTGGTTATGGTCACTTCTGTTTTGATCCGTGCAATGATTTTTTTGTCGGCATTAGTATTGTAATGCAGTTTTGCAGGATTTACCTGCCAGTATGCTTCTATATAGGGGTTTATCTTACCCTCATAAATGGGGTCTGTAAGGTAATATACCGCATGCGAGAACGCAGCTTCAAGTGCATAAGCACCGCTAACAGCAAATATCAGTAATAGGGTAAAAAATGATCTGCGTAACATTTCGGTTTTTTTTGCAAATTACAGCAATCTCCAGATAATTAATTTAGCTACAATTATTTTAACCTTTTGCTCCATCTTTGTGGTCCATATGCATATTGTCAGTTCCTTTTTACCTTTTGCCCCTATCAGTTGGTGGGCTCATGTTATAGATGCCGATAAGATCATTTTCGATAGTGCTGAGCATTTTGAGAAAATGAGCTACCGGAATAAATACAGAATTTCCGGTGCCAATAATCCTATTCAACTGAGTATTCCATTGGTCAATGGTAGAGAACAACGTGCAGCAATGAACAAGGTGCAGATTTTCAATGATGGAAAATGGCAGGTACAACATTGGCGGACTCTGGTTTCAGTATATAAACAAACACCGTACTGGGAATTTTATGAACAAAGTCTGCAAGAGATGTTCAATAAAGAATATGCATCACTAACGGAATTCAATAACGATACTTTTAAGTGGGTAGCACAGCAACTGAAGATCAAAGTATCAAGTGAATTCACAGACATTTATAATGCAGTTTACCCGGAGGGAGTCAATGATATCCGCAAATTTAAACCTGCTATAAAGGAGGAGGTACTAAGCACCTTCCCCAGGTATTATCAGGTTTTCGAAGATAGGGTCGGATTCTTACCTGATCTGAGCATCTTGGACCTGCTTTTTGCTGAAGGTCCGCGAGCAGTGAGTTTTATAAGAACACATAAAGAAAAACTGATAGCACTCAGATAAATAACTTGTCTTCGGGCAATTAACTTCAAAATAATGTGCAGAAAATATTACTTTGCAGGCAGTTGCACATGAGGCAATAATATTTATTGTTAAAAAAGGTTAGAACCTGAATACATATCTGGGAAATAGCCCCCGTTTTTTATATTTTTGAACATTAACCACAACTAATGGCTACAGGCAAAAAATCAAAACCTACCTACTTCAATGCTATACTGGGCGTAGCTCTTGTGCTGTTCTTATTGGGTACTTTGGGTTGGTTGGTCATTAATGGTCGCTCTCTTTCAAGGGCTTTTAAAGAAGACTTGGAGATCAGTGTCGATTTTCACGATAATACTACCGATGAGAATGTAGCTAAAATGAAGGCCATTCTTGAAAAACAGGCATTCGTAAGAACCACTAAAATAATAACTAAGGAAGAAGCGGTAAAGATGGAGAATCAGGTAGAAGGCACTAATGTGGTCGACTTCCTGGGTTATAATCCTCTGTTCACATCGGTTGCTGTAAAACTTCACGAAGAGTATGTCAATAAAGACAGTCTGGCTAAGATAAAGACTTTCATCATGCAAAGTAATATCGTACGTGATGTTACCTGGCCTAATGTAGTAGTAGATCAGATGAATAGTAATTTCCGTAAAATAGGTATCATATTAGGTGCTATTTCCATTGTCTTGCTCATAGTAGTTGTTTTTCTTATTGACAATACGGTAAGGTTGGCAATGTTCAGCAATCGTTTTCTTATCAAGACCATGCAGATGGTCGGCGCCACTCAGCAGTTCATTACCCGCCCGTTCGATATCAGGGCATTATTGAATGGCTTTATCAGTGGTGTGTTGGCAGTTATCGCTTTGTGGGTAGTTATGTCTTTTGCTACCAAGCAATTGCCTGTGCTCAGCCTGCTCAATGATCCAACTTTGGTGTTATGCCTGATGGGCGGAATGATACTATTGGGTATCATCATATCACTGGTAAGTACGCATCGTTCAGTAGTGAAATATTTAAAATTACATTTGGACGACCTATATTAATTTAATTCTATAATTTTGTAAGCATGTCAACTATACCAAAAGTTCCACAACCACAACCAATAAAAGTTGCTCCGAGAGCAGCTACTGCTAAAGCAACATCAGGCCAGTCACAAAGCAACCAGTCTTTCTTGTTCGACAAGGAGAACTATATGTGGATGTTAGGTGGTGTAGCACTCATTCTTATAGGTTTCGCATTGATGGCAGGTGGTAAAAGTGCTAATCCTCATGAGTTTCATTACGATGAGATCTATAGCTTCCGTCGCATTACCCTTGCACCAATAGTTGTATTGATGGGTTTTGCTGTAGAAGTATATGCTATTATGAAGAAGCCAAAGGATGTAGCTGTTGAGCCTCAAACTGTATAATTGAACTGATCATTGATATACGAAAGCCATTCAGCATCAACTGAATGGCTTTTTCAATTCACCCTTACCCCATGAAGATCCAGTATTGCAGTGATCTGCATCTAGAATTTAAGGAGAATGCAAAATATATTGCCCGTCATCCTATTGAGCCGGTCAGTGATGTTTTGCTGTTAGCGGGAGATATCACATTGCTCAACAATATTGATCAGCATAAAGATTTTTTCGACTATCTCTCTCGCAGTTTTGCATATACTTATTGGATTCCCGGCAATCATGAATACTACAGAAGTGATATTGCGGAATTTCGATCTCCGTTAAAAATGGATATAAGACATAACGTTTTTCTTGTGAATCAGAAGGTGATAACGCATGATGATGTAAGTATCATCTGTTGCACTTTATGGAGCCATATCTCGCCAGAAAATGAGTATGAGATACAACGTAGTTTGTCAGATTTTCATATTATTCAAAATCAGGGCAAAAGACTTACGGTTACAGATTTCAACTCGATGCATCAACAGGACCTTGCCTTTCTTCGATCGGCTCTGAAAGAAGATGAGGACAAGAAGAAAATCATCCTTACTCATCATGTTCCTACATTGATGAATTATCCTAAGCGATATATCAATAGTCCCATCAATCAGGCATTTACAACCGAGTTACATGATCTGGTCCTTACTTCTCATGCAGCTGCATGGATATATGGTCATCACCACAGCAATACCCCGGAATTTATTATTGGCAAAACTACCCTGCATACCAATCAGCTGGGCTATGTCAGTCATTATGAATATGGTGACTACAGAAAAAATGCCTGCATAGTAGTGTAGGGGCCGATGATGTTTTATCATTTTTTTAAGCTCATTTATATTCTTCCGCTATTGATAATGACTAAATTTATTCAACAATTATGAGCGACCTCAGCGATACGATACAAGAGTCAACAGAACATGCGCATGAAAGCAAGATCAATGCGATGGTAGCCGTATGGGTGGCCATTACAGCAACTTTCATGGCTCTGTGCAATGTTAAAGATGGTAATGTAGTGCAGGCAATGTCACAGGCACAAGCGCATAGCATAGATGCCTGGTCTTATTTTCAGGCAAAGAGTACAAAACAGGCAATTTTAGAAAATGCTGTCGATCTTTTAAAAGCTCAGAAAACACCCGGCTATGAAGAGCTGGTGCAAAAAGACTTGCAGAAAATAGCCAATTACGAAAAGGAGAAGGCGGAGATCAAAAAGCAAGCAGAAGGATTTGAAAAGGAATATGAGGATATCAATGTTTTTGATGATCAGTTCGATATGACAGATGCTTTCCTTTCTATAGCCATTGCCATGTTGGGTATCACTGCCCTTACCAAAAAGAAGTGGTTATTTTACTTTGCCTCTTCTATTGCCGTTTTGGGAATGATCTTCGGTCTCACCGCATTCCTCCACATCAGCCTGCATTCAGATCTTATATCAAAGATATTAGGTTAGTTCCCGGCAATATCATTGCACATAAATCAAAAAGCCTTTCAGTTGGAACTGAAAGGCTTTTTACGAGTAGCGAGGAGGAGATTTGAACTCCCGACCTCAGGGTTATGAATCCTGTGCTCTAACCAACTGAGCTACCTCGCCAAAAATTGTTGGTTAAATTCCGATCAACAAACACCGTTCGTTTCCCGAAATTTGGGACTGCAAAGGTAAGTAATTCTGTCTTAAATTTCACAATAATTGTACAGATTTTTATTAATCACATTCCTGTATTGTAGTTTCCTATTTGGGTAGCACGTTTTTCTGCACCATATTTACAGTCTGAAAACGAACAATATCATTGTATGGCCAGTCACCGGAAGATAAATCCCTTTTCAAAACAGAATAACGATACCGGCTTTGCCAGTAACAACACAGACGTTGGTGGTAGGTTCATTAATAAAGACGGTACCTACAATCTGGAAAAAGAGGGAATGCCATTCTACAATCGAATGAGCCTGTTCCATGATATGTTGTACATCCCTACCTGGCAATTCATAGGCATCATAGTATTGTTCTACCTATGTATCAATCTGGGTTTCACGTCAATTTATTACATCTTGTGCCCCGATGAGCTGATAGGTGTATTGCCCGGTGGCCATTGGCGCACATTTAAAGAGTTGTTCTATTTCAGTGCGCAAACTTTTACCACTGTTGGTTATGGCAGGGTAAATCCGGTCGGTGATTTTGCTAATGTAGTGGCCATGCTCGAAGCCTTGACCGGCTTCTTATCATTGGCTATTGCTACCGGTCTTATCTACGGGCGCTTCTCCCGCCCGCGCAGCTACCTTAAATTCAGCGACCATGCCCTTATCAGTCCGTATAAAGATATCACGGCATTAATGTTCCGCTTTGTTGCCTATAAAGACAAACATTCACTTACTGATCTGGATATTAAGGTGAATGTGGGTATGCAGGTGTTAGAGAACGACAGACCCATTTACAAATATTTTACTCTCGACCTGGAAAGAAGCCGTGTAGAGAGTATGCCTATGAGTTGGACGGTAGTACACCCTATTACCGAGACCAGTCCCTTTTATGGTTTTACTGTTGAGGACATGAAGGCTGCTGACGTTGAACTTTATATTAATCTGCGTGCATTTGATGAGGTATTTTCTAATTATGTGCAGCAACGCACCTCATATACCTATGATGAGATCCTTTTTCACCGCAAGTTCATCCCCATGTTCAGAGAGAGCCCCGACGGCAGAAAGACCATTCTGGAGCTCCATAAGCTGAATATTCATAATGAGGTAAAGGCCGTGAAGAACTAAAAATAGCCTAAAAACTCCTTTGAGTTAGTAGTGTATTCTATACTTATCTCATCGCCTTCATTGAAGAATGCATAGTCTTCTGCCGTAACCTCTATGCTCAGCTTTATGTGAGAGTCTATGTAAAAATAGTAGGTGTCATTGTGGGGCACATGCACTTTTCGGGTAACATGGTTGGTGGCCACTGTTTTGGTCCCATGCTTAATGTCGTGCTGCAGGTGACGCAGGTTGTAACGATAAGAGAAATAAGTAGCGAAGGAAGAAATGGAGAGTAATACGCCTGCTGAAACAAAAAATTTAGGATAAGAGAACGCATTGGGCGCACCGTCATAAGCTCTGTACCATGCCGCTATATAGGGCACTACAAAACTCACCACCATAAATATAGTATATACCTTCACGTATAGCTTTCGCTCTTTGGCTTCCTTTTTTATCAAAAAGCCAAGTTCATTAGCATTCAGCGATTCGTTATAGTGTTGTAGCACAGCCGGTATTTTAGTATCCTCTTAGCTATATACAGTATCGTATTTGGCCGTTACATACCGCATGAAATAACTGGTATCCAATTTGTTACCCGTCACTAGCTCACATAGTTCTTCCGATGTATATCTGCGACCATGCTTATGTATCTTCTCCCGCAACCACAAAAGCAATGGCTGAAATTCACCGGCACATAATTGTTCGTTCAATCCCGCAATCTCTTTATGGGCCTGTGCAAAGAATTGTGCTGCATAGAAACTCCCCAGACTATAAGTAGGGAAATAACCAAAGCTGCCATGGCTCCAGTGTACATCCTGTAATATCCCCTTCACATCATCGGGAGGTGTAATGCCCAGATATTTTTCATACAAACTGTTCCATACTTTTTGAAGGTCTTTAGGGTCTATCGAGTTCTCCATAAGCCCCTTTTCTATTTCATATCTGATCATCACATGAAAGTGATAGGTAACTTCATCTGCTTCAGTTCTTATTAGTGAAGGCTCTACCCTGTTCATGGCTTTAAAGAAATCAGCAGTACTAACGTCCTTTAGTTGGTCAGGAAAATAAGACTGTAATGCCGGGAAGAAGTATTGCCAGGTATTTGCACCACGACCTACACAGTTTTCCCATAGTCTCGATTGCGACTCATGTATGCCCAGTGACGCTGCTGCGCCAAGGGGTAATCCATATTGCTCATCCGGCAATCCTTGCTCATACAATGCATGACCACCTTCGTGTATTGTGCTCCATAATAGCGATGCATAATTATGCTCATCTACGCGTGTAGTGATCCTTACATCATTGCCGGAGAATGATGTAGTGAACGGATGCTCCGCATAATCCTGCCTTCCCGCCTCAAGATCATAACCCATTTTACGCAGAAAGAAATCAGAAAAATCCCATTGTTGCTGCTTGGGAAATGTTTTATGAAAGCAATCATTACTTACCTGCTGTACGCTCTTTATCTTTTCCAGCAACGGCGGCATTTGTGCTCTTATTTTGGCAAATACCGGCTCCAGCATGGCCACGGTGGCCCCTGGCTCATAGTCATCCAACAGCGCATCATAAGGATGGTCTGTATAACCGTATAACCTGGCCTGCTCCTGTTTTAGCGCTATCATTTTGGCCAATGAAGGCGCAAATACGCTGTAGTCGTTCTTTTGTCTGGCTTCTATCCATGCGTTGAAGCACTCACTACTCTGTCTCGATAGTGCCTCTACAAATGAAGAAGGTAGTTTTTTGTTTTTGCTATGGTCTTTCAGGCTCAGTGCTACATTGGCCTTTTGTATATCATTAAGGTCATTGCTTAATGATAATGCCTGCAGCAACTCTTCTAATCTGCTGCCGGTAAGTATATCGTGTGCCTGAGATGCAAGTGTAGCCAACTGGCGACCTCTCCTTTCTGCTCCTTTGGGGGGCATGTAAGTTTCCTGGTCCCACTCCAGCACTGCAGCGGCATTATTGATATCTGCTGCTTTTTGCATCAGAGATTCATATTCATTATACAGATCAGCGGTATTAGAGGTCATTGTTTAGTTTAAATAATTACGAAATATTGTTTTCCAGACGTTCTATTTTCTGGATACCATCAAGAGCGCCGAGTGCTATACATAGCTTATTCAGCTCTTCCCTGTCATGCACATACACCATTATAGTACCTTCAAATATGCCGTCATTAGAGTCTATACTCAATGAGCGCATATTGATCTTCAGGTCTCCCGATATTACATTGGTGATCTTTTGTATCACGCCAACATCATCCAATCCTACAATACGTACGCCGGTAAGGAATGATATCTCCTTATTCTTCGCCCATTTGGTTTTAATGATCCTATGTCCGTAATTGGCAAGCAGTTTAGCGGCATTCGGACAATCTGTTCTGTGGATGGTCAATCCTTCTCCTGCCGATACAAAGCCAAATACATTGTCTCCCGGAATAGGTTGGCAACAATGCGCCAGTTTGTAGAGTATCTTATCTGAACTATCGCCGAATATGACCACTTCGCCCTTGCCCGGAAGTGTCTTCTTCACCTCATCTTCACTTACCAGATTCACAGAATCGCTTTTCTGCTCTCGCGCAGGTTGCAATAGCTTTTCACCATGCGGAGCAAAGTTTTTCAGATCTTTAAGATCTATCGCCCCAACAGCAATCGCGTAGAATAGCTCGAAATGGGTGATCCTTTTATAGTGCGCGCATATCTCATTAAGGTTGAAGTGCGACATAGGCACGCCTATCTTCTCCAGCTTCTTCTTCAGTATGGTCTTACCTTCTTCCGCAACCTTCCTGCGTTCTTCCTTAAAATAGCTCTTGATCTTTGATTTTGCCTTGGCTGTGATCAGGAACTGCAGCCAGTCTTCCGATGGCTTTTGTTTAGACGAGGTGATCACCTCTACCTGGTCGCCGCTATTGATCTGATAGCTGAGGGGTACCAATTTGTAGTTCACCTTCGCCCCAATGCACTTCATACCCAATTCTGAGTGTATATCGAATGCAAAATCCAGTGCGGTGGCTCCCTTTGGCAGCACACGCATATCTCCCTTAGGGGTATAGATGTATATCTCTTCAGTAAACAGGTCTAGCTTGAAATCTTGTATGAAGTCGATAGTATCCGTATCCGGATTAGCCAGTATCTCACTCAGATGTACCAGGAAGCTATCTAGCTTGCTCTCTTGCGGAGATACAGCTCCTTCCTTATACTTCCAGTGCGCCGCAAGACCTTTTTCCGCAATTTCATTCATGCGCTCAGATCGTATCTGCACTTCCACCCATCGGCCGCCCGGCCCCATCACCGTGGTGTGCAATGCCTCATAGCCATTACCCTTCGGCACACTTATCCAGTCGCGCAACCGCTCTGTACTTGGGTGATAGATGTTCGTAACTATCGAATAGGCCTTCCAGCAGTCATCTTTTTCCTTATCCAGCGGCGAGTCAAGTATGATCCTGATTGCGAACAGATCATAGACCTCATCAAATGATACATGTTTGGTACGCATCTTATGATAAATGGAATTAATGGCTTTGGGCCGTCCGTATATCTCAAATTCCAGCCCGTTGGCTGTGAGCAGGTCTTTTATTGGTTTGATGAATTCATTGATATATCGGGTACGGTCTCTTCTTGTCTCCTTCAGATTCTGAGCAATCTCGGCATAGATGTCAGGCTGTGTGTACTTCATCGCCAGATCCTCCATCTCCGATTTGATCTCATACAGACCCAATCTGTGTGCCAGAGGAGAATAGATATAGGTCGTTTCAGAGGCTATTTTCAGTTGCTTCTCCCGGTTCATGCTTTCCAGTGTGCGCATATTGTGCAACCTGTCGGCAAGTTTTATCAATATCACTCTCGGGTCATCGACAAGCGTCAGCAGTATCTTTCTGAAGTTCTCTGCCTGCAGCGTTGAATCTCCCTTTATATCTACAACATTAGATATCTTGGTCAGTCCGTCTATGATCTTAGCAATAGGTTTGCTGAATTCCCGCTCCACATCCTCCAGAGATATCTCGGTATCTTCCACCGTATCATGCAGTAAGGCACATATAGCAGATGTTACCCCTAATCCTATTTCTTCTACAGCAATGCGGGCAACCGCCAGCGGGTGCAATATATAGGGCTCGCCCGATTTCCTACGCATATGGCGGTGTGCTTCCACAGCCATCTCAAATGCCTGACGAAGTTTATCTTTATCTCCTTTTTTTATGCGCTGTCTTAGTGCTCTCAGTAAAGCCCTGTACTCACGTAGTATGATCTTTTTCTCTTCCTCATCACTTTTATCATACGTTAATAATACCTGATTCTGCATAGTATCGAATTTACACTAAAAAATTAAAAGTAAGTATTCAAAATGCAAATGCCAATAGTGAGAACGTATATATCTTACCATTGTTCACCGGTTCCAACATACGCACTATTTCCCCCGTTTTCCTTAGCTTTGACCAATGATGCCACGCATTTTACTATTCATCATCCTGGCAGGTATTTTTGCTTCCTGCCGACCTACTGAATACACGCCCAAACCTGCGGGATACTTTAAGATAGACACTCCCGCCGTACATGAATATAAAGAATTTATGTACCCGGGTTATCCTTATCGTTTTGAATATCCTGTCTATGGCAATGTGGAGAAAGATACGGTCTTCATTAAAGACAATCCCAATAATAAGTACTGGCTCAATATTCATATACCCTCACTGGGGGCTATGATCAATCTCACTTATCTCCCAGTGCCATCAAAAGAAGGCTTTATCAAAATGGTCAATGATGCTTACGGACTATCTTCCTTTCATGAAAAGAAAGCAGATTACATAAGAGAAGAGACCTATCGCAACAGGTATGGTGTCACAGGTATCATCTATACCGTAGGTGGAAATTCAGCATCAAGGTTTCAGTTCACTGCTACCGACTCATTACATCACTTTGTACGCGGTGCCCTTTATTTTGATGTAACGCCCAATGCCGACTCCCTCAAACCCGCTGCTGACTTCATGGAAAGAGATATCGACCATTTTCTGCAGACCATCAGGTTCGATTAATTTTTGCCCGTCATCCAAAAAATGCCTTGTTCAATTAGCCGAAAACATTACTTTTGCACCCCACGAACCCATTGCGGTTCTACGGTCTTGTAGTTCAATGGATAGAATAGAAGTTTCCTAAACTTTAGATCCAGGTTCGATTCCTGGCAAGACCACTTTAATACATTCGTTTTAGTACTGATCCCCGCAAATAGAGCATTTGCGGGGATTCTTATTTTCGGTATCTCCCACTCAAAATCGTTTTTCGTCGGAATTAGGTTCACCATTACTTCACCAAAACATATTTACTTCACCTAAATTTTGAATGATGGCAACAACAAGATTAATTTTTTTTCCTAACAAACTAAAAAAAAGCAAGAAGACAGGCAGGGTCCCCATGTACCTCAGAATATTGCACTTGGGTGTAAAAGCTGAAACAAGACTAAACACTGATATTGATGAAAAAGAGTTGGCCCTGTGGAACGAAAGGACAATGAGTTTTGAACAGCGAGATAGCAAAGTTAACAATCGTATTTATGCTATAAAAACTGCATTTGAAAAGCTGGAATCCCGCAGTGATTATGTGCTTACTGGTCTTACAGCCAAAAGTATTATCAATGAACTGACAGGCGCAATAGCAACGCCGATAGTCAAGGAAGTGTTGGCGCTAGAATATGTTGACGGTTACTTCAATAAGCATGTACTCAATAACCAGGCATATGTATATAATACTGTAAAGACCTACAGAAAGGCCGTAAATCATTTCAGAAACTTCCTTATAAAAAACCAATTAAAAACGATTAGGTTAGAGCAGTTCAACCACTCACTTGCCCAAGAGTTTAAATGCTATTTAACTAGCGATTATGACGCTATATTAAAGAAGGCAATGACAGAGGTGTCTGCGTCTTCTGTTATCTGCAAAATGAAGGTAATTTTCTCAAATGCAGTAGATTCCGAGCTGATCATAAAAAATCCATTCACTAAAATTAAGCTCACTACTCAATCACCCCCTAAACCAAAGTTAACGTTGGCCGAAGTAAAAAGGATTACAGATTTGGACTTATCTGAATTTGACGGATTAGATGTATACAGAGATATCTTCCTATTCTCTTGCTATACAGGACTATCTTATAATGATTTCAGCAACCTGAAGAGAGATGCAATCAGCCCAACTGAATTTGGCGCAAAAATTGTAAGTTCTAGGGGTAAGACCGCAATGCCTATTGAACAAATATTGATAGATAAAGCAAATAATATATTGAAAAAGTATGAACAACATCCACAAGTAAAAATATGCGGGACATTACTTCCACCAAGAAGTATGACACAAATCAATATTCACTTAAAAATAGTTGGAACTATTGGTAAAATTGGTAAAAAATTGAGCACGAGTATTGGAAGATGCACTTGTAGGCAGTTGCTAAGTGAAGCCGGGGTTCAGGATTCATTAGTCGTACATTCTATCATGGGATGGAGCACAGCAAAAAGTATAGATTTTAAATACTACTCTATTACAGATACTTTACTTAATGAAGCAAAGCTGAAATTTCAATCATATATAAATAAATAATTCGAAATGAAAAATAGTCAAATTACTACTGATCAAATCAATGAAATATTAAAAAAACTAAAAGAAATAGTTGATGCCAGCTCATATTACATATATAAGGAACAAGAAATAAAAAAAATCAGAAATGCTACAGAGCAAGATTTTAAAAATGACAGAGCAACTTTCAAAAAACATGTTGAAAGACTTCGAATTGAAATAGCGGGTTCTCGAATCCAATTTATGGACCAAAAGCTGATTAATGAAAACAATAAAATTTTGGAGTATATAATGCTTGAAAAAGGGCATTATTTAACTTGGCTGGGAAATGACTGGGAAATAATAGGCAAACTAATACACAGCGGATATAGCCCTAAATCATTAAAGTCATTCCATTTCTTAGACCTGGATTCAATAGTAAATAATTTGCTAGAATTGGAAAATACTAATGGTATTAAACTTCTTATTGCTCCTATATTTCAATCTATTTTAGTATATAATTTCCATAAAATAAGGAGAGATATTACAATGATTCAAGAAGCTGAATTCAATACACCGAGTAGGTCGAAACAAATTGATAGTGCTAGCAGGTATATCACAAACATTAGTAGAAGAATCAAAAGTAACGGCGGTATCTTATTGAAGTATACAGATAAAGTATTGGATCATATGTACCTTAATTTAATAGCACAAGTGAAAGAAGAAAACGATGAAATCGATGACATTGGAAAGGCTCTTAAAAAAATTGTATCTACTAATACTGAAACTAAAATTCTTGGATCAACAATTTACAACAGCATTCTATTTGATGAGGTAACATTCCCTGGAGATAAAAAATACGAGGTGATTTTCGATTTATACAAGGATGTTTTAAAGGAAGATTTTCTGTTGAAAGAAGAACACGAAGTCGATAAGTTAGAAGGATACAGTAACTACGGAGTTTACAAAAGGAACTATATTAAGACTTCCATCTTCAAAAAGCGAAACGTACTGAATGGGAAAGACAAGGATAAATAAATTCACTTATTGGGGTTTGAAAATAATCCATTCATAGATCTCATCTCGCCGTCATCCAATTTTCGTGAGAATTGGGTTTTGAAGCAAAAGGTAATTATTACTCACTTTGCAGTAAAAAAATAATCATGGACGAGAAACAATTGAATGATTTAGTATTAAAAACATACACTATGGTAAATGAACTAAAAGTACAAATGATGCCACCCAAAAGTATGGTTGCACCAGATTGGGTAAACAGAGAACAGCTGATGGCATTTTTGGGATACGGAAATACTCAGATGGCAGCTATTGAGAAAAACAAGGACCTGGTAGTAGCGAAGGTGGGAAAACGAAAGTTTTATTTGAGAGAATCTATAGACAGCATGTTACGAAAGTCTACGGAAAATTATAAAAAAGCAAGCTGAAACAAAAGCACTTATACAGGTGGCATCACCCTACCCTGTTAAGTGGTATCCGATAACAATAGTGATGGTCTTAATTGGCCATACAAACCGGGAGAGGCGAGTTAATTTCAAGCACCGGGCACCTACCAGTTGTGACAATTTGTAATGCAGCTATCTAATAAAATCGATCATCCTTTAATTTATTAAAATGATATGTTCCAGAAATGGTTGTGAAAACAGAACTCCTACTTCACGACGAAGCAATGCGAAATACTGCTCAGATAAATGCTATAAGGCTGCTAAAAGAGTCAGAGATCGGATAGATTACTCTAAAAGAAAATTACTCTATGCCATTATTAAAAACAATGACGATACACTTGGCATTTTTCATCGTCTAGGCCAATTAGTGCCTATTAGCTTCCTTAAAAGCTATGATTTCAATTTTGAATCATGGATCGAAGCGGAATATATTGAAGGTGAAAAGGTTTACTCTATGTTTGACTTCGCTTACTCGATTCGCAACCTAAATGGCAATAAATGGGTTAAAATCTGGGACACAATAAGTATTTGAAATTTATTTTGTTTTTACCCATCGTGTCTGAATCTACAACCTGGCGCTGGCAGTAGCCGTTTTAACAGGAGATTTTCTGACCGTTACCATGGATTGATGATCCACCTTGAGTAAACTTAATCTCATTCCGATTCCTCAATTTCGAAAAGGTCGTTGTTCTTTCGATCTATATTAACCATTGATATTCAAACAAACAAGGTTGTAAACATTTGAAACTCAGTTCAATTCTCAAATGGAATCTCATATGAAATTTATTTGAAAAAAGTGAATTCATTTGAATTGAGAATCGATTTCAAATATACCTCAAAGAATAATGCATTTAATCAAATCATTTGATCAGTCATTTCAAATTTGTTGCATTGAATTGTTTGCTAATCTCCAATGATGTAATCAATAAATCTATCCAGTTCATAGAAATTATGTCTTCAATCTCAAAACCATCTTCATCTTCCAATTCTGTTAGTTCAACATGCCAATCAAGCCCTTCACAGAAAAGATATTTTCCGTATGAATCTCGAATTGAAATTTCTTTCTGACAACACTCCTCATTGTGTTTGAAGTCTAAAAGCATACTTCTTAGCAAGCTGGAAAGGGTTCTGTTGTTTGATTTCTTTAATAGTGAAATACAGGCATCAAACGATATATATACCCAAATGTTTATCCACTCACAAACATAAACGGCTGAAATTGCTATGCATACATATGGTTTGCTTGACCTAATAAATTTCAAGTGAATTGGCGCAAGGGATACCCAATAATTGCCCAGCAAACTACAATGTAATTTCTAATTACCTAAATTCCATCTTGTTTAATGAGACTGATGAGTATATTCTTTCAGCATCGTTAAACCAAGGCATGCCAGATTTATATAGTGTTTACGAAGAGCTTATTTCAGACAATCCGGTTATCGTCGCGTATCGAAATCGTAATTCAACAATAGGGCACGCAGTATTAATTACCGGTATCGAGGGTTACTTTTTACATAACTCAATCGTTGTCACAAAATTCATAATTCGAGACACATGGCCTCGTCTTGAGAGTTATTTTACTCGTGGCCGGATTGAAAAGAGTATTGCAAGAGAATTTGCAAACAGCATTTCCGCACATTGGTTTCCAAGTCTAACACTGCTTCCTGTTGCGGAACCTGCATGGTTTTAATTTGAACTATAAGTCCCGATGTTGTTGTCAGATAAATAACTATCAATATTGTGAATAAAAAAAAGAAATACTGTTGAGCTGCACTTAATGTAGTTGCGGTCAATATTGCCCCCCAAAGAATGCTTAGAATAGCATTATGATTAGTTATTAGTGAGAACATGGTGCATCAAACCAACTGAGCTTCAAGTATAGGACCTGTTCGGGTTGCGCTTGAATCATGTTACTAATCAGAAACTACACTGCTACTGGCTGTTCATTTCTTACTTCATAGGTATTGTTCACTGTTGAAACGAAATTAGTAGCCATATGCCTACCTCTGAACCAAAATAAAACAGTGAGTACAATTGAAATGGTAAATTCAGCTTTAGAAGATTTCAAATAATAAATTGACCACCAAAAGGAAATTTGAGTCAATCCCTTAAATAAATCAGCCATTAATACCCAATATTCTGCTTTCTCTGATTTCCCTTCATATTGTAATCTACTAAGCATCTTCCAAAATATATGTGACGTAATGTTTTTAGAATTTAATATTCCTGCAATTCTGTTCCCTGTTACAACAACGCATAAGAAATGAATGATTTTTAAAAGACAGTATTTACTCAAAGTCTGAACATGCTTCTTTTTAAAATCCAACAGAAAATTTCCTATTTTGAATATTATTAAATCAACGCCATGCACCGCATGACCCAAGATATATAAACCAGGCAGCATAAAAAATATAATAATGGCTGAATAGTCTTTTACATTGGAGGGGGAAATAGATAGAAAATTCAGAAGTGCTCCCTTATAACAATATAATGTTGTTAGAAGAAGATATAATCCAGTGATAAAATAAACTAAAAAATCGCGAATTGTGTATTTATCCTGCATACGCTTAAAGATAAAAATTTATTTTATTATTCAACATAGAAAGCTTTACAATTAAACCACACTAATAAACGGCTTATGGATAAGATCATCTTTACCCAACAACAACTATATGATGCGGTTTGGAGCGAGCCGATTTCTGCATTGGCCAAGAAGCATAATGTCTTCGACTATGAGATAAGGAAGGCGTGTGTTACGTTAGAAGTGCCGCTTCCAAAGTCAGACTATTGGGTTAAAGTGAAATGGAACAAATAGGTATCTGTCGAACCCTTGAAAATTGACTACAAAGGACAACAAGAAGTACCCTTATAACTAAGGTCAGATAAGAAACGATTGACTGTCTCTGAGACCAATGAGATATCATTAGAAGTTCCTGCAAGGCTAACTAATCCTGATGAATTGATTATTGCCGTAAAAGCAAAGCCTCACCAAGAAAATTCGTAGAGATTATCGAACTGGAATCTTGTCTGCACTTATACCCATTTACAGAGTTAAATGCAACAGTATTTGTAACGATTATTAGTATAGTAGTAGCGTACAGTTTGTGCGCTGTTTAAACGCTGGTTTAAGCGACGCAGTACATCTTTTACTTACATTGTTACAAACGCGTTTAATCGGTAACATTACTTTGATATGGCGATTTTAATATTCTAAATGACCTACCTTTTTCAGAAACAAAAGAAATAGTATCATTCCTTTTATCTCTCACGAAGTATCGCCTTCTCATTAATATTAAGGTATCTTGATGCAATGACCAAATTGGAGTTTCTATAACATCCTCAGACTTAAATAAATGCCTTTTTCCGTCGCTCCGATAATAGACATAATACTGGCAATATCCCGAAGAATATAGCTTATATGAACCGACTACTTGAGGTTTTTTTCCATCAAATAGATCATAATATATAAATGAGTCTTTTTTGTCTTTGCACGAAAATAGCAAAGACAAAAATAAACTAATGTGGATCGTCCTTTTTTTCGAATTTTTCAATTGCACTTGCACCAGTTTTATCATAAATAGTAATTTCTAAATCTTCAGGTCGGGTTGCTGTGTTTGTTTGCAGAGTAAAACCTGCCTTATTTTCTTTATTAAATTTGATTATTAACTCAATTGCATCATTTGTATTAGGATCTTGCACATAAGAGTTCATAAGGTAACTAACAAAACTCCTGACCATACCCCATTGATATTCATCTGTTGTACCTTTAGTAAAAGAAATATCTGTAATTTGTAAAAGATATACTTTTGCGTGATCTGCAAAATTTACTACGTCCCCATATTGCTGATGTAGAGCCTCATGTTTTAGAGTATTTATTATATTGCCATTATTTAAGTAACCATCATATCCACTAGCTCTAAATGCTACATTGATATTGACAACACCATATTCATTAGTGTTAGCTGGAGAGTTTGGGCTATGTATTTGTCTATTAAAGCCGATTCTACCTTTAACACCTGCTCGCGGAGCATAATGATTTACAATACCCAAAGTGACTGCTAGATGATCTTTAAATGTGTAGGCATTACTTTTTAAGAACAAATTAAACGAAATAATATTTTTTCCATCTACGATTTTAATTGCGGAACCCTTGTTATCACTTCTCAAAAATTCTCCTTTAGTATTAAAAAAGTCATCATCTCCATACAAATCATTTTTCCAAATTGGACTATTATCAAACACATCATAAGGACTTCGCCACAATTTAACAACGGGATCCAAATTCGCCCTCCTAGCAGTCCTCGTATCATACTCCCAATACAATGCAGTATTATGGTTCCCAACTCCTGCCCACTCGTTATCCTTCATCTGGCCGTTAAACCCATAGGGATAATCGTCATTGTTTCCGCACATTTAATTATTAGTAACTTTAAAAACAAATTTTCAGTACACCGGACTGTTATCAGACATTCGAGAGAGTTGGTAAAATGCTCTAATAATCATAGAAAGAACAGAAAACGGCTGGAAGATAAATCCAATGAACTAAAGAAAGCTGGGTAAATTTAGCAGAGGCCATTGGGATTAAGACCGCCAGCTCCCCCTAACAATCCAGCATCTGAACAGGAGGACATTCCCGATAAGCCTTCGTTTTATTACAACAGTGACGTGATCGGCTGTTGCTTGCTCTTTAGTTGGGATGACCTTTTCTTGCTTTTATTATTTTATAGCTTACAAAAAGACAAAGTCAACAAATCTGACACATCACCGCACTAGCAATAATAAGGTTGCACCACCATCATTATCTATTTTTCTAAACGAACAGCTATAATCACATATACAGGAACAGATTGGTAGGAGAGATTTTGGGAATGGCTATTTTTATGATGCAAAAGCAATGGTATTGGAATTGTATATTTGCCCAAATAGTAGCATTTTAGTGTCGCATTTATCTTTAAATAAGAAAATGTGTTTATTTTGAATAGCCGAGCATTTGCTAAAAAAGTACTTTTTTTTGTTCCTACAGTGTCATCAAAAATTATGGGGCCATCATAGCCATAATTAAAGAGTGTTCCCAAATCTATACCAAAAATGTAAACTCCTTTTGCATACATTCCTCTTTTACTATATTTCACAAAAACAGGATCTCTTATATATGTATCATTAATAATTAACCTATCTTTTTCGAATAGGAAAGAGCCTCTTACGTGTAATATTTTATTAGTTTTAGAATGCGCACTATAACAGAATGTGATAGCACAAACAAAAAGTAACCATACGTATTTGTTTCTCATAACTTTATTTATTTTCTACTCTATGGTATTTTTCTGTATTTGAGTTAATGATCGATTTTGTATCTGGAATATTTGGCATAACTAAACCGGGCAAGTTTGTTTCGAGACCTTTATTCATTGGGTATGTCTTGTCCTAAAATAGCTTTACGGGTGAGAAGATAAATCCGGCTATTTCTTTACGTGCATTATGGTAATCCGGCAAAAACCTTACACGCTATTTGCTTGTCCTGGTTTTTCTTTACGGACTCCTGATTTTACAAAGATAGTTACTGCTCATCATCAGTTTTGTTTTTGCTATAATTCTTCCAGCGTTTAATAAGTTTGATATCTTCGTTATGAGCTTGCAACGGTGTCAGGTAGTTACAACTTGCGTGGGGCCGTTCGGTGTTGTAAATGGCTATACTTTGGTCAATTTTTAGCTTTGCTTGCTCATAGCTGGCAAACTGATTATAGAGGGTAAACTCGTCCTTTAAAATGCCGTTAACTCGCTCAGCAATGGCATTTTCATAAGGATCTCCTTTTTCGGTCATGCTTATGTTGATCAGCTGTTCCTGCAACAATTGCACATACTCATTACTGCAATACTGTATACCTCTGTCTGAATGATGAATGAGGCTATATTTACGGTACTTCCGGCCTTGCAAAGCCATTTGCAGTGCTTTTATGCAACCTTCTGTGGCCAGAGTATTTTCCAGGTTATAGCCTACAATCAACTTGGAAAAAGCGTCTGTTATAAGGCTTAAATAGCAGAAGCCATGAGCTGTTGCTATGTATGTGATATCGCTTACCCAGAGTTGCTCTGGCCGCACTATCTCTAAAGAGCGGACTAGGTTGGGGTATTTCCTGAACCTATGATAAGAGTTGGTAGTCGAGACCCGTCTTTTTCTCTTGCGAACCAACAAGCCGTGAACAGATAACAAATCAAAAAGCTGGTCTCCGCCCATTTTTATTTGATGAACATTTAAAAAATCACTCATCATGTAATGCAGCTTTCGTCCTCCGATCCTGGGCTGACTACTCTTAATACGGCTGACTTCCTGCAGCACTATCTCATTTTCCATAGTTTGCTTCTCCTCTCGCCAATTGGTATCATAAAAAGCCTGGCGTGTTTTACCAAACAGTCGGCATAAGCCCTCCAGGCTCTGGGGGCTATAATGCTCTTTAATAAAACTCACTGTTTGGTGCCAGGCTTTTTTCTGATGCTGATGTTGAACTCCTTTTCAGCTATATCAATCATTGTTTCAAGACAGAGTATCTTCAATTCGGCCTCTCGCAAAGCTTGTTCTGTAATCTGGTTCGGTACGTCTTTCCCTAATCCGATATCCTTTGACACAGGTAACTTATTTTCTTCCATACCACAAAAATCCTCCCAATACTTCTGCTTCCAACGTGTTACAACACTGGAGCTGCTTACTCCATGCTTAGATGCAATCTGGCTCAGCGTAAGGTTGGTATGTTGTATGTCATAAAAAACAGCCTTTACTATGGCTATATCTGTTTTCGGTTTGGCATTCCTTCTTTTTACTTTTACACTCATATTATATAATTCTAGTGTAAAGTTCTTTTAGGACGGGTCACTACTGCAACTATGGCGCATGTCAGGACATTTTTACTGCTTGGCAGGCGGAGCACGAGCAACGTACATATTGCGACCTAAGCGGCTCAGCTCGCTTATCAATAAAATATCGCCCTTTTGCAGTTCCTCAACCAATACACCCAACTGTCTGCTCTTATAGCTTTTTGTTCAGCTCTCTGTTTCTGATACCCGCACTATATTATCCGGCAGGCTTTTGGCTTTAATGTAACTGCCAATAGAAAGTTTTTGATTTTCCACTGTTTGCTTCTCCGTTGATACCCTGACATATCCGTACAACATGGTGCGATAGGCTACAAAATAAAACTGTTGCACTTATACCTATTTACAGAGTTAAATGCAACAGTATTTGTAACGATTATTAGTATAGCAGTAGCGTACAGTTTCTGCGCTGTTTAAACGCTCGTTTTATCGGCACAATTACTTAGTCTGAGGTTCGTTGTTTCGTTTGGGTAAGGTTGGCCTTGTAGCAACATACTTTGCCGCAGTGGCGCTATCAATATCCACATAGCCATACCTTGCCGTACGTGGGTCATAACTCCGCGCTCCATATTCATAATGCTTTTTGCCTATACCGGGCCGTGCCGTATCTGAGGCAGGTTGCTGTACAGTTTTAGGGTGCTTTACCTTGCCTGCCTTGGCGCTTTTTTAAATAAGCTGTAGCCGTTATCGTTACCAGTAGCATTAAAAGTAGTTGTTCATGTTATGTATTTTTAGTTGCTTTTATTTTTTTGTTTATCAACATATTGAGTACATTGCCACTTTTATTATTTCTGCTTCAGTATGTTTTTCTATTAAAAATGAAATAGTTATACTTTATTAACTACCACACCAACTACTCTGTAACATTACCCCTTATTGATGGAGGCTCAATTATATGCACGTGATTTTCAGATCTACCAACCATTATATTTTTTTTAAATAAATTATATATCAAACATGATCTTCTAGCATATAAAGGTAGGTTATTAAATATAGAAACTATAGAATCAACATTATTATTACAATTACACTGATCTAAAGACGTGAGGGACTTAAAGTCGAAATAATCGTCTTTGTCATCAATTATCAACACTTGGTCGTACAATAAATATTTGGTCATCTTATGCATAAATTTTTTTCCATCCCAGTTAAATTTTTCATGATAATAGTAAAACACAGATTGCGCTTGAGCAGCAAAAACTTTAATCGAATCGCTACCTCGTTGTTTAACTTTTAAAGCAAGATAATTCCCTTCGCCCATTCCGGTATCTGAGAGTACAATATTGACAAATTTCTTTTTGTCCCGCGTATATATTTGGGAATAACAATTGTTAAAAAAAAATACGCAGATGATTGAAATGAATATTCTCATAATTTCAATTTTATTTTGTCACCGTTTGTGTTGAAGTTTTCCCATTTTTGTCTTCTGATGTAATAATTTGTTTGCCTCCACCCATAATTACATTAATTGTAGCATCTTCATTAATAACCATCGGTGCTACAGTTTTACGAGGAGTGTCATTTATTAACGGTTGACAATATTCCTGATCCGGTATTGTGATACCTCCGTAGGATTTTCGTAAAGGTTGGCCTTCATCATAAAGAATTTGGTTTTCAACATTTACAGCATCCCATTCGGCCTCAACAAATTGTTTCTCACCGTTTACTATTATGTCTCTAGTTCTTAATCGGTGAAGTGATCTGTCATAACCATGTTTTAACTCATGTATCAATGCGGCAGTCTCAGTTGTTTGGCCGTCTAGCCCATTGTCAGTATTGGGTATATAGGATGTTAATGTACCCGTTTTAGTATACCAATTTCTTCCTACTGGGTGGCTGGGGTCAAAATTTTGAATCTGATGGACTTGATCTTTTTGTTCCACCAAAGTCGTAATGATCTCCCCAGCAGTTTTACTTTCTGCCAACAATATATTTAAATTATTAACTACCTGCCTGATGTATTCACTATTACCAACATACGGTTCTCCTGGCACATATTTAACTCTATCAATGACACCACGACCTCCAGTGTTTAGATCTGCAATATAAATTTCTTTTCCTTGCTTATCTGAAAACAATATTGGAGAATTAATTGCATAATTGTATGGACTGAACGAGTGGTATTTTAGAAATAAAGGGTCTTTTGACAACCACCTAGCTATCCTCGTATCATACCCTCTTGCCCCATAATCCAAATAATTCCCCACACCCGCCCACTCATTATCTTTCATTTGCCCGTTAAAGCCATATTGATACTGATCATCATTAGCAATAGTGGTGACTACATTCTGCGGAACCATGGTAACAGCTGACGTGGTAAACCCATAGATATTTATATGATTGGAGGGAAATGGAGGGCCGGGATGATTGTCGATAGTAATATCAATATAACTTCCCGTTGGTGTAAAGTGCAGCGCTGTGACTGTAGCTGAAGTAGGTATGAGCACCTGCGCATAAGCAACAGCATCGGGAGCATTGACCCATGCCTTGTATACATCTGTACCACCGCTGGCTGTTATATATACATCTTGCGCCACACCTGGTGTAAGCGGACCTACATGAAAAACTGCCCCGCCACCTGTAGTACTGGTATGTAAGATCATGTATGTACCACCGCTGCTAGCAGATGCGGAGCCAACAAAACCCGATGGTGATAAACCAGGGTAAGAGTAATAAGTACCGGGGGCTACTGCAGGACTAAGCACCGTAGCTGTAATAGAGGTAGAATGTGGAACTACGTCATTAATGTAACGATTAGGCATTAGCATACCAAACGGGTAATAATCGCTCTCTGACTGCAGCACAGGCCGGTAATCAACTATGGTAAATGAGTCGGTAGGGATACCCCTACCTATTCCCTGCCTAGCGTCGCTTACCGTAGCCAGAACATTACCCAGATGGTCAGTAAATTCATACTGTTTCTGCCCAGTAATATGCGACGACAAATAGCTGCCCGTAATCATATTGCCATAAGGCAAGTGGGCAGTATCTTTGATCACGTCCTGGTATTCAAGGCTATACCACGGGCGCTTTTGCCACAAGCGTATGGTATCATATATGCCATGGGCATAATCCCACTGTTGACCTACTTGTAGCGGCCAGTAGCTCTTTACACCCAGTCTTGACGAACCATAAATATCATGTCCGCCCAATGAGAGCATTCTGTTTTGCATAATATCCGATGTATCGGCTATTATTTTCTCTTTATATGTAGCCAGTACATTCCCCGAGGCATCGCGTACATAATATTCATTAGTGTGCTGTATATTGGAATCTGTAATTAGAGTATGATACTTTGCTACCCTGTTACCACCCGCATCATATTTAAATGATAAAAGACTGCTATCATTAACACTGCGGGTATGGGTCACTTTATTATATAGGTTCCATTGTATAGTGTCCTGCCCACTCTCCAGATCTTTTGATGTATTACCTACAGCATCATATGAATAGCCAGCGGGCAGTGGTGTGGTGGCCGTATGATACCTTATATCATTGCCGTAATGGTAGGGCGCATCATCGGTAAGGGCATAGAGCTGGTTGGGGCGTACTCCATAGGTATTGCCATAGTAGTAGGCAAAGCTATCCATAATAGGGGTACCCACAGCCACTCCTACTTTGTCGCCATAGCGCACTAGCTCCAATATATTACCGTCGGGGTCGTAAGTATAATGGTTGCGATAGCTTTCGGTAGGAGTAAGCGAGAAAGCCGCGGCGTCAACAGTATTGTAGGTAGTACTATGCAGCCGGTTGAGCTGGTCATAAACGTATTGTTTATTGAGTCGTTGGAAACCAGGGTGCATAAATTCATTATAGAAAGCCATCGTCTGTCTGGCTATGTTACCATTATAGAGGCTTAGATCCTGGGGCGTTACATGGGTCAGCACAGTGCCGGTAGTGCCACCAATAGGCTTGTAATCATCTTTAAAATAATCTATAGTGAAGGCAGCTGCGTCGCCGGCATTAATGGTAGCATATCCGTCCTGGCCCATATCAAGGGCCTTATTTATGGTATCGCCATTTATAGATTTAAGCCACCCCTGAATGGTATAGGCATAGTCTATACCCTGCACCCGAAGGTCACCTAGCTCAAGCCGTGCCAGCGGGCCATGCTGGTAGTAGCTGTATTCTGCATCACGGTGCCATAGCAGACCATCATTACTGGTCTCTGTTTTGGTCAGCCGGTTATCGTCATCATAAGCATACTTCTGATAATACTGATCAGCATAACCGCGGTTGTAGCTAAGCATGTTTACCTTACCACTAATAAGATCATAGTCATAATCGATCCGCTTATAACGCTGCTGTACCGTATCGAGCGCAGGGAAGTCCTGCACCAGAGTTTTTACATTACCGGCAATATCATAGCTGTAATGGTTAGCATAGGTATAATATTGCTGGCTGGTATCCGCACCAGCTATCTGCTCAAAATATTTAACCACTGCTACGCGCTTACGCAGATTTTCCTGGCGGGTAAGATTGCTATAGTTTTGCAGGTTCACCGCTTCGGTATCATAAACCGTTACTACCACATCGCGCCTGTCTATAGTATGTATGTAGGCAATGATCTGGTCGTGGGTCATAGTATCGAAATACCTGATAACCGGGGAATACGGTGAATACTCCTGACCAGGCAGTGTAAACCCACTCGGGTCTGGAGGAATAGGATAAACAAAATAACAAGGAGGGAGGGAGCCCGGCACTATCAGGTCTGCAAAAAACGGGTCGAAATAAGGACACTGGAACTTCGCTTCGCCGGTCTCTATCATCCGGTTTTGATGATCATAGAGTCGGTAAGTCATGTAGCCTTCGGGTGCCTGTTTATCATTCTGTGAAAATACAAGCCTGGCAGTCTTATCGTATTTATAGGTTACAGTTCCACCATCAGGCGTGTTCTGGTTGAGCACCTGATTTAGCGAGTTGAACTGGTATTGGCTTACTTTATTGTGTTGCGGAATATAGGGTATAAAGCCAAGGCCGCCTACACCGGTCATATCGGGGTAGGCAGGATTGTCGGGTGTATACGTATCTCTTATAGTGCTTACGCCATCCAGCAGTGTCGTGTCCAGCTTCTTTACGCCCCCCGGCGGTACTGTAGAAATAAGATTGCCAGCCCTGTCGTAGTAATATAAGGTATAGCTAAAATCCTGATTGATGTAGCTCACAAACAATTGTTCCTGCAGAGAATCGAGCATCCACGCCAGGAAGCCACTGCGTATAGCCGATCGTGCAGAATCGTAATAGGCAGAATAATCAACATTACCTTGCCGTAATGCTGAACCGAGGATATCGCGCTCACAGTTCTGGAAGGTATCGGTCATGGTAGTGCCGTTAATGCCTGTGAGTTGGTTACCCAGCAACACATCATAAAGCTCTATATTTTTAGCTATTACAAAGGAGGTCATTCCTTTGGCGTGAACAATTACGGTGTCTCCGGGATACTGTACATTCAGCGTAAAGAAACGGCAGTTGGTATCACCCAGCGCCGGCGTAATATCCGCCGGTGGACCTATAGACAAAATAGTGTATGCCGGCCTACTGTAACCAGGTATCCATGGAGGCATAGCCACCCATACATTATACAGGGTATCACCTCCCCCAAAATACCTATACCAATATGATCCGTCGGCACAGCGATAGGCATACATAGACCCGTCTACCCTTACCTGTACCCTGTTAGTATCAAAGAAAACATGCCCGGGACTGACTAAGTTACTGTCCATTACGGTCTGCAGAATATACCTTAAGGTATCAAACCCCGGCAGTAGAGATGTTCCGTTGGATAAGTAAAGATTCGTTATGACATTAGGATTAAATGGTTGGGTATAGCTAGCCTCACTACCCGCATAGCCTGCTATACGCGCAACCAGGTATTCTGCTTGCAGTGAATCGAGCACACGGTATGGCGGTAGCTGCTGATAATGGTAAGCATAATTGAGATAGTCAATTTTCTCTGGCCTATAGTAATCATTGTTGATTGTACTTTGTTTATACGTACCGAAAACCGAGCTAATACCATTATTGTAGAAATACCTACGCAGTTCATACAGCGCTCTCGACACTTCATATGCCGGTGTAGTCCCTGTCACTTCCTTTATATAATAGTAGTCTCTAGGTTCGTATAATGTACCGTTCCATACACCTGCAATATTGGCGTCCTGTACTACGGAAACAGAGCCACCCGAACCTAGGATAGTTGCAACCGGCGGCACAACAGTGCCCACAGGAATATGAAAAAAGCCAATAACATCGCTACCCTGCAGGGTGCCCAGACTGGAATTGGTCACCTTTGCTACATACGATCCGGTATAATTGTCAATAAAGTCTTTAAACAACCACAAATTGCTATAGGGCACGAGGTTGAAATCAATACTAACTGTAATTGCCCCTGACACTGCGCTGTCCTTGTACATATCATAGAAGGAGATAGTTGGGTCTAAGGCGTTGAGCAGGGCAATGAAAACGTCAGCATCAACACTATTGGCAAATTTCATATTGGCATAGCCGAAGTACATCGGCATAGTCATACTATCGGCCAGTGAGCAACTTTCTATAAATGTATTATACTGTCCGGCAGAATAGATCTTGCTCAATTTGTAGTTCACAAAATGTTGCAGCATCATATCGTACATGGGGTGATCGGTACCCATTACCCCCAGAAACTGTAGCGTATCTCTAAAGCTCTTATAGAGACTTCTCATTTGCGTACAAGGCACACATTCGGCTATCACGTTATGACGCGGCACCATAGTGGGTATGCTATCGGTCCATCCCAGCACAGAACATACATTAAAAGTCATGCTGGAGGTGCCGTGAACAAAGGACAGGACATCAGTAACGAAGCTGTAATTGTTAATATACCCCATAGCAGGCGGTGCAGTGAGTGTATTGACGCAAGACACGTCGAAAATGGCAATACTATCACCGAGACTGAACACATTTCCGCAGCCGCCTGTACCTCTCAGGAAGATCCTTACAGTGTCTGTACCGCCAGACGAAAGCGGATCGGGGTAAATAAACAGCCTGTATAAGGTATCAACCGGATCCCAGGTCGCAAAGACTTCCGTATTGGCATCACCCACGTAACCCCATACATTGTTTTCAAATTCCCTGAGCAACTGCAGTGTATCTTTACGAACAATTCCCGGATTCCTGAGTACGGCTATTATATCTGTGTCATTGAGATAATCTCTGAAAGTAGTAAAGAAGCTATCAGACCGGCAGTTGAGACTCGACGGTAATGGAACCGTTGGTATATGCAGATCATAGCTGACCAGGTAAGGGTTGCAAAAATCATTGAGCGTGGCACCATTGCGCAATATCGCAAAGCGTATCATATCTGGCGTAAATACACCGAAATGAATAACATGCGCCGCACATAAACTATCCAGCGTATTTCTGATACCTGATAGCACAACAGGGTTACCGCTACCGCAATTATCAAGGTGTGCAACAATTGTGTCAATCTGCCCGAAACACATCAACGAATCACCGGCGCTGTAAATTAACCTGGCACTATCATACATGACCAGCGTGGCACTATCCATAATTGCGCCAAACGTGGTGCCCGAGAACCCACTGAAAGCAGATAGCAGCCAAGATGTATGCCCCGCCCCTGTCCACAAGGAGTCGGCCCACATAGGCGCCGGACCACCTGCTGTAGTAGTACCTATAGGAAAAATGGGCGCAGGCTGAAGGGTCATTCTTACATTAGCACAATGCCAGCAACTATCTCCGGCGGCATACAAAATACCATCAATAAACCGCTGCCTGTTGCTGAGATAAATGTCTATTACCTCATTAAAGTACCTTTCCTTCACAAAATCATTTATGAGCAACCTGTTGCCTATCTCGTAACCAAAACGATCGTAGATACAGTAATTACTCATGATCGAATCTCCGCAACCACAATATGCTTTTTCAAGCACAAGCACATCCAGAGGAATAACTCCCCCTGAATAAGTAGCCAGAGAGTCGTAAGGGTTGGTAAAACCATATGATAAAAGATAATGCTGAATAGGATCATGAGCTATTATACTGTCCATCAGCAGCAAGTGCATCTGTTCAGCCACAGTTGCATCGGGCAATACAAGTAATTGTTCTCTGAAAGTGTCAACAAAGCATTGTTTCAGCTTGCAGTATTCAGGATGTAATGGCAACAATGCCTCAGCTATGGGATCTCTGGTTGGCGTAATTGTGAGATTGTACAGCATGATGAATGAGTCAATAGCCATTGTCCTCAGGTTATCATAAAAAACACCGTCTATAGTAATAGTATCCGGGAGCGAGAAAGCGGTACAACTATCTTGGTAACGATATATATACTTGGGTTGCCCCACAATAGACACAGAATATTTGGTAAATATAGAGTTAGAGGCACCGGTGATGCTACTACCAGTACCCATATATTGGCCGTATTTGGCCCCAGGATGCAGCTCCTGCATCATCTCCCATTTCTTTTG
>CANFKE010000011.1 GCA_947447465.1 Chitinophagaceae bacterium | reverse complement strand
TGCCAAATTGCTAAAATAATAACTAGTAGTATGAAAAGAACATCCCTGAAAGTCTCAGCTTTAGCATTGCTCGCACTATTTGCAAGCTGTGGGAAAAGGGGCTCCAATGGCCAATTAATAGGTGATCAGACAAGGTTAATGTACAAGGCTCCATTGCCTATCGGCATGGTCTATGTGCCTTCAGGTACATTTAAGATGGGAGCCAGCGACGAGGATGTACGTGGTAGAAACGATGCGACTATTCATACCATTCAGATCGTTGGATTCTGGATGGATGGTACCGAGATCTCGAATCAGGAATATCGTCAGTTCACTAACTGGGTAAAGGATTCTATTGCCCGCACACTCCTTCAGTACGTAAAAGACAACCCGGATGGTACTACTCGTCTGGATTGGAACAAACGTATCAACTGGAGAGATGCAGACGTACAGGATCAATTGGCTTCAATGTACACACCAGCTGATCAGTCAGGTTGGGGTGTTAAGTTGATCAACGCCAGCACATTGGTATATCATTCAGAAACATTCGACTTTGGTAACGCATCAAGGGCAAGAAACATGAAGGGCTATAACGACAAGGCATTTGTTGTTAAGCAAGATGTTCCTGCTTATCCTGATACTACAGTTTGGGTGCGTCAATACTCTTACTCATACAATGAGCCTATCGCTCGCCAGTATTTCTGGTTCCAGGGTTTCAATACCTATCCTGTAGTTGGTGTTAATTTCTATCAGTGTAATGCATTCTGTGATTGGCGTACTAACCTCTGGAGGTCAGAGCGTGATAAGTCAAGAATGTACACAGAAGGCCGTTTCCGTCTTCCAACAGAAGAAGAGTGGGAATATGCAGCACGTGGTGGTCGTAACGAAGCTCCTTATCCATGGGGCGGTCCTTACATCATCAATAAGAAAGGCTGTTATCTGGCTAACTTCAAGCCTCAGCGTGGTAACTACTCTGCTGATGGCGGTCTTTACACAGTTCCTGTTGATAAATATGCAGCAAACGATTTCGGTCTGAAGAATATGTCAGGTAACGTATCTGAGTGGACTTCATCAGCTTATTTCGGTGGTTCATACAATCAGGTAGCTGATATCAACCCTGAACTTGGTTACAGTGCAAAAGATAACGCATCAGTTTATCTTACCCGTAAAGTGGTACGTGGTGGTAGCTGGAGAGACGTAGCGTACTACCTGCAGGTGGGTACTCGTGACTATGAGTATGCTGATACTGCTAAGCCATATATTGGTTTCCGTACAGTGATCACTTACCCTGCTCCTGCATTGAGCAACAGACGCCCGATGAGGAACAAATAATATACAAAACATTAACGACAGGTCATTTTATCCATAACGTATAAAGAAGTTAAACTAAAAAATAACATGAATCCGATAGTAATCTTTTTTGAATCCAACACCGGTAAGTACATTAAGAATCTGATCATAGGTCTTGGAGCATCTGTGGTATTGATGGGTGCCCTCTTTAAGATTCAGCACTGGCCAGGTGCAAGTGTCATGCTTACTTCAGGTATGATCACTGAGGCCGTGATCTTCGCGATGCTTGGTTTGCTCCCACCACACAGTGATTACTACTGGGAGCGTTTTTACCCTGGTATTACTGAGAATCCACACGTTGAGGCTTACAAAAAAGGTATCAAGCATGTAGGTGCTCATGGTGCAGAAGCTAAGAAAGAAGGTGGTGCAGGACTTGCTGCAATGGATAAGATGCTTGAAGAAGCTAAGATCACTCCGGAGAGCATGAAACGTTTGGGCGAAAGCTTCAACAAATTTGGTCAGACAGTAGATCAGATCAAGGATATCACCAACATCACTGCATCAACAGAAGCATATTCTAAGGGTGCGCGTGAAGCGGCTGAAGCTTTGGGTCAGATGAAAACAACTTTCCAGGGTGCGGCTAAAACTATGGGCTCATTCAATGAGGCTGCAGGTGATACAGTTAAGTTCCACGAGCAGGTTAAGGTATTGTCTCGTAACCTGGGTACATTGAACCAGATCTATGAAGTAGAACTTCAGGATGCAAATAACCACCTGAAGGCTATGAACAAGTTCTACAGCAACCTAGTTACAGCATCTGATGCAATGGCATCAAGTGCTAAGGATGCAGCCAGCGCTAAGGAGCAGATAGGATTGTTAGCTACAAACCTTACTACACTTAACAAGGTATATGGCAACATGCTTTCTGCTATGCAGGGCCGCTAGTAGCTAAACAAACGAACGAAAAATTATTATAACTCACTTATAGTAAAAGATAAAGAATGTCTATACCTAAAGAGCCGCGGCAGATAATGATCAACCTGATGTATCTGGTTTTGACTGCCCTGCTGGCCCTCAATGTATCAAATGAGATCCTCAATGCGTTCAGAACGTTGAGCACTAGTATGAATAAGTCTAATGAATCCATCGACGCAAGAACGAAGGATCTTTATGCACAGATCATAGCGAGTGAAAAAGAAACAGGTCAGGCTGATAAGGTAAGACCTTACAGAATTCAGGCCGATGAGGTGGTGAAGAAGTCTGACGAAATGATCAAGTACCTCGATGAGTGGAAAAAGAAGATCGTTATAGAAGCAGGAGGTTATTCTAAAGAAGAGCCTGGTATGCCAGATAAGATGGACAACATCGATGCGACTACTACACTTCTTGTTGAAAGAAAGGGTGGTACTGATCTTCAAAAGAGAATCACTGAGATGAGAGCGTTCCTGTTGAGTCAGATCCCTCATGATTCTGCTGCATTGTCACCATTTATGCCATTGGTAGTAGAAAAGTGCAAACCTAATCATGACCATAACCCAACAGGTGACTGGAACATTGGTAATTTCGAGCACATGCCTGCTATCGCTGCATTGGCTATGTTCTCTAAGTTCCAGAATGATGTTCGTAGTTCTGAAGCTATCGTTATTAAGAAATTGGCTGAGTTGTCTCACGCCCGTGACTTGAAATATGATACTACTGCAGCGGTTGCTGTTCCAAAAACTACTTATGCACTCGTTGGTGATAAGATCGAAGCGACAATATTGTTGGCTGCCTTCAATAAGAGCAACATGCCTACATTGGCAATCTCTCAGGGTGGTGGTAATAAGAAGCCTGCTAAGAATGGTGTTATTGAGTGGGAAACTACAGCTGCAGGTACAGGTTTGCAGACAGTAAAAGGTACAATTACTTTGGAAACTGCTGAGCAGGGTAAGATCACTAAGCCATGGTCATTCGACTATATGGTGGGTACTACCGGTGCATCATTGCAGTTGGATAAGATGAACGTATTTTATATCGGTGTTGATAATCCGGTAACTGTAAGTGCTGCGGGTTATTCTATAGAAGACGTTTATTTGAAGTTGCCTCCAGGTGGTACTGCTACCGGTGGTAATGGTAAGTACATGATCAACTGTACTGCTCCAAATCCTAACTTCATGGTAGATATCATGGCGAAGTCTAAAGACAGATCATCTCCGGATATCAAAGTTTCATCAATGCCAATTCGTGTTAAATACATTCCTGACCCTGTTGCTTATTTGTTAGGTAAGAGAGAAGGTGTAATGAGGGTGGGTGAGTTCAAGGTAGCTATCGCACCACAGGCAGTTCTTGAAAAGTTCGAGTTTGAAGCTAAGTTCCAGATCACAGACTTTACTGTTTCTATTCTTCCTAAGGGTGGTGACTATGTTCCTGGTATGGTATGTAGCAAGCCAAGCGGAGCACGTTTCACAGACAATTCTGAATTACAGAAATGGCAGCAGCGTGTAAAGCCGGGTGACAGAATATTCATTGAGAACATCAAGGGTATCGGTCCTGACAGAAAGGTTAGAAACCTGAACAGTATAATTTTGACGTTGAATTAATTAACTTTGTAAAAACAATAAGGATATGAAAATCCTGAATTCCAATAAATTTATTCTTACAGTTGCTTTAGCACTTTGTTGCTCGGCTGCATTTGCTCAGAAGGGTGGTGCTGCTAAAGATGCGGCAGTTGATCCTGCAGGCGAACAGGGTGTGAATCCTAACTGGAAACCTTCATTAGTTAACGATGGTACTTACGATCGTGTAAAGCATGTTGGTGTGCCTATTCCTTGGCAGTATATCCGCGAAGCAGATGTATTGTGGAAGAAGAGAGTATGGAGAGAAATAGATACTCGTGAAAAGCAGAATATCGGATTCCGTTATCAGGGTGATGAAAATACCGGTGGTGGTATGTTCATAGAAATCCTGATCGATGCGATCAAGAGAGGTAAGATTTCTGCTTATTCTACTTTTGATGACCGTTTCACCAGCAAGCTCACAAAGGAGCAGGTAATGGAGAAATTGGCTCCAAAGAATGATACTCAGGAAATTGAAGACCCGGTAACAGGTCAGAAGATCCAGAAGGTGATCGTAAACGAGTTCAAGCCTGAAACTGTAACTAAGTTCAGACTTAAGGAAGAATGGTTGTTCGACCGTAATCAGGGTAAGATGGTGGTTCACATCATCGGTATTGCGCCTGTAAAGGATGAATATGGTGATGATGGTACCTACAGAGGTCCGGTTGCTATGTTCTGGTTGTACTATCCTCAGATACGTGAGACATTGTCTAACTACGAAGTTTTCAACCCTCAGAACGATGTTTACCGTTATACATGGGATGAATTCTTCGAAGCTCGTCAGTTCTCAAGCAAGATCACTAAGGTGAGCAACTCTCTGGATCAGAGATTTGAAGATATCTACGGCACCGACCCTCGTGGTAAGATGGAGCAGTTGTATGAAAGCCAGCAGAACGCTATCGAAATTTTCAACAAAGAGCATGATATGTGGGTTTACTAATACCCCTACAGTATATTCAAAAAGCGCTGCATCTTGCAGCGCTTTTTTTATTATTTTGCATCCTTATTCGTCTTCATGAGTACTATACAAAAACCAAGGCTCGAAGTTTGCCTATCTCCAGCACTATTGCACTTATATGATACGACCAATACTGTCGTTGTCATCATTGATATTTTCAGGGCTACATCTACCATTACTGCTGTTTTGCATAATGGTGCCAAATGTGTCATACCTGTAGCATCAGTTGCGGAGTGTATCTCTCTGGGTAATGAAATTCCGGGAAGTATCACTGCAGGTGAGCGTGACGGCAAAGTTGCCGAGGGTCTTCAGTATGGGAATTCGCCTTTGGAGTATCCTACTGAATTCATCAAGGATAAGGTACTGGTGTTGACCACTACAAATGGTACCAGATTGCTGCATATGGTGAAGGACGCTGCAGCTATCGTTATAGGTTCTTTCCTGAATTTACAGGCTATATGCGATTATCTTGTAGGTGAGGGAAAAAATGTACTGTTAGGTTGTTCCTCATGGAAGGATAGATTCAACATGGAAGATACTCTATTTGCCGGTGCTGTGGTGAGTAAAATTGGCGATAAATTCGATATCAATTGTGATAGTGCGCGTGCGGCAAGGATGTTGTATGAGCAATCTACCGGAGCTAATTTATTATCGTTTCTGAAGGATAGTTCTCATTACCGCAGGCTATCGGGTTTCGGTTTAGTGGAGGATATGGAATATTGTGTTACGCCCGATCTGCATCCTATCGTACCCATACTGAAGGGAGCTGAGATCGTAGGGTTATAATAATCAACACGTTTTTCGATCATTTAGAATAGTATTCAAGTGGCATGGCAAAAAAGACCAATAATCAGACCAATATAAACAGGCCTGCTCCATCAAGACCGGTACAACAGAAGGTGGCCAATGCCCCGAAAGCTGCATCCGGTAAGATGTCGGACATGCAAAAGCACTTGCTGGCTATTGCCGGTATCGTCATTACCACCTTTCTTTTTCTGAAATCATCACTGATCAATCAATTCACAAACTGGGATGACCCGGGATATGTATTGAACAATCCACTCATCAAGGATATTTCGGCGGAGGGGATAAAGAATATATTTTCCCTTAGTAATCCGGTCATGGGTAACTATCATCCGCTGACCATTCTCACTTATGCATTTGACTATGACAGTGCTAACTTGGATGCATATCATTATCATCTGCAAAATCTTATTTTTCATCTAGCTACTACCATACTTGTTTATTGTTTCTTCTGGCTGTTGACCAAGAGATCCATAGCGGCTATTATCACAGCATTGCTGTTCGGCATTCACCCGATGCATATTGAGTCGGTGGCGTGGATAGCTGGGCGTAAAGATGTGGTGTATGGCTTTTTTTACTTTGCTGCCTGTATCTCTTATATGTATTATATAAAGGCAGATGGCTCAAAAAAATGGTTGTGGTATGCGGGTGTGGGTGTGTTGTATGCCTGCTCACTATTGTCAAAACCTGTTGCTGTAGTACTGCCTGTTACCTTGCTGCTCATAGATTACTTTGATGGTCGTATATGGAAATCATCAATAGCGGAGGAAGGTAGTTCTGTATTTTCATTGCAGAATATCAATTTCTTCATATTTATTGAAAAGCTGCCATTTTTCGCCATGTCTGTTTTGGGAGGTATCAAATCATTACAGGACCAGCGGGTATTCGGAGCACTGAATACGCAAGGTGAAAAATTCGGTCCTTTGGAAAGATTGGGTCTTGGCGGGTATGCTTTGGTCACTTATTTGTGGAAGGCGATATTGCCAATAAAACTGCTTTGTTTTTACCCTTATCCGTTGAAGGAAAATGGTGCTTTGCCTGCTTATTACTACATATATCTGGTCATAGCATTGGTGGTACTGGCCGGTGCATTTTGGCTGGGCAGAAAAAGTAAGGCAGTCATTTTCGGCATCATGTTCTTTCTGATCAACATAGCGCTGTTGTTGCAGTTCATACCCGTGGGTGGGGCGATAATAGCAGACAGGTATAGCTATCTGCCGTATATCGGTCTGTTCTTTATATTAGGTTGGACTATCTCAACGCTATTGGATAATGAAAAAACGGTGATGATGGGTAAAACCGCTCTTGTTGTGATGGTGCCGGTGGTGTTGTTCTTCGGTTATCTGAGTAATGAGCGTAGCAAAGTGTGGTATGATGGTATGAGTATTTGGAGAGATGAAATTGAGGTAGAGCCTGTAAGGGCGCCAAATGGCTATAACAATCTTGGTTTTTTCTACTTTAATAAATTCAATGCTTCTGTAGATGCAAGGGAGCGTAAACTATTCTTTGACTCTGCTTATTATCTGTTGAACAAAGCTATTGAGCTGCAACCACAATTTGTGAATCCTTATATCTCGCTGGGTGAGTTGATGCGAAGTAATAATCAGTTCGATCTGGCCAAACAGTATTATTATAAAGGCCTGTCGCTGGATAAGACAGATATGGGAGCTAACGCGTATCTGGGACTGGCTGTCATATACAGTATCACCCGTAAAGATGATTCCGCTATATTCTGCTATAAAGAGACACTGCGGCTGAAGCCATACAACCCTGAGGCGCATAGTAACTTTGCCAACTTTTTGGATATGACCAATCAGAAGGACAAAGCAATAGTGGAGTATGGTGTGGCCATTGATCAGAATCCGGACATCTTCCAGCCATATCTTAACAGAGCCCGGGCATACCAGCGTATGAACAAGTGTGATGAAGCATTTAAAGATTTTAATAAGGCACTACAGATAGAACCGAAGATGGGAGAGATCTATTTTGCCAGAGCAGTATGTTATGATATGAAGGGAGATAAGGTAGCTGCTCAGAAAGATAGAGAGACCGCACAAAAGCTGGGTTACGTTCCTCAGAGGTAGTGGCAACCAACTGAAATCGGAATCAGCAAGGTCTGTAATTGCATTATTGTTATTACAGAAGACAAGATCATAACAACTATTTTATTTACTTTGTTCAAAAAATAATCAAACAATGTCCAGTACATCATTCTATACACGCCTGCAGGGCGAATTGAAAGAAATAGAAGATGCAGGTCTTTTTAAGAAAGAGCGCATCATAGAATCAGAGCAGGGAGCGGAGATATTAGTGAATGGTAAAAAGGTACTTAACTTCTGTGCTAACAATTATCTTGGTCTGTCATCACATCCGAAGGTGATAGCCGCAACACATAAGGCTATAGATCATCGTGGGTATGGTATGAGTTCTGTAAGATTTATTTGCGGTACTCAGGATATTCACAGAGAACTGGAGCTGAAACTGGCAAAATTCTTAGGCACTGAAGATACTATCTTATATGTAGCTTGTTTTGATGCTAATGGCGGTGTATTCGAACCATTACTGGGAGAGCAGGATGCTATCATCTCTGATGAATTGAACCACGCATCTATCATTGATGGTGTGCGCTTGTGTAAGGCGAAAAGAGGTCGTTACAAACATAATGACATGGCCGATCTTGAAGCGCAGCTGCAAGCTAATATGGATGCTCGTACACGTCTCATAGTTACTGATTCTGTATTCTCTATGGATGGTACAATTGCTCAGCTGGATAAGATATGTGACCTTGCAGATAAATATGATGCACTGGTGATGATAGATGAAAGCCATTCATCAGGTTTTATGGGCGCCACCGGTCGTGGTGTGCATGAGTTGTGCGGTGTTATGGGGCGTATTGATATCATCACAGGTACATTGGGTAAGGCATTAGGTGGTGCATCGGGTGGTTTTACCAGTGGTAAGAAAGAGGTGATAGATATGCTTCGTCAGCGCAGCCGTCCTTATTTATTTTCCAATTCTTTGGCGCCATCCATTACAGGTGCTTCAATAGCAGTATTGGATATGCTGAGCGAAACAACTGAGTTGCGTGATAAGCTGGAAGAGAACACCCTGTATTTCCGCAAGCAGATGACCGATGCCGGTTTCGATATTAAGCCAGGTACACATCCAATTTGCCCGTTGATGTTATATGATGCAGTAGTGGCGCAGAAGTTTGCAGCTCAGATGCTTGAAGAAGGTATCTATGTAGTTGGTTTCTTCTACCCGGTAGTGCCTAAGGGGCAGGCTCGTATCCGTGTGCAGATATCTGCGGGTCACGACCGCCATCACCTGGACACCGCAATAAATGCATTCATCAAGGTAGGTAAAGATCTGGGTGTTATTAAGTAAGAATAACTAATGCTAAATTATAAAATATGCCCGGCTACTCGATGTAGCCGGGCATTCTTTTGGTACAATAGCTTAAGATCTTTGATCTGAATATAGAATAGTTCACTTGTGTCCTGTATTAATGCCTGCAAAATTGCACAATTGTGGCATACCTATATAGATAACATATGGATGCATTGTTTATTTAAGGTGATCGTAAAAGGTTGATGTAGATAAGGCGGTACACCGAATTATTGATGAGACCCTATTTTCATCAGGCTATTATCAATTACCTCTTTCCGCTATTATGTTTACATTTGTAACTATAAACATGAGGTTCAATGACTCAATATTCATTTCAGAAACATTTTGATGATAAGATAGATAGTGACATGACTATCGAGCCTAAGGATTGGATGCCGGATGATTATCGTAAAACACTAATCCGCCAGATATCGCAGCATGCACATAGCGAAATTGTGGGTATGCTACCTGAGGGCAACTGGATAAGTCGTGCCCCAACATTGCGTCGTAAGGCAGTATTAATGGCCAAGGTGCAGGATGAGGCAGGACATGGACTGTATCTGTACAGTGCCGCAGAAACACTTGGTGTGAGCCGCGATGAGATGTATAGCCAACTGCATACCGGTAAGGCCAAATACTCTTCCATATTCAATTATCCTACCCTTACCTGGGCTGATATGGGGGCAATAGGTTGGCTGGTAGATGGTGCTGCGATCATGAATCAGGTGCCGCTTTGCCGTACTTCGTATGGTCCGTATGCACGCGCTATGGTGCGTGTGTGCAAGGAAGAAAGCTTTCATCAGCGTCAGGGTTTTGAGATAATGCTCACGCTTGCAAAGGGAACTGAGATACAACGTAAGATGGCTCAGGATGCCTTCAATCGTTGGTGGTGGCCGTCATTGATGATGTTTGGCCCGCCCGATGCTGAAAGCCCAAATACTGCAAACAGCGTTAGATGGAGAATAAAGAGACTTACTAACGACGAGCTACGTCAGAAGTTCGTTGATGTGACTGTTGAGCAGGCAAAGGTATTAGGTCTGGATATGCCTGATAAAGATCTGAAATGGAACGAAGAGCGTGGTCATTATGACTTTGGTGCTATCAACTGGGCTGAGTTCTATAATGTGGTAAAGGGTAATGGTCCGTGCAATAAGCAAAGGCTGGATGCACGTAAGACTGCCTGGGAGAAAGGACAATGGGTACGTGATGCAGCAACTGCATATGCTGAGAAGAGAGCCGCGCGTAAGGCTGCCGCAGCACAGACAAAAGCCGCATAAACAGTATCCAGAGAAAAATTAATAACGACTATCTACTAAAATAAAATGAGCGATAATAAACATACAAATAAAGCCGAGTGGCCTTTATGGGAAGTATTCATACGGAGTAAAGCAGGGTTGGATCATAAACATGCAGGCAGCCTTCATGCTGCAGATGTGGAGATGGCCATTGAAAATGCACGTGATGTATATACCCGTCGCCAGGAAGGTGTAAGTATTTGGGTGGTTGAGAGCAAGAATATCCATGCATCTGATCCGGGTGAAAGCGAGTCGCTATATGAGCCAGCCAATGATAAGATATATCGCCATCCTACTTTCTACAACCTGCCTGATGAGGTAAAATATATGTGATTTGCTTACAACTGATAATTAATAATAAAATAGAGGCTGCCAATAGTTTTGGCAGCCTCTATTTTATTATAACTCCTTTACAGAGGTGAGGTATTTATGCTCCGCAGCGTTCAAAGCGGAGTCAATAAGCTAATAAGCAGGCATCAGGCAACATTTTTATGATCTACTACAGTATAAGTGTAGCTAACCACCTTGCCTTCATTTTCTTCAAAGGTCACTTCAACCACTTCCGGCCTGAACCAGGATGTTATTGTGGTCCGGACTTGCTTTAAAAGTGAGATGAGTCTTGTTTTATTACCCGATTTACTTCTTGTGTTTTCCACGGTTTGATGATTTTAAAATGGTTCTAATGATAAGATTAATAATAAAGTAATGCCATCATAACGGGTAATTCATAAGGGCAATTCAAATATAGTTACTAAGTTGATACGGAAATCCTTAGTGAATGTTAAGTTTTCCCCACATGTTTATAACGGAACAAAGGGTAAAATATTCTCCTGAGTATTTTTGGTTTTAAATAAAATATTTTTATACCTTTGCAGTCCGAAATTTTTCCGGCTATTCTGGCTCAGAATATCCAAAATTGCTGCCGGAAGATTCGGATATTTTTTAACCAAACAATATTATGGCAACAGAAAACAAGCTTCAGGATTATGAGCTTATGCTCATCTTCACGCCGGTATTATCCGAAGAAGAGTACAAAAATGCTCAGAAGAAATTCACAGATCTTATTACTGCAAATGGCGGTGAAATAGGTGTACAGCACCCATGGGGCCTTCGCTCACTGGCTTACCCTATCGCAAAGAAGACTACCGGTCTTTACTATGTAGTAGAATTCAAAGCACCGGCAGATCTTAACGCTAAGCTGGAAATACAGATGAACCGTGATGAAACTATCATGCGTCATATGGTAACCCGTTTGGACAAGTATGCTGTTATGTACAATGGCAGAAAGCGTAACAAAGCAGAAGAAACTGTTTCTCAAAATTAATCCCTGAAAAAAATGGCAAAGCAAAACGAAATAAAATTTCTGACATCAACCCGTGTAGAAAAGCGCCAGAAGAAATACTGTCGTTTCAAGAAAATGGGTATCCGTTATATCGATTATAAGGATGGTGAATTCTTGAAAAAATTCCTTAATGAGCAAGGCCGTATGTTGCCACGCCGTATTACCGGTAACTCATTAAAGTTCCAGCGCAAAGTAGCGCAGGCTATAAAGAAGGCACGCCAGATGGCGATCTTACCTTATGTTACTGACCTTTTAAAGTAAACAATCATGCAGATCATTCTCATAAAAGACGTTGATAATCTGGGCGCAGCCCATGAGTTGGTTGAAGTAAAACCGGGATATGCCCGTAACTACCTGATACCACAGAAATATGCAATAGAAGCAAGCGCATCTAATACTAAGGTAATGGAAGAGCGTCGTAAGCAATTGCAGAAGAAAGAAGACAAACTGATGGCACAGATCGCCAATGTTACTGAAGTACTGAAATCATCTCCTATCAAGATAGGTGCTAAGATCGGTGTAAGCGGTAAAATATTTGGTTCTGTTACTGCAATACAGGTAGCACGTGCTATCCGTGAGCAGAAGGGTTATGAAATTGACCGTCGTCGTATCACCATTCTTGACGAAGTTAAGGAAGCAGGTCTGCATAAGGCTAGCATCGACTTCGGTAAAGAGAATGTTGTTGAGATCGAGTTTGAAGTGATAGGCGAATAGTCCTCACTACTTATAATATAAAAACCACTCCTTTTGGGGTGGTTTTTTGTTTTTATGATCATCGTTGATGCGTTCCTGACAGAGTAGTCATTGTTTATTTGTGCTGCAATGCATTATCTATATCACAAAGTACTCTACTTTTGCTGCTTTACATTTGTCTTTTGCAGGTAGTACCTATCGCAGTTGAAAACACTATATAACTATGTGGACATCGATCCGAAATTTTTTAATGCAGAGTAAGGTGGTAATGGGGGCTTATGTGTTGGTAACTATAGTTGCCAGTCTGCACCTTTATATCATCAGTAAGCATGTTGATATTGCGCCTCCCTATACCGACTATAATAATTATGTGATCTTCAAGTTGTCATTCTTTCATCTGCTGCAGGGAAAGAATTTATAC
Organism: Chitinophagaceae bacterium; assembly: GCA_947447465.1. Lineage (GTDB taxonomy): Bacteria > Bacteroidota > Bacteroidia > Chitinophagales > Chitinophagaceae > Flavipsychrobacter. The sequence continues at coordinate 82,044 of CANFKE010000011.1, read as the reverse complement.
ATTCATCACCTTACCGAGCAATGGGATCTCTATAAATACAGTCCAACATTTGCATTGGCAATGGGGCTACTGGCGAAGATACCCGATTACATTGCCATGCCAGCGTGGAATCTGCTTAATGCAATGGCACTGTATGCCGCAGTGCGTAAGTTGCCCTTTACCACCCGCAACCAGACATTGATGCTGTGGTTCATTTTGCTGGAGCTGCTCACCTCTTTGCAGAACACCCAAAGTAACGGATTGATGGCGGCGCTGATGATAGGTACCTATAATAGCCTGCAAAGCGGGAAAGCGTGGAAAGCGGCATTGTGGGTGGCGTTGGCAGCATTCATTAAGATCTATGCTGTTATTGTGGTGTGCCTCTTTATCTTTTATCCCGACAAAATGAAATTCATTGGTTGGGGAATGGTATGGACGATATTGCTGGCTGTATTGCCGCTTGTAGTCATATCGCCTGATATGCTGATATGGCAATATCATAACTGGGTGGTAATGATGGGACAGGATGAAGCTGTTTCATATGGCATGTCTGTATTGGGATGGTTGCATACCTGGTTCGGGTTGAACGGAGGTAAAAGTGTGGTCACAATTATTGGTGCCTTGTTATTTTTTGTTCCCTTTGCACGTATCAGCATGTATAAAAATGAAACGTTCAGGTTGTTAATGCTGGCCTTTATGCTGATATGGGTGATCATATTCAACCACAAAGCCGAATCGCCGACATACATACTTGTGCTTACAGGTGTGGGTATATGGTATTTTTCAAGGCCACGCACATCAATACATAAGGCATTGATGTTGTTCGTGTTTGTAGTGAGTTGCCTTACGCCTACCGACCTTTTCCCACACGACTTCCGCCATAATTTCCTGGAAGTATATTTCATTAAGGCTGTGCCTGCTATCGTAATGTGGGTAATTTTATGGGTAGAGGTAATGACTCTTAAGAGCAACGAAACGGAGCAGGAAACAATACTTGCAGTAATTTAATAGCATTGCCTCCCGACCGAGTTCGGGATCGTATGTGATGGAGATAGGGGATGTGGGTGTTATTTGAACAGATTTCAATTGATACATCTTATCTTCACTAAAGGAAATTTTGATCATGAACATAGCATTAATAGGGTATGGTAAAATGGGCCATGCCATAGAGGAGATAGCAATAAAAAGAGGACATAATGTGACTTTGCGAATAACAAGTGCTAACAGGCATGAGCTGGATGCAGCACACATGCAGCATATTGATATTGCTATTGAGTTTACCAGCCCTGAAGTGGCCAAAGAAAATGTATTGGATTGTCTGTCTTTGGGAGTGCCGGTAGTATGCGGCTCGACTGGATGGAATGATGAGGTGCCTGTAGCTGCGGCCATGGCCAATGATAAAGGTGTCGGTTTTTTGCAGGCATCTAACTTCAGTATCGGAGTCAACATATTTTTTGAAGTGAATAAGCAGCTGGCTGCATTAATGCATACACACCCTGAGTATAATGTAAGTGTTGAAGAGACACATCATACGCAGAAAAAAGATGCTCCTAGCGGCACTGCCATAACTATAGCAGAGCAGATATTGGAGCGGGCAGCTACTAAAAGAACATGGGCATTGAATTTGGCCAACAATGAAAGTATCTTACCAATAGTAGCACATAGGGTTGAAAATGTACCCGGTACCCATAAGGTAAAGTATGCCTCGGCAATTGATGATATAGAATTGATACATACGGCACATAGCCGTGAAGGATTTGCATTAGGGGCTGTGCTGGCAGCAGAGTTTCTGAAAGGCAAGAAGGGCGTATTTACGATGAGGGATGTGTTGTTTAATGGTTCAACTGCCGAATAACTCAATGATCGAGGAATGAGATCAATATTGTATCGATCTGATAATGTTGCTTACTTTTAATTTCTAAACTGAATGATATGAAAAGAATTGTTTTGATATTGTTAGCTGCGGCCGGTTCATTTGCGCTGCCGGGTTGTAAGGAGATGGAAAATGATGGTAAAACATTGATAGTACAGGATAGTCTTGCTACAGTTTTTCCAACGTATCAATCTGTAAAAATATTGATAGACGAAGATCGTTCGCATATGAAGCTGGTGATCGGGGATGTGACCTTCTACAGTGCATCGCCCGAAGAGAAGGCAAAAAAGGCAAGAGAATACGGACAATTGGTAGAGCGTATTTATGGTAAGGGTAACCTGTTGAAAAGAGGAGAGGTAGTAGTGACCAAAGATCCGCGTAATACGGAGATGGAGCCTAAAGATGGAGTAAGTACTCCGATACCATTTGATGAGTTAAAGAAGTAAGTATCAGTAATATTCTACAGCGCACAGGTAATGCAATGTGCTGCGCTATAGTAGTAAATGAAGAAAGGAATTGCGATCGCAATTCCTTTCTTTATTTATAAGATTACTTGTTAGCTATTATTTCAAATAGTCGTCAAAATAGTTGGTGATCTTTTGCATAAGGTGAACGCGGTCTTTGCCACGAACATTGTGTTCATGACCGGGATATACAAAGTAATCTACCTGTACACCTTCATCCACACTTTTTTTGATAAAGTCTATGCTGTGCTGCCACACCACCACATCATCGCTGGTGCCATGTATGAGCATCAGCTTGCCTTGCAGGTTCTTTACTTTATCCAGCAGACAAGAGTTTTTGTATCCCAGAGGATTCCCTTCCGGAGTATCCATGTATCGCTCGGTGTACATTACTTCATACATGCTCCAGTCCATAACCGGACCGCCCGCTACAGCCACCTTAAAGACGCCGGGATGTTTCAGCATCAGCGATGTGGTCATAAATCCACCAAAACTCCAGCCATGTACGCCCATACGATTGGCATCTACATACTTTAGTTTCTTCAGGTAGTCAACGCCTTTCAACTGATCGTCCATTTCCACATCGCCAAGATGGCGGAATGTAGCCTGTTCGAAAGCAGTACCTCTGTTCCAGCTACCACGGCCATCCATAGTAAAGATAATGTAGCCATGCTGTGCCATATATTCATACCATAGGTTGCCACTGGCTGGGAATGAGTTGTGCAGCAATTGTACGTTAGGTCCATTATACAGGTAAACGATAGTCGGGTATTTCTTTGTACTGTCGAAATGAGGCGGTAGTATGAGCTTGCCATATAGCAGGGTCACACCATCTGCGGCTTTGATAGTGACATTACGTACCTCAGCGCGGTCATAATCTGCAAGAGGATCAGGAGACTTCAGCAGATCAACAGTTGTCTTTCCATCGGTGGTGCGGACACAGGTCGTTTTGGGTACATCACCTGCACTATATACATCCAATACGTATTTGCCATCTTCTGTGCAGGTAGCACTGTGCATACCTGCGCCTTTATCTATGCGGTCAATGCTGCCATTATCTATATTCACAGAGTAGATGTGTTTCTCTAAAGGTGATTCTTTGGCCGCGGTGAATATGATCTTACCTTCCTGCTTGTTATAACCAACTATCTCATTGACAACCCAGTTGCCTTTGGTAACCTGGCGGATCAATGTGCCGTCAGTATTATAAAGATACAGATGAGCATAGCCATCACGTTCGCTCCACCAGATGAACTCATCATCAAAACCCGGCACGAACATCAATGGGTGAGTAGGATGAACATATTTAGGATCGGTCTCTTCAAATAATGTCTTTACTTTTTCTCCGGTCTTAGCATTGTATTTGTTGAGTAAAAGATGATTCTGTTCACGGCTGAGTATGGCCACGTAGATGTACTTTTCATCCGGACTCCAGGTAACACAGGTCAGGTAATGGTCTTTGTGTTTTTCTCCTGTTTTCAAAGCGACCGTATTTCCTGTAGCGGGATCATATACACATAATGTTACCTCGTGCGATGCTTGTCCGGCCATGGGGTATTTGACCATGTCGGCACGTGCAGGAACTACATCCCACTTTACAACAGGATAGTCTTTCACCATGGTCTGATCCATGCGATAATATGCCAGATATGTGCCTTTTGGTGAGAAGAAGATACCACGGTCTATACCAAACTCATCGCGGTGTACCGCGCGGCCGCAAACTATTGCTTTGTCGGTCTCTTTGGTCACCTGTATCACCTTTTTGTCTTTGTCTATCATCCACAGGTTGTTGTCTATGGTGTAGGCAATGCGCATACTTTTGTCAACTGTGGTATTGGCATTGTTGTCGGGCAACTTTATCCATTTGTTCCAACTGAACTTATTACCATCAAGTGTGCCTGTTATAACGCTGTTGTCATTAATGAAATAAGCTTTGTCTTTACTTAACCATTTGATCGCAGGAATACTATTCACTTTTTCACCATCGGGATATACACCCTGCTCAACAGATGATATTGTGCCTGTCTTTTCAGTAGCATAGTTGATAGTTGTCCATTGATCTTTATCGTTTTTCTTTTCTACCTGCCAGAGTATATCTGTGCCCGGTTGCCATGATGCACCTTTTATTCCTTTGGGAGCAAGCGTAGAGCTCATGCCATTGGTGGCCTCTGCCATGGTGAATTGTTTTTTCTGTGCTGTAGCAGTTGAGCACAACATGGCCGTTATGGCTAGTGTAAGTATGGACTTAGTGTGTGTGAACATAAAAGTCTGGTGGTTGTTTGCTTAAATAATGATGTCGTCCTTTCAGGACTTTATTTTTATTACGGTCGTCATAGGGTTAAAACCCTGTGCTGACATCGGTGATCCTTTCAGGGTCTGTATTGTGTGCAAAGACGATACGTCCCGATGGGCAAAGATTACCGCAGTTCTGCTTAGATAACTCAGTGCAAACTCAGAGGCTTGCCATGACAGTCAGGCAATGTAGTTTACAAAGTATTCACTACCTGACGGAGTTTTGTGAGCTTTATCATCAGTGGTTCTAATTGAGCAAGATCGAGCATATTAGCACCATCAGATTTAGCGTGAGCCGGATCAGGGTGTGTCTCAATGAAGAGACCGTCGGTACCTACCGCTATTGCAGCGCGACATATGGTCTCTATCATCTTCGGATTGCCGCCGGTAACTCCGCTGGTAGTATTGGGTTGCTGCAATGAGTGGGTGCAATCCATAACAACAGGTACGCCCAGATCTTGCATAGCAGGGATGCCACGATAGTCAACAATAAGATCGTGGTAGCCAAACATGGTGCCGCGGTCTGTGAGCATGATCTTATTATTATTACTCTGCGTGATCTTATCTACGGCAAATACCATTGACTCAGGTGCGAGGAACTGACCTTTTTTCACATTCACAATTTTGCCGGTTTTTGCTGCGGCTACCAGAATGTCTGTTTGGCGGCAAAGGAAAGCCGGTATCTGCAACACATCCACATAAGCGGCAGCCATAGCAGCTTCGCCGGCATCATGAATATCTGTTACCAGTGGAACGCCGAAATTATCACGAACTTTTGCCAGTATTTTCAATGCTTTTTCATCGCCGATGCCAGAAAAACTATCCAGGCGGCTACGGTTGGCTTTGCGGTAAGACGATTTGAAAATAAGCGGAATATTCAGTTTGTCGCAGATAGTAACAACCTTTTCGGCTGTAGCCATGATCACTTCTTCGCTTTCTATGACGCAAGGACCTGCCATCAGGAAGAAATTATTACTGCTTGTATTTTGCTTTGCAAAAAGATCGGATAAGAAAGATTGCATGAGATAAACCCTGTTTTATTTGTCAAAACTACCTTTTTAATGTGATTTGTTATTAGTCGTATGTGTTATTGCTATTTATTCTCTATGAACATGTAGCAGATTGAAGTTGATGCTTTGCAATTATTACAAATGTGATAGTGGATTTTGTGAATTATGATTATTAATATTTAATATTTGCCAACGAATTCACAATTTTTTACTGTCCTATATATAGGTCACTTTTTAAAAATGTTGATGCAGCTGTAAGGAAAATTGTAATTCACGTATTTTTTGTCAGAAATACATTGTTTTTATTTATTTTTATGGTCTGCTATAATATTTTTAAATAAATGCATATTTTGCAAGACAATAATTTAGATACTATTTAAACTATTGATACAAAACACTATCGTTATAATAAGGATTAGTTAACCGCTCCAAAGATGTCTATGAAATACAATAAGATACTTTTGCTCTCCCTCCTGTTAACAGGCCTTTGTTTCAGGTCTTTTGCTCAGGATTGCCCGCCCAACATCGATTTTGAGTTGGGTAACACTTCAGTGTGGAACTATTTCATCGGTACTTGCTGTCCTATTAACACCCCGACAGCAACAGCGGCTATGGTAGGTCGTCATACGCTTACATCAGGTGCAGGTACAGATATGTACGGTGGTTTCCCTATCGTAGCTCCCGGTGGCGGCTCATTTTCATTGAAGCTAGGTAATGACAATGTAGGCTCAGAGGCGGAAAAAGCGAGATATTATATACACGTACCAACATCAGTATCTAATTACAGCCTTATCTATCGTTATGCGGTTGTGTTAGAGGATGGCGGTTCCGGCCATGATGCGACCTCACAGCCAAGATTTGAGGTACATGCATATGACTCTGCAACCAACGTTCCTATTGCTTGCGCTCAATATAATTATAACTATACTTCGGGATTACCCGGATTCACGCACTCTGCTATAGGAGGAGACGTTTATTATAAAGGATGGACCACTGCAAGTATCAATCTTTCCGGACTGGGCGGAACGACTATCAGGATCGATTTTGCCAGTGGTGATTGTGATTTGGGCGGACACTTTGGCTACGGTTATCTTGACATGAGCTGCGGTTTGTTCTCTATTTCTGCAGGAGGTTGCGATTCAACTACTACGACATTGACTGCACCTGCAGGCTTCAGTGTTTATACCTGGTATGACTCATTGACATTTACAACAATTTATGGTACCACTCAGTCTATTACGCTGCCAATGCCACCTGTTGCTACAACTTATGCAGTTATTATGCAGCCTTATGCAGGTTTCGGTTGCCCCGATACTTTGTACACACGTGTAAGACCATCGCATCTTCAGTTGCACCCAAGTAATGATACCACATTGTGTTTCGGTAATCCGATCACCATTACTTCCGGTGCTACCGATGTTGCTCTTCCATTAACTTACAGCTGGTCTCCTGCGTTGGGTTTAAGTTGTACTACATGTGCGAATCCTATAGCAACACCTACTGTTAATACAGATTATGTAGTTACCGTTACCAATGACCTAGGTTGTACCAAAACAGATACGATCAGGATATTTGGAGGCCATGTGACGGTTTCTGCCACTTCTGACTCAGTATCATGTTATGCAGGTAGCGATGGTAAAGCCTATGCTACAGTTGGTGTAGGTGTTCCTCCATTCTCATACGTATGGAGTTCTTCTCCAGTTCAGACTTCTTCTGTTGCTACAGGTCTTCCTACCGGACCTTTTACAGTTACGGTTACGGATAATTCAGGTTGTACAGGAACTGCTTCAACTACAGTTCAAACTCCTCCGCAGAATATCATATCTATAGTAGGAACAAAAAACATATCAACCTGTGGTGGTAATGACGGATACATTAAACTGGGTGGTTTGCCTGCGGGGTTTGTTATGACCGTTAATTATTTAGATAGTGGTGTTGCTAATACTTACACTGGTACGGTATCTCCTACAGGTATATTGACAATTCCTTCGTTGTATCAAGGGTTATATTCAAATATTTCAATTGTTCCAGTAGCACCAAAATTCTGTACATACAATATAGTTGGTCCTGTTGCTCTTGTAGATACCCTGCACCCTGCTATTCCATTCGTAAATAGTAACAGTCCGGTTTGTGAGGGAGATCCTTTGAACTTATATGGTTCTGACGGAACTGCAGGTGTAACCTTCAGTTGGACCGGTCCAAATGGTTTTACTTCAGCATTGCAAAATCCGATCATCAATCCTGCTGTACTTCAAGATTCAGGAAGATATATACTTACAGTAGGTATCAACAACTGTTTCTCTAAAGACAGTACATGGGTTGTAGTTAACCCAATTCCGCAGCCATTCGCCAGCAACAACAGTCCGTTCTGCGCAGTAGGAAATCTGCAATTGACTGCAGGATCTGCTAACGGTGGTACTAATTATACATGGAGCGGACCTAATGCATATTCGTCAATACTTCAGAATCCTGTTCTGACCGGTGTCGATCAGAATGCATCTGGTGTATATACAGTTACTGCATTCATCAATGCATGTCGTGCTTCTGCTACTACCAATGTTGTTATCTATCCGATACCTCCGGTACCTGCTGTTACCAATGTAGAGTATTGCCAGTATGGTATCAGCGCACCATTGACTGCAACAGGTACTAATATACTTTGGTACACCGATTCAGTGGGTGGAACAGGATCTGCAATTGCGCCAACACCTTCAACTTTGGTTCCGGGTCTATATACCTGGTATGTTAATCAGACATCTGCTACCGGTTGCGTAGGTCCACGTACGCCAATAACTGCAAGAATAGCACCATATCCATCTCCTTATGTTACAGAGAGTGATTCGGTGATATGTACAGGTACAAATGTTACCTTCCTTACAGCTAATACAGGCGAAGGATTTACGGGACTTGTATGGAGTTTCAGCGCATTGGACAGTGTTAGAAATACAAACCCTGTGATACATGGTTTCACTACTCCGGGTACTTATGCAATTGCAGTAACTGCTTATTATGATATTTGCCCTGATACTACGATGTTCCTGACATTGGGTGTTTATCCTACTCCGGTCATCAATCTGGGACAAGATACTACAATATGTGAGGGCAGTAATCCTATACAGCTTTATGACCTCATCAATGCAGGTACTCTTGGTGCATCATGGGTTTGGAACTCAGGTGAATTGACGCCTAGCATCAATGTAATTACTCCAGGTTCATACTATGCTACTGTTTCTATCAATGGTTGCAGCGCATCGGATACCGTGAACGTACTTGCTGACTGCTATATGGAAATACCAAATGCATTTACTCCTAATGGTGATGGTATCAATGATTACTTCTTCCCACGCGGATATCTGACAAAAGGATTGACAGCCTTTAAGATGGAGATCTATAACCGTTGGGGTGAAATGATCTTCAGCACCAACAAGATCGATGGTCTTGGATGGGATGGTAAGTACAATGGTGAGATACAGCCGCAGGGCGTATTCGTTTACTATATCGATGCCACATTTAAGGATGGTAAGAAAGAGCATCATAACGGTAACTTCACGTTGCTGCGATAATAGCATAACAGATAAGATATAAAAAAGAGGGCGCCCGATAAAAGCGCCCTCTTTTTATGAAATGAATTGCTCAGGCAGGCAATAAAATTTCATTTTTGATGATATTGAGCAGTACGCACACATCATAAAACGATTAACTTTGCCATCCAATCTAAACAATCAGTAAATATTATGGCTTTCCGTACAGAAAAAGACACAATGGGCGAAGTGCAGGTGCCTGCAACCGCTTATTATGGTGCGCAAACACAGCGCTCTATTGAAAATTTCAAAATAGCACAGGATACCAACAAGATGCCTAAAGAGATCATCAAGGCATTTGCATACCTGAAGAAGGCTGCTGCTATTACCAATTGTCAGCTTGGTGTATTGCCACAGGAAAAGAGTGACCTGATAGGAAAAGTTTGCGACGAGATCCTGGAAGGAAAGCTGGATAATGAGTTCCCATTGGTAGTATGGCAGACAGGTTCGGGTACACAGTCTAATATGAATGTGAATGAAGTTGTGGCTTACCGTGCTCATGTTATGAACGGAGGACAGCTGACGGATAAAGAAAAATTCATCCATCCTAATGACGATGTGAACAAATCACAGTCATCAAATGATACCTTCCCTACTGCAATGCATATAGCAGCTTATAAAATGCTGGTAGATGTAACTATTCCGGGTGTTAAAAAGCTGCGTGATACCTTGGCTGCAAAGTCTAAGGAATTCATGCACATAGTGAAGATAGGTCGTACCCATTTTATGGATGCCACACCACTTACACTAGGCCAGGAGATAAGCGGATATGTATCTCAGTTGGATCATGGCCTGAGAGCGCTGAACAATACTTTGGCACATCTTAGTGAGTTGGCATTGGGTGGTACCGCGGTAGGTACCGGCATCAATACACCAAAGGGTTATGATGTAAAGGTTGCTGAGAATATTGCTCACCTTACAGGATTACCATTTGTAACTGCTGAAAATAAATTTGAAAGTCTTGCGGCACATGACGCGATAGTAGAAACACATGGTGCATTGAAGATGATAGCAGTAAGCCTGATGAAGATCGCTAATGATATTCGTATGCTCAGCTCAGGACCACGCTCGGGTATCGGTGAATTGCACATTCCTGATAATGAGCCGGGTTCCTCTATCATGCCGGGCAAGGTAAACCCTACTCAGTGTGAGGCGCTGACTATGATCGCGGCTCAGGTAATGGGTAATGACGTGACCATAGGTATTGGTGGTGCTACAGGCCATTTTGAACTGAATGTGTTCAAGCCGGTAATGATCTTTAATTTCTTGCATAGTGCCCGCCTGATCGGTGAAGGTTGCGTATCATTTAACGATAAATGCGCTATAGGACTTGCACCAATTGAAGCTAACATTGCTACGCACGTCAACAATTCGCTGATGCTGGTAACCTCACTGAATACTAAGATCGGTTACTATAAAGCAGCTGAGATCGCACAGACAGCACACAAACAAGGCAAAACGCTGAAACAAACAGCAATAGACCTTGGCTATGTGACTGCTGAGCAGTTTGACGAATGGGTAAAGCCGGCTGATATGGTTGGTGAAATAAAGTAATAACTACCCGATAAACGATTATTCTAAATAAGTGTGCAGGCTGTTCTACGGAACAGCCTGTTTTGTTTGTCAATTGTAGATCGTGTTGTTTCTGTAAGGGTAAATAAAAAGCCATTTCCGGTAGAGAAATGGCCTTTTGTTGATTCAACGGTAGATGAATGGGAATATATGGTAGTGAATAGCTAAAAAAATTTACAGGGGCTGTTGCTGTAGCCCAATATTTTGTGATGCAGCAGGGACATAATTATCCCATGTGCATATTAGACAGAGAGAAATAAACAAAGGTTGGGTATGCCTAAAATATTTTTTAAGGTTGTACTACCAGGCTGAACTGCTTTCTTGTTTTAGTAGCAGAGTATAATTGCTCAAGAGGATTGGTTCCTTTTCCACCTCCGGAGTTGGGCATACCACCCATAGCTGCAGAATTTCTGCTGCCACCCGCGCCTGCCATCTGGTTCATGCCGCCATTGGCATTTTGTACGCCCTGTCCTTTAGGTGCTTTGGTCCCTTTTATTGAAAAACATACGCTGATAGGTCTGCCGGCATCAGCTGCAGTCAGTGTATCTTTATTGTACAGGCTTTTTACGGGTATTGCTGCCTCCCATACTATTTCTTTATATTCGTCTAGTCTGGCTTTAAGTTTTATGCCGCAGGGCACTACCTGATTGATCAGATAACCACCTTTACAACCCGGGAAACCATCTATAGAAAACTGATTGGCTGCTTCTATCCCTTTGCGGATACGCTGTGCCAATTGTTTTTCGAATTGAACACCTCCGTCTTTCTGTCCATCCATACCTTGTGGCAATTCCAGGTCCGTACTATTGTTTTCAAGTGGATAGCTGATGCTGAAAGTTTCTTCTTTTCCACCACCTGTGTCAATATATACCACCATTCCCCCTTTGAGCATTTTCATTTGGGTAAGTTCGTCACCGGTCTGCATGGTGATGTAGATATATTTACGATCGTTAGAGGTGGCGTATGCTACCTTGGCCTTGCTATCATAATTGGGGTAGGGAGATGGCCAGTCGCGGTTATCACCGTCAATAACTATGGGTGTAGATTGCCAGTTTCCGGGTAGTACAGAGGAGTCTTTACCAGCTTTTTTAGAGCTGCCGCAAGACGATGCCAATAATAAAAAAGTAACTGCAACTACAGGAAGTTTGTTTGAACGCATAATTATTGATTAGGACAACAAAATAAAGCACTATTCTCAATATTGGGCATTTAAACCCTTTTTAAATTATTTTAACATTTCGGACACCAAAAAAACTATGGAAACTTTTTTCATAAAAAATGTTTCCATAGTTTTGTGTCCGATTTGCATATGGAACCATTAGAAAAAATACTTACGGCCTCTGCGGAATTGTTTAGCCAATATGGTTTTAAGACAATTACGATGGATGATATTGCCCGCAGATCGGGTATATCTAAGAAGACATTATATCTGCACTTTGCGAATAAAGAAGAAGTGGTGAATGAGTCGATCACCTGGTATAAGAACAATACCACCAATGCGTGTGTGGCAGTTCTTGACTCTGCCGGGAATCCTGTAGAAGCGATGGTGAAGATGCTGGCATTTTTTGATAATATGTTCAAAAAGATCAACCCGATGTCTCTGTTCGAGTTGCAGCGATATTATCCGGAAGCATACAAGAGTTTCAGGAGTATGTTGTTGGACAAAGATGTGGCCATGATGGAGGAGAATCTGAAAGAGGGTATCAGGAAAGGTTATTACAGAGAGGAGATCAATACCAATCTGCTGGCCAAGCTGAGAATAGAAACATCGATAATGATATTGCAGCCCAACCAGATGGTAACCGAAGATCATAGCATAACCAGTGTGGCCATGGAGATAGGGGAGCACTTTATGTACGGAATAATGACCCCGAAAGGAATAAAACTATACACAGAATATAAAGCACAATACATAAAACAATCACCCAAGATATGAGACGTATATATATAGCACTGATGACCATTCTTGCCGCAGGCACTGCCGCCAGAGCGCAGGAAGTTAAGCGAATGAGCCTGCAGGACTGCATGGACTACGCGATGAAAAACAATTATACAGTAAAGAACGCCCAACTGGACATACTGATACAGAAAGCACAGAATGACCAGACGGTAGCCATTGCTTTGCCCCAAGTAACAGGCAAGGCAGATCTGAACTATTTTATTAACCCTCAAAAGCAGTTTATAGCGGCAAAGAGTTTTGTGCCAACGGCTCCCGATGGGTTGATCATGCCTATAGCATTTTCTCTGAATTACGCTTCATCGGCAAGTCTGAGTGCATCACAGATATTGTTTGACGGTAGTGTAGCTGTGGCGCTGCAGGCCCGTAACGCGCTGATGGAAATGGCCAGGCAGAAGAGCAAGATATCTGAAACCGGTGTACGCTATGGAATAATGAGATCTTATTATGGCCATGTGGTGGTAAAAAACCAGCTGGAGATTGTAAAAAAGACCGCACGCTACCTCAGGGATCTACAGCAGGAGATTGTAAAAACAAATGCCGCCGGCCTGGTAGAGAAGATAGAGGTAGAGCGGCTTACAGTGCAGGTAAATAACCTGCAGACAGATAGCATAAGACTGGAAAATCTTGTGGTGCTTACCGAGCAAACACTGAAATACCAGATAGGTATGGATATAAATATGCCACTGGAGCTTACTGAGATGAACATAGACCGCCACATTGAAGATGCCGCGAAATTGCTGAACGAAGAGCTGGTGTACACTAAACTGCCTGAATATAATACGCTGACAACTGCAGTGCAGCTGAACCAATATAATATAAAGCGTTACAAGATGGCTGCATTGCCTACAATTGCCGCGTTTGGCTCTTATGGTACTAACTATGGCGAGAACAAATTTTCTAAATTATTTGATTTCAAACGCTTTGAAAGCTACTCGCTGATAGGTGTGCAGCTTACATCTACCATATTTGGTGGTATGAAGCGGCTCAATGAGTTAAAGGAAGCTAAACTGGACCTTGAAAAAACACAGAATAATCTTGAAGACACCAAGAGAGCGCTGAGCATAGGCACTATACAAATAAAGACCAACCTGCGCAACTCGCTGCTGCAGATACAGACACAGAGAAATAATATGGCACTGGCGGAAGATGTGCTGGATCTTGCACAGAAGAAATACAGAGCAGGAGTGGGCAGTAACAGCGAAGTAACACAGGCGCAGACAGAGTTGCTTAAGACACAGAATACGTATTTCTCTACAATGGTAGATATAGTGAACGGTGAGGCCGATCTTAAAAAAGCATTAGGACTATTATAATCATCATCAAACACAAACACAAACACACAAAATATAAAGAATATGAAACGTTTAATTTATCTGATAATACCTGCAATGATATTCGCATCGTGCGGAGGTGGTGGCAATAAAGCCGACGAGCTGGTGAAGCTGAAAAAACAAAGGTCGGAGCTGGATGCCAAAATAAAAGAACTGGAAGCAGGCAAGAAGGATGGCGGTAAAGTAACGCCGGTATCTGTAATGGCTGTGACTCCGAAAGTATTCAATGGCAACATTGAAGTGCAGAGTGAAATAGTTGGTGATGAAAATGTGGTGGCTACATCTCAGATGGGTGGTATAGTTAAATCAATATCAGTACATGCCGGCCAGAAGGTAAGCGCGGGTACTGTGCTTGCAGTACTTGACGCGGCAGCAACAGAACAGCAGATAGCTGCAGCTTCAGCGCAGCTTAATCTGGCGAAGACCCTGTATGAAAAGCAGGAGGGCCTATGGAAGCAGAATATTGGTACTGAGGTTCAGTTATTGTCTGCAAAGACACAATATGAATCTGCGCAAAAGAATGTTGCTGCTTTACAGGCACAGCGCAACATGGCTAAGATAGTAGCACCGATCAGCGGAACTGTACAGGATGTTTATCTGAAAGTAGGTTCAGTAGTTAGTCCGGGTATGGCCGGCATACAGATAGTAGGCGGAGAAAGGTTGAAGGCAAGTGCTATGCTTGGTGAGAACTATTTGGGCAAGGTAAAAGAGGGCGATCCGGTAATGGTGATCTTACCTAATATCAATGATTCTATAAGGGCTAAGGTTAGCTTTGTAGCAGGTGCGGTAGATATTATGTCCCGTTCATTCAAGGTGCAGGTGATATTGCCTAACAGCGATAAGCTGCATCCAAACATGTCTTGCATTATGAAGATAGCCAACTATACTAATTCAAGTGCTATTGTAGTGCCGGTATCTGTGATACAGAAGACATCAGAAGGTCAGATCGTTTATGTAGCAGATGGCAATAAGGCTAAGGCAGTGCCGGTAACAACAGGCAGAAACTCTAATGGTAATGTAGAGGTGCTGAGCGGATTGAACAGCGGAGATAAAGTAATAACGGCAGGTTACGAAGAGATGGAGAACGGCCAGACCATTATCATACAATAGAAACAACACACACTAACAAGACAATTGTCTCAACATATTTCTCATGAAAGACGTATTTAAAGAGTTTAAGCCATCGAGCTGGGCTATTGATAATCGTACGGCTATTTATATAGTTACGATCCTCATTACCCTAGCCGGTCTTATGGCCTATCTTAGTTTACCTAAGGAACAATTTCCGGAAATTAAGATACCGAATATCATAGTACAAACAATTTACCCCGGCACATCTCCTGAGAATATGGAGAACCTGGTATCTAAGCCTATAGAAAAACAGGTGAAGAACCTTACCGGTGTGAAGAAGGTAACCAGTACATCATTTCAGGATTACTCAATAGTTATCGTTGAGTTTAACACTGATGTAAAGATCGATAAGGCAAAACAGGATGTAAAGGATGGTGTGGACAAGGCCAAACAAGACCTGCCTAAAAATCTGCCGTATCAACCAGAGGTAAAAGACATTGACCTGTCTGAAATGCCGATATTATCAGTAAATATCTCCGGCAAGTATGACCTGAAACGCCTGCGTAAATATGCCGACAAGGTGAAGGATAACATAGAGGCGATGAAGCAGATCAAACAAGTGAACCGTGTAGGTGCGCTTGACAGAGAGATACAGATCAATGTGGATCTGTTCAAGATGCAGGCTGCCGGTATCACCTTCGATGATATTGACAGGGCTATTGCATCAGAGAACGTATCTACCACTGCTGGTGAAGTAGGTATGAATAACCAGAAGCGTGTATTGAGTATCAGAAATGAATTCAAATCTGCTGATGAGATCAACAACATCATTGTGAAGAACGGATCAGGCGGAAGCGTGTATCTGCGCAATATTGCACAGGTAGTAGATAGCTTTGCAGAACAGAAGAGTTATGCCCGTCTGGACAATAATAATGTAATTACGCTGAACATCATTAAGGCGAAGGGAGCCAACCTTATCGAAGCATCTGACAAGATACAGGAGCTGGTGACCAAGATGCAAAAGAATGATGAGCTGCCTAAAGACCTGAAGATAGTAATAACAGGAGATCAGTCGCAGACAACACGTAATACCCTGCATGACCTTATCAATACCATCATCATCGGTTTCTTGCTGGTAACTATCATCCTCATGTTCTTTATGGGTGTTACCAATGCATTGTTCGTGGCATTGTCGGTACCGTTGTCTTGTGCTATCGCTTTCCTTGTATTGCCTACCATAGGCTTTACGCTGAACATGATCGTTTTGTTCTCGTTCCTGCTGGCGTTGGGTATAGTAGTAGATGACGCGATAGTAGTGATAGAGAATACGCACCGTATCTTCGATAATGGTAAAATGAGCATTACCAAGGCCGCCAAACTGGCTACAGGAGAGGTATTCCTGCCGGTATTGTCGGGTACGGCAACTACATTGATGCCGTTCATACCATTGGCATTCTGGAAGGGAGTTATCGGTAGCTTCATGTTCTTCTTGCCTATTACGCTCATCATTACTTTGCTGGCATCGCTGGCGGTAGCCTATATTATCAATCCTGTATTCGCAGTGTCGTTCATGAAGCCGGAGAGCCATGAAGAACATCATGCTAAACGCAGAATAAGTCTGAGAGATAAGGTATTGGCGGTCATATTTATTGCTATTGCTGCTATCTTCTATCTGTCCGGAAATATATCAGTGGGTAATTTTGTTATGTTCATCTATGTATTCATATTGATGGAGAAATTCATCTTTGCTAAATGGATACATAGCTTCCAGAACAAAGCATGGCCTGCGTTCCGCGATTGGTACACTGGTATCCTGAAGAAGGCATTGACAAGACCGGGACTGGTACTTATCGTTACCTTGATATTGTTGCCACTGTCGTTGGTGTTGTATAGTATCCGTAAGCCTCCGTTCGTATTCTTCCCGTCTGCACAGCCTAATTTTGCCTACGTGTATCTGAACCTTCCTGTAGGAACAGATCAGGCATATACCAATGAGGTAATGAGAAAGCTGGAAACAAAAGTGAATGAAGTTCTTATTGATCCGAAGACAGGTAAAAGAACAGATATCGTTAAGTCTGTGATCTCTAATGTAACGGTAGATGCCGTTGATCCTACCGCAAATGAATTTGGTGATTTTCCTAATAAGGGTAAAATAGCTGTAGCTTTCGTTGACTTTGCTGAGCGTCACGGTGTATCATCTGCAGAGTATCTGGAAAGGATACGTAATGTAGTAAGGTCTTATCCGGGAGCTGAAATAACTGTAGATAAAGAAGGTGGCGGACCGCCATTGCCTAAACCTGTAGTCGTGGAGATCACAGGTGAGAACCTGGATACGCTGGTTGCTACTGCCGAAAGGTTGAAGCGCTATCTGAAAGCGAAGCAGGTGCCGGGTGTAGAAGAACTGCGCAGCGACTTTGATGCTCATAAACCGGAGATCGTATTTGACGTGAACCGCGAACACATGAATAATGAGAGTATCTCTACATATGCTGTAGCTATGAATCTCCGTACTGCCATCTTTGGTAAGGAAGTATCTCGTTTCAGAGATGTGAACGATGATTATCCTATTAATCTTCGTTTGATGCAGTCGCAGAGAAACAACATTGACGCAGTGAAGAATATGCCTGTAGTGTTCCGCGATATGGGTATGGGTGGTATGATCAGATCGGTGCCGGTAAGTGCATTCGCAGATATACACTATGGTAGTACCTATGGTGGTATCAAGCGTAAGAACCAGAAGCGCATCATCTCTTTATCTTCTAACGTGATAGCAGGTTTTGATGAGAATGATGTAGTAGCCGCAGTGCAGCGCGAGATCAACGATTTTCATTACTCTCCATTGATGAATATAAAGATGGGTGGCCAGCAGGAAGAGCAGGCAGAGACCATGAGTTTCCTTGGTAATGCGATGCTGATATCTATGATGTTGATATTTCTCATTCTTATCCTGCAGTTCAACTCATTGAGCCGTACTGTGATCATTATGAGTGAGGTATTGTTCAGTATCACAGGTGTGTTCCTGGGGTATGCTGCATTCGGCAATACGTTCAGTATGGTAATGAGTGGTATCGGTATCATAGCACTGGCGGGTATAGTGGTGCGTAATGGTATCTTGCTGGTAGAGTTCATGGATATGATGCTGCATGAGGGCATGACACCTTACGACGCGATTGTAGAGGCAGGACGTACACGTATGACACCGGTATTGCTGACGGCAACGGCCGCTATACTAGGTCTTGTACCTTTGGCAGTAGGACTTAATATAGACTTCGGTACTTTGTTGTCTGAGTTCAATCCGCATATCTTCTTTGGTGGGGATAGTGCTGAGTTCTGGTCGTCATTAGCATGGACCATGATCTATGGTCTGTTCTTTGCAACAATTTTGACACTTATAGTTGTGCCATGTATGTGCCTGCTTAGTTTCAGACTCAAGGATTGGTTAAAGAAGGTTTCCGGTAAAGCCAATGCAGCACTTGTTGCAGATGATAAGCTGGATGAAGAAGCATAGTTTGAATAAATAAGAAGAGAGGGGCCGCGATGATTCGCGGCCCTTTTTTGATGGTAGTAAAAGGTCTTTTTTGTTGTCATTTAGTTGCTTTCCCTAACTTTAATTCTAAACTACCTGATATGATCGCCCCCGAGATAGCATTGAGAGCGCAAATTGAAAAGCTGGTGAAACTGAGTGATACTGATTGGGAGCTGTTATTGCCCCATCTGGAACTCAAGACTATCAAGAAGAATACGTTGTTTGCTGAAGAGGGGAAAATGGGAAAGGAAGTGGGTATGATTATCGAAGGTTGTATGCGGCATTATTACACTAAAGATGGCGAAGAAAGATCGACCTATTTCTATTTCGAAAATGCACTGGTAGGTGCATATCTGAGCTGTATAACCGGCATGCCATCGCAGATAAGTATAGATGCGTTGGCAGATACTCAGCTGATCGTATTTCCATATAAACAACTGGCGGAATTGTTTGATACTAACAAGACATGGGAACGATTTGGTCGTAAGCTGGCAGAATGGGCGTTGATAGGCGTAGAGGAAAGAATGGTAGGGTTACTGACGCTTAGTCCGGAGGAGCGGTATCATCAATTACTGGCAAGCAACAAACAAAAGATCATTGAGCGGATACCTCAGCACTATATTGCCAATTATCTGGGGATAACTCCGGTAAGCCTTAGCCGCATCAGGAATAGAGTAACAAAAAAATGATCTTCTGTTTTTCTTATCTTTTGTTATCGTTTTGAGCTGCCTGTCTGAACGAATTTTGTGTCATCAAATAGAAATTAAGTGAACACAAAATTATTCATCATGCTGGTTGGCCTGCTCTTCATAACAGGCGCACAAGCACAAAACGTAACAACAATGAACAAACAGAACGAGGCAAAAGGACAAATTATTACAAGCGGTAAGCTCATCTACTCAGAGATCACTATTCAAGCAACCCCCGACAAGGTATGGGCTGTTCTTACCGACTTCAATAGCTACCCTTTATGGAATCCATTCATCAAGTCATTCATAGGGACACCTGTTGTGGGTCAGCAAATAGAAGCGAAAATATGTCCGCCAGGAGCTAAGGGCATGACCTTTAGACCTACCATTCTGCAATACAACAAACACAAGGAACTGCGTTGGATAGGTAAGTTGTTTATCTCACACCTGTTTGATGGAGAACATACTTTTATGTTGACAGATAATGGTGACGGCACTACTACCTTGATGCAGTATGAACGATTCAGAGGTATATTGTTGCCGTTTTTCGGAAATATGCTGGATGTCAATACCATTGATGGCTTCAAACAGATGAATGCAGCGCTGAAGGCAAGAGTAGAATCAATGAATTAATCGGTGCTTTTGTCTATCAGTCCTTCAGCGTCTTTATTTACATTTCTACCCTTGCCAAACATAAACCCTGCCGATATGCCCCACATCTTGTTCTTGCTTACCTCTGATGTCAGCCCAAGGTCTTTCACCCCCGATAAGTAGTACACTTTGAAATACAGTCCGGTAGGTAGTTCATAGCCAATGAAGAAATTCGCGCCAATGTCAAATTTGCGCAGTATCTGATCTGGCGTTGTTTTACTATGCACAGTAAAAGCAGTGTCGTTGTATGCGCCGTGAGCATTGAGTGTGCTGGTGCCCCCGATAAGGTAAGACATAGTTGCCCCCATACCTAGTATGGCACGCCCCTTACCTTGCGATCGGGTCTTATAGACTATTGTTAGAGGAAGGTCTATATAGTTCAATACCAGCGACCGGCTTTCGGCATCATTAAGACTATCACTCACATAAAATGAGTAATTACGATCACCACCTTTGTGCGAGAAAGACAGTCCGGATTGAAAATATAAATGTTTGGTAAACGGAGCGTCTATGACACCTCCCAATCGGTAAGAGAAGATACCGGATGTACTTGAAGAGGTAAATGCACTATTGGGTACAAAGTGCATACTGCTGCTGCCCAAGCTCACTTCGGGGCCATAGCCTAGCTGTGCATGCACATTGGTACAGATAAAAACGGCGATCAACAACAGGAATGTTCTCATCGATGTATATTTTACAACAGGCAACTTATACCAATTTGCTTAGTAGCGAGCGAATAGCGGTGTTAAAGTATTGTTTATTACCTATACTGCCTACCCATCTTATCCTTCTGATGGCGTTGGTCAGGAATACTTCATCGGCTTGCAATAACGTGTCATGGGTCAATGGTTCTTCAGTAACGCTAAACGTTGCCATTAGATGTTTGCGCATTATACCGGCGATACAACCTTCTGATAAAGGAGGGGTATATATTTTCCCGGCTTTTATCCAGAAGATATTGGCAATAGTACTTTCAATAATGTTGCCTTCGGTATTGCATATAAGTGCGTCGTTCCACTTATTGGCTTTGGCCTGCCTTGCTGCCATTGCATAGATCAGGGCATTGCATGATTTTAGGTTGGCAAGACTGTCATTGCTTTTGTTCAGTCCTTCTGCAATGCCCAGTGTCAATCCGTTCTCATTGAATGCTATTGCTTCTTCATTCAGTTCAAAACACTCTATCAAGTATCCCGGTTTGGTAGCGTCTTGTCCAAACATGCCGCCGCCACCGGCATATACCTGTAGCCTCACCCGGCATAGGTGCAGCAGGTCATTCTTCTTCACGGTGTTGATGATCTGCTGCGTCAGGCTTTCAGGTCTCATCAACGAAGGGATATCAAATGAAAGCTGTTGCATGCCTGCAAACAAACGTTCCATATGGTATGGCAGCAGCTTTATTGCTCCATTCTGCACCAGCATAGTTTCAAATAGGCCATAGCCATATCTGAATGCTCCGTTATCTACCGGCAGCATTGCTTTGTCTGCGGCCTGTATTTTGCCATTTATGTTTACGTAATTCAATAGCTGATCGATTGTACCCCGAAATTAGTTGAAAGAAACAATACCAACAGGCAAAACCTCAAGTGTCAAATTTGTATTTTTGCGCAAACTTTTCCCGAATGCAGTTTGAACAAGCGATATCAGTGCAGTGGCTGGCCGAATTTACAGGTTCCGAATTGAGAGGTAATACCGAACAAATGGCCACCGGCATCAATGAGATCCACATGGTCACACCAGGTGATATCTCTTTTGTTGATTTTGAGAAATACTATGATAAATGCCTTAACTCAGCGGCTACCATCATTATTATCAATAAAGATGTCGAATGTCCTGCCGGTAAGACCTTATTGGTATGCAA
The DNA here is from genome assembly GCA_947447465.1 of Chitinophagaceae bacterium. Lineage (GTDB taxonomy): Bacteria > Bacteroidota > Bacteroidia > Chitinophagales > Chitinophagaceae > Flavipsychrobacter. The sequence goes on along the minus strand of CANFKE010000011.1, from coordinate 60,187 downwards.
AGACCCGTTCGATGCTTATATCAAGATCGTTAAGCGCTTTCGTCCGTTCGAGCCTGCTACCAAAATGATCAGCGATAGTGCTATGATAGGAGAAGGAACGCATATACAACCGGGGGTATTCGTCGGTAATCATGTGCGTATAGGTAAGGATTGTCTCATTCATCCCAACGTTACCATATATGACCATACGATCATCGGCGATAATGTAGTCATTCACTCAGGTACGGTCATAGGTGCGGACGCATTCTATTTCAAGCGCTACAAGGCCCGCGATACTCAATATGAGAAGATGGTCAGTTGCGGTAGGGTCATACTGGAAGATGATGTGGAGATAGGTGCTTGCTGCACCGTAGATAGGGGCGTAAGCGGAGATACTGTGATAGGTAAGGGTACTAAGTTAGATAATCATATACAGGTAGGTCATGATACGGTTGTGGGCAAGAATTGCCTGTTCGCATCGCAGGTAGGTGTAGCCGGTGTAGCTCACATAGAAGATGAGGTGATACTGTGGGGACAAGTAGGTGTGAACAAAGACCTGACGATAGGCAAGGGGGCAATTATTTTGGCTCAGTCGGGTGTGCCTTCTAGTGTAGATGGCGGAAAAGTGTATTTTGGGTCTCCGGTAGAAGAGGCAAAGACCAAGATGAAGGAATTGGCATGGATAAAGCGCCTGCCTGAGATCTGGCAAAAACTGAACAGTACTAAATAAATACAGCCATTGGTAACTATTCCTGTAAATGATAAAATTACACTGCGATCTTATGTAAGAGAAGACGCCAACGCATTGTTTACAGCGGTAAATAGTATGCGTTCTCATCTTGGGCCCTGGCTCGACTGGGTAGGCTACACCACCAAACCGGAGCATTCTGAGCAGTTCATACAAGATGCGCTGCAACAGTTGGAAATGCAGGAGGCGCTGGCTTTAGGTATTTTTTACGATGGAGTGATAATAGGCGGCGTAGGCATGCATCAGTGGGACCATAGAGTAAAGAAAGCCCAGATAGGTTATTGGTTGGTAAAAGACTATGAAGGCAAAGGGATCATTACCGAAAGCCTGAAATGCTTTTTCGACTTTCTCTTCAGCAAGATAGGTTTGAATAAAATAGAGATACACTTTGTTGCCGCCAACAAACGAAGCGCTAAAGTAGCTGAGCGAATGGGATGTCAGATAGAAGGGGTGCTCCGCCAGAGTGCCGTGAGAAATGGCAGTATAGAAAATGTGGTCATTGCAGGCCTCCTCAAAACCGAGTGGATGGCAGCCGCAAGGGGTTAACAATGATATCGGTTCGTCGGGCTATTAAACCATTGGTCCATTCAATAGATTTTATCTTTTCTTTAAGTACTATATTCATTAATTTTACTATTTACTAAACGCACCACGTAACATGTCTAAACCGGCCAGAGCCTCAATATTGATAGCAGAAGATGAAGAAAGTCTGAGAGAAGCGCTGAAACTGAATCTGGAACTGGAAGGTTATGAAGTGACCACTGCTGAGACCGGTCCGGGTGTGATGAAGACGGTAAAGAATGAATACTTCGACCTTATCATACTGGACATTATGCTGCCGGAAATGGATGGCATCACTGTATGTGAGACCATAAGAATGCAGCACAATGATGTACCTATCATGTTCCTGAGCGCGCGCAACACCAGTGCCGACAGGGTAGAAGGCCTGAAGAAAGGGGGAGATGATTACATGACCAAACCCTTCAATCTGGAAGAATTATTGCTGAGAGTAGATAAGCTGATCACCAAGAATAAAAAGATAAGAGAACCACAAAGTATAGGCGATACCTATGAATTTGATGGTTGCAAGATCGACTTCTCTGCGCATGAATGTATCGATAAAGCCGGTGCTACGCAGGAGCTGAGTAAAAAGGAAGCAGCACTACTCAAGCTATTGGTAGAGCATGAAGGCGAGGTAGTAAGCAGAGAGCAGATACTACAGATAGTATGGGGTTACAATGTCTATCCTACTACCCGCACAATCGATAATTTTATATTGAACTTCCGTAAGTATTTCGAGATAGATAGCCGCAACCCTACTCATTTTCATTCTATCAGGGGTATAGGGTATAAGTTTACTAAGTAAAGAGAAGGTTCTGTAATTGTTCCGAATGTAAGGGTGAGGCTCTCGATCTCCAACATTCGCGCGAGACGTATTCGTGTTGGGGCATAAGGGGAAAGCCGTACTTTGCTCTCTTCCTCCGCTCTCGCGAAGCGTTCCTACCATTTCAGATCATCTTCTATCGTACCTCCACCCTTAAAAAATGCTCTGCTGCGTATCTTTTGCACCTGGCGGTCGTAGATAAGTCGCGCTATTCGCTGGGCTACATCTGGTGTGCCAATTGCTTCATTGAGTTTCTTTTCAGAAATATCCAGCCTGTACATCATCTGAAAGAATGATTCAGCACCTTGTCCCACCAGAACGGCTACCCTTTCTGCAAGGCGCTGCAATATGGTCTCCTCCGATATTTCTTCGGGTACCTGTAGGCCGTAATCCTGCTCTAAGGCTATGGCTGTTTCCTGTAGTTCATTCATGAAAAAATCATTCATTTGTAGGCGTAAATTAATGTTATTCTCAGAATAGTGTTATTTGTCAGCGTAACAATTAATTTTACACCTCAAACTGAGAATTCATGAAACTGGTTACATATTCGAAAAATGGTCAACAGCAGTTGGCTATCTATGTCAATAACAGATTGTTCGATACCAATGGTATCAATGCAAAGCTACCGGCTACCATGGCTGCTGCACTCAACGACTGGGACGCTGCCAGCGATGCAATGCGCAAAGCGGAAGAAGAAATAAAGGCAGGTAAGTATGCTGAAATGGGTATTGATTTTGCAAGCGCGCACATTCTGGCGCCTGTACCCAATCCTACTTCATGCCGCGATGGTTACGCGTTTCGTCAGCACGTAGCTGCTGCGCGCCGCAATCGCAAGGTAGATATGATCGCTGAGTTCGATCAATATCCTATCTTCTACTTTACTAATCATAATGCAATACAAGGTCCGGGCAACATACCTGTTATGCCCGATCATCTGAAGAAGCTTGACTTTGAGCTGGAAGCAGCGGTAGTATTGGGTCGCAAAGGCCGTAATGTACGTGCTGCAGATGCTGATAAATACATTGCCGGATACATGATCATGAACGACATGAGCGCACGTACCCTGCAGATGGAAGAAATGTTGCTGAACCTGGGACCTGCTAAGGGTAAGGACTTTTCAACGGTAATAGGTCCATGGATGGTCACTCCCGATGAACTGGAACAATACAAGACATCGGCAAAGCCAAATCATACAGGTGCAGCTTATAACCTTACTATGACCTGCACGGTCAATGGTATTGAGGTAAGCCGCGGTAGTGTTGCCGATATGGACTGGACATTTGCTGAGATCATTGAACGTTGTGCTTATGGTGCAGATATCCTTCCGGGCGATGTAATAGGCAGCGGTACGGTAGGAACAGGCTGTTTCCTTGAATTGAACGGTACCGGCAAACTGAATAACCCTGACTACAAAGAGCAGTGGCTGCAGGTAGGCGATGTGGTAGAAATGGAAATAGATGGCCTGGGTAAGTTGTCAAATACCATCACACTCGAAGATCCTAGCTGGAGTATTTTGGCAGAGAAGAAGATGGGGAAGTAAATTGAAAGTAGCCCTGAAGGGCGATATAAATGTATTATACCAACATGCAAAAACAGATAATAGGTATCATAGGTTCGGGGGCAATGGGTGCAGGCATAGGGCAGGTAGCCGCTATGGCCGGTCACAGCGTTGTGGTCTATGACAATAACAAAGCATCGCTCGATAAGGCTAAAACAAACCTTACGGCTACATTACAGAAGCTGGAAGAAAAAGGTAAGATCACCTCTGCTGCCGATGTGCTGCACAGGCTCATATTTGCTGATGATATTCATGCCTTCGCCACTTGCGAACTTATTATTGAGGCTATAGTAGAGAAGCTGGATGTAAAGAAGGCTGTTTTTGCCGAGGTGGAAAAGGTGGTGAGTGATACATGCATACTGGCAAGTAATACATCCTCATTGTCCATTACCTCAATAGCTGCGGCATGTGTCAATCCGTCAAGAGTAATGGGTTTACACTTCTTCAACCCCGCGCCTCTTATGGCGTTGGTAGAGGTGATACCGGCAATTCAGACCAACCCCGAATTGGTTACGATGGCGCGTGATCTCATGCAGGATTGGGGTAAGGTTGCTGTATTGGCAAAAGATACCCCTGGTTTCATCGTCAATCGTGTGGCGCGTCCTTTTTATGGCGAAGCCATCCGTATCTATGAAGAAGGCATTGCAGATATGGCTACCATCGACTGGGCCATGACCGAGATTGGCGGCTTTAAGATGGGACCTTTCACATTGATGGATTACATTGGTCATGACGTGAATTATGTAGTGACTGAAACCGTATTCCAGTCTTTTTTCTATGATACGCGTTATAAACCTTCATTTTCACAGAAGCGTTTGTTGGAGGCAGGATGGTTGGGTAGAAAGAGCGGTAGAGGGTTTTATAATTATGCCTCGGGTGCCGCAATGCCGGAACCGACCAAGGATATGGAATTAGGTAAAAAAATATGTGACCGTATTCTGGCCATGTTGATCAATGAAGCGGTAGATGCATTGCATTTGAATGTAGCCTCGGCAATGGATCTGGAAATAGCTATGACCAAGGGGGTAAATTACCCGAAAGGCTTGCTGCAGTGGGCCGACGAGTGGGGGGCAGCTGATTGTCTGGCGCAATTGGACGCACTTTACAACGACTATCACGAGGATAGATACCGCGCAAGTGTGCTGCTCAGAAAACATGTATTTGCAAATGAGAAATTAATTTCTAATTTTACGAAATGAAGAATATTTTACTAATAGCCCTTTTTCTGGGTCTTTCGACATATTCCTTTGCTCAAAACAGGATCGGTCTAGAGTTTGGTGCATCAGGTTGTACCTTCTCCGGACGTTCTGATAACCAGCTTATCGGCTCTACTCAGTCTGTCAATATCAAGCCAAACGTAGGTTTGTATTATATGCGTAAGCTCGATCGTCATGTTTATCTTGGCGCTAAGCTGGGATTGGAAGCTAATTCCTTCTTCTATAGCAAGACAAATGGTGGTAAAATACAGATAGACCACAACAGTTCTTACTTTACTGTTGCTCCGACCGTAGATTTCGGACTGGGTCGCTATCAGTATATGCACATTTTCATTGCCATGAACATGGGCTTCCTTACCAACGGAAATCAGACTACCAGCGAGTTCATCAATGGTGCTGCCAGTGTACCATACACTACTTACAATTCATCATCTACCATCAGTAATTTCATTTTCCGTCCGGGATTTGGTCTGAAACAACATTTCCCATTGAGCAGAATGTGGCATGTGACCATGTCAGAGGCATTCTACTACATGGCTACAGATCTTACTCATTTGGGTAATACCAATGATGAAGCGATACATCCGGGTTATTTCAATCTGCAGATGGGTATCATGCGTAAGTTCCACAGACCAAAGCATCAGCAAGCAACTAAAGAATAATACGAACGAAATATCTATTAAAGGCCTGCTGAAAAGCAGGCCTTTTTGATGCACATATATCTCAGTCTGTCAGAAATTAAATGGTAACATTGTTATAGATCAAATAAAAAATTCATTAATTTTCAACTATGAAACGAATATCACTTATTACGCTATTCACACTCCTTAGTTTTTCGGGTTTCAGTGCTACTTTCATTCAGCTATGGGGTGGTGCAGGTGTGGCTACAAGGCACAATTATGATGCAGGTATATCTGCGGGCCTTAGTTTCTTCAAAGGGATGCCATACAGGGTAAATATCGGAGCTTCACTCTTTCTGCAGCAGTACAACCTGTATTACGATCGGGAAAATGCACAATTGGTAGGTGGCAGTCTTCGTCACAACAGCACCTATGCGTTCTTTTCTCCGGTCATAGATCTGAGAATAGGCAAATACGGGAATACACACTTTTATCTTACCGGTGGTGCAGGATTCAATATGAATGCCGTTGATACATTGCATAAGTGGGATCGACAGGGAGCAACTACTTATGACAGCACTATCGGTAAACCGGAAAATATCAATAAAATGGTCTTCAGGCTGGGTATGGGACTGAGTGAATATTTCAATGTCAGCCAGAAATTTTATATGAACATAACAGAGGATGTTGGCTTTATGGCCACCAAACTAAGTGAGATCAATGATCCTGCTGATGCCAAAATAAATAACAATGTAGGCCAGATATTCAGACCTACATACATTTCCATAAGGATAGGTTTTGGCTGGAAGTTTGTCAAAAAGTAGTTTCAAGGCCTGAAACACAAATAATTCTTCCGTTTTTATCGCTTACAAATGAAAATTTGCTTATTTTTCGCCCATGAAATGTAAAATACTTACACTACTATTATTGGTTTGTGCTGGTTATTCCTTCGCTCAAAACAGGATAGGGCTTGAGTTGGGAGCAGGAAGACCTACTTTCAGCAACGGAGCTAATTCATCTGTTGCAGTGCCTGATTATAATGTCCGCTATACTTTTACCGGTGATTTTTATTACCTCCGCAGGGTTGCTCACCATTGGTATCTGGGTGCTAATGCAGGTTTTGAGCAGTATTCTTTTGAGTACGAAAAGAGAACTCCCGATGCTACTAATAGTGGCGTGGTAGGTACTAATGTCATCCACAAAAGTTCATACGTTCACTTCGCACCAACTATAGATCTGGGAGTAGGCCGATTCCGCGAATACCTTCATGTGTATGCTTATGCTTCTGTAGGTTTCAAGGTTTCCGGAGATCAGACTACCCGCGAGTATCATACTTCTTCATTCACAGGTGGTATTTTACCTTTGTATGATTCAACTTACGCAAGTGGTTACCGTGTTAACCCTGTCGCTCTTCGCTTTGGCTTTGGTTTGAAACAGCACTTCCCATTGACCAAAACATGGCAGGCTACCATCAATGAAGGATTCAGCTTCATGCCTGCAGGCGACCTTAGTCAGCCTGATGCTACTGCAGGAGCTAATTTTCACCCGGGTTATCTCACACTTACTTTTGGTGTGATGCACAAATTCAAAGACACTTACAGAAGAGAGCGTGACAAATAAGCGCTTACTGAATAACTGATACTTACCCTGCATTACTTATGCAGGGTATTTTTTTTGTATAACGTGCTCAGGGCTCTCCCTTTTAACCCCCTTTTAAGTAACTTTGCACCCTCATGGAATTGCCAAAAGGTAAAAAGGTATATTTCGCCTCCGATTTTCATTTGGGGATTCCCGATCGTGCTTCCAGCATAGAGCGTGAAAAGCGCTTGTGTAGCTGGCTCGACGAGATCGCTGCTGATGCGCATATCCTCTATTTGGTGGGCGATATTTTTGACACATGGTTCGAATACAGGCATGTGGTACCCAAGGGCTTTACCCGTTTCCTCGGAAAGCTGGCAGCTCTCAGCGATAATGGTCTGCAGATAGAGGTATTCACAGGCAATCATGATCTATGGATGCAAGGCTACTTTGAAGAAGAGATGAAGGTGCCGGTACACTATGGCCCTATTGTGAGAGAGTACAATGGTAAGCGCTTTTTCATTGGGCATGGAGATGGACTTGGTCCCGGAGACCATGGCTATAAGTTGCTGAAGAAAGTAATGAGTAATCAATTCTCCCAATGGTTATACCGCAGATTACACCCCGATACAGGCGTAGGTATGGCCGGTTGGCTAAGCAGGCTGGGTCCCAAACATGCGGATACGCCTGAAGTGAAATTTTTGGGAGAAGAAGAATGGCTGGTACAATTTGCCCGCGAAGAACTAAAGAACGAACCTATTGATTATTTTATATTCGGACACAGGCATATTGCAATTGAATATCCGCTGACCGATAAAAGTATGTATGTTAACCTTGGAGACTGGATACGGTATGACAGTTATGCCGTGTTTGATGGAGAACAACTGAATTTAAAATTTTATAAGGCCAGGTAATATGCAACGCACTTTAGTGATGATCAGGCACGCCAAATCGAGTTGGGCAAACCCGCTGCAAAGCGATTTCGACAGGCCGCTCAATGAAAGAGGCAAAAGAGAAGCGCCCGAAATGGCAGAAAAACTGAAGCAGGCGGGTATCACCCCCGATCTGATCATTTGCAGTACTGCAAAAAGAACAAGACAAACAGCCAAGAGGATATCTGAAGTATTGGGTTACGATATAGCCAATGTGCGCTGGGAGGAAAAGTTGTATCATTGCATACCTTCGGTCTTCGAGGAGTTGTTGTATGAAGTAGGCGATAAGGTAAAGACCGTTTTTATCATTGCCCACAACCCGGGAATAACAGAATTCGTCAACCACCTGTCTCCCGATTTCAGTACAGACAATATGCCGCCGTGTGGCATGGTAGCCGCCAGGTTCAAGGCAGAAGAGTGGAACAGATTTCCACTTGTAGAAAGAAAAGTAATATTATTTGAATACCCTGAAAAGAAAGCATGACACCCACTAAAACTATAGTACAGATATCATCGATTTTAGAAAAACTCTTTGAAGAGCATTTTGAAAAAAAGGTCGAGGAGATGGAAGCCCTCGCCGTTTCGGGCTCAGACAGGCGTTACTACCGCATTTCAGGTGGTGGCTCCGTGGCTATTGGCACATATAACGCCAATGTAGCCGAAAACAATACCTTTTTCTACATAACAGAACTATTCCGAAAGCATAAAGTAAATGTTCCTGAGGTCTATAAGATCAATAAGGATAGACGTGCTTATTTACAACAAGATCTCGGTAAGACCTCTTTGTTCGATCTGGTAATTAAAGATGGTTTCTCAGATAAGAACCGTAAGCTCTATCATGCCGCTATGGCGCAGTTGGCCAAGGCACAATGGATAGCAGGTCGTGAGGCCGATTTCAAACAGTGTTTTGCCTCTAAACAGTTTGACGAAAAGGCGATCATGTCAGATCTGTTGTACTTCAAGTACTACTTTGCCGATCTTCAGAACATACAGTACGACCGTTCTCTGCTCATCAGCGAAATGGAGCTGCTGAGTAAGGACCTGGGTAGGGTGCAGCCGCAAACACTTATGTATCGCGACTTTCAGAGCCGAAATATCATGGTGTATGAGGGTAAGATCTACTTTATAGACTATCAGGGCTTTATGCAGGGTCCGCCACAGTATGATATTGCATCATTGTTGTGGCAGGCACGTGCGCAATTGCCTGCAGCCTGGAAAGAGGATCTGCTTAATGGGTATATCAGCACACTTACAGAGTTGCATGTGCCGCGTATGGATGAGATCTATTTCCGCAGGGGGTATGTTCAGTTCGTATTGGTAAGGTTGTTGCAGGTACTCGGTGCGTACGGTTTCCGCGGATTATTGCAGCACAAGGCTCACTTTATCAATAGCATCGGACCGGCGCTGAAGAATCTGGAGATATTTCTGGCAGACCATCCTCAAACACCGGCCTATCCTGAGTTAAGATCGCTGTTAGAAAAACTATCAGCACCTGATATGCAGGAGAAGTATGCCATCACAGGAGCCAACGAGAAGTCTAAACTTACTATACAGGTTTCCAGTTTCTCTTATAAGAATGGCATTCCCAAGTCTTCAGGTCAGCATGGGGGCGGTTATGTATTCGATTGCCGTGGCATTTTGAATCCCGGCAGGTATGCAACGTATAAGCACCTTACCGGCAATGACGAGATGGTACGCCAGTTCCTGGAACGCGAAACACGTATGCCCGACTTTATGAACCATGTTTATGCGCTGGTAGCTATCAATGTGGAAGATTACATGGCACGTGGATTTGAGCATCTGGATATTGCATTCGGATGTACCGGCGGCCAGCACAGGTCGGTATATGCCGCTAATCAGATGGCAGAATACCTCCGTTCAAGATATAATCTTGAAGTAACGGTTAGTCACCTGAACGAAAAGAAATGGGTATTACAGGAAGCGGCAAAGTCGGAAGAATAGCAGCTTAGGAACAAATTAGCATATAAAATTTATCTCAGATATTATCAACAAATAAAATTGATGTGTATCTTTCAGCTTTAAAAGACAACAAATGAGAAATTGCGTTTTACTTTCATTGCTCACTTTGACCCTATTTGCAGGTTCTTGCTCTAAAAGCAGCACCAACCCGCCGATATCTATTCTGGTAGATACAGTGACCAATGCATATCTAAACCACGATGATACGCTCCACTTGCCTTTTCAGGTAAGGTTCCTTACCGGTAATTATAACGAACAGGTATCTTTGACCATCGAAGGCTTGCCTTCTACTGTTAAAATGGTGCATGATACCATCACCGGTACGCCAACTTTCACTGCCGACTTCGTGTTGTACACTACATCTGCAGCCGCTCCTTTGGGTTACTATCCGGTAAGGTTGGTCACTTATAGCTACTCTACAGGTTATAAGACATACGACTTTACGTTGGGTGTAGTACATTATGATTGCTCTTCTTACCTCACCGGTTCTTATACTTGCCACAACGCATGTAACACCAGCAATTACAACTACACGGCTACTGCTGCTGCATCGGGTAACAACATTTTGAATGTGGTCAACTTCGGTGGTTATGGTCTGAATACTTCTACCCGTATCAACCTCGATTGTAATACAGACTCAGTGACCATTGCAAGGCAGGTGATAGGTAACGGCGTTACAGTTACCGGTCATGGCCATTTTGAATCGAACAAACTGGTCATTGCATATACTGCTGAGAACATTCCTACCGGCGGCAATGATAATTGCACCGTTACAATGACCAAATAAACAATAACATATTTGAATAGCGAAAGGCATACAGCGATGTATGCCTTTCGTGTTTTTGTAAGTTATCTGCCAATTGTCGTATGTCGCCATACGGCAATAATATTGGTGTCTGCATGATACTCATCGGGGCTGTTCTCTAATAGTCTTTCACGAATATCGAGTGCCTTGTCAATATCATCTATTAGCCCAAATTCATTGATATCACTTGGTGTATAAGTCTCCCAGAAACCACCACAATTGCTGAGTGCGCTGGTGGTGTAGTCTTTGTCCAGCAGTTCGTAGCCCATGAACTCATACCCGTAAAGTACCACGTCTTTACAATCTTCCTCCGGCTCTACGATCACTGCCAGCATATTGAACTTTTCCTGTGGCTTTATGTTGGCCAATACAAACTCCGGAGTACTAAAGAAGCTGGTGATCATTTCATCATCTACAATACTATGTGCCCAATAAGCTTCTGCATCATAATCATGCATAACAAGGTCTTCATTCAATGCCTGGTCAAGTGATACGAGTTCAGTAAGATGATCCAGGTGGCTCCATTCCAGATAACTCTTCCAGTCAGCTTTGTCGCCGGTATTTGATGCGCTATAGGGTGCTCGTGCAGTGTAGAAAAAGGTCATGAGTTGCTCTGTTATTTGGTAAAGTTCGGTGATCGTTGTGTATTCTGTTCTTGTTAGGGGCAAAAAGGGCCACACAATTCTGCGTAGCCCTTTTATCTTATTCATTATCCAGTCTTTAACCTTAGATGGTCACACACAAACCCTTAATAACCGCACCCAGGCGTATGGCATCATAGATACGTGGCTCGCCGGCTCCCTGTTCTTTTACAGAATGTTCGTGAGAAGTTACGCAACGCTCGCAGCCATTGATAGCAGAGAGTACCAGGCTGATCAATTCGAACAGACCCTTACCCATTACCGGTGTCATCATCACGCTCATACGAAGACCGGCAGGTGTCTTATCATAGTATTCGTTGCCGTGCATGAAATGGCGGAAACGGTAGAAGATGTTGTTCACATTCATGATAGACACGCAGGCATGCACCTCAGCTATCTCTTCATCGGTCGCGCCTTCCTTCTTTGCCAGATTTTCAAAAGCTACTGTAAGCACATCATGCTTATCATTGGCAGCGGCAGAGAGCGCTACCATGTAGGCTTCTTTCTTGGTCATGTTCTTACTGTTCAGCATACCGCTGACATTCAGCTTCAGGTCGCGGATACTTTTGCTATCTACAGCAGCCAAGCGGCTAAGGGCTATTGATGTGTGAGATTGGTCTATTCCCAGATCGAGGAACAGGTTCATTATCGTTTCATTATTCGTAAGTGTACTCATAATTGCAGTTGATTGTTTTAAATAGAGGAGGAGACGAAAACAGACATCCCCTCATAAATTATAAAAGGTGTGCAGACCAGCTACACACCTTTTGTTCGAAACTTGTAATAGATATTGTCTAATTGCCCGATCTTCATTGAGCCATTCTATGTATTTATCCCAGTGTTTCCTGACCCTTTGTCCAGTTGCAAGGGCAAAGCTCATCTGTCTGCAAAGCATCCAATACACGCAAAACCTCATCTACATTACGACCTACGCTCAGGTCGTTGATAGATACCCAACGTACAATGCCTTCCGGATCGATGATGTAAGTAGCGCGGTAAGCAACTTTCTCATCTTCAGTAAGTATACCCAGTTCTTCAGCCAGGCTCTTTGAAGTGTCAGAGATCATCGGGAAACGCAGATCTCTAAGATCCTTGTGGTTCATTCTCCATGCGTGGTGTACATATTCGTTGTCTGTAGAAGCGCCAAGCAATACAGTTTCACGGTCTGTGAAATTGCTGTAGTTCTTGTTAAATTCAGCGATCTCAGTAGGGCATACGAAAGTGAAATCTTTTGGCCACCAGAACATCACAGCCCACTTACCATCGATATCCTGATTGCTGATGTTTTTAAATTCTTTGCCTTGCTCTAAGCTTACTACTGATTTTTTGTCAAATTGGGGAAACTTAGCTCCCACAGAAACGAAATTGTTTGCCATAATTTTCTTGTTTTGTTTTGTTGGCACAAAGGTCGCTGTTAAAACAGAGAATACACAGTTGTTACCTATTCTGTTTACCTATGAAAAAATAAGAAAATTCAATAAACACTCTGCCCATGCGGCTTTCAGCCGATAACCTGAGAATATATGATGTTAGTCATTGTTTAATTCGCCTACGCATTTTATTAGTTTACTACGTTTATTTTCCTGATAAATTTATTTCCGGTGTTGTTTGTTAATGTTCGCTATTCATTATCAGGAAATCATTACTTTCGTATGGTTGACCGAACTATGTGGCTACTCGATCTATTTAAAAATAAAGGAAAGTCTTCTGCTGAACAGAATACTCAAGTAACTTTCGAAGAGAGCCTGCTCAAGCAGAGTGTGGACTTTATTCCCAGCCATTTCAGAAATTCCCAGACGTATGCCCACATTGTAGAGTACCTCTCTCATAACCAATTGGAGCTGGCACTCAAAAATCTGGTAAAGCTGGGCGACCAACCCGGTTATTTCTTCAACAATGATTATTGGATAGAACTGGCGCAGGCTGCACAACGCCTGAATATGCAGGCCGAATACCAGATATGTCAGCAGAAGCTGGAGATCAATAAGATCAACAACATAGTTCTCTATAAAGGTATCGTTATTGAAAAGGTGTCTGATGATACCTATAAGCACTACGTATCTGATTACCTGACCAATGAAAAAAATGAAGAACGCAGGATAAAGGATGGTCTGAATGAGATACGCGGCACCAATGGCTTTCATATGCGGAGCTATGGTAAGGAGGGTACTATCTACTACATCATCAATAAGCGGGTTTGTGAGGTCAAATATCAGTTGTCGCGGCCGCATGGTGGCATCATCATCTACAGGTATTCTTATGAATATTGGGTACTGCCTATACGGCAGCGTATGAGTGATGTGGAAAAGGAAGTGCTGGAAAGAGAGCTCACCGAATGGCTGAAGACCGAGTTTCTGGTGCCTGAGTTCAAATAACAGAGCGTTTTCCCTGAACTGCTGCCAGCCGTTTTTCCCGCTCCCTAACAAAAGGAATATTGTTTACATTTGCAGCGCTTATGTCTGCACTTAAATTTCATGCCTTAAAGGTTACCGATGTCCGCCAGGAGACAGCGGATTGTATTTCTGTTGCGCTACAGGTGCCTGCTGAACAGGCTGATCTGTTTCGTTTTGTACCGGGTCAGTACCTGACCTTCCGCATTACGCTGGATGGCGCAGAACTACGTCGTTCTTATTCTATCTGCTCGGGCCCTAATGACGGGGAGCTGAGAGTAGCGATAAAGAAAGTAGAGCAGGGTAAATTTTCTACCCATGCTCATGCTCATATAAAGGCCGGTGATGTACTGGATGTGATGCCGCCAATGGGTAAGTTCACTCCGCGTGCATCAGAAGGTAAGCCAAAGTCTTATCTGGCGTTTGCTGCAGGTAGTGGTATCACTCCTATCATGAGCATCATGAAGACGGTATTGGAAAACGAGCCGGAAAGCACATTCACTCTGGTGTATGGTAATCGTTCCAAGAATTCTATCATCTTCCGTGAGGCTATAGAGGCTCTGAAGAATAAGTATATGCAGCGTATGCGCCTGTATTATGTGCTGAGCCGCGAGTATATGGATATTCCTCTGTTCAGCGGTCGTATCAATGCGGGTAAGTGCCGTGAATTCTGCTCTTCCCTTATTGATCTGGGTACCATAGACGAGGCTTTCCTTTGCGGACCTGAGGATATGATATTGTCATTGAAGAGTGAGCTGGCCGATATGGGAATGCCTGCAGATAAGGTCCATATGGAATTGTTCACTTCTCCAGATCAGCCAAAGGCCAAGCATGAACAATGGGCAAAGGAGCATACAACTGACAAGGGCCCGATGAGTAAGGTGTCTATTACGTTGGATGGTACTACCACTATGATGGATGTGCCTTTCAATGAGGAGAGCATACTGGATGCTGCGCTGCGCAATGGTCTTGATCTGCCTTATGCGTGTAAGGGCGGCGTATGCTGCACCTGCCGTGCCAAGGTGATGGAAGGTGAGGTAGAGATGGAAGTGAACTATGCACTGGAACACTATGAAGTGGAACAGGGCTTTGTACTTACTTGTCAGGCTCACCCGCGCACCGAGACGGTGGTCATTGACTTTGACCAGAGATAATTCCTTTTGACTCTTTTCTTCCTTCAGGTTAAAACTGAGAGAAGATGATAACAGATAATTGATGAGATAAAAAACGTGGCACCACAGGTAGCCACGTTTTTTATTTTATGTGTCCAAAGAAGATAGCGGTGAGATAGTCTTGCCGTTATGATCTTGGGAGTTAAGTTATCAGGCTGTTTTTGCCTTGGCTGCTTCCGCCAATATCTGCTCCCACTTCCATGATGTATCCATCATAGCATCGAGGTCGTATTTGGTTTCCCAGCCCAGCAGGGTGCGAGCTTTATTGTTGTTGGCATATACTTCTACTACATCGCCTTCTCTGCGCGGGCCAACGGTGTAGTTGAGTTTAAGGCCGGATACTCTTTCGAATGCATTGATCAGCTCGAGCACGGATACGCCATTGCCGGTACCCAGGTTAAACACTTCACAATTGCTCTTGTTGCGGTCTTCGATGATGTATTGCAGCGCGCGTGTGTGTGCATTGGCAATATCGCAAACGTGAATGTAGTCGCGAACGCAAGAACCATCTTTGGTGTCATAGTCGCCACCGTTCACACGCATAGCTTCGCGCTTACCTATAGCGGTCTGTGTGATCACAGGTACTACATTCTCCGGCTTTTCCATGAACTCACCGATAAGGCCGCTAGGGTGCGCGCCTGCAGGGTTGAAGTAACGGAGCAATATGGTATTGAAGTGTTTATTGATCTTGGTGAAATCTTCGCAGATGGCCTCACCTACCTGCTTGGTTCGCGCGTATGGCGACTCGGCAGGGGCAAAAGGCACTTCTTCTACTACCGGTAATTGATTGGTATTGCCATAAACAGAGCAAGATGATGAGAATACGAAATTGGTCACATCGAACTCTTCGGCACACTGCAATATATTGATGAGTGAATTGAAGTTGTTTCTGAAGTACATGAGGGGATCGGCTACCGACTCAGGTACGCTTTTGAATGCGGCAAAGTGAATGACACCAACTATATCGGGGTTTTCCAGAAAGATAGCTTCCGTATCGTCGAGGTTGCAAAGATCTACTTTGTAGTTCTTGATAGGGCGCCCCACTATCTTCTCAATGCCTGCCAGCATCTTTGCAGAACCGCGAGACATATCATCGGCCGAGATGACATCAAATCCATTCTGTATCAGGTCAACTATGGTATGGCCGCCAATATATCCGCAACCGCCGGTAACTAATATCTTTTTACTCATTCTTGTAGTGGTTTGTGTATTGCAAATATAGTGTTATGCAAAATTCAAAAGTCATATTCCGCAGGTCGTTGATAAAAAGATGATATACATCACATTCGTTGAATTGCGGGGTATTGAACAGTTTATTGAGATGTGTATCATCAAGATGTTACCGGTGTTTTTAAAAGTGGCAGTTTTTAATAAAAGTGGCAGTTTTGAATGCAGATATCAGTTGTATCGCTTTGTGGTAAAGGGTTTCTGGGTTTTTAACGAATTGCCACTTTCTGCTACTTTCTGCCACTTTCTTCCACTTCTTGCCACTTTTTTGATGAAAAGTGGCAGTGTGGTTGGTCTGCCTCGTACCTAAATAGGTTTACACATAGGCCAGATGATCTCTGTTTTACTGCCATTGGTGGATAGGTCTATATGTCAATGATCGATCGGGATATTGGGTCCGGATCGGGTGTAAATTAGTCAACGGTAATGATGTGGTCAAATAAAGATATTCACAGAAATGAAGGCGTGATCGGCTGTATGGTGCTGTGGGTAAGGGTTTTGGGAGGGTGATATTTGTGGATATGTTTTTTGATAGCGGGGTGCGTCTTTACGTGAATGGTATGCTTGCTCGTTTGGAGCAAAAAAAATAGTTCAGCCGTGGGCTGAACTATTTTCAAAATATTAGGTGTGTAACAATTACATACGCTCAATAACAACAGCGCTAGCGCCGCCGCCGCCATTGCAGATACCTGCAGCACCGTATTTAGCACCCTTCTGGTGCAATACGTTGACCAGTGTAGTGATGATACGAGCACCGCTGCAACCCAATGGGTGGCCTATTGATACCGCACCGCCGTTCACGTTCACCTGATCGGCCTTAAGGCCCATCTTCTGCATATTAACGATACCTACAGTACTGAAGGCTTCGTTGAGCTCGTAATACTGGATATCTTCCATCTTCAGACCTGCCTTAGCTACTGCCTTAGGCACTGCCAGCGATGGGGTAGTAGTGAACCACTCAGGTGCCTGCTCAGCATCTGCATAGCCTACTATCTTAGCCAATGGCTTCAGGCCAAGTGCTTCCATCTTTTCTTTGCTCATCAGTACCAGTGCGGCTGCGCCGTCGTTCATGGTGCTGCTGTTGGCTGCTGTGGCGGTACCTTCTTTACCAAAGGCGCCACGCAGACCTGCTATCTTATCGAACTTTACATTGAATGGTTCTTCATCTTTGCTGAAGATGATCGGGTCGCCCTTCTTGTTAGGTATCTCAACAGGTACGATTTCGTTTTCGAACAGGCCTGTGTTCACCGCATTCTGGCTGCGCTTGTAGCTTTCTATTGCAAAAGCATCCTGGTCTTCGCGGCTGATGTTGCACTCTTTTGCGCACATATCGGCTGCATTGCCCATAGCGTAGTTGTGATATACATCGGTAAGACCATCTTTGGCCAAACCATCTATCATTGTAGTATTACCATATTTGTTGCCCCAACGCAGGGTATCGCTGTAGAATGGTACATTGCTCATGCTTTCCATACCACCGGCTACCACTACATCGTTATCGCCCAGCATGATGCTCTGCGCACCCTGCATAACGGCTTTCATACCGCTGGCACAAACCTTATTGACAGTAGTAGCAGGTACATTATCCGGCAGGCCGGCAAACTTGCTTGCCTGGCGAGCAGGAGCCTGACCCAGATTGGCCTGCAATACGCAGCCCATGATCACCTCATTCACCTCAGTTGCAGCTAAGCCTACTTTCTCTAATGCTCCTTTGATAGCAATAGCACCCAGCTTGGTAGCAGAGAAATCTTTCAATGAACCGCCCCAGCTACCCAATGGTGTGCGCACGGCCGATACTATATATACTTCTTTCATAAGTTTTTTTTGAGTGCCGCAAAGGTAAGAAAAAGAATTGTGTGAGGGAAGAAGATTGAATTAAGAATAAAATTGATAAATTCAACGTGAATTGAGTAACTGTATCTTTTTTTTGATTAAATCCTTATAATGAGTACTTATAATGTTCCCGATATATTTAAGTCTGATGATACTGTGTATCATTATTGTAGTCTTACTACCGCGGTTGAATTCATATTATATGATAGAAAGTTGAGACTTTCTCGCAGAAGAAATTCGATAGATCCAATTGAGAATATGGTTCCGTTTACAAGCGTTTCTATGTACACTAACAGTGATGAAATCATACCCTTGCAAGATCGTGGTAGTGATATAGAATCTGTTCGCAACTCATTCTTAATGATGATAGAAAATGCAAAACAATTATGCTTATGCATGAATGATTCTGAAAAAAAATCTGAGCATTCTAGATATTTACAAGATGAATATTACGGATTTCTTAAACCAAGAATGTGGGATCAATATGCAGATAAATATAAAGGAGTATGTCTTGCTTTTTCTTTGAAAAAGTTAAGGGATCAAGCGGGTTCTCTTCCAAATGATCTTGTGAAATACATGAGTTATAATCACCTGGAGCAACATTATTACTCATTTGACGAATATTTAATATGTAAAATTGGTGTTGATGAATATGTTTCAAAATTGTCTGATTATATCAAAACACGGATGTTTAAGAAGCATAAGGACTATAGTGGAGAAAACGAGTACAGATTTTTATCGTTTTCAGGTTCTGAATATGACTATATTGACATTGAAGGGTGTCTTACTGGAATTATAATATCAAATAATTCCAGTGAGTTTATGAAAAAAGCATTAAATGAATATGCTGAAAAATACAATGTTGAACTACTTAATATTAATTGGGATAGCTCTGGAATCTCAATAATTACAAAAAAAGAAAATGATAAACTAATCTCTAGTATAAGGGAATTCAATGAATAGGATTACTTTAACTTGAACACGGTATGTACTTCTAGTGTAATTTTTGTTTATACCCCACCTCGTCCTCGTTGCAAACGAGGACGAGTTAAGATATTTTATAAAAATGCAGTAGTAGAGGGATACTAATCCTTAAAACTTTTCCCAGCTATGCAGCGGATCGGGACCGCGAGAGCAGCCATTGGCTTCGGGGAGTTTGGCGGAGGTGATGAGGATGCCGCATTTCTGGCACTGGTAGTGGGTAGGACCGGCGGCTGCTATCTTGAACCAATTGTGGTTGGGGCCTTTCTTGGTATTGGTGCAGCCTGTGGCAGGGGGTGTGTCTAATGATTCTTTCACCGCATCGCATTGATTGCAGTTGTACCAATAAGAAGATTCTTGTACTTCTGTGATGGTATGTACTGCGTCTTCTACTTTTTCGGCCGACTTTGATACTGCCGCCGCTATCTGTTTTCTGAGTATGAATGCCAGTAGCGCTGCTACGGCTACCGAAAGCAGGATGATGATCGTGGTGCTGTTGCCTTTGCTTTTAGCAGGTGCTGCTTCTTCGGCCTCGTCTTTCAGGTATTGTGTAGATACGTAACCATCGCTGCCGCTGAAGGACACTTTTCCCCAGGTGCCTTTTATGTCGGTCACTTCTATGGTGGTACCATCTTTTATAGTGCCCAGCAGTTCATAGTTAGTTCCGGCACCAGATCTTACGTTCACATCTTGTGTAGTTACATAAGGTTTGGCATTGAGGTGCAGCGCGCACAATACAATAATAACAATAGCTAATATTCTTGCCTTCATATCAATGCGTGATGTTTAAAATACTATTTCTACCGGGTATGCGAACAGAAATAGTTGCATGTAAGTTGCAAAAATATATTTTAGGTTGAAATAAAAATACACAATCAAAAAAATATGCGAGTGTCAACATTCTGTCAGGATAAGCATGCATTCGAGCAGATCATACACCCGGGGAGTAATGTCAGCTAATCAGAGAGATATTGCTGACAGGCCGTTCATATGTTTGTGTCAATATTACCCAGCAATATTCGTTCAGCAGGAACATTGTAATACTGAGCCAGTTTTACTATCAGTTTTATACTCAGTCCTTCATACTTTCCATTTTCGATCTGGCTGAGCACAGGGTGAGAGATACCGATAGAAACAGAGACCGCAGTCAGCTTTTCTTTTCTTGAGTGGCGAATGATGTAGAGGTTATTGCCAATGTCTGCTAATACCGTTTGTAAAGACGAACTATCTTTAATGTAATTCATAATGTAATAGTTGAGTGAAGTTGTTACAGGCAGGTTAGCAGCATTAAATATAGGGTAATGATATAGTTGAAAACGAATTTAAATAGCCAAATGCGTTTCTTGTTAAGATGCAATTATTAATCAAAAGGTGTAGTTGTTATATAATTGTTGTTACTGTCGCGCACGATTAAAACAATATTGCCGAAATTGTTGAAAGCAGAGTCTAGAGACGATTGTGGAACAGACAAATGTTTATATTGGGTGAGCGCTCCGATGAATTTATTGGGGCAATGTTCATCGAAGATCAATATTCCTTTATGCTGTGGCAATTGCGGGAAATGTGAACGTTGGTATTCCTCTATACAACCACCACAGGAAAAGCAGGAAATAATATATAGTGTATCATATTGTTCCAGATGATACCTGTCTATAAACAGTTGTGTTCTTGTCTTTTTTTTACATCCTGTTATCAGTAATAATAACACGTAAAAGGCGATGGTCATGTAGCGGTGCATAGAGTTGATGATCTTTTATGAATGCCATTTCAGGGAAAATGTCATTGTTTATTTTGGTGGAAGATAATAGTTTCAGGTCTGAAGAAAACGCATTGATGACGTACTGCTTGTTATGGTCCCGAACTATCAGGAAGACCTTGTCATTATCACATATGATCTTACAGTTTTTGTCATTTTGATAGATGTAGCTACGTATGTAAGTAAAGCTCTGCATTTTATCCTGATCGAAGGCAGTTTTAGTAAAACCCTTAAGGAGAACAGAGTCCAACCTACGGGTGTGTATATTAAGTCTGTATAAGTATTCCTTTTTGTTGAAGGTATAGTAAAGACAGTTGTTGGTTTTGTTATAGTCGCTTATTGAAGCCGTAAAATATTCATAGGTGGTAAGAAATTCCGGAGGATGGCGTACAATAGCTGTATAGCTGCCTGAGTCTCCAACTGAGGTCATGATATATGCATTGGTGTCGAGGTAGCTAAGTGTCTCATTGATCGCACCGAAGGGTATCAGTAATTTGTTGTCTGTAAGAGGAATAAGGTTGGTGCCTGTTCCTGCTGAGATAAAGAGGCTGTCATTGAACAGAGATGGTAATAAAGTCACGGATCGTTCAACTATTACAGGACTATCTGCCTTGAAATGTATCTGATGTAAATTTCTGTAATTACAAACCAGATAAAGTGTACTATCAGTGCTGCCTAACGATCGTACATGTCCGCCCGTGATCGCTATGGTGTCGGTCTTTTTATTGCCCAAAATGTCACATTTCAAAATAGTGCTGTCGTCTTCCATACAACACATGTAGATATTGTTGCCCATGTGCAGTGTAGTAAAACCATACACAGCCCTACAATTATTGTAGAGCGACGCTCCGTCAAACGAACAGGAAATACTATCAACAAAAATGTGGCGTATATCGGCCCTATCATTCCTGCAAGCATTCATACTCAACAAGAGGAAGATGCCTGTGAGAAGTCTCACAGGCATCTTACAGATCAAAATTGCCATATCCATTGAATGTTGCTGTTAGTTACACCTGATACAGACTGTGCTGTTGACAAAACGTAGCTCAGTCCATATGGGTCAGCACTATTCTGAGCACTTTGCAACTGATACATGAATACCTGATTGTTCTGAATTTGAGTCAGCAGTCCCGGCACATCAGCCACTTCAGGAAATAGGATGTTCCAACCTTGGGTATTAAAAAAGCTGTTACCATTACCATTAGTAACGATGGCTTGCTGTAGAATGGCTAATTGGCTAAGGTCTTCATCAGCAAGCTTATTGGATACCTTACAGTTATTACCGGGTTGTGTACAGTCTATTCTCCCTGATCCTTCCAGTATAAGCCCTTCACGAGTATATTTTCCTTTTTTTCTATTAGCAATACTGTGGTCCTTTAGGTCTTTGTCTTGCTTGATAGACGGAGTTTGTACTTTGTTCTTTTGACATGCTGTAAGCGTCAGTGAAAGGGATGCTGCAGTGCAGATGATCATTATTTTTGTTTTCATGTTTTGTAAATTATAGTGCCAGTTTCATTTCACAATAGCAAGGGTTAACCGGTCTTGATGCCCTTTTATTCATTTCTGTTCAATACTGCCAAAAGACAAGTGAATTGCCGGCTGATACTAAGCTTAAAGACTGTGCAGAAGAGAGAACGTAAGAGTAGCCATAAGTAGACTGACTGCCCGGTGCACTTGTGATCTGATAAAGAAATAGTTGATTGCCGGCAATATTGATCAGCCAAGTTTGCTCATCTGAGATGTCTCCGAATAACAATTGCCAATTTGGTGTATTGAAGTAAGCGTTCCCATTTCCGTTGGTCGAAATAATGGTTTGCAGCAGTGCTATTTCTGCTGCCTGTGCAGATGATGCCGATTTCGTTGCTTTGCAGGTGGTTCCGGGATCTACACAATCTATCAGGCCATTTTTTTCATTGATGACCCCCTTTCTGTTAAATCCTTTGCCTTTTGCAACAAGCTGATGACCTTTTGTTTGAGATGTACTGACCGTTGGTTGTAAACGGGAGTCTTTATTGCACGCAGCAAAAGACATTGCCATTACTGTAACCACACAGGTGGGCATTAATTTATGTTTCATGTAAGTAGAAGTTTATGCCTGTATCTATTTACTAATAAGCAAGGGTTCACAGGACTTGTTTCCCTTTATTCTCATGCTTAAGCAGATAATCATTGTTGCGCAGGGTAAAATTATAATTATATAATAAGTTATGTAATTGTTTACCGGTGTTTTTTGTTATTATCAATTACAATTTGTAGGTAATTTGCCGGCAGAATAAATACAACTACATGATCGCAGACAGACAGTCTAAGAGCATGGGATAAGTTGTAAGCGGTGACTGATGATGCCAACAAATAGATATCTTTACTTTCAGAAAGACTCTGAAAATAGATAAAACATATATGCACAAACTTACCATACTTATAATAGCTCTGTTGCTGAGCATTGCCGCAGGAGCGCAACCTTATGGCAATGCCGACAGGGCGAGGGAAAGAGCCACCAAAACAGATATTGATCTGCCCAATCCGGTGATAAAGCTGGGATATATAGAGGATGACAAGGCCTCCATGCGGGATCTTATGGACAATCTGGAGGTGGGGCTGCGTGCCGCGGGTTTCCCCGATAGCAAGATCATCAGTTATTCGATCACCATATTGCCTAAAGGGCAGGATATAAGAAGCTACGGCACCATAAAGGGAGGTAAGCTGCCTCGTACTGTGTTTAACGAGTTGCACATGGATGCATTGAAAAGAGGGGATGTGGTGATATTTGAAAATATCAAACTGGAACATACCCGCAATGCCTTCCGAATGATGAATGAGGTGAGGATAAAGATCATGTGATCAGTTTTTGCATTTGATAACTTCGTATTTGATCTATATTTATTTAATTGAGAGAAGATGGTCGCTTATGTGTGGCCATCTTTTTTTTATTGTCTCTTGGTTAATATAATGATGAGGTGGAATAACCAAACCATAAGAGGGAATTATAATGTCTTTAATAAAACGGTATTTACTATTCTTAAAACTAAAGTAACATTAATATAATGTAGAATAATTTCTTTAATTTTATTAGTTTTACCGATTCAAACCGCCTATCAGGTTTATTTTAATATAAAATTATTTTTTGTATGAAAAAATTGATACTTATTGCAATCTGTTTCCTTTCATTGCAATTGCAGTCTTTCCACGTGCTGGCGCAGATACCTATCGGTGGCACTACCTGGTCAGGTTCCGGATTGTCAACCGCTATTGGTACAGATCCAAGTACATTCACTACACTGCCCGCTACG
Organism: Chitinophagaceae bacterium; assembly: GCA_947447465.1. Lineage (GTDB taxonomy): Bacteria > Bacteroidota > Bacteroidia > Chitinophagales > Chitinophagaceae > Flavipsychrobacter. The sequence goes on along the minus strand of CANFKE010000011.1, from coordinate 36,096 downwards.
GTAATACCCGGCTCTACTGCAGTGAATGTGTCTCAATGGCAGCGTAGCAACCTAAACGGCACAGCTACGACAGCAACATTTTGCTATAATTCGAGTAACTGGGATACCGGTGTTACATCTAGTTTGGCAGGATCGCAGTTGGATGGTAAGTATATGTTCTTCACAGTGACCAATGATGGTAATACAGAGTTGGAGGTGACCAATATTTTTATCAATTCACAGGTATCAGCTACCGGTCCTCAGAATGTACAACTGACCTACTCCGTAGGAGCGGGTACAGATGTTACGTTCGGTGGAACACTTGCGACTGCTCATACTGCAAGCGCTGAAACATTCAGTTTCAGTGGGGTAGCTCATCTTTGTGCAGGACAAACAGCAACATTCAAATTGTACGGATGGGGTGGTACCAATCCCGGCGGAACATTGAGGGTAAATGATGCTACGAGCATGACCGCTACCTATGCACAGCCACCAATCAGTACAACAGCAGATAATAGCGCATCATTATTCTCTATTTGTCCCGGAGATCCATTAGATCTTTTCTCTACTCCTATTGGCGGTGTTTTCCCTTATACTTATAGCTGGGCAGGCCCCGGCGGTTATACCAGTACTGATGCCAATCCACTGATCCTATCTGCACCATATAGCTATGCGGGTAATTATACCCTGACTGTTACTGATGCTTATGGTTGTGTAAGTGCTCCTGCCAACACGTTCGCGAATATCAACATGCCTTCAGATACTACTACTACTATCTCAGGTCCATTGTCATTCTGTACTCCGGGATCTGTTACTTTGAGTGTTCCTGATGATGGTATCAGTAACTATCAGTGGTTCGATGCGACTTTAACAGGTGTGGGTGTAGGTGCTTCTTATAATGCGACCACTTCAGGTGTTTATCATGTTGAAATATTTAACCTGTTTACAGGTTGTACTACAATAGGAACTTCTTATACTGTAACAGTTACTACCACTCCGGTGCCAACCGTTACAGCCAGCGGACCTTTGACGATGTGTACGCCCAATACCGTTACGTTGACTACGCCAACTGTAGCAGGCTATACCTACCAATGGTATGATGCAACAGGTCCAATATCGGGCGCCACCAATGCCGCTTACAATGCAACTGCAACAGGGGTATATCATGTGGTCATCACCAATGGCAGCTGCTCTGCTACTTCTACCAATTCTACAGTAACGATCAATACATCACCTGTTGCACCTGTAGTAACTCCGGGTGGACCTATCGCAGTATGCTCGGGTGCTACTACTACACTAACTACCAGCACCCAGTCGGGTGTTACCTACAGATGGTGGCGCTCACCATTCCCGTTAACGGGTGCTACTAATACTACCTATGGTGTAACTACTTCGGGTACATACAGCATGGTAGTTACTAATACTGCCAATAGCTGTAGTGCTACTTCTAACGGTGTAGTTGTTACTGTCAATCCTTCTCCTGCATCTACGTTCACTGTTAGTTCTACTGTAGTATGCTCGGGTAACAGTGTTACCTTGGGTACATCGTTCACTGCGGGTATCTCTTACCAGTGGTTGCTGGGTAATGTTCCGATTCCGGGAGCCACCAATAATACATATGTGACTACTACAGTGGGTACATACCGTTTGCTGGAGACCCGCACTGCTACCGGTTGCTTTGATACCAGTGCAGCTCCGGGTACTACTATTACTACAGCTACTGCTCCTTCGGCAGCATCGGCTACTATTTCACCAACAGGACCGTTTACTATCTGTTCTTTTGATAGTGTAGTATTATCGGTACCGGTTACAGCAGGTCTTACCTACCAATGGTACAATCCTGCTACTATAGGAGGTGCTACCAATCGTACTTATACAGCTCGTACATCGGGCGTATATACTGTCAAAGTGACCAATGCTTCAGGTTGTTCTACTACCAGTGCGGCGGCTGTGAACATCACGGTCAATCCTGCTCCGGCTGCCACAGTGACCACATCAGGTTCTACAGCATTCTGCACCGGCGGTAGTGTTAACATTACAGCAGCTACAGGTGCGGGTTATACCTATCAGTGGTATGATGGCACAGGTGCGCTTGCCGGTGAGACCGGCAGTACTTATACCGCTACTACATCCGGTACCTATTATTGTATCGTTACTTCAGCAGCAGGTTGTGCTACTACTACCGCTTCTACTACAGTAAATGTGGTAAGTACGCCATATATCATTACTACAGGGTCATCTTCTTTCTGCTCCGGTAACAGCTTGCTGCTTACCGCAAGTACCAGTGCTATACCAGGTGTTATTTATCAATGGAAGCGTAATGGCGTGAATATTCCTGGAGCTATATCAGCTACTTATGTAGCTAATGTTACAGGTACTTATACTTGCTTTGTGAACATTCCGGGTAGTTGCGCAGTACTTACTGCTCCTATAGTTGTTACTGTATTCCCTGCGGTAACACCGGTAGTTACTTTCGACGGCACTTATTGCAGTACCTATACAACTTATGCCACTTATCAGTGGTATGCCAATACAGTAATGATACCGGGTGCTACCAGCTACCGTGTAGCTGCATTCACGAATGCTGCGTATCGTGTTAAGGTTACCGATGTTAATGGTTGTGTATTGCTTTCATCAGATTATCCGGTATATAATCTGGCGGTTGATAATGTTAACAGCGAAAATGAGATCAGCATCTATCCTAATCCAACAACCAGTACTGTACACGTAGCCAGCAAGGCTGATGTGAATGTAACCATCAGCACACTGGAAGGCAGAGCTGTAATGACCGGAACCAATAAGAATGATATGGATCTGTCTTCTTTACCCAACGGATTGTATATGATCGCTGTCTTTGATAACAAGGGCAATCGTGTACATGTTGAGAAATTGGTAAAACAGTAATTCATATATACTCAATATTGACAAAGGCTGCCGGTAGGGCAGCCTTTGTTGTTTTTACAAAGGTTTGTTTGATGAGGGCGTATCCATTAGAAATAAATGCTATTATTTGGTAATTTAATAACTATAATTTATCTTGCCAGTAGAATGAATATATGTGCCGATGAAGATCGGGATGTAATCTATTTATTGAAAGACAGTAAGTTCAATATATTGAAATATGAAAAAATTATACTCCTTTTTACTCCTATGCCTTGTTAGTTTCACCGGTCTTGCACAAACAGTGAATGTTAATGCTACAGGTACTACCGGTTCTTACAAGACCGGAACCATCAGAAACTGGACCACTCCTCAAACAATTGATGGAAATATAGAGGCCAAGTACAATGCTACTACAGCCGCAGCTAATGGAGTGAGGAGAGGTTGGGCTGTATTTGACCTGACTGGTGCCGTACCTCCGGGTGCTACTGTTAATGCAGTTAATCTCAGATTTACGATACAGGCAAGAGCCACAACCGGTAATCCTGCTGTTGCTATCACCGGTTATGCAGGTGATCTGTCAACCGTTACCAATACTACAACGCTTTATAACAACTGTAATTCTGGTACTGCATTCAATACTACCGGTTGGGGTACATTGGTAACCACTCTCACACGTCCCTTCAATGCAACCGGTGTTTCTTTTGTCAACACCGCTGCTACAACAGGCAGCGGAAGTATAGTATCAATAGGATTCAATGTTACCGGTACACCTGCTACGCAGATATACACAGTGACAGGTTATGGCGGAACCGCAGCCACACAGCCGCAATTGCAGATCACTTATTCGTGTACCGGAGTTACCGGCGTTACGGCAACTGCATCACCTACTCCGGTGTGTGTAGGCTCATCATTTACTTTATCGGGTACTGCTACGGGTGCAGGTTCTTACTTATGGACAGGCCCTAATGGTTATACTTCTACCGATCTTAATCCGTCTGCACCAATAACAGGTACTGCGGCAACTGCGGGAGTATATACATTGGTGGCATATTATCCGGGTACGGGTGGATGCAGTGTAAGTGCAACAACAAATCTTGCTACTACGCCAATGCCAACCGCTATTACAGGTAATTTCACTCCTTGCGAAGGTGCAACTGCTTCTTTGGGCAGCACGCCGGGTACAGGTACATGGTCTGTAAACGGGACCGCAGGTGCTACTATGGCGGGAAATGTGCTTACCGCAGGTTCTTCAGCAGGTACTACATTGGTCACTTACACATTGCCCTCAGGATGTAATGTAACCGCTTCATTGACCGCATTAGATACGCCCAATGCGTTGGTACTCAATCCATACTATTGTGGTGCTACTCCTACTACGCTCAGCAGCTCGCCTTCCGGAGGTTTCTGGTCGGTGAGTCCAACTTCTGTTGCTACTATCGATGCCGTAACGGGTGCACTTTCCGGTGTAAGCAATGGAACAGCTAATATTACTTATACAGGTACCAATGGATGCAGAACAACTAATTCCAGCAATATAGTTATGCCTCCGGCCAGTACGATCACATCATCTACCGGTAGTTTCCATATTTGCCCGTCATTAAGTACCACATTGTCTAATGCCATAACAGGAGGCACGTGGACGGCTACGGGCAGTAGTGTAACTATTAATAGTGTAACCGGTGAAGTTACCGGTGTTACAATTGGTACGTCTAATATTACTTATACCAATAGTTGCGGTATTGCTACAACTACTGTGTATGTTGATCCGCCACCACCACCTATTACAGGTACATTCTCTACCTGTGTCAATGCAGCAGCTACATTGCACAATGCGGCACCGGGTGGAGTATGGAGCAGCAATAATAATGCTGTAGCTCTTACAGCAGCAGGATTTGGTTCGGTAACCGGAGTTAGTGCCGGTACACTTACTATTACTTACACGGATGTTACAGGTTGTGTGGCGCTTACGCCGTTTACTGTTAACCCTATACCTGCGCCTATTGCCGGCACTACCAATGTATGTATAGGACTGACCACAACATTATCCGATACTTCTACCAATGCTACATGGAGTTCGGCTGATACTAACATTGCAAAGATCAATACCACCGGTGCGGTAAGAGGTATGTCGGTAGCTAATACTACCATCACTTATACTTACAATTCTACCGGTTGCTACATTACGGCTCCTTTCACAGTAAATCCTTTGCCTGTGGCTATCACCGGTAATAATGCATTCTGTGCTACAAAGTCAGATACACTCTATGATCTTTCATTGGGTGGAACCTGGACAAGCAGCAGCCCGGGTATAGCAGTGATCAATGCAAGTGGTGTTGTTACCGGTATCTCGGGTGGCACAGCAACGATCACGTACAGATTACCTACCGGTTGTATCCGTACAAGACCGGTAATTATCCATCCATTGCCGAATCCTGTAGTTACTTACAACTTCTTTACTGAAACATTGTCAACTGGTACCTATTACACCAGCTATCAATGGTATCAGGGTGGAGTAGCTATTCCGGGAGCTAATTCATACAATCTTGCGGCTACCGATCCTGATTATTACAGCGTTTATGTAACAGATACATTCGGTTGCGAAAAGATGTCTGCTAATAAGACGATCACAGCAGTAGGTATCAATCAGATAGATCTGAGCCAGGCGATCAAGGTGCAGCCAAATCCTACTACCGGTTATATCACTATTACTTCACCGGTAGCTGTAAAGGCAGTGATCACCGGTCTGGATGGTAAGGTAGTAGCAGAGCAGATAAATGCACGTAATATGGACATCAGTAATTTGTCAGCAGGTATGTATATGCTTATGCTGTATGATGATGCCGGTACCCGTGTTGTTGTTCAGAAATTGATCAAAGAATAATATTATTTTATATTAAAAAGAATAAAGGCTATCAGTAATGGTAGCCTTTATTCTTTTTAATGAGTTATGAAACAAGATAGATGTATATCTGCGTTTATTTAATTTAAATTGGCCGGATATTCGGTAGAGTAATTATGTTCCTCAGGTAAAAAATTTGTACGTTTGCATTATGATCGCCACACTCGAGCAAGCCACTAAACTGGGGCTACGCGAAGAAGAATTTGAAAAGATAAAGGAGATACTGGGTCGCACACCCAATTTTACAGAAACTGCAATGTACTCTGTAATGTGGAGTGAGCATTGCAGCTATAAGAACTCCATTACATGGCTTAAGACCCTCCCCCGCGATGGCGAGAAACTGCTGGTAAAGGCAGGAGAAGAGAACGCCGGATTGGTTGATATCGGTGACGGTTGGGGATGTGTGTTCAAGATAGAATCTCATAACCACCCATCAGCTATAGAACCATTTCAGGGTGCGGCTACAGGTGTTGGTGGTATTCATCGTGATATTTTCACAATGGGTGCACGTCCTATAGCATCGCTCAATTCATTGCGCTTTGGTAAGGTAGATAATCCTAAGACCAAGTGGTTGATAAAAGGTGTTGTAAAAGGTATTGGCCACTATGGTAACTGTTTTGGTGTGCCTACAGTAGCCGGTGAAGTTTATTATGAAAGCTGCTACCAGACCAACCCGTTGGTCAATGCAATGAGCGTGGGTGTGGTACGCGTGGGGCAGACCGTTTCCGCTACATCACATGGAGAAGGCAATCCTGTATTCATAGTGGGTGCATCTACAGGTAAAGACGGTATTGGCGGCGCGTCATTCGCATCGGCCGACATCAGTGAAAATAGCGCTGAACAATTGCCTTCTGTACAGGTTGGAGATCCGTTCGAAGAAAAGAAATTACTGGAAGCATGTCTGGAGATGATACCTACAGGTGCATTGATAGGAATGCAGGATATGGGTGCGGCCGGTATTACCTGCAGTACCAGTGAGATGAGCGCCAAAGGCGAACATGGAATGATCATTCACCTGGATAAGGTGCCTACCCGTCAGGCCAATATGAAACCATGGGAAATGCTGCTGAGCGAAAGTCAGGAGCGTATGCTGATAGTGGTAAAGAAAGGCCGCGAAGCAGAGGTGCAGGCGATATTTGACAAGTGGGACATACATTGTGTGCAGATAGGTGAAGTGACCAAAGACCTGAATCTGAAGTATTACATGAATGGAGAGTTGATAGCTGATGTGCCTGCTGAGAGCCTTGTGCTGGGTGGCGGTGCCCCTATCTATGAGCGCCAGTTCACTACTCCCGCTTATCTTACCGAGATCAATAAATTCGATATCAACAATGTAGCTCAGCCTTCTGATCTGAGGGAAACAGCCTACCAACTCATACAGTTACCTAACATTGCTTCTAAACGCTGGATATACGAGCAGTATGACAGCATGGTAGGTACCGGTAATACACAGACCAATGAGCCAAGTGATGCCGCTGTGGTTCGTGTTCATGGTACTGAAAAGGCTTTGGCAATGACTACCGACTGTAATAGCCGATATGTATTTGCTAATCCGCGTAAAGGTGCCATGATTGCAGTAAGTGAAGCTGCCAGAAACATTGTATGCAGTGGTGGTGTGCCGGTGGCTATTACTAACTGTCTCAACTTTGGTAATCCATATAATCCTGAGGTCTATTATCAGTTCGTAGAAGCTATTCAGGGCATGGGTGAAGCCTGCCGTAAGTTTGATACCCCGGTGACCGGTGGTAATGTGAGTTTCTATAACCAAAGCGAAGACGGTCCGGTATATCCTACACCTACAATTGGTATGGTGGGCGTATTAGATAATATCAACCAGAAGATGTCGCTTGGCTTCAAGCACTCAGGCGATACTATCTATATGTTGGGAACGAATTACAATGATATCAATTGCTCTGAATACCTGCATCATATCATAGGTGAAACGCATAGCCCTGCACCTCATTTCGAACTGGAAGAAGAATACAAGTTGCAGCAGACAGTTGCTTCATTGATCTCTTCTAAGTTGGTGAAGTCGGCACATGATATTTCTGAAGGTGGTCTGTTTGCTTGTATGTTGGAATGTGCTATGGCCAACGGCCTTGGATTTAACATGACCACTGATGCCAACCTCCGTAAGGATGCCATGTTATTTGGCGAGGCACAGAGCCGCGTAATAGTGTCTGTAAATACTGATCTGTGTGCGCTGTTTGAAGCTGAACTAAAAGGCTTGCCTTTCACTAAGCTGGGCCATGTGAATGCGCATAAGGAAATATGTGTGGATGGTGAAAGCTGGGGCTATATCAGCGACTGGAAAGAAGCATACGATACAGCATTGGAGAAGCTGTTAGCTTAATCGGTCGATAGCTGGCTTGATAATAAGTCTTTAAAAAATAAAGTCCCGGTGTATGTTTGTACGCCGGGACTTCTTAATATAGAGACAAGTGACAGGTATTTAGTTTTACGTTTTCAATTTTTACTCTTCATAGTGTATATCCTCATAGACAATTACGATTCGTTTACTTACATTCTACATCATTACTTGTTGCAAACGGGTAATGAATGTGTGGTGTATAAGAACGATGAGATAACTGTTGATGAATTGATAGCTCTGGATCCGGAAAGGATCATTATTTCACCCGGTCCTGAAACGCCATTACAGGCCGGTGTTACTATGGACGTGATCAGGTACTTTCACAACAAAATACCTATTCTGGGTGTTTGTCTGGGTCATCAGGCACTGGGTATGTACTTTGGTGCACAATTGGTGCATAGCGCGCCTATGCATGGCAAAACTAGTGAGTTGACCCACACAGGTCATGCATTATTCAATGGCATACCCGATCCCTTTACGGTCATGCGGTATCACTCTCTCGCAATTGAAGGATTGGAAGGAACAGAGCTGATGCCTATAGCAGCGACTGCAGATGGCATAAACATGGCAGTAGCACATCTTCGCTATCCGATCATTGGCGTACAGTTTCATCCGGAATCGGTAGGTACAGAGCACGGGCTGCTGTTACTCCACAACTGGAGCAGGATGAGCTTTTAGATGGTTGGTTCTCGTAGTATGGTCTTGAGTTTATCGGGGGCTGTTTTACGGAAGTCGGACAAGTAGATCTCATGGTGGAGACCGTTTTTGGGCAGGTGGTTCTGCTGCATGAATTCAATCATCTGCTGTAATGTTTCTGCCTCTTTATCGAATGGGCCTATGTGCATCATTTGTACTGCTCTGTGTGCGTTGATCAGATACAGTTCCACATGAGCTGCTGCGACCACTTTCTTCTTTTCTATGGCTGTGGTGATCCCCATAGCAATGTGTGCTGCATTTACATATTCCGGCAGACGTATCAGCAGTCTGTAGTACCATTCACTTCGTGGCACCTGCACAGGTGTTGCTGATGCCGATACATTTTTATACTGCTCTTCATTGTACCACCAGAGGCCTTCCAGTTTGGCTACCGTAAAGTCTTTATCTTCTGCTTTGCACATGAATTTGATCACATAGGCTACAGTGTATAATGCCGCTATGTTGCTTGCGAATCCCTCGTCTGAAGGGTCTCCTTTACCGCATATTGACAGATACTGAGCAGCTGCCACATCTATCAGCTCAGGCTTTGTTGCCGCACTATAATAGCTTTTGTATCTTTTGGTAAGATCTAGTTTTTCCATAAAATCGAGAGGAGTACAACTGTTGCCTGCAAAGGTATGCAGGCAACAGCAGGTGTTGAAATATTACATGCGCTGTTCATCGGCACTTGGTCCGTAACTGCCCGGAATAGGAATGTCGAGCAAGCGCAGATACACGCCCAATTGTGCACGATGGTGCGTGGTCTGGTCTAGTGCCACACGAACCACTTCATGTTTCCGGTACTTAGCAAGGATGATATCTCCGTTGCGCAGTGTCCATGGTTCCAGCAATTGCTCTTCTGTAGCCTTCTCCAATTCTGCCAGACCTTGTTGCTGTTTTTCTTCAAAAAAAGAAAGCAATTCCGCATTGTTGGCAATAGGATGCGGGGTATAAGGAGCTGTCGCAAAATCAAGTTCAGGCGTTGTCAATCCCATTGCAGCCCAACCCGGTAATTCGGCAATATGTGTAGCCAGCTGTTTTATGGTCATGCTTTTAGGGTGAGGCTTCCAGTCGTACTTGTCCTCAGGAATGATAGCCAGCATTTTGCGTGTTGTTGCGGCCTCGTTGGCCATTTCTTTCATTAAGATCGGAATGATGTTCATGTGTTTTGTTTTTAGTTTTTGTTGGATGACACAAAGCTAGAAACGCCCACTGACAACCCTATGGCAGTCTGAAAAATGAGATGGAAAATAAATTCAGATATTTATTTCATTTGTGTATTACCAGCTGACAGGCAATGATTGTATATAGTCATTCAGATCCATGTGGTCTTGCTTGGTAAATGGCGTATCGGTGCATTTGATATTGATGATCCGCGATACTCTGAAATCGCGATACTCTTTTCGTTTGTGGCACCAGGCAATGAGATGCCAGTTATAGGCATAGAATATCAACCCTATGGGTTCTATTGCTCTGTCGCTTACTTCCTCCTTATTGTTCTTGTAATAGATATGAATAATGTGGCGTGACGAAATTGCAGACTGAAGTGGAGATAAGTATTCGTAATCATGGTTCACAAAAGCCGGGACCTTCAATTTAATATTATCATTGAGTGCTTCCAGTTTTTCCTTCTGTGAATGGCGTAATACAGATTTAACCTTATTGAGGGCACTTGAATAATGAGTTTGAATAGATTTATCAGCAAAGCCCGAAACCAGAGTCTCCATCAGCAGGAATGCATTGGCCTCATCTGTAGTAAATGATACCGGAGCCAGAAAGTAATCTTTGACAACAAAGTATCCTTTATTCTGTTCAAAACTTACAGGGATACCTTGCTCGCATAGTGCCTTAATATCGCGATAAACGGTACGCACGCTCATGTTGAATTTCTCGGCTATTTTCTCTGCCGGCACATATTTTCTGGACTGCAATAAAGTAAGAATGCCAAAAAGACGGTCTATCCTGTTCATGACATGGTGGGGTGAGGGAAAGGCTAAAAATTGAAAGCGGTAACCGAACTGTCTTTGAGAATATGCTCTATAAATGCATGGTGGTTCCTTTCGTTCCCGCCTACCATCCAGGAGCCGGTGATCATATTCCCTTCCTTGCTTTGCGAGCGTGTCTTTACTGACAGTTGATATTGGTCGAAGAGCTTTTCATATTTATGTTGCTGTTGCTCTTCATAGGGGTAAGATATTTTGTATTCTCTTAACTGGTTGATGCGGTCTATGGCATTGTCCATGAATGAAAATAGGAATAACACGACGAGTATCATAAAACAAGCGGCTATCGCTACCGAATACCAACCAATGCCTATACTTACCCCCAGTGCGGCAGTAAGCCATATGGTTGCAGCTGTTGTTATACCTGTTACCGAGCTGCTGCTGCGAAAGATAACACCCGCTCCCAGAAAGCCTATGCCCACTACTACATTGGATGCGATACGATCGGGCGAGGAGTGCTGACCCAGATACTGAGAAAAGATAGTGTACATAGTAGCACCCAGGCATATCAGTATCATAGTGCGGAAACCGGCAGATTTACTGCGTAATTCGCGCTCAATTCCTATTGCTCCGCCAATGAGGATTGCGGTTATCAGTTTGATGACTATATCCAGTGGTAAGTGATCCATGAGTTCTGTAAAAATAATGAATTAGAAATACCATAGGGCGTAAAATGTTGCCAAAGCAGACCACCGCCAGCGTATGTAGCGTTCCCGCCTACTCCCCGTTCAGTTGTACCACATCAGGCGCAGAGACATAGGTGCTCGAATAGCGGAAACGTATATTGTGCGTTAGGATCACCTTGAATCCTTTCATATTGTTAGGGGCAATGGGGAAGTAATAAGCCCTTGCCTCTATTGTCTGGAATACCAGATTCTCATTTCTTGCACGTACTCCTCCGCCTACACTGGTGTATAATGATGACCGGGAATAAGGACTGTGCTCAGGGGTGATGATGGTGAAGTCGGCATAGGGAAAAGGTGCGAATTTGAATCCCAAAACCTTACGTTTCAGGTAAAATTCTGTTTCCAGTTGTATGCTCAGGCGGCGTGTACCATATACACTGTCAGAAAGAAAACCACGCAGGCCGTATCCATTGTCTATACGTAACTGAGGGTAAGTGACCCTGTTATAAAGGTGGGTATAATTGACGTTAAGGTATTGCCTTATCTTAGTGGTGTTCCAGAAGATAATGCGGCTGAAGGCTGTAGCCCCTATCAACAGACATCCATCCTGCACTTTGTTGTGATCCAGATAGCCGCCAGACTTGAGGGATAATTGAATAAAGTCGCCATAGTCTGTTGCTATATAGTGTTGTATCTTGAAGCCGGCGTATGGCCGTTCCAGATCAAGTTGCTTTTGCCAGCCTGCAGTAACCGAAATATTGTACCCATAGGGAAAGTCCTCAGTTGTACCGAAACCATAGATGTATTGTGTTTTAAAGTAATCTTGTCTGAAGAAAGTGAACTGCCCCAGAATGGATCTTGTATTATTGTAGATAGGGTCGAACCTGTTTCCTATCTGTGAGGGTACCTCTTTAAATGTGCGGTTGGTATAGCGCAGCGCAAAGAACCGGCGATCTCTTATAGTGTTGTTGGTAGCCGTTAATTTTTTGATGCCAATGCTATAGCCTGCCCATGCATCGATCAGGTCGTACTTATACTTGTAAAATGACGCGTCGGGAGCATTATAGACATTGTATGCGTTGTTGTGGCTAAGTGTTACCGCCCCGGCAGTTCGGCTATATGGTGACACTAATTGTTTACTGAGCGCTATGTACTCTGATGATTCTTCTTCACGAGTAAAAGGATTATTGCTCATGGTGCTGTAAGCAATAGTGCCATCTATAAAGGTGTGGAAGAGATTGCCCTTTTTATACAATGCCCCGTAACCCATATTAGGGTCGCGGTTGTAGTCATATAGTCCGCTTATTTCTACTCTCTGTGCCATGCCCGCAAGGTTGGTCTCATAAAGATTGGCATTGATATGGTTCAGCACTTGTGATGCCGCGCCTCCGGCAATACTGAAGAAGTCTTTGGTATAAATAAGGATATCGACCGAGTCATGATGTTTCTTTACGGGTGCCACTATGATGCGGGCATCACGTATATATTCAAGTGAGCGAAGATAACGTTCATTATCGGCCAGTTTATAGGCATTCAGAGGCGTATTCTCTTTGATGAACAGGTTATCTCTGATCACGAATTTTCTGGTGGTCATATGAAAGCGCTTGCCCAACCTTGCACCCAGGCTATTGTCTATCTGTGATGTGTCTTCAAACGAGCGGTCAAAATTCAAAGGGTCTATATAGATATGGCGGATGATCTTGCCCTGATATTTTAGATATGGGTCTTCACTTTTGCCATTCAGCACACTTTGCTCGGGTCCTGAATCGGGACTTTTCTTTACCGAATTGATGGCTTGCTGAAAGATATTGTTGACAAACTTATTGTGCGTAAAGTGCAGATCTCTGATCTTTATGCTATCCAGTTTGTCCAATACCTGTCCATGCGCATAGTCTGAAAAAAACAGTATGCAGCTCAGCATTAGCAGTATGTACCGGTGCGTAAAGGGCAAAGCGGTGATGTTAATAATAGGTAATGAAATATTTTATCCGGATAGCGATCACCGGTATAAAAACCGTGCTACACTTTATTTGCTGCAAGTTCTGTGCCTGTTTTATTGTGCAAAAAATAAGGGCTGAGATATCAGCCCTTAAAAAGATCACAGCTCCATAAAGACCGTTATTTTTTCAGATTATTTTTCGCCGCAAATTTTTCAAGCATTTTCTTGATCGAAGCCACCTTTGTTTTCACATTCATCAGGTCGTTCACGATCAGCGTAATATTCTTATCCATTGTTTCTTTGGGTGTATATTCATTGAACTGTTCAAAGTTGGGATATACCTCCGCTACAAGAGCCGATTGATTGAGCAGCAACTGGTCTTCTTCGTTCATAATAGCTTCATTATCTGCAGTAACTACTATATTGGCAATAGATGCACGTCCGCGGCTGATGAATGAACCCAGCGCTATGCGGGCAGGTGCCAGGGCTGAATAGTTTTTACTTACAGAGGCCTGATCTCTCAGATTGTGCCACTGGGTGGTGAGCTTGTCCAGAGAGTCATTGACTACGGTGATCTTGGTATAAGTATCCTGTAGCTGCAGCTTTTTCTGAAATCCGCACGAAGCGGTAAGTAAAGTAGCTGCCAGACAAAGTAGTAGTAAACCGTTGCGCATAGTCATCATTTATGGGTTAAAAATACAATTATTTATAAAAGGTAGCTACTTACATTTGCTTTTAACGGCCTGTTTATTAACGAATATTTTAAAATAGGCGGCATAAAGGGAATAATATTTTGCAGTACGTTTGATAAAAAATAGCGCAACATGAGAAATAATCATGAAATAGACTACCGCATTTTTGGTGAAGAAATGCAATATGTAGAAGTAGAGCTCGATCCGCAAGAGTCTGCCATAGCAGAGCCGGGTAGCTTTATGATGATGGATGATGGCATACAGATGGATACAATACTGGGTGATGGTGCAGCCCAGAACAGTAGTTTGATGAGTAAATTATTTAGTGCAGGTAAACGATTGCTGGTTGGAGAAAATCTATTTCTCACCGCTTATACCAATGTGGGGTATGGTAAGAAGAGGGTATCTTTTGCATCGCCATATCCCGGCAAGATCATTGCGCTCGATCTGCAGGTGTTGGGAAATAAAGTGATCTGCCAGAAAGATGCATTTTTATGCGCTGCCAAAGGCGTTTCTATAGGTATTGAATTTCAGAAGAAACTGGGTACAGGTCTGTTTGGTGGCGAAGGGTTCATTATGGAAAAACTGGAAGGCGATGGACTTGCCTTTGTTCATGCAGGCGGGCACGTAATGAGTCGTGATCTGCAGCCGGGCGAAATATTGAAGATAGATACCGGTTGTATCGTAGCGTTCACTTCGGGTGTCAACTATGATATTCAGTTCGTAGGTGGTATCAAGAATACCTTATTTGGTGGTGAGGGCGTATTCTATGCCACTTTGCAAGGACCGGGAAGAGTATGGATACAGACATTGCCTATCAGCCGTTTAGCGGGCAGAATTCTTGCCTATGGCTCGGGTACCAGAAGAAAGGAAGAGGGTAGCATACTCGGAGGTTTGGGAAACCTGCTAGATGGTGACGGATTTTGATAAAAAAAGTATAGATATTACTTGTTTAGAGAAGGAGCCACAGTGGCTCCTTCTCTATTTATTATTTACTTTATACACCCCGAGAATAGTGGAGTTGAGCACTTTTATCTCATAAAAGATCTCAGGGTATCTATAGTCTTCAGGGTGGTTGTTGCGGAAGTTGGTGATATAATAGCCCGGGTTGCCGCGTCTGCCGGTAATGATGACCCGTTTTCTGTCGGCAGGTGAGAGCATCAAACAGGAATTGTCGATGATCATTGATGTTGCGTTCACCTTTATCGAATCCGATCTGTCGTGGTCCAGTATATACTTTACCCCGTCGCGACAGGCTATGCCCCAGTAATCTACATCATAATGGTTACGCAGATACTGGTCTTTATGACTTACAAAATTATTGAAGTATGCATATTGGTAAGGATGGTATTTTACTATGAAAGTGGTCAACATGATCAGTTGTACTACACATAGCACATAGACTATACTGCGTGCCGCAGTAGCATATAATTTGTGGATCAGAAATAGGCCGCACATCATTAATGAAGGATAGATAAAGTAGATATGGCGCCAATCATCATAGTTGACAGACCCCAGAACCACAACTACGGCAAGCGGTCCGGCAAAGCACATAAGGTACAACAGGAAATTCCTGTTGCTCATATCAGTAAGGAAGGGGACCGGTTTCCGCAGGAAGGCTACTACAACAGCTATACAACCTGCAATGCCGGCTATCAGCCATACTTCGGGAATGGTCATAGATAACCACACCGGCAGGTAGGATATAGGGAGTTTAGATCCCGGGATGTTATTCCCTTTGAAGTACACTTCTCCATCCCAGTGTACATGAGCCAATGATAAGAACTGCTCTTTAAAGTAGAAGATAGGGTTGCTCCAGAGGATAGGCCAACAAATGTAAAGTGTAGCACAAAAACCAAGTAAAAAGAGAAGACCTTTCAACAATATAGTTTTCAATGCCGTCCCATTATTAAGATTGTTGACTATATCCCATAGCACATAAACAAGGAAGCAGGGAACCAGGAGTACGCCCATTATCCTTATGCTGGTTGCATAGCCGCAGGCAGCACCGGTCATGAGGAACAGGTATTTCTTTTGTTTGGTATCTGCCATTTGCCATAGGGTAAATGCAAGAACAAAGGAGACTAAAAACGGTATGTCTTTGGAATTGAAGAATGAATGTGCATACAATCTTGGATTCAATGCGAGCATGAGGAATGCTAACGATGCTATAGATCTGTGCTCGAAGTGGCGGAACGCAAGAACATAGAACGACAAAGCGCCAATAAGAAAGAAAATATGCGTTACCATATGCCGCATCAGATAAATGTCTCTGACATCAGTCAGATGACACCACTTTTCAATGAATATCAATGGCAGCTCAAATCCGGTCCCCAGATTTCTGAACTCTATGGTCTTCAATGTCATATTGCCATTGAAAATGTAATCGTAGGTCACATTGCCAATCAGCCGGTGTATAGGTTCATCCCATCCCGGGCCGTAGTCTTTATAGTGAATGACACCGATAAAGAGAAAGATCAGAAACAGGGCGATCCCCGGGAAATATTTTTTAATGATCGACATTCAGATCCTTTATTAAACGGTCAATGGCATTTAAAATGTTCAAATGGCTCCTTGCAATCCAGACACTTGTATAATGCCTTGCAGGATGTAGGACCATAGCGGCTAACCATTTCTGTATGAGTAGAATCGCAACGCGGACATTGGATCTCCTCTTCTTCAAACAATCCCAGTGAACTGAATGCCTTTCTGTTAGGAGGGGCTATACCGTACTCTTTAAGTTTTCTTTTGCCATCCTCCGTCATCCAGTCTGTGGTCCATGCCGGACTTAGCTGTTGGTCTATTGTTACTTGTTTTATGCCATGTCCTGCCAATGCCATTCGTATGCCAATAGATATGACATCCATTGCCGGGCAGCCGCTGTAAGTTGGGGTAATGGTTACATTAACTGAATTGTCGGTCACAGCTACATGGCGCACTATGCCCAGGTCAAGGATAGACAATGCAGGTACCTCCGGGTCTTTTACATCCGCCAGCCACTCATATACTTTTTCCTCGTTGATGTTATTCATACTTCCTGAAATTTGATAGAAAGTGATTGTTCACCATCCCTCTGCCTGTTATTGTAGCTTCTGCAGGGCGTAACATTATCTTATCTACTGCCAGGCAAGGCTTCTCTGTAAAGTTAAGTATCCTGCATCTTACATGTCTTGTGTTTTCGGGCAGGTCAAAATAGGTATTGCAGCGTAGCCAAAGATTCATTTCCCAGACCTTTTCAGCATTTAATGTCCACCGAACTTCATTGTCTGTGCTTTCAATTGTTCGTGAGGGAATAGTTGCTATAATATTGTTTTTGCCATCCAGTAGTTCCAATAGGCAATCGGGGCTCCGGTAATCATTGTTGGTAACATGGAACCAACACGAAAATTCATATTGCTGATCTTTCCTTATGGGGGTAACAGGTATGTTGCAGAGCTCACCATTTGTACCCTGTTGATATGCTATGGCACAACTGCCGAATGGTGTATCATCACAATCGTTACTGCCTTTGTTCTCCACAAACCAGGGGGCGGAACTGCCAATGCAGGTATCTTGCTTGTTTTGCGCAAAAGCGTATGCAGCTTTTTGCGCGCTCAGATCGGCGTTCTTTATAGCGGTCGGGTAACAAGCATATACCGTGCAATGCAGGTAATGGCCCAGTGGCTTAGAAAGGTTAAGGATATAGGTCTGGTCAGGAGTTAGGGTCGAATAGTCGGTATGCAGCAGCAGGAATGGTTTGTCACTTTTCAGCTCATTCAGCAATGGCTTTTCCACATAAGGGCCACCGGCTATTTTCACCTGTTTCAATGTTTGCACCCATGAGCTGCGCGACATCATAATATCCACCACAGGCAATTGTAATTGTATGCCTGCTTTTGCCGCCATGGCAACAGACCATGCACTGATGTTCTCATCGCTGCACACCCACAACTTCTCTGTGCCGGTGGCGAAGAAGGGCAGTACAAGTATTGACTGGAATGAATCTCTGGTGTAATTGTGGGTTGCCAGGAATTCCTGCCAGGAAACGATCTCATCAGGCTTTGCCACAAACTCGCCCCATTTCATATTGTTGAGTTCGCTCTTAGAAACAAAGATGTTGTAGTTGGTATATCCCTCTTTTGCTGCATTGCGCGAACGTTGGAGGTATCCGTTAGTTTCAATGGCCCAGATGCCGGAGCCGGACAGCAGAATAGCATAGGCCAATGTTTTCTTATTGTTGGCAATATAGCGGGCATATAATGAATAAATGACCACAGCACCATAGGTAGTAATGATGTAGTAAAATATCCAGCTAAAACGACCCAGTGTTCGGAATTGGCGGAATGCAGACGCATAGTCGAGCAGCCACTCCATATGCCATATGAATGGAACACCCATGCCGAATAGCAGAGCCAGTGTAGCTATGATCAGCCATATAGGTTGAAATGCAGGTGCTACAGATGGTGCATTACTTTTTTTAATGACCTTCTGTATCGCAGATAGTATGGCATATGCTGTAGCAAAGATCACTGCCAGCCCCAGGTATATGAACCCTTCACCGCCAGAGCTTATCTTGGTGAAATGTGTATGGTCTTTTACCAGCCCCCAGAACGGAGAATAAACAGAGCTGAATATGTCTTTGATATGTGTGCAATTGGCCAGCATGCCAAATGGCATTGCAGGGCGTTCCTTAGCAAAGGGGTCTGTCAGTTTCATGAACAGGCCAAAGAGTACCAACACGCCGCCTGTGCTTATCAGCAATGGTAATATATGCTTTGTTTTAGGCCAAATTCCGCCCTTTGCGGTAAACAGGTAGCCGATAGCGTAGCAGCCTGCCCAAACAAGCGCTACAGCGGCAAAATAGGGGTGAAGGAATATGCTGCAACATCCTGTAATGAATATATAGGCAGGATACTTCCATTTTCCGGTGCTATGGTATTGCAGACTGAAGTAAAACAGCATGGGTAGAAAGCAACAATAAGTGAGTGCGTAATGACCTGAGATGCCCATAAGTTGCGGACTACCTAAGGTGATCAGTGCTGCGAACAGCGATGCTGCTACCGGGGCAACGCCGAATTTAAACAATATCTTGTAGCAATAAACGATAGATAATACATAACTGAGCGCAATGGCCCACCACATAATGGTCAATGCAGTGCCGATGGTCATATGCTCTTTGAAATAGCTGAGAGGTACCGATAATAATGGTTGCCCGTCTGTATAAACTATATGTTCTCCATAAGGATAGTTCATGCCGGTGAACCATATGCCTTTGCCATACAAAGAATGGTAGAGGTAGGTAAATATGTTCTTGCCGCCATCGGCACCCAGTTCGGTCATTATATGCCATGGATGGGTGACAATGCCGCCGAGCGCAAATGTGGTCACTACTATTGCGAAAACAATAGTGATGAGTAAACCCGTCTTTGACCCTGAATTATTCATTTGGTTTCTTTGTCAGCAGCATTGCAAAGTTCAGCAATTCAGGCAGCAATATACGGTAGTTCATCTTTCTGAAGTGTACCTGCTCGTTAAGCGCAACTGGTATGGGTTTTATCCTGTAGTGTCTGCTGCGGTAGCAATTGCGGATAAATTCCAGATCGAAGAGGTATCGATCTATTGTTGTTTTAAGGAATAATGGTTTTACATTGCTCCTGAAGCCCTTGAGCCCGCATTGTGTATCTGTGACCGGCAATGTCAGAAAAGTTCGGATCATCATTTGCAATACCCTCGATATGGCTTTGCGTACCGGCGGTATATGCGTGTAATAATGCTCATTCTTTACGCCTATGGCCACATCATGCAGATCATCACGCAGATCGCTGTATATGGCATACATGCTGTCTATGCTGTAGGGGAAGTCTATGTCTGTGTATAAGATGATATCTCCTGTAGCTGTCTTTACTCCTTGTCGCAGTGCATGCCCCTTACCCTTATTTTCAGCATATTGTACCAGTTTCAATGTGGGTATCTGCTGCTGCAGGTAGATGAGTTGTGCTCCATCTATCGATTCACTGATGCCATCTATGACTATGATCAGCTCTATCGTTTTATCAATGCGCTCACAAAAGGCTCTGTAATGAGTATGAACACTCCTTTCCCAGTCCTGTGGCGGGTTGTAACAGGGTAAGATCAGAGATACGTTCATCAGCGGGTACTAAAAGTTGAATGATAATAACGGTAATAATGCGATTTTATTACCACTGCATATTAGGGTACGTACGTTGCATGAATTGCAGTTCGGCAAGTATGTAACCAAGTTCCTCGGTATGAGTGCCTGCTTTACCACCTTGTTGCATCCAGGCGTCTGCCGGAGCCGATAATGTAGCTTCGTCCAGTACTTCCTGCACGCGTGCTGTCCACTGTTGCTGTATCAGTTTCAGGTCCGGTGCAATGCCGGCTGCCGTCATAGCAGCTTCATAGTCTGTAGCAATAAATAATTCACCTGTAAATGCCCAGGTGTCATTAATGGCCTGTTGCATTTTCTCGTGACTGTCGTCGGTACCGTCGCCCAGACGTATGACCCACTCACTGCTCCAGCGCAGGTGATAAGTTACTTCCTTCAGCGATTTTTCGGCAATGGCTGCCAATGTAGCGTCCGCGCTTTTTGATAATGCGGTAAAGTACAAGAAGTTGAAAGTATCCAGAAACAGACCACGAGCTACAGTGTAGGCCCAGTCTATATTAGGACGTTCTGTAAGCAGCACATTTTTAAAATCCCATCCGTCTCGCAAGTAGGCGAGTGTATCCTCGTCAATAACTGCGCCTGTCCTTATCTTGTCCTGTATGGCTGCAGAAGTGAAGCACGCAAGCTGTTCCTCTTTTGGTAATTGGTTGAACACCTCCGCCGCATATTGATACAAGCTGCGTGCACGGCCCACATGATCTAGTGCGGCATTGGTCAATGCAATGTCCTGCTCCAGAATAGGTCCATGACCTGTCCATTCGCCCAGGCGTTGTCCAATTATAAGCGCATCATCAGCAAGACGGAGTATGTACGGTAATTTCATAATAAGTAAAAGTAAGAAGTAACAGTCAAATATGCTGTTTACTGCCCGCCAAAAGTATAAAATGCACAGGGATTATAGGAATATGTCATTTTTTTATTTGTGAATGCGGGTATGGATGAAACTAATAGCCGGGGCATACTAACTTCTGCTGATATCGTATCAATTTATATGTTTCGATGCGCTCTTCATCTCTTACTGAATGCTTAACGGTCTTTTTGGGATATTTTTCATGTCAGGAAGGCGATCTGTTATCAGTAAGCTGCATAAACAAACAACCCCGACGGATCTCGTTGGGGTTGTTTGTTTATGCTAAAGCTATTTTTTATTAGTTCATTCCTTTGCCGTGGCAGTTCTTGAACTTTTTACCACTGCCGCATGGGCAATCGTCATTGCGGCCGATCTTAGGTGCTGCAATTACCGGTTGGCGTTTTACTTCAGGCTGAGGTTCAGGAGATTCTGTATAATATTCTTGTTCTCCCATTTCATCATCCAGTTTGTTCACTCGCATCTGGCTCATATCGGTATGCTGAGAAGGTATTTCTACTGCTTCCTGCGGCACTTCCTGCATAGGTATGCCCGCACGCAGCAAGAAAGATATGATACTGCCATTCGTTTCCAGCATCATCTGCTTGAACAGGTTGAAGCCTTCAAATTTATAGATCAACAATGGGTCCTTCTGCTCATAAGAGGCCATACGCACAGACTGGCGCAGGTCGTCCATAGCACGCAGGTGGTTCTTCCATGCATCATCTATCATGGCCAGAGTAATATTCTTTTCCAGTGTCTGTGTTATCGGATGTCCCTCAAACATAACAGCATCCTTCAGCGGTACATACAACTGCATGCCACGCAGACCATCTGTGAAAGGAATAGAGATATTATCTATCCTGTCTCCGTGATCCTGCAACAATTGGGTAAGGTTAGGTAGCATGTGCTCGCGCAATGCCTGCATCTTTCTGGTATAGAAATCCTTTACCTGATGGTATAATTGTTCTGCTATAACATTGGCATCACCCTTGGCCATATCCGCATCGCTGATCTCAGGCTCAATGGCCAGATGTTGCATTACTTCTATGGTAAAGGCTTCCTTGTCTCTGTTCAGTGCATATTGTTCAGCGTAGCTGCTGCAAACTGCATACATGGCATTGTCAAGATCTATAGACAAGCGATCGCCAAACAATGCGTGGTTACGGCGTTTGTAGATAACATCACGCTGTGCGTTCATTACATCATCATACTCCAAAAGGTTCTTACGGATGCCGAAGTTGTTCTCTTCTACCTTACGTTGTGCACGCTCAATAGATTTAGATATCATACCATGCTGCAATACTTCACCTTCCTTGTGGCCCATCTTGTCCATCAATGAGGCTATACGCTCCGAACCGAACAAACGCATCAGGTCATCTTCAAGAGACACAAAGAACTGCGATGTTCCCGGATCTCCCTGACGGCCTGCACGACCACGCAACTGGCGGTCAACACGGCGACTCTCATGGCGCTCTGTACCTACAATAGCAAGACCACCTGCGTCTTTTACGCCTGGTCCGAGCTTGATATCCGTACCACGACCCGCCATATTGGTAGCAATGGTAATAGCGCCCGGCAAACCTGCCTCAGCAACTATCTGCGCTTCACGTGAGTGCTGCTTCGCATTCAGTACATTGTGCATGATCTTCTTTTGCTGCAGCATACGGCTCAGCAATTCAGATACTTCTACCGATGTAGTACCAACCAGTACCGGTCTGCCGGCCTTGCTCAGTGCTTCGATCTCATCAATGACCGCCTTATATTTTTCACGCTTGGTCTTGTAAACAAGGTCCTGCTGATCTTTACGTATTACAGATCTGTTGGTAGGGATCGTTACCACATCCAGTTTGTAGATCGTCCAGAACTCACCTGCTTCCGTTTCTGCTGTACCGGTCATACCTGCCAGCTTATGATACATACGGAAGAAGTTCTGCAAGGTAATGGTAGCGAACGTTTGTGTGGCCGCTTCTACCTGTACATCTTCTTTGGCTTCTATTGCCTGGTGCAGTCCATCGCTGTAACGGCGACCTTCCATGATACGGCCGGTCTGCTCATCTACGATCTTTACCTTACCATCCATTACCACATACTCTACGTCCTTATCGAACAAAGTATATGCCTTCAGCAATTGCTGCAATGAATGGATACGGTCTGCCTTGATAGCATAATCCTGCAACAGCATGTCTTTGCGCTGTTTCTTCTCCTCGGTGGTGATGCTCAGCTTTTCTATCTCGGCAAGTTCGCTGCCAATATCAGGAAGTACGAAGAAGTTAGGGTCTTCGCCGGCACCTGTTATCAATGCAGTTCCTTTCTCTGTAAGATCTACACTATTATTCTTTTCGTCTATAGCAAAGAACAGTTCAACATCTACTTTCGGCATGTTGCGTTGCTGCTCACCTATATAATAGTTCTCTGTTTTCTGCAGTATCTGTTTGTGTCCTTCTTCGCTCAGATACTTGATCAGGGCGCCATTCTTAGGCAATCCGCGATAAGCTCTGAACAAATGCAAGCCACCTGTTTCTTTGTCTGTTTTTCCCTCCGCTATCAGCTTCTTGGCCTCAGAAAGACTGGCGTTGATAACGCGTCTCTGTGCTTCCATCAGCTTTTCAATGCGTGGTTTCAGCATGTGGAACTGCTGCTCATCGCCCTTTGGTATAGGGCCAGATATGATCAGCGGTGTACGGGCGTCATCTATCAATACACTATCCACCTCATCCACCATTGCGTAGTGGTGTTTGCGTTGCACCATTTCTTCCGGATGGTGTACCATGTTATCACGCAGGTAGTCAAAGCCAAATTCGTTATTGGTACCATAGGTGATGTCTGCAAGATATGCCTGGCGACGCTCAGGTGAGTTGGGCTCATGCTTGTCAATACAATCGGTGGTCAATCCCAGCCATTCAAATATCGGCGCATTCCATTCCTGGTCACGACGAGCCAGATAATCATTTACCGTTACTATATGTACGCCCTCGCCTGCCAATGCATTCAGGTAGGCAGGCAATGTAGATACGAGGGTCTTACCTTCACCCGTAGCCATTTCTGCTATCTTACCGTCGTGCAATACCGCACCACCTATCAGCTGCACATCATAGTGTACCATGTTCCAGGTCACAATGTTGCCGGCTGCATTCCATGTATTTTTAAATATAGAGTTATTACCGTCTATAGTTATATGCGGACGGTCTATTGCCAACTGCCTGTCCAGGTCTGTAGCAGTAGCTATCATATCCGTATTATTGGTAAAGCGGCGGGAAGTTTCTTTGACTACGGCAAATGCTTCCGCCATGATGTCTTTCAGTGCTACTTCTATCTGCTGGTCACGAGCCTTTATCAGCTTGTCCACATCATTATAGATGGTCTCTCTGTCCTGGAAATCTTCCAGTTGGTCAGCCTCCGCCTTTTTATCAGCTATCTGGGCATCTATATCTACCAGGTATTCCTTAATACGCGCCCTGAACTCCTGTGTCTTATGACGAAGTTCGTCGTTCGATAACGACGCCATGCCGTTAAAATGTTCATTGATCTCTTTAACGAGCGGCTGAATCAGCTTAACATCTTTATCGGACTTGCTGCCACCAAATAATTTAGAAAGAAAACCTATCATTATTAAATGTTATTAAAAGTGCTACCTTAGATTAATTAATAAAAAAGCAGAAAAAGTTTTTTACACTCAAATTGCTGTAGATTTGTATCAAAATCCGTGCTATAGCTGTTAACCTGACACGATGACACAGTGGGCGTCAAAACTACGCCAAACGAAGCATTTCAACAAGTTAAAAAGTGTTTAGTGTGGCATGACGAAAAAAAAATTAAGACAATAATTTGCTCGTCAAGAATTTTTTTATGTATTTTGGAGCAGTTTTTGAAAATTAAAGCAAACATGAAAAGAACCATCATTCTAGTTGCAACAGTATTAGCTACTATTTTATTAACCACAAAGACCTACGCTCAGGAAGATCTCGTGCGCGTTTTTCGTTGGTACGTTCCTCAGGACGGTCAATTTGTAACAGTGGCTGACGGAGAATATCAGGACGGTCAGTTGATCAACTGGGGTTGGAACACTAAAACTCTTTTATTTTTCGCATATCGTACGCCGGGTCCGGGTCGTGTAGCTGTTTATGGCTGGTCTAATCCTGTTACTCGTGCACACATCACAATCTGCGAAGATGAATTCACTGATGATCAGATGTTGAAGTGGGGTTACACTCAAAAACACCTTCAGTATTATGCATTGACTCGTCGTGGTGCTAACACAGTATGTGTGTATCGCTGGTTGCTCAACAAGCGTGGCGCTTGGATCACAGTTCCTGAAGAAGGTGACACTGACGGTCTTATCAAGAAAGGTTTCCACCGCAAGACATACCAGTATTATGGTATCTACCGCAACGTGGATGCGCCTATCTACGATCAACTTTAATAGTTAATCAACATATTCTTAAGCGAAACGACCACTCAGTTGGTCGTTTCGCTTTTTTATTCGGTCACATCAAGCAATTACCTAAGTGTCTGATATTGCACTTATTGATTGTAACTTTTGACTTTTAACTTAAATATTAAACCTATTTTTGCGCCAAATTTTTTTTATGGTATTCGATAAGCGCGGTTTAGCCGATAGTGAACTCATTCATATCTATACTGAGTTGCTGCGTCCACGCATGATAGAAGAGAAAATGCTCATACTGCTCAGACAGGGTAAAATAAGCAAATGGTTCAGTGGTATTGGCCAGGAGGCTATTTCCATTGGTGCCACTCTTGCCCTCGACAGCGACGAATATATTATGCCTATGCACCGTAACTTAGGTGTATTCACGGCGCGTAAAATGCCTTTCGATAAATTATTCATGCAATGGCAGGGTGCCAAAGATGGCTTTAGTAAGGCTCGTGAGCGTTCTTTCCATTTTGGTGCCAATGAATATCATATCTGTGGTATGATTTCTCACCTGGGTCCGCAATTGGCTATTGCCGATGGTATAGCACTGGCTCATAAGCTCAAAAAAGAAAATAAAGTATCATTAGCATTCAGCGGAGACGGCGCCACCAGTGAGGGTGACTTCCACGAAGCACTCAACGTAGCTGCTGTATGGGGTTTGCCGGTAATTTTCATTGTAGAGAATAACGGATACGGACTCAGTACTCCTTCTAATGAACAATTCATGTGCAAGCAGATTGCCGACAAGGCTATAGGCTTCGGTATGAAGGGGATAACCATAGATGGTAATAATATTCTGGAGGTGTACAGTCAGATGAAGGCTGCCCGTGAATATTGTATCACTGAGCAGAAGCCGATAATGGTAGAATGTATGACCTTCCGTATGAGGGGGCATGAAGAAGCCAGTGGCGTAAAGTATGTCCCTAAAGAACTGTTTGAAGAGTGGGGTAAAAAAGATCCGGTAGCTAATTACGAAGAGTTCCTGAAAGCCGAAGGTATTCTGGATGATGCCAAAATTGAAGCGATAAGGGAAACGATACAGAAAGAGATAGAACATGGTATAGCTGTAGGTTTTGCAGCGCCTGCTGTAGTGGCAGATACTGCCGAGGAAGTAGGTGATGTTTATGCGCCTGTTACCCATGCGCCTATACCTGCGCCTACGACTGCGGGTACCGAAAAGAAATTTATTCAGGCAATCAGCGACGGTCTGCGCCAGAGTATGGAGCAACTGCCTGAACTGGTGCTCATGGGGCAGGATATAGCAGAATATGGTGGTGCATTTAAGGTAACTGAGGGTTTTGTAGAAAAATTTGGCAAAGAAAGAGTGCGTAATACACCGCTCTGCGAAAGTGCCATTGTTGGTTCTGCACTCGGATTATCCATCAAAAAGCATAAAGCTATGATGGAAATGCAGTTTGCTGACTTTGTGACAGTTGGTTTTAATCAGATCATTAATAATCTGGCCAAGATTCACTACCGCTGGGGGCAGAATGCCGATGTCGTTATCCGCATGCCTACGGGGGCGGGTGTAGGTGCCGGTCCTTTCCATTCGCAGAGCAACGAGGCTTGGTTCACTCATACTCCGGGGCTCAAAGTGGTCTATCCTTCTACTCCTGCCGATGCTAAAGGTTTGCTCATCGCCGCTCTGGCAGATCCTAATCCGGTAATGTTCTTCGAGCACAAGGCCATGTACAGAAGTATTTCTGGTCTTGTTCCCGATGAATATTATGCTATTGAGATAGGTAAGGCGCGCATTGCCAGAAAAGGTACCGATCTCAGTATCATCACTTATGGTATGGGCGTGCATTGGGCTGAGGCTTATGCCGATAAGCATCCGGACTTGTCAATAGATATTCTCGACCTGAGAACACTCTTGCCGCTCGACTATGCTGCCATTAAAGAAGCTGTTGAACGCACAGGTAAGGTTTTGATACTTCATGAAGATACCCTGACAGGTGGATTGGGTGGCGAACTGGCCGCATGGATAGGAGAACATTGTTTCGAAAGTCTCGATGCGCCTATCGTTCGTTGTGCCAGCTTAGACACACCGGTGCCGTTCTCTGTAATTCTGGAACAGAATTTCCTCGCCTCTGCTCGTTTAGATGAGGCGGTAAAGAAATTGATGAACTACTGATAAGGACGGTTCTCTTTGAGGCTCTGACAATAGTACCCTCTTCTGCATGCAGGTTCGAGGTTTTGACTTTTAACGTAAACAAACTATCTTAGCACAAATATCAGGTATGAAAAAAAGCATATTTTCTATAGTTGTTATCTTATGCTGCGGATTGATCTTCGCAGGTTGTACTAAAACAGGTACTCCTACTATCGATCCTTCTATGAGTGCAACTATAGGTTCATATACTCTTAATGCTGACTATATAGAGCCTCGCCTGCTTACATCTCAGGTGGCAGATACAGGTACTACGCTTATCATAGATGGTTATGAGCGCAGCTCAGGAGATAAGATAGAAATTACGGTCACCAAGTACACAGGTAAGCCGGGTACTTATTCTATTGTTCAGGGTCAGGCCAGCGCTTACTACCTGCACAACAATGTAAAGTATGTGGCAACAGGTGGTATCGTAGCCATCAAAGATGCCAGCAATAACGTTATCAGCGGATATTACAACTTCACTACTGCTAGTGGGGTTACTATCCTCAACGGAAACTACATCTGCGGTAAGCCTTGGGTTTACTAGTTCAGTTTATCAGAATAAGATTTTTACACAAGGAGCGCTATCATGCGCTCCTTGTCATAATAAAAAGGTATAACATTCGTTATATAGTTGGTATGAAACACATTGTTACAGCTCTTGTCGTATTTTCTTTGCTGGCATTCGGTGCCTGCAAGAAAAATAAGCACTATCCTGTTACCAATAGTGTGCAGCAGAACAATAAACAGGATACTGCTGTTGGCATGGATTGCAACATCAACGGTAAGGCGTGGTCCACAGATTCTGCTTACGCTTACCGTATCAGGTATGCCAATGACAGTCTTATGTCTGATGTTTACATCACTGCCACCAGAAGGTTAAATGACACACCAGCCACTATTACTTTCTCCATTATTAATTACACTGGTCCTAAGAATTACCTCATTGATCCGCCCAATGTTTCTGCCACATACTATATCAATGGTCAGAGACACTTCGCTACACTCGGTGCAATAAATGTAGAAGCCGATAGTCCATATGCTATGGTAGGTACGTTCAGCTTTACTGCCGATTCAACTGTGGTTACAGATGGAAAGTTCAATGTGGCCAAACCATAGGTAATGCCTAAGATCTACCTTTCCGACTTTGTCAATGCACCCGTACAGCGGTGTTTCGATCTCTCTCGTAGTATCGACCTCCACATGATTTCCACTGCTCAGACCAAAGAGGTAGCTGTAGCCGGAAAGACAAGCGGATTGATCGGTAAAGGCGAAACAGTGACATGGGAAGCTACTCATTTCTTTATCCGCCAGCAGCTTACTGTAGTTATTGAAGAAATGGAGTCACCCACCTACTTCTCAGATAGAATGGTCAAAGGGGCTTTCAAAAGCTTTTATCACCAGCATTGTTTCGATCCCGATCGTGGCTCTGAAGATAACTGCACTACAATGACGGAACTCTTTACCTATGAAGTACCTTATGGTATTCTTGGTAAAATATTCGACAGGCTTATCCTGAAGAGATATATGACCCGCTTTCTCGTTGCCCGCTTCAAGATGATCAAGCGTTTTGCGGAAAGCGAAGAGTGGCGCACTGTGCTTAAATGACCATTTTCTGATGGCCATTTTTTTTTCACTTCAATTGCCCCTGCCTAATCTGTTGATGCTCCGTACTCTACAACAAGATGTCCACATTTTTGTGGATATGTTTATTTTATCAACTCATTTTCCCTCATTAATTTGCCCCCGATTTTGGAAAAATATCAGTTGTTCTTTGATATATGAACCCTTATAAACTTCACCAGATCGACTGTCATGGTGAGGCTCTCGAACCACGACAGTCATACGGGACGTATTCGTTTTGAGATAACCAACATGTAAACCTATTTAGGGACGAGGCAGTGGAAATAACCGGAAGAAAGTGGAAAAAAGTGGCAGAAAGTGGCAGTTTTCGGAAATTTGTTAAAACGCCGGAAAGCCCTGTCCATAGCGGGATGCAGGAAATAACGATCACTAGAACTGCCACTTTTATGAAAAATACCAAAAGTGGCAGTTTCCCCGGGATATATCGATCAGACTTGCGGATGCTTGATCTCCGGATGTTCTTTGGCCTCCCTTTTTACTATATACACCGCGGTATCATATACCGTTATGCCACTGCCTATTCTTAGTGCATATACCTTGGTAAATTCAGCCCCGAAATACAAAATGATAGATGAATAATAGACCCATGAAAGCAATAATATCAAAGATGCGGCCGCTCCATATGTGCTGATACTTTTAGATGCTCCCAGATAATAGCCGATTAGAAATTTGCCGATAAGAAACAGTACACCGGTGAACGCTGCACCTATCAATGCGTCTTTCCATTTGATAACAGCGTCAGGCAATACTTTATAGATGACGGCAAAGAGAAAGGTAACGACAACGAACAACAGACCTATGTTCAGGCCTTTCAGCAATATGGTATTGGCATCACCCAGTATGCGCTGCAGATGATCCGATAATACATCCATCATAAGATTGATCAGTAGTGTCACCAACAGCAGAAAGCCACTGCCTATGATCAGTGAGAAAGATAACAGCCTGTCAGTGATATACTTCAGCCATCCTTTCTTAGGCTTGGCCTTTATAGACCATATATAGTTGATTGAGCTTTGTATCTCTGTGAAGATCCCTGTTGCGCCAAATATCAATACCACAATACCTATAATGCTGAACAAGGTAGTATTGCCCTGTGTTTTGGTATTGTCTAGCATGGTCTTTATCTGGTCTGCGCCTGTCTTACCTACCAGTGCGCTTACCTGTTCCAGTATTTTAGAGGTAATGTCGGCACGCCTGTAGAAGATACTGCTCACTGAGATAACGACCAGCAGCAACGGGCCTATTGAAAAGATAGTGTAGTATGCTAGCGATGCACTGAGCTTAGTGCCATTATCGTTGGCAAACTCAATGCCGGCCTCTTTTAGTACTTCATAGTATTTGCGGAACTTCAATGCCATCTATTTCATGCTTTTTTAATGATTGTTACAATCATAATGCCATGACTGCTCAATGGCTTTTAACTAAAACGTTCACTACCATTCATAATCACGCTCTACTGCTTTTTTCAGTCGCTCTACCAATGTGAACGTCGCCGGACAATGGATAAGATTATTAGTGAAGGTCTCATTATAGGCATCAAATGGCTGTTTGTTATGGTGCGGAAATTCAGCACAATCCAAAGGACGCACCTCATATATCGAGCACATATCATTCACCAGAAACTGGCAGGGTTGTGTCGTATTCACCCAGTCTTCCGAGCCTTCTTCTTGTTTCAGCCATTTGTCTTTGAATGCTGCGGAGGTCATGCCAAGATGTGCCGATATTCTGTCCACATCTGCCTGCAGATAAGTAGGTGTCATTGTTTTGCAGCAATTGGCACATGCGGTACAATTGGTGTCCTGCCATACAGTTGCATCTACTTTGGCTACCAGCTCCGGCATGTCGTGCGGAACAATATCATCCAGTTTCAAAAGAAAAGCAGACAGGGCTTTTTTCTTTCTTGCAGCTTTGATTTTAAATTTACTCAGGTCCATAATGCCTTGTAAATGTATCGATTTTTAGCGGAAGAAATGATGAGCTCATCCGCTGTTTGTGGTGTAGGGATGGTCGGTATCAGGGTTCTTTTTTAAGGAGCACCACTATGGCAATTACAGCACCAACAGCCGCTATCAGCAGAAAAAAGTATAACATAAGGTAAAGGTACCCTTTGCACATAATATGACCACCCAATAACTGAATGCTGATAGTTAACCTCCCCTTTCATACATTACAGTTATAAGACACAGCGCTCTGAAAGGGCTTATAAAAGCTGTAAAGGATCGTAAACCGGGGAAGAGAAAGTTTTACATTTTCTATTACCGCTAATTAGAATAATTTTGCACTATACCGCATGCTAACCACCGGCGGCACTTCTAAGTTTCACAACTATGCGTAGATACCTCGTCTTATTGTTCTCTTTGCTCATTGCCGCCAATAATTATGCCGCGCCCGTAAAGCGCGAACTTCGCGCCGCTTGGATCGCAACTGTTGCTAACATCGACTGGCCTAGCAAGCAGGGCCTTACCTCGGCAGAGCAGCAACAACAATTCATTACCCGGCTCGATGAGTTGAAGGCTCTGGGATGTAACGCGGTCATTGTGCAGGTACGCCCTTCCAGCGATGCATTGTATGCATCTGGTATCGAACCCTGGAGTCATTATCTTACAGGTAAGCAAGGTCAGGCTCCTGCCCCATACTACGATCCCCTTGAGTTCATGATAACGGAAGCACATAAACGCAATATGGAGTTTCATGCGTGGTTCAATCCGTTCAGGGCTTTGGTAGATAGTAAGCAAAACCCCAATCCTGCCGACCATGTTACCCGCACTCACCCCGATTGGATCATCTCTTACGGAGGTAAGTCTTACATAGATCCGGGTATGTGGCCTGCACGAGATTATGTGATCAGCGTCATCATGGATGTGGTTAAGCGCTATGATATTGATGGCGTTCACCTGGACGACTATTTTTATCCCTACCGTATCGCCGGGGTTGAATTTGGTGATAAGAAAAGTTATCAGAAATACGGACAGGGCGCTAACAAAGATGATTGGAGACGTGAGAACGTGAATCAGTTCGTATCACAGTTGAATACTAAGATCAAACAGGCAAAACCGTATGTTAAATTCGGTATCAGTCCGTTCGGCGTTTGGCGCAATATAGATAAGGATCCTGAGGGGTCGGCTACTCATGCCGGCCAGACTTGTTTCGATGATCTGTATTCAGATGTCATACTGTGGACAAAGAAAGGTTGGGTGGACTACCTTATGCCTCAGTTATATTGGGAACATAATCATAAAGCAGCTTCATTCAATACGCTCTTACCTTGGTGGAATGCCCATGCATACGGTCGCCACATGTATTTCGGTTTGGGTGTTTACCGCATGTCAGAGAAACCTGTAGGGCCATGGAAAAGCCCCAATGAATTACTGTGGCAGATAAGAGATATCCGTCAGTATTGTACCTCGGCCGGCTGTAGCTATTACAGTGCTTCTTGCTTCAATAAGATAGGCCAGCCTACAAAAGACAGTCTGTGCAATGTATATAACAAGTTCCCCGCTTTTCCCCCATTGATGAAGTGGATAGACAGCATAGCGCCTGCTGCACCGGTGGTCAAGGCGGCACAAACGGCTGCGGGCAATGTACTGGAGTGGGAGATCGCTAACCCTAAAAAGGAGCCTTTGAAATATGTGGTTTACAGGTTCACTAACGGAGAGGCTATCAATATTGAGCGTACAGACAGGATAGTATCTGTTCAGCAATCCACTTCTTTCACTGATGCGACTGCAAAGAATCACAAACAATGTGTATATGTAGTTACCGCGCTCGACAGAAGCTGGAACGAAAGCAAAATGAGCAACGGTATAACACTACCTATTCAGAAATAGCTATATTCCCCGAATGTCAGGGTGAGGCCCTCGAACCCCTGGCATTCGCACGGGACGTATTCGTTTTGAGTCTCTCCCAAGATGGTCACTGCGAGGTACGAAGCAGTCTCGCATCGGGCCGGATCTCTTTGAGACCAACCAGTTTTCAGACTTAGATTGATAAAAAATCTGCTATTATCTATTAATATTCACCTATGGAATTTAACAAGCGTTGGTTTCTACTTATTTTGCTTCCACTAGTAATGCTCGGTTGTGAGCGCGTTGACGAAAAATTACTCCTTGTAAACAATACAAATAAAAGCATCTACTATTATTCGTTATTGGACACGGGCGATTTATTCAACAGGGTAGAATTTGAGCAGATTAGCTCTCACGATTCAAGTCACCCGTTTAGTGGACTAGGAGGAGGAGATGGCATATGGGAATATAAGATAAATAATGTTTCGCCGGATAGCACATTATATATTTGGGTATTTGATAGTTCCGAGATTAATAATCGCAATTTTGAAGGGGCAACTAAATACAGGAAGTATACTAAGCTAAAGTACAAAGTAAAAGATTTAGACAGCCTAAAATGGAGAATTGAGATATCTAAACAGGATATTAGTTCAATTACTAAATAAACCTCATCACCTAATCTCCCTAATACCACCATTATTAATACCTATCGGTAGCATGGTACTAATTCAGTAATTTTACAGCCTAATTCATTGTATTAATGCAATTATCAGATCTATATGCTAAAGCCATGCGCTTTGAGTTTCTCAGTATAGAGGAGGGTGTTTACCTATTCGAACACGCCCCGCTTGCTGAGTTGACTTATGTAGCCAATGAGCTTCGTAAGATACAGGTACCTCACGGTAAGGTCACCTGGATCATTGACCGTAACATGAACACGACCAATGTTTGTGTGGCCAATTGTAAGTTTTGCAATTTTTACCGCATTCCCGGTCATGCTGAGGCATATGTAACAGATATTGCTACCTATAAGGAGAAGATCGAAGAGACCTTTAAATATGGTGGAGAGCAGTTGTTGTTGCAGGGTGGTCACCACCCGGGCCTGGGATTGGCGTATTACACAGATCTCTTCAAGCAATTGAAGGATATGTTCCCTAACCTGAAACTGCACGCACTGGGACCACCCGAGATCGCGCACATCACTGAGCTGGAAAAGAGTAATCACCATGATGTGATCAAAGCATTGATAGAAGCAGGTATGGACAGCCTTCCCGGCCCTGGCGCAGAGAT
The DNA here is from genome assembly GCA_947447465.1 of Chitinophagaceae bacterium. Lineage (GTDB taxonomy): Bacteria > Bacteroidota > Bacteroidia > Chitinophagales > Chitinophagaceae > Flavipsychrobacter. The sequence continues at coordinate 1,689 of CANFKE010000011.1, read as the reverse complement.
ACTCAATGATCGTGTTCGCCGCTTGGTGTCAAACGGTAAATGCGGTGCGCAAGAGTGGTTGGATATCATGCACGAAGCACATAAGCAAGGTCTTACGACCAGCGCTACTATGATGTTCGGGCACGTGGAAACTATTGAAGAGCGTTTTGAACACCTTGTTAAATTGCGCGAAGTACAGGCTAAAAAGCCTGAAGGAGCAAAGGGTTTCATAGCCTTCATCCCATGGACTTTCCAGGACGTAGATACATTGTTACAGCGTATCCGTGGTACTAAGAACCTCACTACTCCTGAAGAGTATATCCGTATGATCGCGCTGAGCCGTATCATGCTGCCGAATGTGAAGAACATACAGGCATCATGGCTTACAGTAGGCAAGCAGGTTGCGCAAATGTGCCTCAATGCGGGCGCCAACGACTTCGGCTCTATAATGATAGAGGAGAACGTCGTAAGTGCCGCAGGAGCCCCACACCGCTTCACTGCGCAGGGAATACAAGATGCGATCAGAGAAGCCGGCTTCGAACCACAACTACGCAACCAGCAATACGAATTCCGCGCTATGCCTAAAATGGAAGAGCAGGTAATTACATACTAAGTAAGAATTAAAATCTAAAAACTAAAAAGTCCATCCGCAAGGGTGGACTTTTTGAATCTAAATGAGTGTTGGCACTGTTTTGAAAATCGGAAATCTGTTTTATGATTATCTCAACTTGCTGCAAGAAGGATCATAAATAAAAAAGCAGCCACCTTAGTAGCTGCTCTGTATTAAGTATTCAATATTGACTAGTTCAGGTGTTCGTTCCAGTTGTAAGAATCATAGGTGTTGTGCCATGCTCTTTCGTTCCATCTTACGGAGAATGGCTGGAAGATAAGAGAGAACATTAGGTTAGAGTTGTTGGTGAGTTTGAAAGGACCATCATTGAAACCCGGAATAGCCACTTTTGCGTTCATCAACTCTACATTGCCCATCGTATAAAGTACTCTCACCTTCATGAGCATTCCCGGGAACATAGAGCCTTCTGCCTTGATGTATGGATTGAACCCTATGCTCTGCTGTGATATTACAGCGTCATTTGCGGCTGAAGGATCAAGTGTGGTAACATTAATGTGCGGCATAACACCACCACCCAATGACAGGCCAAAATAAAGGCGCTTTGAGTTGATAGCATCAGCACCTATTTTCCAGTCAATGCCCACAGGTAAAGCTATTTGTAAAGTATTGGCTTTAAGTTCATTAGGAGAAGGTGTAGTGTAAACGCCATCTAAGCTTTTGGTCTGGTTAAGAGCACTCCATGAAGTGAGGTTAACCATTGCGTTCATAGATATAGCCCATACACTGATGTGACCTGTAGCAGCAAAAGGCACAGCTATGCCGGCAACCACACCATAGCCAAAATTAGATTTTACGCCTCTTTTTAGTGTGCTGTCTGCTATGAACATGTTGTTGTAACCGGTAATGCGGGTAGTACCATTAAAGGTGCCGGTACCCAATACTCCGGTACCGCCTATTTCCCAACGGCTGGCGTCTTTCAGATAGTCGGAGAACGACCTGATGGGGAACTTATATTGTGCAAGACTGAAAAGAGGTGAGCTCAGTAAAACAACTGTAAAACAAATTTTCAGACTTTTGAACAACTTCATATATTTACCTTTAGGGTTGTAAAAATATAAAAAGCAACCAAAAAAACCATT
>CANFKE010000010.1 GCA_947447465.1 Chitinophagaceae bacterium | reverse complement strand
TATTCAACACTTTCACACTATAGGGGCATAAATATTATTTATAATCGGTATTAAATCAATACCAAACTGCTTTAGCGCCCTTTTGTTTCGACTTGGAGAATTTAACGACTATAATTTATGGATAGTGGAACGTATTTTGTGCGTGTAATGTGGAAAGTAATTTTGTGAGAAAACAAACGTTTTTACGACAAACTACGTTAATAATATTGTATACTAAAACTAAGGAGTTAATATGAGGCAGCTGAAAATTGCCACCCAGATTACCAACAGGGATTCACAAGCAGTAGAAAAGTATCTTCAGGAAATCAGTAAGATCTCTATGATCACACCGGAAGAGGAGACTACACTTGCCCAGAAAATTCACATGGGTGACCAAAGAGCACTGGAAAAGTTAGTTAAATCGAACCTGAGGTTTGTGGTATCTGTTGCCAAACAGTATCAGCATCAGGGGTTGTCGTTGAGTGACCTTATCAATGAAGGTAACCTGGGCCTTATCAAAGCTGCACAGCGTTTTGATGAGACCAAGGGTTTTAAATTTATCTCTTATGCCGTATGGTGGATCCGTCAGTCTATCTTGCAGGCATTGGCTGAACAGGGCCGTCTGGTTCGTTTGCCACAGAATAAGATAGGTACTTATAATAAGGCCAATAAGGCATTTATAGCATTTGAACAGGAGAACGAGCGCGAACCTTCAACTGAAGAATTGGCAGGCATCCTTGATATGAGTGAAACTGAGGTGACCAATATCTTCACCAGCAATACCCGTCACACATCGCTTGATGCACCTGTGCATGAAGCAGAAGATGTGGCTATGGGCGACCTGCTGGAAGGAAGTAGCGATACGGATGATGACGTAATGAAGGATTCATTGCGTAATGAGATCCGCCGCATATTGAAGTCATTGAGTGTAAGGGAGGCTGAAATACTTTCTGCTTACTTTGGACTTGAGGGCGATCATGGTCCGAGCATTGAAGAGATAGGCGAAAAGTACGACCTTACCAAAGAGCGTATCCGCCAGATCAAGGAGCGTGCTATCAAGCGTTTGCAGAAAGCACGTTACAGCAATGCGCTGAAAGTGTATCTGGGCTAATAACAATCAAACATTTCATACTTTTAAGGCTCCGTTTTGCGGAGCCTTAATTCTTTTTCATACATGAACAAAAAGATATGCTGCCTGCTGCTCTCCGTTTTTTCTATCGGAGTATTTATTGCCAGCGCCCAAAAGAACGACTCTGTTTATATGGGTCAATTCGGACAATGGAAAACAGAGGCTAACCAACCGGGAATGAGAGTGAGCCTTGTAACCTGCGGCCCCGGCTATGAGGAAGTATATGAAGTATTCGGGCATACGGCTATAAGGGTAATAGATAGTGCCGCTCATACCGACATGGTGTATAATTATGGTACTTTCAACGGGTTTGAAAAGAATTTTGAATTAAAATTCATGCAGGGTAAACTTTTGTATTACCTGTCTGTCTATCCTTTTAAAGATTTTCTGCCTGAGTATATTGAGCGGAGAAGAAGTGTTACGGAGCAGGTACTGGAAATGACAGATTCACAGAAGAAGGCCTTTGTTGCTTATCTCGACTGGAATGCAGAACCCGAAAACAGATCATATAAATACGATTTCTTTTATGACAACTGTGCTACAAGGATTCGTGATCTGTTTCCCGAGACAATCGGAAAAGACTTTAAGTTTGGTAAGATATTACCGGCAGACACCAAAATGACGTTCAGAGATATCATCAATCAATACTTCTATGCTACCAAGTGGGAGCGCTTCGGGATCAATATACTGCTAGGCAGCAGAATTGATAAAGTAATGACAGATAAGGATATTATGTTCCTGCCCGATTATCTGCTGAAGGGTATTGAAGGAGCAACCGACAATAGCAATAATATAGCCGCGGCTCCGGTAGTAATGTTGCCCGGCGGGCCCGCGAAACCTAATAACCTGAGTGGCCCATTGGTACTCACCTGCAGTATTGCTTTGCTTACGATCGGCGGACTGACCATAAAGAGATTACGGGTGCTGGGTAAGATAATGAGCACCACCCTGTTGTTAGTGACCGGCTTGCTGGGTTGCCTGATATTGGTGATGTGGTTTGCTACCAACCATCAGGGATGCGGCAATAATTTCAACATTTTATGGTGTTTGCCAACTAACCTTATTATTGCATTTGCCAACCTTAAGGGTAAGGGCAGATATGCATTGATAGCCATGATGTTCCTATTTGCTACCATTTTGCTCCACATTTTCCGTGTACAACAGCTGATAATGACAGAGTTCATGCCTTTATTGCTGGCTTTGCTGTACATTTATGGTACGATTTACAGAACAAGTAAAATAAAAGCAGAAGCGTCTGATGTCTGAGGTAAGTACAACATTTTTTCCCCGCATTTTTTATCGTAAAATGGGTTCCGGTCCTGTTGCAGTGTTGTTGCATGGGTTCCCGGAAAGTGGCACATTATGGCGAAATGTGTGGGATGATCTGAGTACTGCTTACACATTGATAATACCCGATCTGCCGGGTGCAGGTGCAAGTGAGCTGAATGGCTTTGTGAGTATAACGCAAATGGCTGAAAGCATCAGATCTATACTGGATACTGAAGGCATTGACAAAGCTGTATTGATCGGTCATTCGATGGGCGGCTATGTAGCTTTTGCATTTGCAGATCTTTACCCGCAATATGTGTCCGGACTCACGTTAGTGCACTCTACCCCATTTGCTGATGATGAGGAAAAGAAAGAAACAAGAAAGAAAGTCATTGATATAGTGGAAAAGGGCGGCAAAGATGCGTTTTTGAGAACAATGGTGCCAGGACTCTTTGCAGAAGAATATGTAAAACAAAACAATGCTGCAGTTGCGGAACAAGTAACTAATGCACTGATAATGAGCCAACAGGCCGTTGTTAACTTTTACAGAGCAATGATGGAGCGGCAGGAACGCACACATGTATTAATGAATGCGACTTTTCCTGTACAATGGATCATTGGCGCTAAGGACGCATTGATACCGGTAAAAAAAATATTACCGCTCACCCACATGACCGAGGTAAATTTTACGTCTTATTATAGAGAATGCGGACATATGGCCATGATAGAAACCCCGTTGACCTTGCAAAAAGACATTAAAACATTTTTAGAATATTGCTACAGCTCATAGATGAAAAGATGGATCTATAAGATATTAATCCTTTTATTGTTATTGCCCGGCACCCGCGCAATGGCCTCACATATTGTGGGAGGAGAGGTAACTTATAAGTTCATAGGAGCAGTAGCAGGTGGCAACCAATACCAGATAACACTGGCCATTTATGAAGATTGTCAGAACGGTTCGCCTGATGCGATAGCAGATGATAATCCGGCGAGATTGGCGGCATACAGCCTGCAGACCGGCGCAATGGTAGCTCTGGATGTAAATGTTTTCTTTGATACGTCCATAAATGTACCTGCCAATTTCACCAATGCATGTGTGAGTAACATACCACAGGTGTGCTTGCTACGAAAAACATTCAGAAAAGTATTTACGCTGCCCTTCAATGACAGCGGTTATGTGATCGCTTATCAGCGCTGCTGTCGTAATGGTCAGATAGCCAATATTGTGGATCCTGGAGGCAAAGGAGCTACCTATTTCTGTACGATCCCACCCCGTAGCCTTGCGCCAACCAACAATAGTGCTGTTTTCAAAAATTTTCCTCCGCAGATCATCTGTGTCAATAACCCGTTATATTATGACAACTCTGCATTTGATATTGATGGCGATTCGCTGAGTTATGAATTTTGTTCTGCTGTAGAAGGTGCCAGTTCAGACTCTGTGCGCCCCATCCCTGTGGCACCGCCATATGCTGATGTTACCTATAGGACACCACCCTACTCACCCGACGTACCTTTTACAGGATTCCCGGTCATGCAGATAGACCCTAACACCGGTATCATAACAGGAACACCCAACAGGATCGGGCGTTATCTGGTAACCGTTTGCTGTCATGAGTGGAGGAATCATAAAATGATCAATACCCTCAAAAGAGAATTTCAGTTTGTTGTGACGGACTGCTCTAAAGTGGTCGTAGCCTGCATTCCCCAATTCTCTACAGATATCAATACCTACATTGTAGAGTGCGATAGCTTTAATGTGAATTTTATCAATTGCAGCACAGGTGGTTTTTCTTACCACTGGGATTTCGGAGTACTTTCCCGGACAGATGACACTTCAAATATTGCTCAACCCACCTACAGCTACCCCGATACCGGTATTTATACAGTGAAACTTGTGGTGAATCCTAATTCCACATGCCCGGATAGTATCACCCGTTTTGTGAAGGTCTTTCCGAAATTTCATACTTCATATATCGATAGTGGTACACAGTGCCCTGGACTACCTATCTACTTTACAGATAAATCGCAGACCACAATAAAACCGGTAACTGACTGGTCATGGAATTTTGGAGATGGTATTTTATCCACCGACCAGAATCCTGTTCATATTTATGGCTCCGGTGGTACATATAATGTGACACTGATATCAAAGAATATCAAAAATTGTGTCGATACATTTGTCAGACAGGTATTGATAGAGAATTTTAAACCATCGGCGGGCAATGATACGATCATTGTAAAAGGCGAAAGTGTGCAATTCAATGCCACCGGAGGCAATAATTACCTATGGTCGCCATCTGTTTATCTGAATAATCCGACTATCAGCGACCCATTAGGTGTGTACCACGACACCGGTGTTTACAACTACATATTGAAAGTAGTGAGTGCTTATGGATGTGAGGGATATGATACCGTGCAGGTTTGGGTAGTGAACCAGGCAGCATTCTTCCTCCCTACCGCATTCAGTCCTAATGGAGACGGAAAGAATGATGTTTTCAGGCCAGTTGCTATCGGTTACAGATCTATCAGCTTCTTCCGTATTTACAACAGATGGGGACAGATGGTATATTTCAGTCACAATATCACTGATGGATGGGATGGCACATTCGAGCGCAAACAGTGCGACATAGGCACTTATTACTGGCAAATAGGTTATATAGACCGCTTTGGTAAAGAAGCCTATATGAAAGGAGATGTGACCTTGGTCAAGTAAGACTGTACTACGATTTATGGCTTCAATACTTCCATGAAATTGATATTGGCCATTGCTGCATTTTCCGGTAAATGGTCAATTTTTTTATTCAGCCAGTAGGCACTGCGCAGATACATATTGTCTGAATGAGCAATAAACAGACAGGTGCCACCCTGTATCACCTTTATGATGGCTTGTTTCAATTTGTCGGGTACAGCAGGACATCCCCAGCTACGGCCCAATTTGGCATTACCGGCAATGTAGGTTTCGCTCACATAATTTGCACCGTGTACAACAATTCCTCTGCTCATGGCAGCATCATTGAAACCATAATCCATTCCATTGAGCTTTAAAGACAAGCCATGTTCCCCATTATAAGTATCTCCAGTCACATAAAAACCAAGGCTGCTCTGATGTGAATTTTCTTCATTGGAGAATGATCGTGCATATTCATCGCCCGATCCCATTCCATGTGCCACAAGAGTATTGAAAAGAACTTTACCCGATAATATGTCGATGACCCAAAGGCGTTTTTCGGTTGAGGGCAAATTGAAATCGCATACAGTGATGATCTCCTTAGCCGTATTGAGCAATCCTGAGTTTTTAAGATTGAGATACCCCTTATATGCATTAGCAAAGACCTCGTAAGATAATTTGGCGGAATTGGTGAAGTCTATGTGCTCATAAACAGTATGAAAGTATTCCTGTATCCTTATCTCGTCATTTACTCCACCGGTTTCACCGGCTTTTACCACATTTGCTGAAAATGTAGCAATAAGAAACAAACCTATCCACAGACCCGATCTTCTCACAGTAGTTATATTTGTTTTTTATTAAAATAAAAGATTTCGTGGCGAAGTTAAAAGCATTTACCCATTCAAAAAGTGAACTGCCTGTTTTTTTAACCCTAACTTAACTTGTTACAGACAGGATACGATTTATCAATGTGCAATCATTGTGGTTAATTTTTTAATGATTTTCTATCTGATTCCATACCAAATAGGTAGATTTGTAATGAATCTACCCATATCCAAACACCCTTTTTTTGACCCGAGCACTCTCATCTATACTGTTCTGTTATATTCTATTATCTTTTACTATTAGTAGAGGACAGGAACTGTCTCGTTTCAATCTGAATATATATAATGATCTTCCGTCAAATAGTGTATATAACCTTACCGTAGATCATCTCGGCTATTTATGGATCGCCACTGACAAGGGAGTTGTGAAGTATAACGGATATAACCTTACCGGGTTCGACCTGAATAAAGGCTTTATAAATAAGGATACGTGGAACCTCTATGAAGATAAAAAAGGTCGCATGTGGTTATTCTCTATCAGCGACAATCTTACTTACATCTATAATAATGTAGCTCATAACGTAGTTGTTCCACCAGGCCTTGGGGTATTCTATCCTCATTGTATGTACGATTATAAGGATGGCCTGGCATTTATCAGTTCATTTACCAATCAACCTGACGTTCTTTTTTGCTTTATTAGAAATGACAGCATAGTCTATACTCAAAAAATAACGGATTATGGAGAACTCATACGAATCGATAAAAACGACCAACTCATCACCTTTGGTAATGATGGTAATTTTTATTCACTGGATGTAAATGAAAAAGGGTTAAAGGCAACTAAAATAGGGAAGGTTAAAAACTATGACAAGCCGGAAAATACATTGTTACCCAGAATGCAAAATGTACGATATGGTACTATTGGGCGTTGCTTTATGTCTTATGAATATAATAAGAACTATATTGAAATATTAGACCCTGCCGACCAATCATATAGAAAAATCATACCTGATAGTACCGGTAACATTAAACTTGTAGGTGGTCACCGAAATAACATAAAGGCTATAACAGACCATCATATTTTCTATTTTGACAGTACAGCCAATATAATAAAAACAATTGCTATTGATTCGGGAGTAGAGCGGCTGAACGGAACCAAAATAACATTTGAGATCAATGACAGCTTTTGGAACAGGATCTTTGCGACCAATGTACTAGGTGTTGTTTTTCTGAAGGATAGCGATAGCTTCTTTACAAAGAAACTTACGGATATAGATGATTCAAAAAGTATTGGTGCAATATCAGACAGCATTTGTTTTTGGTACAATAAAGGAATAGGAACACTATACAAGATCGTTAATGGAAATGTAGTCAAGCAGAAAGACATCAACGTAACTGAGGCTTATAGAATAATACCTTATAATGCTAAGTATTCCATTTTACTCAATAATCTGCATACATATCAGCTTGACAACAACACCTTAGAAACCAAAGAGCTGGGATTAGGTGGTGGAAAAGATGCAATTATTTATGACAACAACATCATGTTAGGCATCTCTAACATTAAGGGGTTTACAAAAACTATCATACAAGACGGAAAACTTATAAGTAACAGAATAGAGCAGAACAGATATGATGGAATAGTGTATGATTCTATCAGACAACAATATATTGTCTATAACAACAGACGAATATTATTATACAAAAATGATCACATAGTTTTTGTAATAGACAGGGATGCTCTTGAAAAACGTACGATCAACAATATCAAAAAGATCATAGTCGATAATCAGTACGGTAACATTATCATACAGGAAAATGAGCGATTGATATGCCTATCCGATCTGCTGAAACCGTACCGAACATTGTTTGATAACTATATTCTGAATAATGCCAAAGTGAATCTGCATCATGATATACTCATTGCAAGTGATGCCTTTGGTATATTGTTCAGCAAAATTGAAGGCCCGGGAGAGTTCTCTTCACCTGTGGTTTACCCCAACCTTAAAGGACTTCAATACAAATTTGTTTATGACATGCAAGTGTCGGGAAATCAGGTATTGCTTAAAACCGATAAAGGAATTTTCAAGATACCGATCCCTCAATTTAACAATTATGAAAATAACCTGAAGAAGCACTTCCTCGATTATAAACTGACGGTGACCAATAATGGCAACATGTTCAGGCTCAGATCCAATTACACACTTAGCCTACAGAGGAAATACAGGAAGCTGCAATTTGATGTTATAAAGCCTACAGGATATGGCAATATTAAGTACAAATACAATATTGTTGGGGAGCAACAAATATGGCAAGAACTGGATAATGATGAGTTGATCTTACCAAAGTTGACCCCGGGCAAATATTATACACTTAAACTTATAGCCTATGACAAGCAATGGCGAAGCGACATTAATACTATTATCATTTACGCTGCCCCCGAATGGTATGAGGAGACAATTGCCATGAGAATAATATGGATAGGCAGCTTTATTTTATTCATAGGTGCCATCTATATAATTGTGCTGGTAACAAAGCGAATTGTTACTAAAAATCAGGCTCAAAAGAACCTCAAACTAGAATTGGAACTCAAGTCGGTCTATTCACAGATCAACCCACACTTTATATTCAACTCACTTACAGCAGCATTATATCTTATCAAGACCGGAAAACTAGAAGATGCTTATGATCACATCTATAAGTTTTCACACCTTCTTCGGTCCTATATAAAATCATCCAGAAACAGATTAGTGACCATTGGTGAGGAACTAAAGAATCTGACCAATTATATACAATTGCAACAAGCCAGATTTAAGAATAAATTTGATTTTCAGATAGTAGTTGACAATTCGGTAAGTCCTGATACCAACATACCATCTTTGTTGATACAGCCAATTGTGGAAAATGCCATCACACATGGTTTACTTCACAAAACGGAAAAAGGAAACCTACTTATAGAATTCAAATTACTTACGGAAGATGGCGTTTTGCTTTGTACTATTGAAGATGATGGAATTGGCAGACAACAATCTAAACACATCAATAGCGAACACTATCTGAAGGAAGAATCTTATGGTAGTGAGCTCATTAAAGATCTGATTGATATATTTAATAAATATGAAAAAATGAAGATCGAAATTGAGTATATTGATAAGCAAACACCATTGACCGGAACAATTGTAAAACTGAGAATAAAAGCACTATCCTAATGTTCAATACCTTTTCTTGTATTATAATCGACGATGAAGAATATGCGATCGGATTGTTGACCGAAAGCATTAAAGGGCTCTATAACAATATTGAGATCGTGGGTACATACACGTCGTGGAAAGACGGGCTGGACGCACTTCGGGTAATAAAGGCCGACATACTCTTTCTGGATATATCTATTGGCGGCAAGAATGGCATGGATATTCTTAAACTATTGCCCAATAATGAAATGGAGATCATATTCGTTACTGCATATACCGAATATGCTTTGGAGGCATTTAAATACTCAGCTACCGGTTATATTGTAAAACCAATAGGAGACAAGGAATTGAGTATAGCTGTTGATAAAGCCATAGAACGAATTAAGAATAAGAAAAGTGCCAAACATAATATAAGTGCACCCGTACAATTGGCCAATTCCAAGATCGGTGTACCCAATGGTAAAGGGGTCAATTATTACGATTACAACGAGATCATTTTCCTGGAAGCAGTTACCAACTACACAAAGGTGGTTACCAAGAGCGGTGAGATACTAAGCTCTAATAACATAGGTAAATTTAATTACCTTATGGATGGCTTGCCATTTTGCAATGTACATAGATCGTATATCATCAATCTGAATTGTGTGGCTCGTTATGAAGCTCCGGGCATTATAATTATGTCAAATAAAGTAGAGATACCTTTGTCTCGGGGAGCAAGGGAAGATTTCCTCAATAGGTTCAACAGCATACAAGCAAAGTTGCTATAGGACTGCATTATTACATCATTGACCATACTGACATGACCATACAACAGCGTTTTTTTTCATTCTTATTGTTATTGCCTGCTTTTGCTATGGCGCAGAAAGGCACAACGCAGAATACTCCAGCTTATCCTCAAGACTACTTCAGGAACCCATTGGATATCCCCATCTTTCTTGCCGGCAACTTTGGCGAATGCAGGCCGGGACACTTCCATAGTGGAATAGACATAAAAACAAAAGGTAAAGAAAACGAACCCGTACACGCAGCCGGTGACGGTTATGTATCTCGTATAAAAATGGAAAAAGGTGGGTTTGGTCACGGACTCTACATTACACATCCAAATGGCTACACTACCCTGTACGCTCATTTGAATAACTTTAGCCCTGCCATACAGAAGTACGTAAAAGAGAAGCAGTATGAAAAACAAAGGTGGGATGTGGACCTGCAGCTTACACCATCTCAATTCCCTGTAAAGAAGGGCGACCAGATCGCATGGTCGGGCAACACCGGTGCTTCAACAGCGCCTCATTTGCATTTTGAGATAAGGAATACTAAGACTGAACATCCGCTTAATCCGGAATTATTCGGATTGACCATAGTTGATAACCTACCGCCGGTAATAAGAGAAATTGCAATTGATACCGGCAACATATATGAGTCAGTGCCACTGTTTTTAAAAATTACAAATAACAACATTGCTGCAAAGCCGTTAAAAGGATTTCTTGATACTGCCATTGCCAACATTCCCGGCATCATTGGAATCGGCATAAATGCTGACGACTTTATGAACGGCAGCGATAATAGCCTCACTTTCTACACAGCTCAACTGTATATGGATGGTAAACTACAAGTGCAGGTAACCCTTGATGATATTGGCTACGATGAGACCCGTTACATCAATGCCTATGCCGACTATAAAACAAAGGAACTTAATAAGAAATGGATCCAGTGCCTGTTTCAATTACCCAGCAACCGATTAGATGGCATCTTTTCAGGGCTTAATGCGAATAGAGGGATGCTGGACATTAGCGACGGAAAGGCACATAAGATCGAGATCGTACTTACAGATGATCGAAACAATGAAACAAGAGTGCCTTTTTATTTAAGAACAACAAGATTAGGTGCCGTGAAGTCTGCAAACCCCACCGGCATACTTTTTTCAGCAAACAAAACTAATAACTATAAAGACAATGACCTCTCCTTCTCACTCGATGAAAGGCAGTTATATGATGATATTCATTTTGTATTAGCTCGTATGGCCGGTGACGGACTATCAGACAAGTTTGCCATCCACTACCCTTATGTGCCATTGCATCATAATTTCGATCTGGCTATCAAGCCCAATAAATTGATACCGTTTGCACTGAGAAGTAAGGTAATATTGAAATATACTGACGGAAAAGATGAAGATGGAAGAGTTGCAAAAGCAGATGATAACGGGTGGTATAAAGCCGGAGTAAGAAACTTTGGTACTTATTGGCTGGCCATAGATACCACCGCTCCAGTCATTACCACTGCACATAAAAATGGCGCTAATTTGAGTAAAGCAAAGCAGATATTATTTACTGTAAAAGACGCAACAACTTCTGTAAAAATATTCAATGGGTATATAGATGATAAGTGGGTATGCTTTGAGCAACACGGCAGCTCATTCTTTTATAAATTTGATGAACATTGCGGCAAAGGGAAACACCAACTGGTATTCAAGGCCGAAGACGAGAATGGTAACGAAAGAGTATTTAAATTAACCTTTACAAGATAACATATGGTATTGCAAGCAGGAGTAACGGCACCGGCATTTACTACAACTGATCAGAATGGGAATAAAGTGTCACTAAAAGATTATAAAGGTCAAAAGGTAGCACTTTACTTTTATCCTCAGGACAGCACTCCTACCTGTACGGTTGAAGCATGCAATCTGAGAGATAATTTTGCTGCATTACAAGAAAAGGGTGTTATAGTGCTGGGTATTAGTCCTGATGATGCTAAAAGCCACAAGAAATTCGAATTGAAACATACCTTGCAATTCCCATTACTGGTAGATACTGATAAAAAAATAATAGAGTCCTACGGAGTATGGGCGGAGAAGTCGATGTATGGACGGAAGTATATGGGCGTACTGCGCACTACCTTCCTCATCAATGAAAAAGGGAAAATAGTACATGTGATAGAGAAGGTAAAAAGTAAGGAACATGCGCAACAGATCATAGAGGTGTGGGGACTGTAGTAAGTAGCATATCGTCCAAGAATATTGTAAGTATGTGAGTAATTCTTTGTGTATCCGCAGAAAAACTGCTTAACTTTAGTTGAATAACATTAACAATGAAGTACCCTGTAGGTGCATTTATCTTTTCGAGCCTGTTGCTGCTCTTAGCTGATACGACAGCACAAACACACAAAAAGAAAGCCTACAAATTTGACCATTCGAGCAGGCGAAGCTTCAATGATACAGACGTTGTGGATTCTAACTGGATGTCTCCGAATTATTTTGTTCCGTGTACTACAGCTGATAAATTTGGCCTAACAGGACTGGAGTGTAAGGATCCTTTTAATGAAGAGGAAGCACTATTTAAGATCTTTCCGGGCAATCACTATGACGTGCATGATGATGAGCGACACCCATATTTAGGTGAAGGCATAGCTATCTGGCGGTGCAAAGATTGCACTATTAAGAAAGTCGATGATGACTATCCTCATTCTTTCCCTCGCAAAAATGGAAATCTTACGGAAGTATTTAAGGTAAAGTATTTTAAAGATGACAGCGGGCAGCGCAATGTATTGGTGGCTTTCCAAACGAATGATATAAGCTCCCTTGATGAAATGTATATGGGTAATTGTAAGGGTGCAGATATGAGTCTGGCCTTGTTCAAACTCTATGACAACAAATGGAGGCTTACCAACTTTACACTATTTGCCGGTTGCCTGGGTACATACCAGCACCTGCCACACGATATTGACCCTATAAAACTGGGTAATAACAATTACGGTGTTGAAGTGCGAACAGAGTGCTACAATCCGGGCGGTCCGGGATGGGGGCACCTGATATTATATGGTCTGATAGACGGGCAATTCAGGGAACTACTGAACACACCTTCATCGAGGTATATGAGTATGCCATGCAACGAATGGGGGACAGCTATTAAGCGGCAAAAAGACACTCTTACCTTCAGCGACCTAAAAACTATAACAGAGGGGGACTTTTGCAGGCAGGTATTTACAGATGGTATTTATGATACTGCGATAGACGTACCTGATGAAGCTTACCGCCGGACAGCAACGGCAGATAGTTTTGGGTTTCGCATTACAAAACAATATCACTTTGAAAACAACCACTATAAACTGAAAAAGACCTACACACAATACTCTGCAGTGAAACCACGCAAAAAATAGACAGGTTCCCAATTGGTTGTTATTGCTTATGGAAACAACTCCAGCTGCACACTATTCCCTTTTAAAGCTTGTTGTCTGCTCTCACCAAAGTTCGACACAGATATACCCAGTAGTCTTACTTTTTTATCAGTGATGTCGCTTTTTACCAACAAGTCAACTGCTGTATCAAACAAAGTTTCGTAATCAGCAACAGGCCTGCCAAAGGACATGCTCCGGGTTATTTGTTTGAAGTCGCTGTACTTTACTTTAAGGGTTATGGTCCTGCCTTTCAGCTGATGCCGCAACAAACTGTTGGCTACATTCCCTGCTATTTTCTGCAGCTCTGCGCTCATTTCGTCGATGGTAGTAAGGTCATATGGAAAGGTATCTTCTGCCCCCATAGATTTTGTCTCCCTGTGCGGCTGCACCTGCCTGTTATCTATACCCCTTACTATCTTGTAATAGAAACCTCCTACTTTGCCAAACCGATGAGTTAATTCCTGTTCTGTCAGTCGTTTCAGATCGGCGCCGGTGTACAATCCCATGTTCTTCATCTTGGCCGCAGTTACCTGTCCTACGCCAAAGAACTTTTCAACCGGTAGATCCTCCATAAATTTTTCTATCTGAGCAGGACTAATGAAAGTTAGTCCATCGGGCTTATTAAGGTCAGAGGCTATTTTAGCTACAAACTTATTGATTGATACGCCGGCTGAAGCTGTCAGGTATAACTCATCTTTGATAGCCTGTTTGATTCGTCTTGCGATTTCAATTGCTGACCCGATATTTTGTTTATCCTCAGTTACATCAAGATAGGCCTCATCAAGAGATAGGGGTTCTATAAGATCGGTATAACGGCTGAATATCTCTCTGAGACCATTGGAGACCTCTTTATATGCAGAAAAACGAGGCCTGATGAACAATACATGCGGACATAACTGTAAAGCTCTTTTAGAAGGCATAGCTGAACGGATCCCGAATTTACGAGCCTCGTAACTGGCGGTAGCCACTACTCCACCCCGCCCTTCAGTAGACCCTCCTACCACAATTGGTTTACCTCGCAGGTCAGGATTATCTCTTTGCTCTACTGATGCATAAAAGGCATCCATATCAATGTGGATGATCTTGCGTTGCCTGATATCTGCCCCCTCCTGCATTTACTGGATACCTTTTCAGGAATTTATTGCTAATGTAAATTAATAAATTTTATCTTGCGCTCCGTTTGGCATATCTGTCAAGCCGAACAGAAAATTAAAACGAACAATAGAAACCAGTATGGGCAAAAAAATTTACGTTGGACAATCAGGATTACCTGGAGCAGGCAGAGGAGTATTTGCTTCTGCTGCCATTAAGCAAGACGAGGTGATCGAGAATTGCCCTATTCTGATTTTTGACAAAAAAGACGATGCTCATATCAGCAAGACCCTGTTGATGAACTACATCTTTGACTATACAGGCAGAAGCTCCATGCTTGCGTTGGGATATGGTTCTATTTACAACCACAACATTGTACCTAATGCAAAATATGAACTACTAGAGTATGAAGGCATGTCTGAATTCAATAATGAACTGAGCATTACCGCACTCCGTCCTATAGCTAAGGGCGAAGAGATCTTCATCAACTACGGTCCTTACTACGACGAGAAGTTTAAAAAATAATTATATCTTGTTGACAACCATAAATTGAAACAGCCTCCTGACTATCATCAAGAGGCTGTTTCTGTTATAATAACATTAACCAGTTATGGCTTATCCTGCTGCGGAGTAGGCTCAAACTTATGGTTCTTTCTCTTTTCCTCTGCTTCATCTTCCCGCTCCTGGTCCTTGTCATAAGCACGTATGATCGCCTTAACCAATCTGTGACGAACCACATCGGCTTCATCTAGCTGGATGTAAGCGATACCATCTATATTACGTAGTATTCTCGATGCTTTGATAAGGCCCGACTTCTGGTTCTTAGGTAAATCTACCTGGGTCATATCACCGGTGATAACTGCCTTTGCAGAAGGACCAATACGTGTGAGGAACATCTTGATCTGCAGGTCAGTGGTGTTTTGTGCTTCATCAAGAATGATGAATGCATTATCCAACGTTCGTCCGCGCATATATGCCAATGGTGCAATCTCTATGATTCGATTGGTCATATAATAATTCAGCTTATCGCTGGGTATCATATCATCCAGTGCATCATATAGCGGTCGCAGATATGGATCGATCTTTTCCTTCAGATCACCGGGCAAAAAGCCCAGGTTTTCACCTGCTTCTACTGCCGGACGGGTAAGAATGATCTTACGTACAGTTTTGTTTTTCAGAGCCCTTACAGCTAAAGCTACTGCTGTGTAAGTCTTACCTGTACCTGCTGGTCCAATAGCGAAAATGATGTCATTCTTTTCACAGGCGGCAGCCATTGCTTTCTGATTAGCAGTCTTGGCTCTTACTACTTTTCCATTAGGACCGAAAACCAATATATCATTAGCGACCACGTCTTCTGCCGGAGCTCCGTCACTTTCGTCATCGCCTAATATTTTGGAGAAGTAGTTCTCAGACATGTGTCCGTTTCGTTCAAGGAACTGAATTACCTGCGCTATCTTAGCCTGTGCAGCATTTACCTCATCGGGTTGCCCTGATAGTTTGATCTGGGTACCTCTTGATAAGAGCTTAAGCAAAGGAAATTTGCGCTTCAGTATTTCAAACTTACTGTTGTTGATCCCGAAAAACTCAATGGGATTAACTGTCTCGAGGTTAATGATGGCTTCAGTCAAGGTGCAGATATTTTAGTTCGTTAATAAAAATACGAAACGTGCGCTAACAGGTATTATTATCTGTTAGTTACCATTTTAACAAAGCAACTAGATACGATATTCATTGGCTTTGAACTCTTCCAACTTATTAGCCATAGCAGCATCAGATAGGGCAAACATTCTGGCGCATAATACAGCCGCATTGCGAGCACCTGCTTTGCCAACTGCCAGAGTGCCTACCGGCAAGCCTGCAGGCATTTGTACAATGCTGTAAAGTGCATCGATACCACCCGGTAATCCACCATCCAACGGAACACCAAGTACAGGCAATGAAGTGTATGCAGCGCAAACTCCCGGAAGTGCTGCTGCCATACCCGCTGCCGCTACTATTGCGCCATATCCGTTGTCTTTCGCGGTTACCATCAATTCCCTTACTTTGTCAGGATTGCGATGCGCAGATGCTACAATCATTGTGTTTTCAATGCCAAACCAGTTTAGCCATTTGCTGCATTCCTGCATTACATTGTCGTCGGTCTGAGACCCCATGATGATCATTACTTTCATAAACTAAGAGAAATGTGTTTATGTGAAATTATTGCATACCCTGAAACAATAATTATGCTACTTATCCACCAATCTGTATAACTTTTTGTTTGTTATTCGTTGAGCATTTGTAAGCTGTGGATTGCAGCATTATTTCATCAGCGCGGTCAATAATACATCAAATGCCTCGATCGTATTTTCGGTTTGTGCATTGGCAAATAATATATAGGCTCTGTTATTATCGCTGTCTATTACTACTTCCGATAAGAATGTACCGGGATTGCCGGTATGGTTAGATAACTTATGTCCTTTTGTTTCATTCCAGAACCATCCCAGGGCAAACTCAGGTAATCCATAATGCAGGAATTCAAATTCCTTCCGGCTCAGCAAATTACTTTGCCCTCTTAGTCCTTTAAGATGTAATTGAATATACTTTATATAGTCTGGTAATGACACATTTACATTTCCTGCAGGCAAAAGCCAATTAAGCTTAGGATTTTCTGTCGGAGGTTCAGGAATAAGATCGGCATTATGCCCCCATGGCTGTAATGAATCAGATAAATTAGGTGCTCCGAATCCGAAACTAATGTCCAGTCTTTTGCCAAGATCCGCAACAAGGTCTTTATATAACTTTCCTGATACTCGTTCCAACATGAGACCCGCTACTACGTATCCAGGATTACTGAAACTAAATCCCTTGTTGTTGGCCGCAGGTGGCTGTTGTAATGCCCAGCGAATAAATTGATAGCGTTGCTCCTCCTCAGGAACATTGTTGGAGATCGAAGGTGGCGCTGCATTTGTATAGGTCCAACTTAACAATTTAGACCGGAATGATAATAGCTGTAATAAGGTCAGATCAACATAATCACTCTTGCAGTACTGTTTCAGATCCGGACATACATCTATCAATCTGCTATTCCAATTGATAAGACCCTTTTTCACCAATTCAGCAGCTATGAATGTAGTTATCGTTTTGGTATTTGACCCTATTCTGAATCGATCATTGAGACAGGCGTGTCTGTCTGTATGAATCTTAGTGATACCCCCAACACTCATTTCCAGCACGCTGTCTGAAGATATGACCGCATAGGCCAACTCGGGAACTTCATATTGTATCATCAGGCTATCTGCAAAACGGGCATGAATTTGCGCATGAGCACCGGAGAAAATCAGAACAAATAAGGAGCTGAATAGTAAACGAATTATTTTATTGGGCATGCTCCTAAATTAGTAAACTGTATGGGTATTGGATATATTAAGGCTACTATTTTTTATCAGCTTGTAGATACACTCAAAGCAAGTATATTTAAAGCGTTGTTACTTAGTAAATATCAACTAAAATAGTTCTCAAGACTTCCTGCCTCCAGAAGTAATTCACCTTCTTCCTGCAAAGCATAACTGCCATCAGCGCGCTTACTGATAAAGCCATTTTCTTTCAAAAAATCTATTATATTCTGTGTAACATTGGCTACAATATCACCTACCAAACGATGAGATAGTTCCTTATTATCCAGTAACTCTTTATTGTCACTATAGATAATATTGATGATACATATGTGCAAAGGAATGCTCACCGCTTGTATATCAAATAACGGTATGATCTTATTGATCACTTGTTTTTCATAAGTAGATAGTTTTGAAAATTCCATGGTAAAAGAATACTAAAACAGCTACAGATTACAAATGGACTCAATTTTGAAAAGGCAAAAGGAGCATTTAATTTGAGTAATAGACACCCACAAATATATGAATTATTTATTAAATAAAATGTTCTGATTAACAAAATATATAACAAACTGATAGATCAATAATTAGTGTACAGAACAATCTAAATAGTGTGTTAACCGGCATTTCCATATACCGAAAAAAAAAGTGTATAAAATTATTTTTTTTTCAAAAAGTTTGTAGCTTTGGTTATTGCTAATTTTTTATACCACATTACAATGCAAGAAGGTACAGTAAAATTTTTTAATGAAACTAAGGGATTTGGTTTTATTACACCGTCAAACGGAGGTCCGGACATTTTTGTGCACGTATCAGGTCTAGTTAATAAGATCCGTGAGAAAGACAGAGTGTCTTTCGAAGTCCAGAATGGAAAGAAGGGTTTAAATGCAGTAAACGTCACTTTACTATAATTTACAGCTCACTACTCATTGTAAGACGTGTTTATCACGTCTTTTTTTATGCCCTTTATTTTATTGAGTTAATGCCATATATTTTTTTTATATAAAAATTGTGTCAGACCTTAATTGTAACCTTTCTTAAATACCGTAACTTTAGTATCCTACTCTAAACGTACCAACATGGAAAAACAAGTTCATTACGGACCGGTTGCTGAAGCACTGGAAGTATTTAAGGGACAAGGTTACACTAACCATTTCAGCTTTAAAGAGGATGGTATCAGTTACACCGGTGGAATATATATGCCGGAAGAACTGAAGATTGTAGATGTATATAGGTATGAGGGTGATTCAGACCCTGATGAAGAATCTGCTGTTTATGTAATGATATCAAGAGAAGGTATAAAAGGTGTATTAGTAACCGGATATGGTGTCTCCTCCGAAACTTCTTATCAGCAATTACTTGAAAGGATAGAATGGCTGAATGAGTAGGTCAATTTTGAAAGCTGATGCCATATTCCGAAGAACCCAAAAGGATTCGTAATACCTTCAACTATATTATGTACACAAGTGTTACGAATCTTTTCAGACCAAATATCGATTTCAAGCAAGAATCCATCATGATCGGATATGATGCGAAAACTTACACCTTTATCTCTATACAGTTTTCTACTGAATTGTAAACATTCTCATTCTCCGAGTCTTTGAAGCCAATGTCGGAAACTGCAATAATAAAATGGCAATCATTAGAAATTTAAGCTTCATGGTAGGTGTATATCAAGATAATTGATAGAGTACTAAATGTATTAAAACAGATGAAGATCCATACCGATATTCAATGTTTTCATCAATATTATTTGATGTACTTATCTGTAGCACGAATGAATTTAGTTTATACCAATTTCTGGTAAGAGATACACATTATCACAATTAAACCTTAAAGCCTTTTTATACCAGTTATTAGCCGTACCTTTGCACCCTTAAATTAAATTTTAATTAAATGTCTGGTTTTACAGTTGCAATAGTAGGAAGGCCCAATGTTGGTAAGTCAACTTTATTCAATCGCTTGTTAGAACAGCGCAAGGCTATTGTTGATGATGTGAGCGGTGTAACCCGCGATCGCCAGTACGGTATTGCCGACTGGAATGGAAAAGTATTCAATGTTATAGACACAGGAGGATTCGTAAGCAAATCTGACGATGTATTTGAACGTGAGATACGCAAGCAAGTACATATTGCTGTTGATGAGGCCGATCTGATATTATTCGTCTGCGATACAACAACAGGTATCACAGGGCAGGATCAGGACATGGCTGATCTGCTCAGACGCTCTACAAAACCGGTACTGCTGGTCGTAAATAAAGTGGATAATCCCGAAAGAGCATTGTACGCTACAGAATTCTACTCTTTAGGCTTCGATAATACGTTTATGATCTCCTCTATTTCAGGTAGTGGTAGTGGTGAATTGCTGGATGAAGTAGTATCTCATATAAAAACAGATGAAGAGCCTACCGAGAAGCTGGATGAAGAGGGCAACCCATTGCCCAAGTTCGCTATCATTGGTCAGCCTAATGCAGGAAAATCTACGTTACTCAATGCGCTCATCAATCAGGAGCGTACTATAGTGTCTGATGTTGCAGGAACTACCCGCGACACCATACATACCCACTACAAGCTTTTTGGTAAAGAGTTCATGCTCATTGATACTGCTGGTATCCGTAAGAAAAAGAATGTACATGAAGATCTGGAATTCTACTCCGTTATTCGTGCAATACGTGCCATGGATGAAGCAGATGTATGTATGATGCTGATAGATGCCAGTGTTGGTGTAACTGCACAAGATGTAAGTATATTCAGTCTGGCTACAAGAAAAGGTAAAGGCGTTGTTGTTCTGGTCAACAAATGGGACCTTGTTCCTAAAGAGACCAACACAGCCCGCGACTACGAAAAAATGCTCAAGGAGCGTATGGCTCCGTTTACAGACTTCCCGGTAGTTTTTGTATCCGCATCTGAAAAGACGCGTATATTCCAGGGTATGGAAAAAGCATTGGAAGTGTTTGAGAACCGTACAAGACGTGTTGCTACATCTGTGCTGAATGAGATCATGCTGAAGGAAATAGAGAATTTCCCGCCGCCAATGACTCGCGGATATGCAGTAAAGATCAAGTTTGTGCAGCAGGTACCTACGCATGTGCCATCATTTGCCTTCTATTGCAACCACCCGGATTCTATCAAAAAACCTTACGAAAACTTCCTCGAGAACAAGATACGCAGCCACTTCAAATTCAGCGGGGTGCCGGTTCGTATCTTTATGAGACAGAAATAAGCAGTTGAATAGTGTTAGTACATAGCAGACAGAATGACCTGGTGCAAAGAATGTTAAATATTAACCTGTAAGTATGATGTAGTAATATCTGCAACTACATACTTGCAACTTAAGACCTAATAATGAAGGCAAGAACTTTAAAAAAAGATAAGGTAAACATCATAACACTGGGCTGCTCTAAGAACATGGTGGACAGTGAGGTGTTTAGCGGACAGTTGAAGGCAAATGGCATTGAATCTGTGCATGAGAACCGTAAACTGGACCACAATATAGTGGTGGTGAATACCTGTGGCTTTATAGATAAGGCAAAAGAAGAAAGCGTAAACACCATTCTGGAGCAAGTGGACCTGAAGCGCAGTGGTAAGCTGGATAAGGTCTATGTTACAGGATGCCTCAGCGAGCGTTACCGCAACGACCTGATGAACGAAATACCGGAGGTAGATGCATGGTTCGGAACAATGGAATTACCATTGATGATGAAACAATTCAATGCCGACTACAAAGCGGAACTTATTGGTGAACGTATGCTGGCTACGCCAAAACATTACGCTTATCTTAAGATATCTGAAGGTTGCAACCGTACCTGTTCTTTCTGTGCCATTCCACTTATGCGCGGCGGGCACGTTTCTAAAACTATTGAAGAAGTAGTGGCCGAAGCAAAAAGATTGGTGAGCATGGGCGTAAAGGAGATCATGCTAATAGCACAGGAGCTGACTTATTACGGCCTTGATATCTACAAGAAACGTGCATTATCTGAACTGCTGAAACACTTGAGCGATGTACCGGGCCTGACGTGGATCCGTTTGCACTATGCGTACCCTCATAAATTCCCGCTGGATGTTTTAGATGTGATGCGTGAAAGAGAGAACATTTGCAACTATCTGGATATGCCTTTGCAACATATATCTGACAACATGCTTACCGCAATGAAACGCCAGATAACCCGCAAGGACATTACTGAATTACTGGCCAATGTTCGCGATCGTGTTCCGGGCATTTGTATCCGCACTACCCTTATTACCGGATTCCCGGGTGAAACTCGAGATGACGTTGAAGACCTAAAAAATTTCCTTGAAGAAGAGCGTTTGGACCGTGTTGGTATCTTCACCTACTCGCATGAAGAAAACACCTCGGCATATGGCCTGACAGATAATATTTCTGCAGAGGAAAAAGAAGAACGTGCGCAGGAAATAATGGAGGTACAGCAGGAAATATCTTTGGAAAAGAACCAGGAAAAAGTAGGTAAAGTATTTAAGGTGATCATTGATAAAAAAGAAGCCGGACGCTACCTTGCCCGTACAGAATTTGATAGTGTAGAAGTAGATAATGAAGTAGTTATAGAAAGTAAAAAGGCATTACCTATTGGTGATTTCGTCAATGTACGCATTACCAAAGCGTTCGACTATGATCTGGAAGGTGAGGTCGTAGCATAATATTATTCCTGAAGTTGTTATCAATATGCCCTGAGTATTTTATTGTACTCAGGGCATTTGTATATGATAACTTAACTACGGTCTGAAAGGGTTGTCCATTACTGGAAGATCCTCATCATTCATACCCATTATAGTATTGATCTGTGCTTTTAGGAACCAGTCGTCACCACCGGCATATAATAAGATATTTACCTGCGGATATATACGGGTAACTATCGCTTTTAATTTGGTCTCAACCTTAGGGTCAATACCAGAAAGAATTACCAGATCGTGCTGATGATTGTGGAATAGTTCTATTGCCCGTTCATCATCGTTGGCGCCCTCTGCATGCCAGTCTTCTTCTGTGGCTATAATGCCCAGCATTTTCTGTAACACCTCCTCATTGTTGGCGACCACCAATATCTGCAACATAATTATATCTGTTTAGCGAAGTCAGCTAAAGGCTTTCTTTCTCTCGGAGCCAGTTCACGTGTTCTGTATGGCTCAGCCAGCTTGTCAGCTTCATCGAGATAGCCGAGAGCGATCATACATACCAATTCTTTGTCTTCGCCCAGATCCAGAGCCAATGAGATGATGTGGCTGTCAAAACCGCCCATGCCATGCGCATGAATATCCATAGCAGATGCCTGCAGGAACAATGTGGCATTGGCCATACCGAGATCATGCTGAGCCCAATTATTGCTATTGCCATTGGCAGCAAAGTTCTTGCGCGCTACAGCGGCCACCAATACAGCGGCGTTCTTTGCCCATGTCTGATTAAAGGGAACCAAACCATCATGGAGTTTCTGAAAACCCTCTGTACCGTTAAATGCATAATAGTATTCCCAGGGTTGCTCATTGCTGGCACTGGGTGCCCAACTTGCCGCCTCAAGAATAGTGTTCATATCTGCCGGGGTTATCTGCCTTGATGAGTAAGAGCGAGGGCTCCATCTATTGCGGATAACGTCTATTACCGGGCCATTGGTATTTGCTTGTTTTGTCATTTTCATTTTTAGTTAGAATACAGTGCAAAATTAAGGAAACTACATGTATCTACATTTATATGCAGTACAGATGTAAAGCTACTTCCGGATGTATGATATTTAGATAAAGAAGAGTATAACCATATGGAATAGCCAACATATGCCGGCGGTGTGGTGTTAGTAGCCGGTGAGGTCTTATTGGTGGCAGGCAGGAAGCTATAGGTTAGTTATT
The DNA here is from genome assembly GCA_947447465.1 of Chitinophagaceae bacterium. GTDB lineage: Bacteria > Bacteroidota > Bacteroidia > Chitinophagales > Chitinophagaceae > Flavipsychrobacter. The sequence goes on along the minus strand of CANFKE010000010.1, from coordinate 71,544 downwards.
TCAACTTGGCTTTGTAATATGCAATAAGTCCATCCATAGGGCTTTGAACGATCTTACCTGCTTCCAGCTCGTACTGATCGCAAAGGCTTTGTATGACATCGCTGAACATGAATGCTACCGAACCTGAGAAATATAGCGGTTTTTTCCAGCTTTGACGGTATTTGAGAATAGTGGTCTGGAAGAAGTCGTTGAGACAGTCTTCAATGATATTCTCTACCATGTAGTGACCTCTGTTCTCTTTGAGCAATGGAACGAATGATGCCAGATAGCGGTTGGGGTATGGCTGATGGTAGAGGCGATCTACGATCTCAGCGATATCGCCGCCAAAGCGCATCTCAAAATCCATCATCAACTGAGTATCAAAAGTGCCGTAGGTAAAGTATTGCAATACCCTCTTTCCCATGTGGTTACCACTACCCTCGTCTCCGGCAATGTAACCCAGAGATGGCTGGCGGTCTTTGATCTTTTCGCCATCATAATAGCAAGATGAACTACCTGTGCCCAGTATGCATACTATTCCTTTTTCATCACCGCAAAGCGCATGCGCAGCAGCCATCATATCGCTCTGCACTTCCACCTTTTTGACGCCAAAATGTTTTCTCAGTATGCCCTGCATCAATACCTGCTTTGGCTTACTGGCCGCACCCGCACCATAGTAGTATATGGCATCGGGAATGTCTTTGAGCAGAGTAGCGGGCAACTCCTCCTGCAACATTGCAGCAATTGATTCGGGTGTCTGCAAAAAAGGGTTGATACCTTGTGTATGGAAGTGCACAGGTTTCTTATTTTTCTTGAGTAAACACCAGTCAGTTTTAGTGGAGCCGCTATCAGCTATGAGGTAAGACATATAAACGGATTAGTACACAAATATGCAGTAAGTGCATTTAATATCCTAATGAAGATAAGTATTTTTTACAAATAATTATAATAAGTTTTCTCTATCAAAAATGTCATTTTTAATACGGTACTGATATGTAACACAATAGAGGAGTTGCATGGTGCAACTCCTCTATTGGGAATGAATGTAAAGCGGCAGAACTAGTAGCGACAATGCCTGTAATAATGCCTTCTGTAATAGCGTGGAGGTGGTGGCGGCGCAGGCACATAGTACTGTGGAGCACCATAGTAGGCAACGGGTGGCGCATATACCTGCACAGGTGGCGGACAATACCTGACCACAGGCCTGCAGCGTTCATAGCCACGATAGTATGCTCTGTGATGACCATACCTGTATTGTGCGTTTGCAGATTGATGACCAATGACCATTAAAATGGTAACTAAGACGATGGATACGATCGATGTTTTCATAACTTTCAGATTTTATAAAGGATAATCCAATTTGCGTGCCAAAGTGTTTTGATGCCTGATCGCGGATATGGCTGGATCTCACTGATTGCTCGAATTTGTGTTCTGATGGCTGTTGGTCTGAAGACACAACAGCGGCGCAACTGTTATCTAATGATAAGACCAACAACGGAGCTATATAATTATCTAACCAAGAAGTTCGATAGCGGGCATGAAGGTTTGTTGAGCATGAAGTAAAAAAATATGCCCCCGACCGGCGGGGGCATAGCTATAAAATATGGTTGAAAATGATCAGCTTTTCGGGTCAAGTGCCTTTGTGATGCGGGCAGCTATATCCTGAAGGTGGTATTTGCTCATTTTATCGCCCATAGCATTGGCAGCAGCGGCGGTCTGGGTCTTTAGGGCTACCAGTTGTGCTCTTGCTACAGAAACCGCATCATTGTTGCGCACCAAAGCAGGAGACTGTCCAGGTTGCGGATTGATGATACCGATAAGGGCATCGACATAGGCCTTTTGCAGGTTGCGACGGAAGCCATCTATAGCTTTATGTGAAGTCAATTCGCTCCACACACCTTTTTTCAGGTCATCCATCATTACATCTACGGTATAGGTCTTTTTATCGCCAAAACGCGCGCTGGTGACCGCCATACGGTTGAGGCGACCAACAGACAAAAGGCTATTGAGGATAGCTACCTGTACATTGCCTACAGACTCTGACGCTACAGGGTTGCTGATCTTATTGAGTATGTCTTTGTTGAGTAACCAAGATGGTGTTTCGAACAATTGCTTATTGAGGAACGTTATTGCATCTTTCTGAATAGTGGCCGGTGTAGGTTCGTACACTTCTTCATTCTTCTGCTCTATGCTCTTAGGCGTTTCATACACACCACCCACGTTCTTGAGTACATGCCCCATGTAGCGGCCATACTGCCCTACCAGTGCACCATATACATCTCTGAGGTTGTCGTATCTATCGGCCTCTTCTTTGGTCCATTCCGGCAATTGCACGATGATGCGCTTAAGATTGCGAATACCATAATCGCTGGCTTTCATGCTGTTATCGCCCAGATCTTCGGTCTGCGAGCGAGGGTCGAAAGGATTGGTCTCAGTACCGAACCACAATCTCGGATTAGCCTTCAGGCTATCAATGATCCACTTGTTGGTGATCTTCTGATCTTCTTTTTCATTTGCCGCAAAAGATGCTTTGTATCCCCATTGTATCGCCCATTTGTCGTAATCGCCGATGCGGGGGAACATGTTGGTCTCTGGCATATTGTCTTCGGGCTGCGCTACATAGTTAAAACGAGCATAGTCCATAATAGAAGCGGTATGACCATGAAGGGTCACCCAATCCTTATCGCGCAGCTTCTCTACCGGTGTGCGGCTGCTACTGCCCATATTATGACGTAAGCCAAGAGTATGGCCTACCTCGTGCGATGATACAAAACGAATGAGTTGCCCCATCAGTTCATCATCAAATTCCATTTTACGGGCCTTAGGATCTACTGCCGCCGCCTGTATCATATACCAATCGTGCACCAGCTTCATTACATTGTGGTACCAACCGATATGGCTTTCAATGATCTCACCCGAACGCGGATCGTGCACATTGGGGCCGTATGCATTGGCCACTTCGCTGGGCAGGTAGCGCAAAACGGAGAAGCGGGCATCTTCGAGGTTGGCGGTGGAATCGCCCGGATCCCACTCTTTACCCACAATAGCATTTTTAAAGCCGGCCTGTTCGAATGCTTTCTGCCAGTCGTTGATACCTGCGATGAGGTAAGGTCTCCATTTCTTAGGCGTAGCGGGATCGATGTAGTAAACGATAGGCTTCTTGGGTTCCACCAATTCACCACGTTTCCATTTGGCCATATCTTCCTCTTTAGCTTCCAGTCTCCAGCGGCAGATGAATACATTGTTCTCTGCTCTCTGCTGATTATCACCGAATTCCACGAAGTCGTCGGCAAAGAAACCAACACGGGGATCGAATGTGCGGCGCGCCATAGGTACCTTTGGCAACAGAATGAATGAATTATTCATTTCGAGTGTTACCGCGCTTGTAGCATAGGCTGCAGGCAAGGTAGTAGATGGAATGGGAGACGGAGCGGCAGGGCCGAATGACGGAGAAGAACCGAAGGTGCGCACAACCCTCACCTCGGTATTGATAGGATATGAATTGATGCTCTGAATATAAGAGCGATCGCCTATTTGTCCACCCAGATTGAACCGCTTTTTAGTATATGGTCCAAGGCTTACCGGCTGATTATCTCCCTTGAAGAAATCAGAGACATCGATCACCACCGAAGAATCTTTACCGAATGCCTTGATCTCGAAAGACTCAGCAATAGGATTGAGATTTGAGTTATTGACCGCTTTATAAATATCGTTGGTAGAATCGGCTACACTAATAACGGTAACTACACGCAACAATATATTTTTATTGGGGCCACGCTCCCATAATATGGTTTGCTGATTTTCCATTTCACCGGCATATACACCTCCGCCACCGGCAGTCTTGGAGTAACGGGTGGTGACCATCATTTCTCTTTTCAGCAAAGAATCGGGTATTTCGAAGTACCACTTATCCTCTACTTTATGCACATTGAACAATCCTTTTTTGGTGACTGCCTTGTCTGTAATGACCTTGTCGTAAGGTTTAGGTCCTTTTTTAGACCCTGCGGCCGCGGCAGTACTATCGGCAGATTTTGTGGCAGGCGGAGGAGTACCACCTTTTTGTTTCTTTTTAGCGACGGCCGAGACGGCTATACACACAAAAAGCGAGGCAATGACATACTTTTTCATTTACGAGGCTGTTATTTTAGTCCTTTTTGAAAACAAGGCCTAGCAATATAGTAAAGGTGAGCAACTATTTGACCTTTTGTGGTATAAATACCTCAAAAATTCACCCGAAGCCCAGGTAGTACACAATAGAAATAGTAAAGATGGCGGAATGAATTAGTAAGCAGCCATTTTGTTATTTACCCTAAAAAATGATGCAGGCTGACCAAATACACTAAAACTGTTGTTTCTTAGCAGGCGAAAACCAGAATGGATTCATTGACCCACATAGCTGTTGGCGCCTGTATAGGCGAATTGGTTGCAGGTAAGCGACTAGGCAAAAAGGCTATGGTGATAGGTGCACTGGCGCAAAGCATACCCGATGCCGATTTTGTTACCTCTTGGTGGATGACAGTACCGTCAGACCTGCTTGCCCATCGCGGATTTACCCATTCTATCTTGTTCCTGCTGCTGATATCACCCATACTTGGTTGGTGCAGTCAGAAGGTGTTCCCAAAAATTGGTATCGACCGGCTGGGATGGGCCTTTATCTGGGGCATTCAAATATTCATGCATTTGTTTCTCGACATTTTCAATGTCTATGGAACAGGGTTGTTCGAACCGTTCAGTCATTACCGGGTATCGCTGAATACGTTTTTTGTACTGGATCCGCTGTTCAGCCTATGGCCTATAATGGCATTAGCAGCACTGAGCATACTGAAGTCCACCTATGCAGGACGAAGCAAGATCATTGTAGCAGCATTGGGTATGAGCGGCTTATACATGGTCAACTCTGTTTATCATAAATTATATATTGACAGGGCAGTAACCAAAAGCTTTGAACTACAACACTTGCATGTGGAAAGATACTTTACTACCCCGACAGCATTGAATAATATACTCTGGTATATAGTGGCACAGACAGATTCGGGCTATTATGTGGGTTACAGGTCTGTGCTGGACAGGCAGCCATTGATCAACTATCGATCAGTTGCTGCGCAACATGAACTGCTGAATGGAATAGCGGATACGACCGCCATAGGGCAACTGAAGAGATTCTCTCAGGGCTATTATGTCGCCAGTAAATATAATGACACCCTTGTATTTAATGATCTGAGATTCGGAGAAATGACAGCAGGCCTGCAACCCGACCCCAGGTTCTCTTTCTATTATTATCTACAACCCCGACTGTCTAACGATGTGATCATACAAAGAGGCAGGTTCTGCGGTTGGGACAGGCATGTAGTTGCCGCATTTGTGCAACGCATTATGGGTAAGTAATACTAATCAGATCTGCGCATTTTTTCCAGCAATGCATTCAACTGCATTGATTCTTCCTCATTCAGGCCTATCATTTCTTTTGTGTGATTGGCCAATTGCTCATTGGCACTTTTGAGTAATTCTATACCCTTTTCGGTCAGCGAGATCATCGTTTCACGTTTATCTTCAACAGAAGGATGACGTTCTACTAGTTTTTTCACCAATAATTTGTCTATGATCCTGGGTACATTAGAACTTTTTTCTATCATTCTGCTGCCAATATCTTTCACACACATATCCTTCGGGTAGGTTCCCTTGAGTATCCGCATTACATTGAACTGCTCTGCAGTAATGCCATTGTCCTTCATGGCTGCACTCATATGGTACTTCAACCAATAGGAAGTGTACAACAAATTCAATGTTGCTTTATGCTGTTCATTTTCAAATTTTGTTGTTTTCAAAGCATCCTCCAATCTCATGGCGCAAATATATGTAGGTACATCTAATTTTGAGTAGTCAATTTATCTATATCTGTATAGACCTGAGTAGTCAGGAAAATACAGGGGGATTTCAAAAATAGTAAAATGTAGATAACGAAGTGAGTTATACGCATCAAACTCACCACAAAGTCAAATAATAGTAGTCTAGATAATGACAGTGAGGCGACATGTACCAATGTGGTAATAAGGCATTAATATAGTATCTTTGCGCCCTCTAAGAAACATATGCAAAACATTCGAAATTTCTGTATCATAGCCCATATCGACCATGGTAAAAGTACCCTGGCCGATCGCCTTTTAGAATTTACCAAAACGATATCATCGAGAGATATGCAAGCGCAGGTGCTTGATGATATGGATCTGGAACGTGAGAAAGGTATTACCATCAAGAGCCATGCCATACAAATGGATTATGAGCTCAATGGTCAGAAATATGTACTTAACTTAATTGACACTCCGGGACACGTTGACTTTTCTTATGAAGTATCTCGTGCATTGGCTGCCTGTGAGGGCGCACTGCTGTTGGTAGATGCATCACAGGGTATTCAGGCTCAAACCATATCTAACCTTTATCTGGCGCTGGACAATGATCTGGAGATCATTCCGGTGATCAATAAGATAGACATGGATGGTGCTATGATCCCTGAGGTTACCGACCAGATCGTAGAACTGATAGGTTGCAAGCCTGAAGATATATTGCTGGCAAGCGGAAAATCGGGCATAGGTATCGAAGAGATACTTGCCGCGGTGATAGCCAGAGTGCCGGCACCAAAGGGAGACCCTAACGCTCCCCTGCAAGCGGTAATATTTGATAGTGTTTTCAATTCATTCCGTGGTATCATTGCCTACTTCAGGGTATTCAATGGTACTATCCGCAAAAATGATAAGATCCGCTTCATCCATACAGATGCAGAATATGCCGCTGATGAAATAGGCGTAATGAAACTGGCGCTGACACCAAAGCAAGAGGTATCTGTAGGAAATGTGGGGTACATCATTACCGGCATCAAGAATGCCCGCGAGGTAAAAGTGGGTGATACCATTACTACCATAGCCAACCCTACTACCGATGCGGTGCGTGGTTTCCAGGAAGTAAAGCCAATGGTATTCGCAGGTATCTTCCCTGTAGAGACCGATGACTTTGAGGACCTGCGTGACTGTATGGAAAAGCTGCAGCTCAATGATGCCTCGCTTACTTATGAGCCAGAGACATCTCAGGCACTTGGTTTCGGATTCCGTTGCGGCTTCCTGGGTATGCTCCACATGGAGATCATACAGGAGCGACTGGAGCGTGAGTTTAACCAGACAGTAATTACTACCGTTCCCAACGTTAGCTTTTATGCCTACAAAACGAAGGACAAGCAGAAACGAATAGTGGTGAATAACCCTACCGAAATGCCTGACCCAAGCAGCATAGAACGTATTGAAGAACCATTTATCCGTGCACAGATCATTACATTGCCTGATTATATAGGTAATATCATGAGTCTTTGTCTGGGTAAGCGTGGTATCCTTATTAACCAGAATTACCTCACCCCTACCCGCGTAGAATTGATATTTGACCTGCCACTGACCGAGATCGTGTTCGATTTCTATGACAGATTGAAGTCATGCACCCGTGGTTATGCATCTTTCGACTATACCCCGCTCGACTATCGTGAAAGCGATATCTGCAAGATGGATATCCTCTTGAACGGAGAGCCATTGGACGCACTGAGCGCATTGATACACCGCAGTCGTGCCAATGATTTTGGCCGTAAGCTGTGTACCAAACTGAAGGACCTGTTGCCTAAGCAGCAGTTCGTAATAGCCATACAGGCCGCAATAGGTGCTAAGATAGTAGCGCGTGAGACCATATCGGCTATGCGTAAAGACGTTACCGCTAAGTGTTATGGTGGTGACATATCACGTAAACGCAAACTATTGGAAAAGCAGAAAGAAGGTAAGAAACGTATGCGCCAGTTCGGTAACGTAGATGTACCTCAGGAAGCATTCCTGGCAGTGTTGAAGCTGGATGAGTAACAAATTATTAAATTGATATTTGCTAAGCCGCTCCCTATGGAGCGGCTTTTTTTTAGCTTTTATGTACAATATCTTAAAAAGATCATTGCTTTTATAACTCATTATTTGGCACAACAATTGTATAAGAGCGTAATATAACACACACTTATGCTCAGGAAGTTATTTACTCTAGCGCTGATTTTAAAGGCATTTCAAGCTGGTGCATTTGAGGGTAATAATTACCGTTCATACGGCAACGATGAGGGTGGTTATTACTATTTCGGGTTAGGTAGTATAGCAACCGCAAGTCTGTTTTAGGAGGAGGCGAATTGCTGATATCCGGAAATGTATATAGAGGAATATTACTGGCAGGTGCCAATGCCAGCGTTTTTTCCGGCAGTAGTGCTGATAATTACGGTTATACGCTGACGGGTGTAAAATATGGATATAGACAGTATGCACTGGGACTGAATGTTGGTGTTCGTTTATTTTCGGGTGATAACATAGATTTCACGGCGCATGTACTGTTTGGAGAAGAACTGCTGGAATTCGGATCAAAGGATACGACCTCAGATTGTCATTGCGGTAAATTCCATGAATTATTAGCGAATGATATGTGATTTGTAAGACCGGCAATCAGCTTCAATAATAAAAGGAACTTTGCACTGACCGCATCTTATAATTTCCTGTTCAATGATGTTCTGTTCAGTAATGACGGACCTGCATTCGGCAATAATGCCGCTGATTTTAATGGCCCTATGATGTCTTTGATATGGATCACTAACAGTAAGCATCAATACCATTACCATGGTCGTTACCGATGTTAAAACAATAGCTATGTACTGAGTATAACAAGTATGATCACCTTATTTAATCGAAAAATAACACTACTAATATGAGGAGGTCGTAAAAGTGAGTATCTTCATAGCCTGATTCTCGGTATTCGTATCTAATCTACTGATTGTCAGATACCAGACCACTATAAGCTAAAACAAGATCGTAAACATGTCTCTGATCAAACGGTTAGACAGATATAACATGGGGATTCCCGAGCAGTTGCACCAGATAAAATGGAAGGCATTGCAGGAAAGCCCTTTTCGTTTTTACAGAGGTACCTGCCATTTGTTTGCTGAGGATCTTTCAAAACTCTACAAGCCCAAACAAAAGATAAGAACATGGACTTGCGGTGATGCGCACTTCGAGAATTTCGGTTCTTATAAGGGAGACAACCGGCAGGTATATTTCGACATCAATGACTTTGATGAAGCATATCTGGGCAGCCCTGAAACAGAGCTCACCCGATTCATTACCAGCATTATAGTGGCCGCCACGCAAATGAATGTTGCACATGTAAAAGTGCATAAAGCCATACACGACATTCTGGATCGATACACAGCAGCCATCTCTAGAAGGAAGGCAATGATGCTGGAATCGGAAGTAGCTTATGGCGAATTCAAAAAGTACTTCGGGCAAATGAGCAGCCTGAACAGAGATGCGTTTATTGCTAAAAGAACGGTCAAAGAAAAAGGAGTGCTGAAATTAAAGACTGATGGCAAGCGCTATCTGCCAATGGATAAAGACAGGAAAATAGCATTGTTCGACAGTATCACTCCCCTGCTGACCAAGAACCAGAAGTATAGCCACATGGTGTTTGAAGATGCAGCCATACGCATAGCAGGCACCGGCAGTTTGGGGCAAAACAGATACTGTATGTTGTTCTTCTCCAAAACAAAAGGCAAACAATATCTGATAGATGTTAAAGAAACAAGACGATCTTGCTACTTTGACACAACAACGATAAAACAACCAAAGTTTAAAAACGAGGCGGAACGGATCATAACGGTTGGCGGACTAATGCAATTCGCTCCACCGGCATTTATTGTTCCGCATAAAATGGCCGACAAGTGGTATGTTGTAAAAGAATTACAGCCATCATCGGATAGGATGTCTCTGGATTATTTTGATCAGGATTTCAACAGACTGATAGAAGTAGCCAAAGAAATGGCCACACTTATTGCCTATGCCCATTTAAGAAGCAGCGGTAATTACACTGCATCTTCTACCGACGATCTGGTAAAGTTTGCAGACAAACAGCAATGGCAACGAGACATACTCGACCTGAGCGGCATGATGGCCATAAAGAACCAGAAATATTACAAGATGTTTTGCGAGAAACAGAGCGAGCGACACCCGGGTAAATAATTGAAACAGAAGTTCTGGTATCAGCTAAGTGTATGCGTGATAACAAATAGAGATACACTGCCTATTAATATCCATAACAATACGCCCTGGAGGATAGGTTTGAACCCTACCTGACGAATAGTAGTGAGCGACAAACCAGAACCGATAAGGAACAGGGTCACAACCAATCCTTTCTTACCTATCAGATAGAGATAATTGAAGAAGGTCTCAGAATGAGCTGCAAATGGTCCGTGAAGGTCTATCTTGGTGTTCAGCGCGGGAACATAAACAGGTAAATAGGTAGATACTACGATAGCTATGATAAAGTAAAAAATAAAGTAAGGCAGCTTTAGCTTTTTACCTGTATTCTTCTGAAAATAGGCTGTGATGAGTGCAATAGGAATGATCCACAATGCACGCTCCAGCTTTATGGTGGTGGCTATGGTCAGCGCCTCATTGCCCAATGTATCTTTATAATTGCTTGCAGCACCTACTACAGAGCTGGTATCGTGAATGGCAATAGCACACCAGGTTCCAAACTGCTCGGCCGACATATTGAGATAATGGCCGATAGAAGGAAATATCAATAAAGCGATAGAGTTGAGAATAAATACTGTACCCAGTGAAACGCTGATCTCCTGATCGTTAGCTTCTACAATGGGAGCTACTGCAGCAATAGCACTACCACCACAAATGGCTGTACCGTTTGATATAAGGAATGATGTCTTTTTATCGATCTTCAACCATTTACCCAAAAAATACCCGACTATCAAAGTAAGGATGATAGTAGAGATAGTAAATACAAAACCTTTGCTGCCGGCTTTCATGGCATGTTCCAGATCAAGATGAAAACCAAGCAATACAACAGATATCTGTAATAAGGTGGTAGTTGCCTTTTTATTCTGCTTGATGTAAGGATGACCAATAATAATAGCCACCATCAGACCCAACAAAAGAGCAATAGGCGCACTAACATATACCGGCATTCCTGGTACTGCATCCAATGGCAGTACAACACATAATGCCAATAAAATGATAAAAATTACCTTTCTGTATTGGTCAGGTATTGCAATTAATGTATTTTTCATCGGCGCAAAGATAATATTATGGTTAGCAATTTTCTACCTGCTGTAGATAAGGACAAAATAAATGTCGCATATAAAAATGCGATGTATGATGAAGTATATGAAATGCTGGTAGAACCACTGCATGAAGAACTCTATAAACGTCAGACTTTCGATTTTATGGACGACCTTTCACGTGGCCAACAATTGCTGCTCGGTTATGATTATTTGCGTACACAAGTGGGTCAAGGAGGCTTCATACAGTTGATACAAAACGGATATGTAGGGCTTTTACCTTCACTCATAGAACAACTGAATATGGTCGGCGCTTTTGAAATGGCCATCGTACTAGATGATGTATTAAAAGTATATGTACTCAATATGGAACAGCTGGGCAGAACAACTACCGTTGAAGAATTTGCACGCTTGTATGAAGAATTTAAAGAATTTGAGATCATAGACCAGCGCTATGCGGATCTGAACCTGGCAACTGAAAAAAAGATGCTCGATTATGCATTTGAGCATATAAATGAGTTCATTTTAGCATAAATGGTCAAATAATAAAGATATTTTACCACTAAATGACGTTCAACCACGGCTTTATTCATGTAGTTAATATATATTTACATTCTGATTATAGTAAAAGTAGAACATTGACTACCCTGTTATAACACTCCTCTATGCATCGCAAGCTATTTTGCTATTTACGGTATGTGTTTTTTGCATTGATATTGATATGTATCAGCAGCAATGTTTTCGCATCTCACCTTGTAGGAATGGACTTTTCCTATACATGGGTAAGCGGTAACACCTACAAAATAACATTGGTAGCATATGGCGATTGCGGTCCAGCCTCATCTTCCCCATTTTCCAGCCTTCCGATAGCATCACCTAAAGTTTGCATATTTGATGGGAATACGTCAGTATCATCAATCAACCTGACCATTCAGCCACCAACTGCCGGAGTGGAGATTACTCCGGTTTGTCTGGCCGATATCAATAATACCCAGTGTACCAATACATCATTTACCATACCGGGAATTAAAAAATTCACCTATACAGGTACTTACACAGTACCACACACATCAAGTGTATGGCGGTTTGTATATTATGGATATATGGGTGGTGGAAGTATTGCCGCTGCAGGTCGTGCAAGTGCCATCACTAATATCAATTCAGGTACGGTCATTGAATTGGTAGATACACTCAATAATACAGTTACTCACAACTCCAGTCCATTACTTACTGTAGTACCTACACCTTTCTTTTGTCTGAATAATAGTGACAACTATAATCCCGGTGCTGTTGATAGTGATGGCGATAGTTTGTCATTTGCATTAGTGCCGGGAAAAGGTGGACCACCACCAACCGGCCCGGGTTCTAACCCTGCACAATGTGCCAGTACCGGAGCACCAACCTATATTGCTCCTTATACTGCCACAGCGCCACTGGCAGCCAGTTCCTTTTCATTTGATTCTCATACCGGCCAGATCTCCTTTTTCCCCAATGCACTTCAGCGTTCTTTGGTAGTCTATAATGTGAGAGAATACCGAAACGGTGTATTTGTAGGATCGAGCCAGAGAGAAATGACCTTTTTAGTACTTACCTGCACTAATACAGGGCCGACGGGAGCCTTTACCAATGCTACTAATGGTGTAATAGATGATTCTACACACTTCCATGTTTGTCAGAATACAGGTCCATTCTCTCTTGATATCTTTCCTACCGAAGCTAATCCACTGAACAATATTACTGTTACAGCTTCGGGACTACCCTCGGGTATGATCTACAATGTGATCGGTAATGGTACACCTGCACCACAAGTCACAATATCATGGACTTCAACTGCAATTGCTCCGGGATCTTATATCTTTTATGTGACCTATTCGGATAACAATTGCCCGTTATCGAGTACACAAACATTGGCATATACCATTACAATATTACCTGCTCCGAGTGTCAGTGCAACAATAATATCTCCGGCAACCTGCCTCAGAAAAGCTTTTGTATCTATCACTCCAAGTGGATTAGGTTCTCCATGGACCGTATATGTTTCAAGGCCACCTGCTGATACATTCCAGACATTCCCGGGATTGTTCGGTGGACTTACTGATAGCCTGGCGCCCAATACTTATACTATTACAGTCAAGAACGCAGGCGCCAATGGCTGTATGAGTTCTATAATATTAAATATAGACGCACCGCCTGCTCCTTCAATAACCGGAACTTTCACCAACCCTACTTATTGCGGATTGTCTGATGGAACGATCACTTTATCGGGCATTACGGCCAGTGCAACTATTGGTATCAGTTATACCCTTAATGGTGTACTTCAACCTGCAATTACAAGAACCGCTACAGCTGCTGGAACAGTAACATTAACAGGTTTACTTGCCGGTGTTTACAGCAACATCACTATCTCATATGGTAATTGTGTATCTCCTGCAATAGGACCATTTACGCTGGTCAATCCTGCCGTACCTCCTATTTCAGTTACATTCACTAACCCTACCTATTGTGGTCATAATGATGGTTCAATTACGATCCATCATCTGCATCCCGGATATATTGACACGATCAAATTCAGCTTTAACGGTGTGCCTCAGCCATCACAGGTATTCACGGTTCCGGCAGATAGCAATGTTTCGATCGTCAACCTGTATGCCGGCACTTACAGTAATATAACAGCTACCTATGGTATCTGTGCTTCAAGCCCGGTTGGTCCTGTTACGTTGGTAACACCACCTATACCTACACCTACGTTCACATTTACCAATCCAAGCTATTGTGGCCATTACGATGGTAGTATTACAGTAAGCAATCTTCACGCGGGAGATGCGGATACTATCAGGTATTATCTGAACGGTGTATTGCAACCGGTTCTTATTGTAACAGTAAATGCTTCAGGCAGTATAGTGATACCTAATCTGGGAGCGGGAGTTTACACTAATATCACTGCCACCTTTGGTCCTTGTGTCACCCCAGCTATTGGCCCTGTAACATTAGTCAATCCGCCAATTCCGGTGCCCACTGCTACCATAGTAAACCCCAGCTATTGTGGTCACAACGACGGTAGTATCAATATTAGCGGACTTCACCCGGGCGATGCGGATACCATCAGATATTATTTCAACGGTGTATTGCAGCCATACATTGTGATCACAGTCTCTGCCGCAGGATCTGTTACTTTGACCGGACTTGGAGCAGGTGTATATACCAATATTACTACGACATACGGACCATGTGCTACCTCCCCTATCGGACCATATACATTGGTCAATCCGCCAATTCTAGCGACATCGGCTACATTTACCAATCCTAGTTACTGTGGCCATTTTGATGGGTCAATAACGATCAGCAACCTGCACCCGGGAGATCTGGATACCATCAAATTTTATAAGAATGGTATTTTACAGCCTTTCCAAACGTTCGTTGTATCCGCAACCGGAACTGTAACGATTACCGGACTGGGAGCAGGCGTATATACCAATATCACTGCTACGTATGCCAATTGTGTGACCAGCCCGCTAGGCCCGATAACATTGACCAATCCGCCGCTATTGGTACCAACGGCTACATTTACCTCCCCTACCTATTGTGCCGCACACGACGGAACAATAACCATCAGTAATTTATACCCCGGAGATGCGGATACTATTAAGTATTCACTCAACGGCGTTCCGCAACCACCTATTGTATTGGTAGTATCTGCAACAGGCAAGGTAGTGCTGACAGGTTTGGATCAGGGAGTTTATAGCAATATAATAGCAGTTTTCAGCACCTGCGCTACCACTGCTGTAGGGCCATTTACTTTGGTAAACCCTCCGTTTACTTTACGTAATGTCAAATATACCAACCCGACCAAATGTGGTTTCTGCGACGGAACGATAACACTTTATGGATTGCACCCATCGCAAACGGATACCATTAAATATTCATTGAATGGCGTTCCGCAACCGATCATCAGTGTAAATGTAGGATCAGACAGTACTATAGTCATACCTAATCTGTGTGAAGGTATCTACTCCAACATCATCGCTTACACTACTGCGGCTTGCGTATCTAACACTTTTGGACCTGATACACTTGATGCACCACCTATCATACCGGGATACACCTATGTTTTGACCAAAAATTGTGCGGGTGATACCATAGTATGTACCAACACTTCGTGGCCGGCATCAGATCTTACCTATACCTGGTATTGGGGAGATGGCACCACCAGCACTGCTACCAACCCTACGCATGTGTACACTGCACCGGGGGTATATGACGTAAAACTGGTGATCACCAATACAAGGTGTTTTGACAGCGTTACACATACTATTAATTTGGACAATCTGGTCAATGCAGGCTTTACTGCCAGCCCTGACAGCTTCTTGTGTATTGGCAAACCTGTAACGTTCACCAACACATCAGCAGGTACATTACTGACCTATAATTGGGTATTCGGAGACGGGACCACCTCACCTGCTATGAACAATGTACATACCTACAACACACCGGGTACTTACAATGTTGTCCTTGCGGTTTCCAATTTCGTACCATGTTTCGATACGGCTACCAAAGTATTGCAGGTCGATCCTATAAGTGGTGTTGGATTGGCATCGAGTGATAGTGTGTTGTGTAAAGGTGGCGCAATTACATTTGTAGGACAGTATGATGCACAGGGCAATACAGGTGTATTGTGGACATTCAGTAATACGGATAGTATCAGAGATGTGAACCCAGTTACACACTCTTATGAGAATGCGGGAACATTCACCGTTACTATCAAAGCACTGTACAGAGCCTGCCCAGACACTAGCGCAAGTATCAAAATCAATGTGATACCTTACCCGCTGATAGACCTTGGACCGGATACATCTATCTGTATAGGAGCATCAGCACCGGTAGTACTTTATGACTACCGCAATGGCACAAATCCTAATGCCCGTTGGGTATGGAATACGGGCGAGACCACACCACAAATATCTATAGCTGAGCCCGGCAATTACACTGCTACAGTGAACATTGGAGGTTGTGAATCATCGGATGAAGTGGTCGTTGCCAATGACTGTTACCTGAATATTCCGAATGTATTCACGCCTAATGGTGATGGTATCAATGATTACTTCCTGCCACGCGAATGGCTATCAAGAGGATTGACGCAATTCAGGATGGCCATTTACAACCGATGGGGAAATCTGATATTCGAAACAACAAGTGTTGATGGTCGTGGATGGGATGGTAAGTACAACAATGAGCCTCAGCCAGAGGGCGTATTCGTATATTCTATAGATGCCACTTTCAAAGATGGGCAGAAAGAACACCACCAGGGGAATCTGACATTACTGAGATAATTGACTGTAAATATGTAGAGACGCCATTATGCGTCTCTACAAGTTATACCGATCAAACATTAAAAACAGGCACATCTACGATTGTTGCGGCCCTATGGGGCGCTGTAGAATAGGTAGGTAATAAAGGCTACAAAGCTTTTGCACCTAACGGCGCAATGAAATGTTATAATGCCTAAATTCAATGTCTATTTGGTATTATATGTACATTACTGATCACTATCAAAAACGGCTAACAAGGTCCAGATCAAATTCTTCCAGACTATTGAGTTTGGCATCTGCTATAGCAAAGCGGGGATCATTGAAATGCAAAGCATCAGGTACGACTACCACTTTCATGCGGGCCGCCTTACCTGCTATCATACCATTTACCGAATCTTCCAATACCAGACATTCATGTGGTTTAGACCCCAGCAATTGTGCACAATGCAGGAATACTGCCGGATGAGGTTTACCTAGTTCTACTGCATCGGCAGAGGTGATCTCGTCGAAGTAATGGGTGAGACCGAAATGGGCAATAAGCTCATCAATCATGCGTTTGGCAGACGATGATGCGAGGCCTATCTTATAATTGTTCTTTCTTAATAGTTGCAGTGACTGCTCTACCCCCTTCAGCACCATACCATGCTTTTTAGAGGACTCTATTATGTCTTCGAGTATCTCGTCGGCAACCTCTTTAGCACTCTTCCCTACCCAGGGGTAATGAATGGCCCAGTGGTCGGTGACCTCGTATATGCGCAACCCGGTTGTTTCTTTAAACTGTTTGCCGGTAATATTAATGTTGTTCTTACCTGCTACGCGCAGCATGCTCTCTCCCCAAAGTGGCTCTGTATCTAATAACAGGCCATCCATATCATATATAACTGTAGTGATCATTGTGGTGCAAAAGTAGGTGGTTATGATGGTATGGTAAAAGTTAAATGTTGCAGGTCAATGGGATAGAACGAGCCAGATGGAAATTGGTGGAGCTAGAGGTCGGTACTCACTTGTGCCACCTAAGAGTGAAAACTTCCACTTTTTGATGATTTTCACGAATTGAGTGGTTTTTTTGGGCACTTTGGGGCTGTATCTCTTTCCGGGTAAGGGTTACGGGCATTTTAACAAATTGCCACTTTCTGCTACTTTCCTTCCACTTTCTGCCAGTTATTGCCACTTTTGTTAAGAAAAGTGGCAGTTGCTTGTCGCTAAATAGGTTTACATATTTGTTATTTCAAAACGAATACGTCCCGTGCGAATGTCGCGGTTCGAGGGCTTCACCGTGACATTCGGTGGATATTTTGTGCGATTCAGAAAAGTGGCAGTTTTTAATAAAAGTGGCAATTTTGTGAGGGGTGTTTTGGGTGAAATGCTTTGTGGGTATAGGTTTCAGGGTGTTTTAACAAATTGCCGAAAACTGCCACTTTCTGCCACTTTTTGCCACATACTGCTACTTTTTCTTCCACTTTTTGTCTGTGTCTTGTCGCTAAATAGGTTTACATATTTGTTATTTCAAAACGAATACGTCCCGTGCTAATGTCGCGGTTCGAGGGCCTCACCGTGACATACGGGTGGATATTTCGTGCGATTCAGAAAAGTGGCAGTTTGTCTCATCACTAAATAGGTTTACACATTGGTTATCTCAAAACGAATACGTCCCGTGCGAATGTCGCGGTTCGAGGGACTCACCGTGACATTCGGTGGATATTTCGTGTGATTCAGAAAAGTGGCAGTTTTTAATAAAAGTGGCAATTTTGTGAAGGGTGTTTTGGGTGAAATGCTTTGTGGGTATAGGTTTCAGGGTGTTTTAACAAATTGCCGAAAACTGCCACTTTCTGCCACTTTTTGCCACATACTGCTACTTTTTCTTCCACTTTTTTGTCTGTGTCTTGTCGCTAAATAGGTTTACACATTGGTTATCTCATAACGAATACGTCCCGTGTGGCTGTCGTGGTACGCCCTTCGAGAGCCTCAGGATTGCTGCTCACCATGACAGTCGATCTGGTGAAGTTTAATAAGGGTTCATAAGTCAAAGAACGACCAAGTGGTTAGCCTAATCGGGTGCAAATTAATGTGGTATTCCAGATCAGGCAAATAAAGATATTCACAAAAATGTGTACATCTTGTTGTAAAGTTTGGACGTTCAACGGGTTGTACGGCTGTACTTAAAGTTGTTTTTGAGGGCAATTATTTTTGTGGGTGAGTGTGGTTTAAATGCAGACCATGACGGCGGTCAGAGACCGCCAGCCGCGTGGGGCGTAGTCGAGAAGACTACGCCCAGCATGGGGTTAATCAAAATAGACTGAATTGGCAATTTCTACATATAGTTTGCGGTATCTATCAAAATCTTTCGCAAGACAGGTACTGAATAAAATAAAAATATCTGTATTATGGCAGATATAAACCTTAATATCAACTAAATTGATAGTGTCTTTTCCGTTAGCCATTAAGTGTTCATAACTATTAACAATGTATTTTAAATTAGACCTATTAGGCCTGCTCTTGGAATTTGAATAGTATGTATTTACCAACCCTAGCTCTAAGAGTAATGCCATACTCATTTGATTATCCTTAACAACCTCAACCCTTTCAAATGATTTCTTCTTGTGTTCTCCTATTTCATCTTTAAAAGAAGAAAGTCCACTACTTTCTATTAATCTATATGCAGTCGACCAACTTTCAGGATATGATATATGAAATTTATTCACACTGTCATAAAATGGAATTAGCCTTTGCGCAGAACAATATGATGCTGAAAATAGAAGGAAAGCAATTGCGTTTTTTTTCATATTTTATTCTATTTTTTCTGAACATAACCCCGCTCGCCGTAGTCTTCCCCAAAAAATGTATGCTGAGCGAAGTCTATTGACAGACTACAGCGAGCAGGGGCGTAGTCGAGAAGACTACACCCAGCATGGTTATTTTATATAGACTATGGCAAGCTGAATAAAGGCACTAAAGATAATTTTCATTGTTAACTACTGCATATTAGAAATAACTCAAAATCTTGCTATTTCTGCCATAAAATTGTTGAGTCAAAAACTTTATCCTTCAACCCATTGTGATTCCAATTTCTAATCTCATGTCGCTCAAATTTATCGAACTCACCATATATACGTTGAGTTAAATTATGAGTATCTAGACATCCATAATATTTCATCCAAAGCAATAAGTCAACTTTATAAAGTGATTTCCCTAATGATAAGTTTATATAGTTTACAACATTATTAAAATCAAGATATTGCGCATGGCTAATCTTAGTGCCTTGATAATAGTAATTGCATACTCTGTTAAAACAATATGGATTCATTTTATAAAAGAAATAACTAGAATCAGACAATAGAGAAAGCCCGGTACAAGGATTCTTATAACAAGCATTGATTATCGAATCACAATTACATTTTACATCTTCCCAGGGAATAAATTTGGATTGTCCATTTGAATTAATCCAAGAAATGAATACCAATAAAAATATAATACACTTTTTCATAATAAGCCGTTGCGTTTTTTCATTCTACCAATTTGATTACTTCGTTCGCTTAAATACTGGCTTTTTGTAAATTAAATAGTTTTTTTCATAATTTGTTTAGACATACCCCCGCTCGCAGTAGTCTTCCCAAAAAACTGTATGCTGAGCGAAGTCTATTGACAGACTACAGCGAGCAGGGGCGTAGTCGAGAAGACTACGCCCAGCATGGATTTTAAAAAAGCAATTTGTTTACGAATGTTACAATACAATTATTTACAATCACATATTATTTTTTTACCAATCATATCAACCTCTATGTATTTATCTTTGTACATATTTAAATTATTGACAAAATAATCGGTTTGAAGCATTTTATTTTTTAGTGAATCAGGCAAACAAAAGATATTATCTATATAATTGAAGTATATTGGATACAGGTTGCCACATATCTTTATTTTTCTCCGGGCTGACTTTATTATTAAATTTTGTTGTTGTGTTTGCTTACAAAAAACGCCAATTTTGTATTTATACATTTCCCCACTTTCATAAACTTCTAGACTGTTAAAATTACCTGATGGTTGTATGACTATGAAAATTGAATCTCTATTCTGAGGAAAAGATGCTTTTATATCCTCAACTTTAGTGCAGAGTAAATAATCTAATGAATCAAACACATTGTAGATGGTATAATTAGAATTGACTTGAGAACCAGTTTTCTTAGTTACTACTTTCATGCACCCAAGATTGCACGAAAGTTCAGCTAACAATACTAGAATAATGACATTAACTAACCTATTATTAATAAACAACATATAGATATTTTTAATGAGACCTATGTAACACTTTTTTTGTTGACATGTTTACTTCAAGATATAAATCAGAGGAGTAGTCACTTAAATGAGGTATATCACTTTTTAAGTTTTTCATTGAATCTGGCAACCCAAAAATATCATCTAAACTATAAAAATAAACGGGATACGCATTATCACAAATTTGTATATACCTGTCAGCTGCATCTAATATGGGCTTCCTTGAAATTGGCAAAGCATAAAATACATTAATGCTATATTTATAAATGCCCTGATCACTATAAGGCTTAAGGTAGTTACCAGAGGGTGATATTGTAACGCAGATTGAACTACAATTACCATTATGCCGCCTTTTTATATCTTCAATACTCTTACACAATATTTGTTCTAATGAATCAAAAACATGATAGACTATTCTGTTGTTCGATGAAAATGAGTGACTTTTATGTCTGTTGGTCAAACAGCTTGTGAAAATTAATGCCAAGCTTATATATATACTAATTATACTACTGCGACTTATATTGAGGTTGAGTATTACCATAAAAATATTGGGTTACAAAATTTTCAAAGATATATTGTTGGATATTCTCTTTAAAGTTATTGATTAAGTCAGTTCCACTACTATTCTTTTTTCTATACATTACAATTTTTGCACCTGATCTCCTAATTACTGCTAATTCCCCCGCTCGCCGTAGAGTTCCCAAAAAAATATATGCTGAGCGAAGTCCATTGACAGACTACAGCGAGCAGAGCCAAAACTACGAGAATCAAATACATGTAACTAAGGACAAATATAAAAACAGCAACAACAAAAAAGCGTAGAATAAATAGGGGGAATTTTTAGGGGGATACCACCTACATATGCCGTCAATGACTATTTTTGACGCAAATTTCAACTATTTATGAAGCGAAATGCTTTTTATGGCCTGCTGCTGGGAGCTTCTATGCTCACCATGGGTGCACAGCAAGCTAAAGCCACGATCAAATTTACCGAATACAATTTGCCCAACGGGCTTCACGTGATCCTGCAGGAAGACCACTCTACCCCTATAGTAGCAGTGTCTGTTATGTACCATGTAGGATCTAAAAACGAAGATCCGCAGCGTACGGGTTTCGCGCACTTCTTTGAGCACCTGCTTTTTGAAGGTAGTGACAACATCAAGCGTGGTGAATATATGAAATTCATTCAGGCAGCCGGAGGCCAATTGAACGCCAATACTACTCAAGACCGTACTTTCTATTTCGAAATATTGCCTTCTAACCAGTTGGAAATGGCTTTGTGGATGGAATCAGAGCGTATGTTGCATGCTAAGATCGATGATATTGGTGTAGAAACACAGCGTAAAGTAGTAA
This sequence comes from Chitinophagaceae bacterium, assembly GCA_947447465.1. GTDB lineage: Bacteria > Bacteroidota > Bacteroidia > Chitinophagales > Chitinophagaceae > Flavipsychrobacter. The sequence goes on along the minus strand of CANFKE010000010.1, from coordinate 49,509 downwards.
AGGAAGAAAAGAAGCAGAGCTATGACAACCGTCCTTATGGCCAGTTGATCAATGTAATATTTGAAAATGCCTATACTACTTATCCTTACAAATGGAGTCCTATTGGTAAGGAACAATACATAGATCAGGCCACACTGGGTGAGTTCATGAATTTCTACAAGACGTTCTACGTACCTAACAATGCGGTATTGGTCATATCAGGAGATTTCACAGAAGATCAGGCAAAGAGCCTTATCGCTAAGTACTATGGTGATATACCAAAGGGTACTATGGCCATTCCACGCCCTACAGTAGTAGAGCCGGAGCAGACCGCTGAAAGACGTGTTAACTTCTACGACAATGTGCAGTTGCCTGCAGTAATAGTAGCTTACCACACCCCTAAGCAGGGCACTGACGACTATTATGCACTTCAGTTGCTGACTCAGTTGTTGTCTCAGGGTAAGAGCTCACGTTTTGAAAAAGAGATCGTTGACAAGCAGCAGAAAGCTGTTCAGGCAGCGGCTTTCGACCTGGGTAATGAAGCACCGGGACTTAACATTATGCTGGGTATTGCTAATGTAGGTATCAAGGCGGCAGATCTGGAGCAGTCTATGCTTGCGGAAATAGAAAAAGTAAAGAAAGAAGGTATCAGCGATGAAGAATATATCAAGTTGCAGAATCAGGCTGAAAATGATTTCATCAATCAGAACCAGAAAGACATTGGTGTAGCTACTAACCTGGCTACTTATTATACTTTCCAGGGCGATGCCAATCTGATCAATACAGAATTGGACCGTTATAAGAAAGTGACCAAGGAAGACATCAAAAGAGTGGCCAATAAATACCTGACCAAGGAAAACCGTCTGGTAGTTTATTATTTGCCAAAATCTGAAGAGAACAAGGGTAAGGCTCCTGAAGCAAAGGGTGATAAGGGACAGCCAAAAGCCACCAAGCCAACTCCAAAGAAGAAATAACAACCATAATTAATCTGCCTTAGGGCAATCAAACATATTTTGAAATGAAAAAAGTAACTTTTAGCATACTGGCAATAGCACTTTGCGGTGCTACATGGGCGCAGCAGCTGGATCGCAGCATAAAGCCCAAACCGGGACCGGCCCCAGAAATAAAGCTGGGAAAAACAGAAAGCTTCACCCTGCCTAATGGCATGAAGGTGTATGTGGTCGAAAATCATAAATTACCGGTCATCTCTTGCAGCATACAGTTAGACATTAAGCCTGAACTGGAAGGCGACATGGCAGGTTTCCGCGATATGATGTCTGAACTATTATTATCAGGTACCAAATCACGTACAAAAGATCAGCTTAATGCAGAGATAGACAAGATGGGGGCTAATATCAATGCCAATTCAGAAGGTATCTCAGGTAGCGGTCTTAAGAAGTATCAGGATAAGATATTTGAATTGATGGCTGATATTGCCATGAACGGCAAGATCCCTCAGTCTGAACTGGATGCAGAAAAGAAGAAAGCACTTTCCGGTCTGGAAACACAGAAGAACGATGGTGATGCTATGGTGAACAATGTGAGCGCTGTAGTGAACTTTGGTAAGAACCATCCTTATGGAGAAGTGGCCAATGAAGCTACTATCAGCAAGATCTCTTTGGATCGTGTGAACCGTTATTATCAGACTTACTTCCGTCCTAATGTTGCCTATATGGCGATCGTTGGAGATGTGACCGTTGCTGAGATCAAGCCGATCATCGAAAAGTATTTCGGCGGATGGGAAAAGAAAGATGTACCTGTAGGTACTTACTCTATACCTGAGATAGCTACAACTAAATTGACCAAAGTATCATTTGCACCTCGTACTGCAGCAGTGCAGAGCGTTGTGAGTGTTACTTACCCTGTAGAACTGAAACCAGGTTCAGCAGATGCGATCAAGGCACGTGTAGCTAATACCATATTGGGTGGTGGCTCACAGGGTCGCTTATTCCTTGACCTGCGCGAAAAACATGCATGGACCTATGGTGCATATTCATCATTGCAGGAAGATAACCTGATGGGTACTTTCTCTGCAACCGTAAAATGCCGTAACGTAGTATCTGACAGTTCGGTAGAAGCTTTGCTGGATGAAATGAAATCTATGCAGACCGTTCGCGTTCCTGATACTGCATTGCAGAACTCAATTACTTACCTGTCAGGCGGATTCGCTATTGGTCTTGAAGACCCTAAGCGCGTAGCGCAGTATGCTATCAATATTGAGCGTTACAACATGCCAAAGGATTTCTATCAGAACTACCTGAAGAACCTGAGCGCGGTAACTGCAGATGATGTAATGGCTGTTTCTAAGAAATACATCCGTCCTGACCACGCTAACATAGTAGTAGCCGGCAGCAAGGATGATGTAGCACCTAAGCTGGCTCGCTTCTCTGCAGATGGCAAGATCGACTATTATGACAACGTTGGTAAACCGATCACACCATCTGAGTCAAAAGCAGCACCTGCCAACATCACTGCAGGTGAGATCTACAAGAAGTATATTGCTGCGGTGGGTGGCGAAAAAGCGATCAACAGCATCAAGGACATCAAGTTGACCATGACATCTGAGATACAGGGCACTCCATTGACCATAGTTGAAGTGAAGAAAGCACCAAACATGTACAAGCAAATGATCTCTATAAGCATGGGCGAACAGAGCATGGTGGTACAAAAGCAAGTATTTGATGGTACTAAGGGATATGCTGAAGGACAAGGCCAGCCAAAGAAAGACATCACAGGAGAAGATCTTGAAGATGTAAAACAGAGTGCTGACATTGCCGCTGACCTGCATGATGAAAAGTATGGCATCAAGCGTACCCTTAAAGGCATGGAAAACGTGAAGGGTAAAGATGCTTATGTATTGAACATTGTAGATAAGAAAGGAAAGAAATCTGTTGAATATTATGATGCTACTACCGGTCTTTTGTTGAGAAAGATAGAGGGCGAAGGCGAAAAGCAGCAGATGGTAGAATATGACGATTACAGAGAAGTGCCCGGTACTAACGGCTACAAAGTAGCTTATAAGATCAGCCAATCTGCAGGTGGTCAGAATTTCGATGCTACAGTAAAATCTGTAGAAGTGAACAAGAACATACCTGCTACTGAGTTCAAATAGTAGTATAAAATGCAAATAGTATGAAAAGAGGTGGGCATTGCTCACCTCTTTTTTTGAAGGCCACAACACTTGTAGTTTTAAGTTATTAAATTTGACTTCAGCGCATAAATCCAGCTCAATGAATTCTTTGTTCAACAAGAAGGCGATCATCATTGCTATCCTGTGCATTGTAACTTTTATCTGTTTCAGCTATACCCGGCATAACCAGTTTACCAATTGGGACGATGATTTCTATGTGACGAATGACCCTTACATAAAGGCATTGACATGGGATAATCTGAGAGTGATCTTCACTCAGGACATTACCAAGAACAACTACCACCCTCTCTGTATGCTTTCACTGGCATTCAATTACTATTTTTCCGGCCTTAACCCGGAGGCTTATTACCTGACCAATGTATTCATACATATAGCCAATGTGGTGTTGGTTTTCTTTCTGTTCTTAGGTTTGGGCAGATTATTGAAGGCCACTGAAAATGGTCAATTATTCATCGCTTCATTTGGCGCACTATGGTTTGGCATTCATCCCATGCATGTAGAATCTGTAGCATGGATGGCAGAAAGAAAAGATGTGCTCTATTGCTTTTTCTACATTCTGGGTCTGTTGGCGTACCTGAAGTTCATCAATAACAACGATAAAAAATGGTACTGGCTCACACTGCTGGCATTCATTGCCTCGTGCCTGTCTAAGCCTATGGCAGTCGTATTTCCATTATCATTGATCTGCATAGATGTATTGGCAAAGAGAAAATCAGTTCAAAAACTGATCATTGAAAAGATCCTCTTTTTCGCCATTTCACTGATATGCGGAGGGTTTGCATTTTATACCCAAAACAAGACCGGTGCTGTAGCTGCATTCAGCGTGCTCAGCATTCAAGAGCGGTTCATGTATGCATCTTACGGATTTGTGATGTATATATCTAAGCTGTTCAACCCAACCTACCTTTCTACCTTCTATCCATATCCATACAGATATACTTCGGGCTACCTGCCTACCCTGTTCTATCTGGCACCCTTCCTTTCCATAGGTTTTGTAACTATTCCTTTAATACTTACCCTGAAGAAATACAAAGCCTACTTCCCGGTAGTAGCATTCGGTATCGGCTTCTTTGTGGTCAATGTGATGTTCGTTCTTCAGTTCATATCTGTTGGTGCGGCTATCATGTCAGACAGGTATTCTTATGTAGCCTATATCGGATTATTATTTCTGGCTGCCTATCTTCTGAATGAGCTCATCGAACGAGTACCGGAGTTCAAAATACCCGTATTGGCCATATGTGTGGCGGCATCGGGGGCACTCTCCTTTCTTTGCTATGAGCGAACCTTTGTCTGGCATGATGCAGAGTCGCTGTTGTCTGATGCAATAGCCAAATATCCTTATAGGGCACTGTTGTCTTACAAGTGGCTTGGCAACTATTATTTTGATAAAGGAGAACTGGATAAGGCAATGGAGAATTATAATGTATTGGTGACCCTGCACGTGAATGATAAACGAGTGAATGCCAAAATAGAGCAAATAAACCAGTTGAAAAATGGCCTGAACGGTGGTCTGATACCCTTGAATGCAGCCAACCGACCAGTAGATCCGAGATTTCAGGTACATCTTGACAGCTCATTGAATTACACAAAAACAGGAGACAGCATTAATGCGTTCAAACAATATATAACGGCATTGAGATACAATACCGGTGTAGAAAGGACCTATGCAGCAACCGCATTCAAAAGTGTTCAATCGGGTCAAAACGATGCGGCAATACTACAATACAATGTCCTTTTAAAGATCAGTCCGTCTAATCCGTACTATTACTTTTACCGAGGCGTGGCACAGTTCAGTAAAAATAAGATCAAAAATGCCATTCAGGATTGGGAGATAGCCGTTAAGATGCCATCGAAAGAAATTCAACAATCAGCCTCATACAATCTGTCTGTGGCCTACGACTCTGTAGGAAATGCAGCTAAAGCCTATAGATATGTTGAAATGGCCAGAAGTGTGGGATATAATGTGAAGAACGAGTTTGAGGAAAAATTGAGAAAGAAAGCCGGCAAATAATTAGCTACTCAATATTATATACCTTTGGCACAACATGCGTAACCTGATATTCAACATCATCCTTGCCTTCAGAGCCATCAGCACCAATAAGCTGCGCTCAGGTATTACCATTGCGGTAATTGGCCTTGGTATTACAGCGCTGGTGGGTATCCTTACCGGCATACAGGTGATGAAAGTAGCCATCAGCTCCAGCTTCAGCAGCATGGGTGTAAACAGCTTTCAGCTTACCAGCGATGTGATCAAAAAGAAAAGACATAATGGAGGAGTAAACATATCTTATATGGAAGGGCAGAATATCACTTATACCGAAGCCCGACTATTTAAGGAAAGATATAAATTCCCTGCTACAGTAGGACTGTCTATGAGTGGCAGTCAGATAGCTACAGTAGTATATGGCAGTGAAAAAACAAACCCTAATACAAATGTGACAGGTGCTGACGAGGCCTATCTGGCAGTGAATGATACCAAGCTATTTGCGGGAAGGAATTTCACCAATAACGAGATACAATCCGGCAGCTATGTATGTATGTTGGGTGATGGTGTTGCCAAAAAACTGTTTAAGAACAAGATAGCCAGTGCTATTGACAAAGAAGTGGCTATAGGCGGCATAAGATGCAAGGTAATAGGCATCATGGAGTCGAAAGGATCCAGTATGTTCATGAACAGCGATAATAATGTGATCATACCGCTGAATACTGCCAGGCAGATCTACGGGGGTGAGAATTCCTACCTCATCAGTGTGTCGGTGCCAATGGTGGGCATGAAGGCATTTGCCGCTGAGGAGGCAGAAGGTACATTCAGGGTGATACGCAGATTACCATTGAATACCGCTAATAATTTCAGCATATCGCAAAACAGCGATCTGGTGAATATGGTCATTGAGAATACCACCTATATACAGGTTGCGGCTATCGTTATATGTATCATCACCCTGCTCAACTCTATTATAGGATTGATGAACATTATGCTGGAATCGGTATCTGAGCGCACAAGAGAGATAGGTGTTAGTAAAGCATTAGGGGCAAGATCATCTTATATAAGAGGACAATTTCTAACCGAAGCGGTATTGATCAGTCTGATGGGTGGTGCAGCCGGCGTGATAGTAGGCGTATTGATGGGCAATATTGTTGGTATTATCTTCCACGTAGGCTTTGTTGTACCGTGGTTATGGATATTGCTAGGTGTAGGGCTATGCGCTATTGTTGGCGTAATATCCGGTATCTATCCCGCCATTAAAGCGTCTAAACTGGATCCGATCGTTGCATTGAGATATGAATAATACCCCTGAGAACAGAGGTCATAAACACCTGCAGATAACTGAATGAGTAATGATATAAATGCGACCGAAAAAGAAGGACTGGTATATAAATCTACCGGTAGTTGGTACATTGTGCAAGATGATGAAGGCTTATTCTGGAATGCCAGAATAAAAGGTAAGATGAAAATAGATGAAGACATTTCCTCTACCAATCCTATTGCTGTTGGAGACAGAGTGATATTTGATGTTGAAGATGAAGATGTGAGAACAGCACAGATAAAACTGGTCAAAGACAGGAACAACTATATCGTTCGTGTGTCTCCACACAATAAGAATCAGAAACATATCATTGCTGCCAACCTTGACTTTGCATTGCTGGTCGTTACCATCAATGACCCGCGTACATCTACAGGTTTCATAGACCGTTTCCTGATCACTGCAGAAGCCTATCACATACCTGCTATCATAGCAGTGAATAAGACCGATATACTGAAGCCAAAACATGTTGCTATCCTTGATCAATGGAAGGATATCTATGTAAGGGCGGGATATGACATTTACCCTGTAATAGCTACTCAGCCGGAAACATTAGCCGCACTGAAAAGCCGGCTGAAAGATAGGACCACCCTATTCAGCGGCCATTCCGGCGTTGGCAAAAGTACACTGATCAACCAGCTGATTCCCGGCAAAGCAATTAAAACACAACAGGTGTCCGGATGGAGCGGTAAAGGGCAGCATACAACAACCTTCGCAGAGATATTTGACCTGCCTGGGGGAGGCCGTATCATTGATACGCCGGGAGTAAAAGAATTTGGTCTGATCGATTTTGAGAGGCAGGAATTATCACACTATTTCCCTGAAATGAGAACAAAGATCAATGACTGCAAATTCAATAATTGTCTGCATGTAAACGAACCCGGATGCGCCATAATTGAGGCTGTAGAAGAAGGAACGATATCTAATGACAGATACATTAGTTACAGAGGCATACTGGATAGTATTGAGGATAAGTACTAATGGCACAGACCACCAATAAGACCTTAATTTTAAAAATCATAAATACTTAATTAGCGATGATAGTTTATAACGTGACCATAAAGGTAGAGCATGAAATTGCCGATAGCTGGGTGGAGTGGATGAAGGGCACACACATACCTGAACTCTTACAAACAGGACTGTTCACAGATACAAGACTATGCAGATTATTGGAACAGGAAGAAGGCGACGGAGCTACATTTGTAGCACAATACTACTGCAATAGTATGACCGAATACAACAGGTATATTGATGAATATGCTACCATCATGAGAGAGCGGTCGTTCAAGGCGTTTGGCGGAAAATTCGTTGCCTTTCGCACGGTAATGGAGGTGATCTGAAAAATATTTTTTTAAAGAGAAATCTCTATAAAAACTAACTTTTGGTTAATATTATTAATAAAAATAAAATGCTTTGTTGCCAAAATCAGCTAGAACCCTTTACTGGAGCGACTTTCAGAGATTCTACCAATTTTTGCAGTAAATAAAGGAAGGATCGAAAACAAACCCAAAGCGGCAACAGGCAAGGGTTTAGCGCAAAATTTATTTTCTTAAATATTTGGTAGTGTTGTAAAGGTGAGTATTTTTGTCATAACACTCAAACAAAATCATTTTATCTTAAAAAGCAAACGTTATGAACAAAGCTGAATTAATTGACAAAATTTCGAAAGACGCTGGTGTAACTAAAACGCAAGCTAACGACGCCCTGGATTCATTTATGAATGCAGTTGTTACTACTCTTAAAAAAGGAGATCGCGTAACATTGGTTGGTTTCGGTACATTCTCAGTATCTGAGCGTGCAGCACGTAATGGCCGCAACCCTCAGACTGGTGCAGTTATCAAGATCAAGGCTCGTAAAGTTCCTAAGTTCAAAGCTGGTAAGGAGTTTTCAACTAAGATCGCTAGCAAGAAGTAATTTTGCTCAATCATAGAACCAGGGGAGATCAACAATGTTGGTCTCCCCTTTTCTTTTTTTACATGCACACAGACCATGATGAGTACATGGAAAATATGAGTGCTATCAATGGTCTTGCAACACAATAAAAAATGCGGTTGTATAAGACTACAACCGCATAGCAGAATATTATTTCAGTAAAGATCATTCCGCATATAGCGCTTCTACCTGAGCAGCGAATTTCTGCATGATCACCTTACGTTTTATTTTTAGGGAAGGAGTCAATTCTCCTGTATCGATCGTCCATTCATTAGCCAATAAAGCTATCTTCTTTACCTGCTCCGGATGACTGAATGATGGATTGAATTTATCAATTTGCTTCTGCATCTGTGCCATCACTTCTTTCATCTTTATCAAATCTTCATTCTTTTCAGGAATGATGAGATCAGGATAAGTGTCTCTGAGGAATTTCCTCATTTGGGCGAAAGAAGGCACTATTAGGGCACTTACAAATTTCTTACCATCACCTACAACCATCATCTGTTCTATGAAAGGGCTTTCTTTCATCTTATTCTCTACTACCTGAGGCGCTACATACTTACCACCTGATGTTTTGAATATCTCCTTCTTGCGGTCGGTTATCTTCAGGAAACGACCATCTACCCATGCACCTATATCACCGGTATGGAACCATCCATCTGCCTCAAAAATGCCTACCTGCAATTCGGGATGTTTGTAGTAACCAGTAGTAACATTCGCCCCTCTGGTGAGTATCTCACCATCCTCTGCAAGTTTCACTTCCACATTATTGATCAACGGACCTATGGTGCCGATCCTTCTGTCTTCACTTTCAAATCTGTTCACAGATACTACCGGTGATGTCTCTGTGAGCCCATACCCTTCCATGATAATGATCTTAGCCGCGGTGAATATACGTACAAGGCGCTCCTGAGTAGCGGCACTACCTACAACTATAGCCTTTACATTACCACCCAATGCTTCCCTCCATTTGCTGAACACCAGCATATTGGCTATTGCCAACTGCAACTGATACCACAAACTGCCTTTATCATGATTATCATATCGCTTGCCCAAACCTAGCGCCCAAAAGAATAAAGCTTTCTTGATACCTGTCAACTCCATGCCAGTATTCATGATCCGCTCATACACCTTCTCCAACAAACGAGGAACTGTTGTAAATACTAAAGGTTTAACTTCTTTGAGGTTCAGGCCAATTGTATCCATACTCTCGGCATAGTAGATAGAAACACCTGCCTGCAAATAGATATAGGTGACCATACGTTCAAAAATATGGTTCAACGGCAGAAAACTCAATGCCTTACTACCTTTATCTGCGAATGTAAATGCGGGCATAGAATCCTGCACATTGCTGGCAATATTCCTGTGCGTGAGCATCACACCCTTAGGGTTACCTGTAGTGCCAGATGTATAGATGATGGTAGCCAGTGTTTCAGGCTTGATGCGATCCAGCATGTTGGTATCGATAGTACTACCCGGCTTTACCAATTCTTTCCAGTTACGCACGCCGGGTATCTCATCAAATGAAAAGACATATTGCAGCGCGGGCAAATTAGCAAAAGCATCTTTGAACCTTTCGTATATCTCTGCGTTGGCTACAAATACAATTTTAGCCTCTGCTTCATTGAGTACATAAGTGATCTCATCAGGACTGATCGTTGGATAGATAGGCGTTAGTACACCACCCGTAAGCTGTGCGCCTATATCAGTGATCACCCATTCCGGACGATTGGGCGATACTATGGCAATTTTTTGTTGTTGTTCTGCTTCAAGTACAGGGTTGGTAAGGCCAAGCCCCAAGATACCCGCGGATAGACTCACAGAGGTATCCCATACTTCCTTGCAACTATAAGTGCGCCAAGTACCGTTTTCTTTTGCTGAAAGCATTACCGCATCAGGAGCCTGCCTACTACGCAGTTCCACTATATCAAATAGACGCTGAATCATTAGCTAATTTAAAAAAATTATCGCAATAGATGAGCTATTTCCTAAATGATCCTGCAATTATCTATTTATGGCAACCTGTAATAGTCATATCTCAGCTAAGCCGTTGTGCGATTATGTTTCAGCTGCCCTTCCATTTTAGATACAACAACTGTAGCTATGCTGTTGCCAACCACATTCATTGCAGACCTGCCCATATCCAGTAGCGGATCAATTCCCAGCAATAATGCCAGACCTGCCTCCGGTATCTTGAAAGTAGCCAATGTGCCGGCTATGACCACCAAAGATGCACGAGGTATGCCTGCTATACCTTTACTGGTCAACATAAGCACCAGCAACATGCTAATCTGTGTGCCTGTATCCAGATGAATGCCATAGGTCTGCGCAATAAATAATGATGCGAAGGTCATATACATCATTGATCCATCGAGATTAAAGGAATAACCAAGCGGCAATACAAAACTGACTATCTTTTCATCGCAACCAAAACGCTCCAATTCCATCATCAGCTTAGGAAAAGCAGCCTCACTGCTACTGGTGGAAAATGCGATGAGCGCCGGCTCTTTTATGTGCTTCAGCATTGTAAAAACACGCTGTTTGATAAAAAGATAGGCCACTGATAATAATAATACGGCCAATATGATAAGACCCAGATAGAACTCGCCGATGAACTTAGAAAATGTACCCAATATTCCAAGTCCTTGTTTGGCAATCACATTGGTCATTGCACCAAATACAGCAATAGGCGCAAGGTTCATAATATAGCCGGTCATCTTCAATATGATGTGTGCCGCAGAATCCAGCATTTTAATAACGATATCAGCCTTCTCACCTACCCCCGCCGCCGCTACACCAAAGAATAAAGAGAATACGACTACCTGTAGTATCTCATTTTTGGCCATTGAATCAAATACGCTGGTTGGGAAGATATGATATACGAAGTCTTTAAGATTGAGCGATGCATGCGCAATAGTACCGGGTAGTTCAGTAGGTAATGGTAAATTCATTCCTTCACCGGGTCTGAAAAAATTGACCAGCAACATGCCCAACACAAGACTAAGTAATGAACCGCAAATAAACCATAACATGGTCTTCCCCCCTATCCTGCCTACCGCATTGATATTACCTTGCTTCGCCACTCCTACAACAAGGGTTGTAAACACCAACGGAGAAACGATCATCTTGATCAACCGTAAAAACACATCGGCTGCCAATGAAAACGGCTCCAGAACTTTATCGGGCGAAGTAATAGCCTTACTTTCTATGTTAGTATTGAGCATGAACCCCATGGCGATACCCAACGCCATAGCAATAATGATGTATAATGTAAACCGATTATTTTTAGTAGTGGCTGTCATTGAGTGCAAAGTAAGAATTAAAGAAGCAATTTGACAATTCGGCAATCCTTGCAGTTCATGTAAGGCGCTTAGCATCCTATTGCTTACCGGTCGCTGATAAGATGATCATTATGCCATTCGCCATTGAGTAATTGAGCCATTAAACAATTATCTTTGCGCAAAAAATAGCACCATGACAAGAGATACGGCCATATTTGACCTCATAAATGAAGAACTGCAACGCCAGCGCCACGGTCTGGAACTGATAGCTTCTGAGAATTTCACAAGCATGCAGGTAATGCAGGCAATGGGAGGTGTTATGACCAATAAGTATGCTGAAGGTTATCCTGGTAAGAGATACTACGGTGGTTGCGAAGTGGTAGATAAGAGTGAACAACTGGCTATAGACAGAGCTAAAGAAATATTTGGTGCTACCTATGCCAATGTGCAACCACATAGCGGAGCGCAGGCCAATGCTGCGTTAATGCTGGCGATACTGCAGCCGGGAGATACTATTCTGGGTCTTGATCTGAGCATGGGTGGACACCTTACACATGGTTCACCGGTTAATTTTTCAGGTAAACTCTACAAGGCTGTTCATTATGGCGTTCATAAAGAAACCGGTCTCGTTGACTATGATATGATGGAAAAGCAGGCCAATGAGCACAAGCCAAAGCTCATCATCTGCGGCGCATCTGCTTATAGCCGAGATTGGGATTATGCCCGCATTCGTGCCATAGCAGATAAAGTAGGTGCGTTGGTTATGGCCGACATTTCGCATCCTGCCGGACTTATAGCCAAAGGCATACTCAATGACCCTTTTGATCATTGTCACTTCGTAACTACAACTACACATAAAACATTGCGTGGTCCTCGTGGTGGTCTTATCATGATGAGGAATGATTTTGAGAACACATGGGGAGTAAAGGGACCAAAAGGCGAAACCCGCTTATTGAGTCAGATGATAGATCTGGCTGTGTTCCCTGGCACACAGGGCGGACCACTGGAGCATGTTATTGCAGCTAAAGCAGTAGCGTTCCACGAGATCTTGTCAGAAGGATTTACAACCTATGCCAAGCAGGTGATCAGCAATGCTCAGGCATTGGCAACTGCTTTCAACAGCAAGGGATATGATATCGTATCGGGTGGAACTGATAACCACCTGTTATTGATCGACCTTCGCAACAAGGGTATCAGCGGTAAGAAGTCTGAAAACACACTCGTAAAGGCTGATATCACTATCAATAAGAACATGGTCCCATTTGATGACAAATCTCCATTCATCACATCGGGCATAAGAGTAGGTGTACCTGCAGTAACTACACGTGGCATGAAGGAAACTGATATGCCGCAGATAGTGAACTGGATTGACCGCGTATTGATGGATGCTGACAATGAGGCTACCATTGCATCTGTAAAAGGTGAAGTGAATGAATACATGAAGAGCTTCCCGCTGTATCCTGAACTATAAAGCACTATATATATATCATGTAAAAGGGGTATTCTATTTAATAGAATACCCCTTTTGAATTATGATATAGCCGTAATAAAAGATCCCCGAACCAAAGCAGGTTCGGGGATCAATATTTTGAGAATGCTAAGATTAGAATCCTTTAGTAGCCACGCCATCCTTGATAGCCTGAAGCGCTTTAGCTTCGCTCATGATAGCAGCCATTTTGTTTCCTTTACCATCATGTCCACCAGCCATATAACCACCTTTAGCAGTCTTTGTGATAACCGCATCTTGCATAGGTACATTTTTTTCTTTTGTCTTAAGGCAATATGCCTTGATCATTTTACTTGTGTCCATTTTGTTTGATTTTAAAAGGTTAGCCCTTGTGGTTAATGTAAATTTATACTGCAAAGTACCATTTTTTTGATAAAATCTTCTTTCGCATTACCTACCCTTTTCAGAATGTGGATAACTCATGCATAAGTTTCTTATATAATTTTATTATTTTATTTTAATCGTTCATATGTTTTATTGCAGAAAATTCAATTGCTGATAATTAATTGCTCGTGATGAGCAATAGGTTGAAGTGTACAATTGAATAGGAAAAGTAACATTTGAAAAGTCAACTAGCCTATGCTACGCTTTTCAATTCAACATAAAAAGTAGTGCCTTTTCCTACTTCCGATTCGAACCATATCTTACCACCATGAGCATCTATGATCTGCTTGGATATAGATAACCCTAAGCCGAAAGATTCCTCACCCGATGTGCCGATCCTGCCACCTAATGCAAAATGTTGAAATATCTCACCACTCAAAATGGGCGACATACCTACCCCTTCATCTTTGACGCTCAATATGGCATGACCATCTTTCTTTTGCAAAACGATCTCGATCTTCTTTCCGGTGTGACTAAACTTAATAGCATTGACGATCAGGTTATTGATCACCCGCCATATCTTCTCTCTGTCGGCCATTACAATTACGGGAACAACTTTGAGGATCAATGTTTGCTTCTTTTCATTAGCTCGATATTGCATTAACCCTGTACTGTACGATACAAGTTCATCAAGTTCCAGTCGCTCCATGTCCATTGCCGGCTTGGCATGCAGAATGTCCCCGATCAGCTTTAGTGCATTATTACCCGAAATGGCCAACATCTCGAACATTTCCTTCTGTTCATCATCATATTCACCATCCCGCAGCAGATCTATAAGACTTACCATTGCAGCTACCGGGTTATGCAGATCATGCGCCACCACGCGCATCATTCTGGTATTGTTTTGCTGACTTTGCTCCAATGCATTCAGCGTTTTCTGCATAGTAATGTTATGTGTGCTGATCTGTTTATTCAGCTCTTTCTGACGTTCCAGATTTTGTTTCGACTGGCGATTATTATTCCATACCAGGTAAATAATGATAACAGCCATTACAGAAAGTACCACCGATACAAAAAGGAACCTGTTAGCATAGGTCTTTTCCTTTTTAAGTGAAGCTATCTCACCTGCCTGATTCAAATGATCGAATGTCTTATTGAAGTCTGCCCCGGGTAATTCCTTCCTTGTAGCGTCTCCGGAATCCCTGAGCTTGATATATTGCTTGAAGTAATGATAAGCATGTGATGCATCTCCTATAGTATCATAATAGTCTGTAGCCAGCTTCAACCATGCCATCTCTTCTGTATTAGGAATAGTATCTAATAACATTCTGAGATCATGTACTATTTTTTCAGCTTGATCAAAGTGTCCTTGCTTCATGTACATCCTTGAAAGCTTCATGGTGGTCAAACGTCCATCCTGGTTCATTTGACCATGACTGGTATTGATCTCTATATTGTTCTTCAATAACTTTTCGGCAGCAGTATTGTTGCCTACTTTCATATACACGCCTCCCAAATTGCCATTGATTACCGCCTTGCAGATTTTGATATCGTCCGCTTTATCTGAATACCGACCTTCATTTTCAGAGATAAATGCCAATGCCTTATTGTAGTACGCTATTGCACTATCATATTGACCGATATTTTCAAAACAGATACCTATATTATCAAGACTACCCTGTCTTTCAACAAACGCCCATTGAAAGTCAGCATCCTTACAACTCCCCGCCTGCTCAAATTCCTCTTTCAGATAAACGATCGACTCTTTGTACTTATATTGTATAAAACAAACAGACGCCAGGCAACGGCTATACCTTGCATAGGCACAAGTATCCAGATATTTCTGAACAAATACTTTACCCATATACAATTGCTGAAACGATTTGTCATATTCATTGAGATCGAGCAGCAGATTACCCTTCACAAACAGTGCGTCCGAATACTCATTTTTGTACTTCTCCTTATCTGCAGCTATGAAACCAATAGCACTGTCTATATTGATAAGTGCCTTATGGTAATTCATTATCCCAAAATAAACGTCGGATCTGAATTTGTACTTTTTGAACATATCCCTTTCATCTGGATGAGGAAAGGCGCTCCATGACTTATCTATAAAAGAGAAAATGCTGTCTGATTGTTGAATGTCAAATTTAGAATTGGCAATGTGTAGTACACTATCAAAATATCTTGAATTATCAGACGCTGTTTTGGAAAAATTGCAAGAGGAAAGTACAACGATGTGTAGCAGACATATAGTGAATAGGTGTAGAAATAACCAGCAACGTCGGTTTTTCAGGTGCATAGAAGAATTTGTGATCGCTTTCAAAGGCGGTGCAAAAGTACGAATTACCTAGACCAGATAAGTATATATTAAATTAAATTCTTCTTATCACCCTTAGATAGTATCTGTCTGGAGAATCGATAATATTTTACATAATAAATATTAATTAATATGCCTGTCATAGTGCTTACCGACAGATAATCACCACTTACCGACACTAATATTTTTCTCGCCTAATTAGACTTTCGCACGGAATTTGCTGTAATTACTTTTGGGTCATCAATAACAACTATATGCGCAAACGTAATTTTAGAAATAGAGACTGGAATGACCCTCAGTGGCAAGAGCAAATGAAAGAGCATCTTGAACGCAGGCAAAGAGGCAGAGCATTCTTCGGAATAGGTGTTGCTATACTTGGCTTACTCTGGATACTGAAGCTTGCACTGCATATTCCATTCGACTGGATGACCGAGTGGCCATTTATCATGATCATCATTGGTTTACTTATAGGTGTAAAAAATGGATTTCGTAATTCAGCCTGGTGGATCCTCTGCATCATAGGTGGTGCAAACCTCATAGATGACTATTACCCTCAATACAACGACTATATCTGGCCCGCAGCATTGATCATAGGCGGATTGGCCATAGCACTTCGCCCGAAAAGAAAAAACTGCGCACCTAACTTCAGGGTCAACAATTCGGTTTCAACAGATAGCAACCTGAACATTGATGTTACATTCGGAGGAAGAAAAGAGATGGTCACTTCTAAAGATTTCAAAGGTGGCACCGTATCTGTGACCTTTGGTGGCTGTGAACTGAACTTCATGCAAGCGGACATAGAAGAAACGGCTATCCTAGACCTCAGAGTATCATTTGGCGGTGTAGAGATCATCGTTCCATCTCACTGGCACATACAAAACGAGATCAGCCCGTCATTTGGCAATGTAGAGGATGAAAGAAGCATACAAACTGCACAAAATACAGAGATAAAAAAGACGCTGATTCTCCGTGGATCTTGCGCCTTCGGCAACATTGAAATGAAATCTTATTAAACTGAAAACATAATTAACCACTCAAACACACACATATGCAATCATTTACAGCACAGATCATTTACCGGATAGAATGTGAAGGCCTGCCAACAGATCAATATGAGGAACAATGGAGATTGGTCTATGCAGATAGCAGAGATACAGCACTGGCAGAAGCAAGAAAAGCAGGAATGGGTGAAGAAGCAACATTTATAGACAGACATGGCCGCACTATTTGCTGGAGAATGCTTGCGGTAAAAGACTTACAACCTATTGAACTCAAAAACGGCGGACTACTGTTTTCAATGGTACACGAGCCGGAAATGGTAGCCGCTCCACTTTGGACAGCGTAATAGAACCAGGAAAAAAAGTGATAGAAAGTAAAGACCGGTGATACTTATCACCTGGTTTTTACTTTCTGATACCCAAAAGGGTCAGGCTACTTTTCTGAAATAATACAGGAAGTAGTAGCAAAAGAAATAAAATAAGTCCTTACCATACTTTCAAATTAAATTTTTCAATAACACAAATTGCGCTTTTTCAATAAAAATATACACTTCTTCATATTACTGTTGGCACTACTTGCTGCAGTAAAGCATGTGTTTATTTTACATGATCTTTTTAACTTCACATGGAATATAGCCATTAATGACGCTGTATGCAACCTACTGGTTATCAGTCTATCTGTATGGAGTATCATGTTACTAATAAAAGCCTACCCTACCAAAGTAACTCTTTACTCCTATTCCATTCTCATAGCTTTCGCTTTTGCATTCCTATCTACATTCAGCGAGGTGCAATTACTGAATTGGATCGTAAAAAAGGATACGAATAGCACTAACTATTTCATATGGTTGCGCAGCACATTGCCTATCAGGTTCATAATCATCTGGATATTCTATAGCTGGATGTCAACAAATGCGGCGTTAAGAAAAAATATGCAGGCGCTCAACAGCCGATTTCTGCAACATAATGATGCCGCTGAATTATTAAAGGAAGCTGAATTATTCAAACTGCGTCAGCAATTGCAACCGCACTTTTTATATAATAGCCTCAATTCTATCAATGCATTGGTAATGATATCACCCGATAAAGCTCAGGAAATGATCGGGAAATTATCTGACTTCCTGAGAGGATCAGTAAAAAGAGAAGGAGAAGATATCATTTCTGTAAACGAGGAGATCGTTTATATTGAATCTTATCTGGCTATTGAGTCTGTTCGTTTTGGTGACAGGCTTAGTGTTTCTTTTGAAAAAGATTACAGCGAAAAAGCTACGATACCTCCTTTCCTGTTTCAGCCTATTTTGGAAAACGCCATAAAATTCGGTTTGTACGGAAAGACAGGTAAGGTGCAGATAAGCATTAATATAAAAGAAGAAGACAATACGCTGATGCTCACTATTACCAATCCTTACGATATAAATTATATGCCTCCTAAAGGTACCGGCTTCGGACTAAAGGGCGTAGGGCGCCGGTTATATTTGCTCTATGCACGAACCGACCTGTTAGAAACAAGCAATGACGGTCAAAATTTTACAACAATTCTGAAAATACCACAAAACCATGTATAAAGTAATATTAATAGACGATGAACAGTTGGCAAGACAATTGATCCGATCACTGTTACAACCTTATACCCAAATAGAGATCGTTGCTGAATGCGCCGACGGATTTGAAGGATTCAAAGCCATACAGGAACTTAAGCCTGATCTGATATTCCTCGACATTCAGATGCCTCGCGTCAATGGATTTGAGATGCTGGAATTATTAGACAATCCTCCGTCTGTAATTTTCACTACCGCATTCGACGAATATGCCCTTAAAGCTTTCGAAACGCATGCTATAGATTATATCCTGAAACCGGTTACCAGAGACCGTTTTGACAGAGCTATGCAAAAGTGGCTGCAACAGGCTGCCGATAAAAAACTGCCATCTGTAGCTCCCGTGATCGAAAACAATGTCAATGAAGGATATCAGCATAGATTAGTGGTAAAAGACAATGGCTTTATCAGGATCATCCCTGCTCAGGATATATTTTACATAGAGGCCAGTGACGACTATGTAAAGATCGTGACCAAAGATGGTACCTATCTTAAAAAAAGCACCCTTTCGCACATTGAGCAAACCCTCGACCCTCAACAATTTATCCGTGTACACCGCTCATACCTGATACCTGTAAGCCAGCTTTCAAGAATTGAACCTTATGAAAAAGAAAGCCATGTGGCATTATTACATTGTGGTGCCAAAGCACTGGTAAGTAAGAGCGGAATGGCCAAATTGAAAACAGTATTGGGTTGGTAAATTATCGGTATTAGCATTTAAAAACTGGCTTGAATACATTAAAAATCAAACCTGTTTT
The DNA here is from genome assembly GCA_947447465.1 of Chitinophagaceae bacterium. Classification (GTDB taxonomy): domain Bacteria; phylum Bacteroidota; class Bacteroidia; order Chitinophagales; family Chitinophagaceae; genus Flavipsychrobacter. Next base: position 30,359 of record CANFKE010000010.1, on the reverse strand, counting down.
TCATTAATTGTAGTTTATTCCTTTATTTTGAAGCCCGATCCCATAAAAAAGATCGGGTCATTTGTTTTATTTAACGCACAAAATGCGTTAAATTTGAACTACTACTATTCTCTTTTTTACCTAACCATTAGTTTATCTATATAAACATATGAACATTTTCGTTGGAAATCTTAACCCTGAAACCACCGCTGACGCTCTTAGAGTCTTGTTTGCTGAGTTTGGTGAGGTCATGTCAAGTAAAGTTATCTTTGATAATGCAACCGGTATGTCTAGAGGCTTTGGATTTGTTGAAATGAGCAGCCTTGGTTGTTCTCAGGATGCTATCGACAATCTGGACATGAGCTATTTTGAAGGCAACATCATTTCTGTAAAAGAAGCTAAGCAAAGTACTAATACCAGAGGTTCGCAAAAACCGGCTTATGGTACTAGTCCAGGCGGTCGTCCGTTCAAACCAAGAACACCAAGACCTGGTGGCTACAATAATGCTAATAGCGAAGGTGGCTACAAGAGCAACTTCAACAGAAATTACTAATTAATAGTCCTCAGTTTATTACAGGTCACGAACGTTTTAATTGCGCTGCCTCTGGTAGTCGCCATTAAGCGAACGTGACTTTATTTTTATATTGGGTCCTACCTATTCAACGTTTAGTTTCAATTTATGGGTGCTTACAATTGGATATTGATCGATGCGATCTGCCCTAATTGCGGAAAAACATCAGTTATATGTGCCCAGACTCACGTTGGAGCCACTTATAGCGGAAATGACAATACCCGTTTTCACGACAATTATTATAAGCCGGGAGATATGCTTCTGTGGTTCGACAGAGCTCATCCATCCTACCATCAATGGAAACAGGGTAATCATATCAATGTTTTGCCTGACAATTTAGAATCGGAATGTTGCTATTCTAAATGCACTACATGCAAGCTGGAATGTTATGCAGTGGTCGCTTTCAACGATCTGAAAATTACACAGGTTGAAATAATTGGAACGCTGGACAAATGGTCGGAAACTCATTATAAGTAGTCAATTCAGAAGCAGTATAAAACGAAAATGCCCCGGACGAACCGGAGCACTGGGTGGGTAATATTTTTCGTCATAGGCATAAATAAGATTTAGATCTATTTACAAGGGCCAAAAACGAAAGAACACTTGACACCTAAATAAAATCACCCTTGTATTTTGTCTAGCGTTCGTTTAGGTATCAAACTTGGTGCAATCTATCCACATACCGCCACTCATTCCAAATAAAGTTCACGAACGGTCGAAAAAGTTCATGAACGGTAAATTATTTGGCCATGAACGACATCAATCAAACACATAGTTTCAATTAGCATCTGTATTTGTGATCAACTTTTCGCTTTATTTATTAGACCGAATGATAAGGATTTACTATTACCAGACAACTGAATATTAACTGAAAGTGATCTGAATTACTGTATTTTTACTAAACATTCTGATTACATATGAAATATATCTTCTGCTTACTTACAATTATTTCATTGAGCATAAATGCAACTGCACAATCTGTTAAGTGGCACTATCAATTGCGTGATGTAAGTTTCGGGCAGACGACCGCAAAAGATGTTGATGGCGATGGTAAACTGGAACTCATCTTCGCAACGTATTGGAATGACAGTAATATCTATTGCCTGAACGCAGAGAATGGGACCCTTAAATGGAAACATGCACAACCTGGACCGGGAGGTGGCTGCAACGACGCAGGTCCATTACTATTCGACCCCTTCAATAATGGAAACTACAAAGTAGTTGTACCCGGATCATGCATGGACACTACTTTTTGCTATGATGCCGATTCCGGATATGTGCAATGGAAGACGATAACAGGAGGGGGAGATTCTCCACCTAGCATGATAGATATAGACCATGACGGATACCCCGAAGTATTGCATGGAACATTTTTCGGAGATATAAAATGCATGGACGGCAGAACAGGCGCCACTCGCTGGACACTTGCAGTTGATGCGAATGCAGCTATTGAAAGTGAACCTACAATTACCTGCGGTAATACAGATACTGTTTTTACTGTAGCAACATGGGACTTCAACTATGACAGTAACAGAATAGCGTGTTATAAAACAAGTGACCATACACTGAAATGGAAATATTACACACACGATCTACTCTATCACGGACCTGCAACTGGCGACCTTTTCAGAGATGGACATAAAGAATTGCTTATTGGTGACTATGACGGTTTCCTGTATTGTCTTAATGCTGCTGATGGCTCCGTTCGCTGGATAGATTCAGTTTCAAAACCTGCTGGCGGCTATATTGGTGCACCAATTACTTTGGCTGATCTGGATAACGACGGCTATCTCGATATAATTTACACTGACGGAACGATGGTAAGAGCAGTGAACAGGAATGACGTAGAACTATGGCGATACATCCCGCCTTCCGACTTTACTAATTTCAGAGGGACCATTGCCGCCGATGTAAATAATGATAACATCAAGGACATTACATTCGCTACTTACTTTGGAAAGGTGATCTCTCTGGATGGAGTGTCAGGAAACGTGATACGATCTTTCGACACCCGAGCTTATGCTGCAGACAGCATGGGAAACACGAGTAGTATATTCGAATCAGGCAATGCTCCGGTAATTGCTGACTTCGACCACGACGGCATACTCGATGTATTTGTGATATGCGGGAAAGGTCGCAGCGATACTTCAACTTACAATGACTATGGTTATGCTTTTTGCATTTCTTGGGGAGCCGGACATGGCCCTGACTGGCTGATGTTCCGCCACGACGAGCAACGTACAGGATGCCTGTGTGACGCAAACGGTCTGCCTCTTTCTGTGATAAATGTAAAGGAACAAGATGATCATAAATGCACCATCTACCCTAACCCAACTAATGGGTCATTCACTGCCGGATTTTATGCTGACGGAGAGCCCGGAACAGCCGTTTACACATTAACAGATGTAACAGGCAGAGAAGCCATACAACATCAGGAAATACTATTGAAACATGGCGCTAATACACTACCTATCTCCACCGATATTAACACAGGAAATTACATCCTACATATTGTAGGTAAAGCCATAGATCTGCATGCAATTGTAACCATAACTAAATAGTATTATCCGCTCAATTCTATAGCGAACAACAGTGATATAACATGGATTCATCTCAGGAAATAAGTTAAATTTGCCACTCAATTGTATTGTATGAGAATTCTTCTGTTTGCCTTATGCCTCGCATTTTCACTTCAATCTTGCAGCGAGGACGACATCACCGGCACACAAAAAACTTGTAAAGACATAGTTGAACATCTGTCATCATACGAACACAAGACCCTTGATATTACTGGAAAAAGCGCCGAAACTAATGGTCTTAGTTTTTACTTCAAAAACAACAAATTGGTGCTGGCTACAATAGCCACTTACGAAGAAAGTGGCCGTACAAATGCTCAATATTTCTTCGACAACGAAGAGTTGATCTGCGTAATTCAGGATGAATATGTTTATAACAGACCCACCTATATGACAGAAGAAAGAGCTTTAAAAGACGGCGACAGTGTTTGGTATGACGATACCAAAACCAAAATGACCACCACCCGCTATTATTTCTTCGAAGGCAGAATGGTAAAATGGATCAACAAAGACAATAAAGTCATTCCTGAAACTAATAAGAAATACGATTTCCAGGCTGCCATACTATTGAGAGACGCTGAAAAGATAAAGAAGATGAGTAGTGCAAGCACTAACTGATCACCTGCAATATTCCCCATTTAGCTAATGCGGTAAATGCTAATGCTGTAAATCTTTATTAACACACTACTCTACTCATCTATTGCTTATATTATTTGCTGTCCGTAATCCCAGATCACCTGCCCATGCTGATAATTGACTATGCTGCCGTTCTCCAATTGAACAGCCAGAGTTCCATCCAGATTAGCATGAAGAATATTGGCTGTCCAAGACAGTTGGGCGTCTGTAAATCTTTGTGACATTCCCTGTCTGAAAAGCAAACTATTGTATGCATCCATCTGCGGCCCGGCAGGTATCGGGAAACGAGTAGCATTGATAATAGCAGCACTCAGGTCTGTCAGCAGCGCAGTCTTATCAACATCCTTACCCAAGGCTATCTTCAAAGAGATAGCATGTGGCAGATCATCAGGAAAACTATCCTGATAAAGATTCAAACCAAATCCTATGACACTATGTGTCCAGTTACTGCCACGCAACACATTTTCTATCAAAATCCCCCCTGCCTTTTTGTCATTGACAATAATGTCATTAGGCCACTTCACTGCAACCCGCATTTCATCATCAAGCTTTTGCAAAACTTTGGCTATTGCTACTGTTATTGCCGCATTAAAGATGAATTGTTCCTGTAGTGAGTGCCTTGGAGCCACAATAACGCTCACTAAGAGACTGTTACCCGGTATATCTACCCATGTCTTACCTCTTTGCCCCTTACCATTGGTCTGAGCATTAGCAACAATTGTCAGCCCGTCTTGTGCCTTATTGCCATCTATAAGGCGCATGGCATAGTTATTGGTGCTATCAGTAAAATCAAGTTCTATTATTTGCAATGCAGGTAATGACATATGGTTTAGTGCAAAAAGATTTATAATTTTGGTAAGACGATAAAGGTATTATCAATCATTAAAACGAGGAAATTTTAGTTTGGAGCATATACTGAATACATTACAGGAAAGAAAAAAACCGGTTGCCAAACTTGCTAAGAACAGCAAGTTGTTCAAAACCATCATCAGCAGCATTCAAGATAAAAAAGCAGACAATATTGTTGTACTCGACCTTAGAAAGATCGATGAAGCTGTAGCTGACTTTTTTGTCCTTTGCGATGGTCGATCACACATTCAGGTGAAAGCTCTTGCCGACAATGTAAAAGATGAAGTAGAAAAGGAATGTGAAGAAAGACCTTACCATGTTGAATACGGAGAAAAATGGACACTGGTAGATTATGTGAATATTGTTGTTCACATTTTCCAACACGAACACAGAGAGTTTTATAGCCTCGAGAGTTTGTGGGCAGATGCTGAACGTACTGAATACTAATTTAACAATACAAGTAGCAACTTTATATAATGGAAGAAAATAAACAAATACCCGGAATGAAGCCGGGTAATAACGACCCTAACCAAAAGAAAGGACCTAAATTCAATATCTATTGGATATATGGTATCATCATCATGGTCATAATAGGCGTACAGTTCTTTGGTGGCAACCTCAACTCTATGAGTAATGAGTATGGCTTCCAGGATTTCAAAGCCTATAACGACAAAGATCAGGTTGCCAAACTGAAGCTGATCAACAACGACCATGTAGAGGTTTACCTCAAAAAAGGCGTTCCGTTACCTGCTGTTACCAGTCAGGGAAAAACAGTCTCTCCCGGTGTAAGCAATGAAAAAACTCCGGCATTCGAGTTCAAAATAGGTAGTGTAGAGCAATTCGGACTGGATATGGCTGAAGCGGAAAAAGGTCGCCCTAACCATGTCAACATCATTTACGAAACGCAACAAGATTATTCTAAGATCTTCCAGTTCGTTTTACCTATCATATTTGTTGTAGCACTTTGGTTCCTGTTGTTCCGTAAAATGGGCAATGGTGGCGGTGCAGGTGGCGCAGGTGGTATTTTCAACATTGGCAAGTCAAAAGCTCAGTTATTTGAAAAAGGTACTCGTGTAAATATTACTTTCAACGATGTTGCCGGTCTCGACGAAGCTAAAGTGGAAGTGATGGAGATCGTTGACTTCCTGAAAAATCCTAAGAAATACACTGCTCTGGGTGGTAAGATACCTAAGGGAGCATTGCTGGTAGGCCCTCCGGGAACAGGTAAGACCTTGCTGGCAAAGGCTATGGCAGGCGAGGCTCAGGTGCCTTTCTTCTCTATGTCCGGTTCCGATTTCGTTGAATTGTTCGTAGGTGTGGGTGCCAGTCGTGTACGTGACCTGTTCAAGCAAGCTCGTGAAAAATCTCCTTGTATCGTATTCATAGATGAAATTGATGCTATAGGCCGCGCAAGAGGTAAGAACGCAGTAATGAGCAATGACGAGCGCGAGAATACATTGAACCAGTTGTTGGTAGAAATGGATGGATTTAGTGGTGATAGTGGTATCATTGTTCTTGCAGCAACCAACCGTCCTGATGTTTTGGATACTGCATTACTTCGCCCGGGTCGTTTCGACAGACAAATTTCTATAGATATTCCGGATGTGAAAGGTCGTGAAAAAATATTCGATGTTCACTTGAAGCCTATTAAGCGCAGCAAGGATCTGAATATTCGCAAACTGGCTGTTCAGACACCGGGTTTCGCAGGTGCCGACATTGCCAACATTTGTAACGAAGCTGCTCTGATAGCTGCCCGCAAAGGCAAGAGCGAAGTAGATATGAGTGACTTCAACGACGCAATCGATCGCGTAATAGGTGGTCTGGAAAAGAAGAACAAGATCATCCTTCCTGAAGAAAAACGTATCATAGCCTACCACGAAGCTGGTCATGCGGTATCTGGTTGGTTCCTCGAACATGCTCACCCTTTGGTAAAAGTCACTATCGTTCCGCGTGGTGTTGCGGCTTTGGGCTACGCACAATATCTGCCTAAGGAAATGTACATCCGTACTACCGATCACCTGATGGATGATATGTGTATGTCACTTGGTGGTCGTGCCGTTGAAGAACTGGTATTTGGTAAAATATCTACCGGTGCCCTCAGCGACCTGCAACATGTTACACGTGCGGCATATGCTTGGGTCTCTATGTATGGTATGAGTGAGAAGATAGGCAATATCTCTTTCTATGATCCGCAAAGCGAAGGCAGCTTCTCTAAACCATATTCTGAAGAAACAGGAAAAATGATTGACGAGGAAGTACGCTTACTGGTTGCAAAAGCTTACGATAAAGTGAAGGCATTGCTTACAGAAAAGATGGAATATGTTACCGTTATCTCTGAGGAATTACTGAAGAAAGAAGTACTCTTCAAAGACGATCTGGAACGCCTCATCGGCAAACGTACATACGAAGACGCTATCGCAGCGGAAGATATGCCGGTAGATCCTCCATTGATCTAAATATTCCCAGCAATATATTTTATACACTCCGGTCGCTTGACCGGAGTTTTTTTGTGTAATAAACGAAAACTACCGGGCCTGTAAATACTTTTTTCAAAAGATCATTTGCCCATATTCCCCTGGCAACTAATAACTAAACTTAAAATCTCCCGTTACCGGGTATGTTGCCGTATCACTGACCAAAGTAAAACTGAATACACCGTCAAAACCCGAAGCGCTGACATTGCTTAATGTTAAGTAAGACGAAGTAGTATCAGCAACACAGCTATATACCTTATGTCCGTCAGCAATATCCGTAATATTGACAAACCCGTATATGATAGTATCATTATAGGTATTACTGTAATATCGCCCTATCTTATACGTTCCATTCATAGACGACCTATCTAATTTCTTACCCTCAAAACTGCCGAAAAGGTGGCTGGTGCTGAAGTTGATAGTTGCTCCATAGGTATTAATATTTGTTGTATCATTCAGATCCAATCCGTAATTCCCGGGACCACCATAGATAGATGTAGAACTACCCAATGATGTATCATGATAAGTATGCCCATTGATGGTGATGTTCAGTATTCTCCTGCTTACTATCGCACCACCACCATTATTATCATTTCCTAACTTTTTGGAACAGCCTAGCACTAAACCATATACAAACAATAATATGGAAACAGATACAAACCTCATAATGATAATATTTTAATAATTTACAGAAAGAAACTTAATATTAATCACATTGCATCATTTTGATCTTACTCTCTTTACCCATTTTAATAGCAGAGTATTGCTGATTTAGCCATTTTGAAAGTTCTATTGCATATCTCTTTTTTTGCTTTACAGGCCATTCTTGCTTATACTCGAATTTGTAATTTCTCCAGACTTCTATTTGAAAAACAAATTCATCACATTGTAGAATAGTAACCGGAATTCCATTAATAGATAGGTGTGAAGAAATGTCTTTCTCAAAATTATTTAAACCTGAATTAAGCCATTCAAACGCTGAATCACTCTTATTTATGATTAATAATTTCAGAATATCTGTATTCTGCAAGTTATTAAACATACCTGAGAGATGCTGACTATTTACTGTTCCTATAGCCAATTCACGAAGCTTATGGTCTTTGTTTTGCAGTAATATTTTTATTGCATATGGATAGAATTCACTTTCACTATTACAGTTAGACAATATTGTCCGAAGTGAATTTAGATGTATGTCAGCGTTTTTATTATCAAACTTAATAAAATACATTGAGGACCATAGTTGCACCCACAAATCTGCGGTTTTATCTATCCATTCCGAAAAAACTTTTTGGTTACTTTCGTCATAGGAACTTAATTCGAACATAGCCTGAGCAATTATGCCGTCATAGGTTGGCATCGAAAAACCAACAAAATCTTGTTTGCCTAGCCTGAGTGGTAATATTGATGAAATAGAGGAATCTTTGTTGGCAACTGCAGTTTTTAATGCCTTACTAAATTCTTCCCAAGTGGTTGATTCTGTCAAGATCTTATGAAGTCGTTCCTTTTCTGACAGTCCACTATTATCTCTGCACCAAATTACAATATCACCCGTTACTTTCTTTTTACCATCAAAATCAAGCTGGTCAAAAATATTTTTATCTATAAATCTTTTATTAGTGACACGGAAAATAAGTTCATTTATCACCCAATTATACTTGTGCAAAGTACGACCACACTTAAAACTACGATGAAAGGAAAATGAAGGTATAAAACTACTATCTAGTAATGCAGGCACGATCAATTCAACCTCATTTGGTGTAGGTTTCATTCGAACGATCTCGTTAAAAGGATTAATAGCGGGATAATTATTTCGATAAGAACAGCCAATCCCAGTCAATGTATTCATGCTATCGCATGAAATAATGGGCTGGACATCCTCATAATAAATGTTACCCGGTTGGCTATTTTGAAAGCAGTTAAGTAAATGTATTTTGCCTACCAGATACAGTACCTTTTCCTTTCTACTCATCTTTGTGCTTATTTCTAGCCATTGCACAGAATCTGGCATGCTATATGTCTTAAAATCAGCTGTCCGCGACCGCAATTGTTTGGCTAGCGCAATTGCATTATTCCTGTATTCAAAACCTTCAAAGTCTTTGCCGGCAAGATGATCGGCGTATAATACTGCTTCCTTATAATTTCTATCAAAACTATATGCTTTCAGCATATCGCTGTAATACATATATGCCAGGTAGTTCCGAACTGATGTGTCATCAAGTTTCTGCTCTTTTGCTTTTGCAGAAAGTTGCATAGCCAACTCGTCATTATTATTTTTATGTGCCCACGCTGCTACAATAACATAAGGCAAAATAGTTTGGCCACAAAAGAATAAGCGATCATCATTTTTTTCAATATGCAATAATATGTCTGCATTATCCTGGCATGGCACTATCTGTTCAATTATCTTTTTTCTGAACCGGCATTGTGATCCTGTTATATTTATGAACTGATAGTAATCTGCGGTTTCTTTCTGTAGCCATCCGCAGAAATCATAATTTCCGTAGTGGGCATCTTTAGTAAATACGACATGGTATAGCCGCTTGCAAGTATCTACTTTATACATGCTGTAACTTTCTGCCTTACTCCATAATGGTAAATAATCCTTTATTTGAGCTCTTATGAATAATGATTGAGTAAGAAATATGAGCAGTAATACTGGAAATAAATTCCTGATAAAAACCGATCTCCTATTTTCTAGAATATTGAACATTGGTAACATAGTGATATGGATAAGTGATTATTTATTGTAAATAGGAATTAGCAACCCTAACAAAAAAAGCAAGCAGTCTCCTGCTTGCTTATAAATATACAAATTATCTGAACTTACTTACTTGATATAGCCCAGTATCTTCAACATGCTCTGTGGGCTTTGCTCCTTAGCATACAACCAGTCTTCCAAATTACCTTCCTTATCATACTCAACAACTATATGCTTAGGCGATGGTATCATACAATGCTTGATACCGCCATACCCTGCCAGTTGATCCTGATAAGCACCGGTATGGAAGAAGCCTATGTAAAGGGGTTCTTTCGATTTTTCCTTGTCTATCTTAGGCAGGAACACCGCGTTGATATGCTCTTCAGATGTATAGAAGTCATGGCTGTCGCAGGTCAATCCGCCCAGGTGCACTTCCTGATATTCGTGGTCCCACTTGTTGATGGGCAGCATCAGGAACTTCTCCCCTATACCCCATGTATCCGGCAGCGTAGTGATAAATGAGCTATCTATCATATACCAGATCTCACGATCATTCTGCTGCTTCTCATCCAGCACACTGTAAACAACAGCACCGGTCTCACCAATAGTGAATGAACCAAACTCTGTGTAGATATCCGGAACATCTACCTTATTCTTCTTGCAAACATTTTTTATGGTAAGTACAATTTCATTGATCATGTAATTGTAGTCATACTCAAAGTTCAGTGAATGTTTGATCGGTAATCCGCCACCAATGTTCAAGGCCTTCAACTCCGGACAGATCTTCTTCAACTGGCAATAAAGATTCAATACTTTATTCAACTCACTCCAGTAATACACATCATCCTTTATGCCTTTATTCATAAAGAAGTGCAACATCTTCAGGCGGAATTTTTCATTGCCTTTGATCTTGTCAATATAAAACTCCAGAATATCTCTGCTGCGAATACCCAAACGAGAAGTATAGAAGTCGAACGTAGGTTCTTCCTCTGTAGCTATCCTCAGACCTATGTTCACAGGCTCTTTAGAACGTATTGATTTCTTATAGTCTTCAAACTCGCTCTTATTGTCCAATACAGGTATCACATTCTTGAACCCGTCATTGATAAGAGATGCTATGCTGCGCGTATATGCCCTGGTCTTAAAACCATTGCAGATAATGAAGGTATCCTTATTGATCTTCTTCTTGGCATACAACTGCTTGATGATATCAATATCGTATGCGAAAGATGTTTCCAGATGCACGTTATGCTTCAGCGTCTCTTCAACGATAAATGAGAAGTGAGAACTTTTGGTGCAATAACAATAATAATAGTCACCGCCGTACTTATGCTTTTTAATAGCATCACCAAACATCTTCTTCGCCTTGGCCACCTGCATACCTATCTTCGGCAGGAAGGTCATTTTAAAGGGAGTACCATATTTATCAATGAGTGCTTTTATGTCCACATTGTTAAACAAGAGCGTGTTGTTGTCGTTGGTATCAAATCCTTCCTGCGGAAAATGGAAGGTCTGGTGTACGAGATCGTTGTAAGTATTATTCATTTATCGCGAAAAAATGGCAATGATTAATATTGTTAGAAATGTTTATGAGCATAACAAAATTAGCTATTTACTACAATCTTAAAAGAATTTATTTTAAACCCAACGTAAAATTAATGTTACTATAGATTACAGTAAGTTTGCACAGATTTAAAAGATGAAAAAAGCATTGATCCAAATGAACCTGGCAGTATTGCTATGGGGATTTACAGGTGTATTAGGCAGGGCCATTTCGCTGGAAGCACCCATGCTGGTGTGGTACCGTATGTTATTTACGGCTCTGTTCATGGCAGGTATTCTTACCGTTCGCAAACAGTGGACACCTGTAGGCAAACGGGATATGATACAACTTATTGCTGTTGGTTGCCTTATGGGGTTGCACTGGGTAGCATTCTACGGAGCCATTAAGTTCACCAATGCGTCAATTGCGCTCGTCTGCCTGTCCACAGCCAGTGTTTTTACCTGCCTGCTCGACCCGTTGGTGAATAAGGGCAAATTCGATTACAAAGAAATACTGATAGGGTTGTTGGCATTATTGGGCGTTTACATCATATATCATTTCCAGCCATCAGATACTACCAACAACAATGGAACACTCGCTTTTGCCAACTACGGGTTAGGTATATTATCAGGTGTTGTAGCAGCCATCCTTAGCTCTGTATTTACAGTACTCAATAAAAAGGTAGCCAACAAGTACCCTGCCCGCACTATGGTATTTTACGAAATGACCACCGGCTGGCTCTTCATTACCCTGTTACTCCCTATAGTCTTTTATTACCTGCCCAACACTAAATTCCTGCCCAACAGCACCAGTCTGCTCAGCCACGAGTGGAACAAGAACGACTGGCTATGGCTCATCGTCCTAAGCCTCTGCTGTACCGTTTGGGCACAATCACTTGCATTGACCGCACTTAAAAAGTTATCCTCTTTCATCGTTACTTTATCTGTAAATCTGGAACCGATCTATGGAATGATCCTGGCTTTTATACTCTATAACGAAAGCCGCGATCTGGGAAAGGGTTTCTTTATAGGTGTAGCCCTCATTATTCTATCTGTAGTACTACAGATATTGCGCATGCTAAAACCAAAGCCGGTTCTATCTCCCGGCTTCATTGAGGAGAAAGGCGGAATAGATTAAAAAAAGGGAAGAACAGACCTAATGGCCAAGTTCTTCCCTTCAATATGATATTAAAAAAAGTACCTTAGTTAAGGTGCAGTTTTTCTTTCTTACTGAGCAGTTCTTCTACTGTTTCACGATACATTTCATCTGGCACACAGCAGTCAACCGGACAAACAGCAGCGCATTGCGGCTCTTCATGGAAGCCCTGACACTCCGTACATTTATTAGGTGTGATATAGTATGTATCTACTGCTACCGGCGCATGAGATGCATGAGCATCAGTTACCGAACCATCCATTAGCGTATAAGTACCTTTTACTTCAGTACCGTCTGCTATGGCCCATTCTACGCCACCTTCATATATTGCATTATTAGGACACTCGGGTTCGCACGCACCGCAGTTAATGCACTCATCTGTGATTTTAATAGCCATTTCCTGTTGATATTTTTAGTTAGTATTCGTATTTAATGTTAGTATCGATGGCAAAGTTACTGATTCCACCAAATGAAATTACAATCATAGGACAAAATTATTGCCCCTCTCCTTTTTTCTATGATCACTGTATATACAGGAGAATCCCGGACAACAACCTTCTCGGTAATTTATATTCACTACAGGCAGTTGGATATGCAAACTGCCAGTAGCTGAATTAATTAATCGACCTTGGTAGTAAAGCCGCTCAACAGCTCTTCCATATCTGCTTTATACTTACTCCATAATGGTTCAGATGTATAGGTGATGAACTGAACGGTCATATCATCTACACTATAATAGTAGGCGAAATAGACGAACTTGATACCCTGAACGGTGGCTCTTTTTTCCACCATGCGCACTATGTTACCATTCACATTGCGTGTTTCCTGGCGCACTATACGCGCATCCGGTGCGGCTTTTTTAGTATTCTCCAGCGTAAAACTTACAATATTGTCCAACCCTATACCTATCCCCTCAGGAATGGTCATTGCATAAGCATCGCCGTTCTTAAGGGTCAAACGATACTCAAGCGGGGTCTCTTCATTAGGTTTGGCTGTTGAAAATGTCCACTTTTTCGGGTCTAGCCATATACCGTATTTTATACGTTTACCCTTTACCAGAAATGTTGCCTTAGCACTTTTGGTCACTACCGGCGTATCCAATCTGGTGTCATAAGACGGGGTTACCGACATTGACCGCCAGGTACCATCCTTGTTCAATATGACCTCTTCGCCGTTTTCAGTAACTGCCTTTGTTTGTCCATGTGCAGAAGCTAGTGAGCCCGCAAGGAACAAGGATAATAATATATACCTCATAGGATGGTTTTTATGTGAATTAAGCATTTTTGATAGCTGCGATACCCGGAAGTTCCTTTCCTTCAAAGTACTCCAGCATAGCACCACCACCGGTAGAGACATAGCTTACTTTATCAGCAAAGCCAAACTTATTTACAGCAGCTACACTATCGCCACCGCCTACCAATGAGAATGCTCCCTTGGCAGTAGCAGCAACAACAGCCTCAGCTATTGACTTAGTACCATGCTGGAATTTCTCCATTTCGAATACACCCATCGGACCATTCCAGAGTATGGTCTTAGCCTGACCAATAATTTTACTGAACTGCTCACAAGCCATTGTGCTGATGTCAAGACCCATCCAGCCGGTAGGTATCTCATTGCTCAATGCAGAAGAGGTATTGGCATCTGCGGCAAACTTATCAGCTATGATACTGTCAGCAGGCAAGTGTATGCATACACCCTTTGCTTCAGCCTTCTTCAGCAGGTCCAGAGCCATTTCCATACGGTCATCTTCACACAGTGAACTACCTATATGTCCGCCCTGAGCCTTAAAGAACGTATAGGCCATACCACCACCTATGATGATATCGGTAGCTCTTTCCAACAAGTTTTCAATGATCAGTATCTTATCAGATACCTTGGCACCACCAACTATGGCCACAAATGGCTTGTCATTAGCATGCATCACTTTCTCTGCAGCAGCTACTTCTCCTTCCATCAACAGACCGAACATCTTCTTATCGCCGGGGAAGAACTGTGCGATGATAGCGGTAGATGCATGGGCACGGTGTGCGGTACCAAAAGCATCATTCACATATACATCACCATACTGAGCCAGTTTTTCTGCAAAATCTTTATCGCCCTTTTCTTCCTGCTTGTAGTAGCGCAGGTTTTCCAGCAGCAATACCTCACCTGCCTTCAGGTGCTTAGCCATTGTTGCAGCCTCATCACTGATGCAATCATCTGCAAATTGCACATTTGTTCCCAGCAATTTGGACAAATGCTCGGCTACTGGTTTCAAAGTAAAATCAGCCTTGGTCAACTCAGGCTTCTTTTCCATATCCTTTATCGGGCGGCCCCAGTGACTCATCAGTACTACGGCACCTCCATCTGCCAATACCTTCTTGATAGTTGGCAACGCTGCGGTCATACGGGTATCGTCACCGATAACACCCTTCTTAATAGGCACATTGAAATCTACGCGTATCAGCGCTTTCTGATTGGCAAAATTGTGTGTGGAAAAGTTAGACATCGATATATTTTTATGATTATTAGCTAATTGATAATTAAGGGGTAAAAATAATAAAACCCGCACAATTATGCGGGTTTTATCAATGTTATGGTTGATTATATCAAAATTACTTGATCAAACCTGCAAAGTACTTAACAGTACGAACAAGCTGGCTAACATAGCTCATTTCGTTATCATACCAGCTTACGGTCTTTACCAACTGGCTGTCGCCTACGGTCATGACCTTGGTCTGTGTAGCATCGAACAATGAACCGAAAGATGTACCGATGATATCGCTGCTTACGATCTCATCTTCGTTGTAACCGAAGCTTTCGTTAGCGGCAGCCTTCATAGCAGCATTGATCTCGTCTGCACTTGTCTTCTTCTTCAGGATAACAGTCAACTCGGTCAATGAACCGGTAACTGTAGGTACGCGCTGTGCAGAACCATCCAGCTTACCCTTCAACTCAGGCAATACAAGACCGATAGCCTTGGCAGCACCTGTAGAGTTAGGAACGATGTTCTCAGCGGCAGCACGTGCACGGCGAAGATCACCCTTAGGATGTGGAGCATCCAATGTGTTCTGGTCGTTAGTGTATGCGTGAACGGTCAACATCAAACCTGTTTCGATACCGAATGAATCATTCAATACCTTAGCCATTGGCGCCAGGCAGTTAGTTGTGCAAGATGCGCAGCTGATTACAGTTTCGCTACCATCCAATATGCTATGGTTAACATTGAAAACTACAGTCTTCATTTCACCGGTAGCAGGTGCAGAGATAACTACACGCTTAGCACCCGCCTTAATGTGGCTTTCAGCTTTCTCACGGTCTGTGAAGAAACCTGTGCACTCCAATACTACATCTACATTATGCATACCCCATGGGATCTGTGCAGGGTCTTTCTGTGCATATATAGTAATTTCTTTACCATTTACAGTGATAGAGTTATCAGAAAAAGTAACTTCCTGATTAAAACGACCCTGTGCAGTATCATATTTCAACAGGTGTGCCAATACGTTTGGCTTAGTCAAGTCATTGATTGCTACTACTTCAATACCTTCCATGTTGTATATCTGACGGAAAGCGAGACGGCCGATGCGACCAAAGCCGTTGATGGCTACTTTTACTGTACTCATTTTTTATAAAATTTGTTGAAGAACGTTTTTAAAAGTGGTGCAAAGGTACAGAGTGTATATATTAAATCCAAAGAATTGGATAGCATCGCTTCATTTCAGATAGATAATAGCCGCTGTTGTGTCTTCTGACCAACAGCTTTTAGGCCAATCTCTTTTTGAGAAAACAAATCAAAGACCACCCTGTACTCATCAAAATCTACGACAGAATTTACCTCAATTATTTCAAGGGCGACTCATATGGGTCTCTCGAATCCGGATGATAAATCAATTAATTCACCCCCCTCAACCAACAACTCCAAAAGATATCCACATTTTGTTAATGTTCCTTACTATCTATTTACATCGTAGTAAATTGCGATCAAAAGCCCCCCCCTGTAGTACGTACTAGAATCCTCAGTTTATATTAATATGCCTCCCAAGTGCGATGAAGCAACAAATCGGGCACAATCGGGCATTACCAAAAATCATAACCAAATGAAAAACAACAACTTACACCCAATTCATGCCCGATTACTTTTTCATTTCCATCGGGCATCACCCATAAATCCCACATTAGCCGCTGTTGTGTCTTCTGACCAACAGCCATCAGGCCGGATCTCTTTGAGACAACCAATCAAAGCATACCCGAATCGGGCATGATCGGGCATTACCCAAAATCATAATCAAATGAAAAACAACAACTTACACCCATTTCATGCCCGATTACTTTTTCATTCCCATCGGGCATTACCCACAAAACCCACATTGCCGCTGCTGTGTCTTCTGACCAACAGCCATCAGGCCGGTTCTCTTCTAGACAACAAATCAAAGCACAGCCGAATCGGGCATCATCGGGCATATCACAAAATCACAACCAAATGAAAAACAACAACTTACACCCAATTCATGCCCGATTACTTTTTCATTTCCATCGGGCATCACCCATAAATCCCGCATTCGCCGCTGTTGTGTCTTCTGACCAACAGCCATCTGGCCGGTTCTATTTGAGACAACCAATCAAAGCACACCCGAATCGGGCATCAAGTTCCGGACACTACAAATAAAAGTACCTACACAAAACAAGAAAAGACCATCTTAACAACTCTGTGTTTTTTGTTTATCCTTTTATGATTACATTTGCAATCCGTATAAAAAATAACATATTTCATGGCTACAACAGCAGACATGCGTACAGGTTTGATCATCAAACTTGACAACAACCTTTATTCAGTAGTAGATTTCGGTCAGAACAAAACAGCCCGTGCAGCAGCAAAGGTTTGGGCTAAGCTCAAGGGTGTGGACAACAACCGTACAATAGAGCATACATGGAACTCAGGCGATAATATCTTCCCTGTTCGTGTTGAAAAGCGCAACTACCAGTTCCTCTACAAGGACGACAGTGGCTTTAATCTGATGGACAATACCTCTTTTGAGCAAATAATCATTGCTGAGAACATGGTAGAAAATCCACAGTTATATAAAGATGGTCAGGAATGTTTCGTTGTATTCAATTCTGAGTCTGAAACACCAATGAGCGTGGAATTACCATCAAGCGTTAATCTGCGTGTCACTTACTCTGAGCCGGGCCTTAAGGGCGATACAGCTACTCGTGCTATGAAGTCTGCTACTCTGGAAACAGGTGCAACTATACAAGTACCATTGTTTGTGAACGAAGGCGACCTGATAAAGGTAGATGCCAAGAACGCAAGCTATGTTGAGCGTGTAAAAGAATAATATTCATTTGCTGATCAGCCGGAGTGATCTGCTGATAAAAAAGAAGGCAATAAGGTTAATAAGTTGAACTGAAAATTATTTAGTCAGGTAACGATTTATTAGTATTATTGCCTTTCATTTTAAGAGATACATTAAACGATTAAAATAACTTTCCTAAAAATTCAATATTCATGGAATATAAGCAAATCCAGGAGCTGATAAAAACCATCAATAAATCGAGCATCAGCGAGCTGAGCATCGAAGATGGAGATTTCAAGATAACTATCAAGCAAGAGTTCTCTTCAGGACAGGTTACTTATGCCGCTGCACCAATGATGCAGCAGGCTATGCCTATGCAGCAAATGCAGATGGCTCCACAGCAACAGGCTGCACCTGCACCTAGCGCTGCGCCTGCAGAAAAACCGGCAGCAGCAGAAGCAGCAAGCAATGGCGTTACTGTTAAGTCTCCTATGATCGGTACTTTCTACAGAAGCCCGTCTCCAGACAAGCCTGTATTCGTAAATGTAGGCGATGAAGTAAAGGCCGGACAGGTATTGTGCATCATTGAGGCAATGAAATTGTTCAACGAAATTGAAAGTGAAGTAAGCGGCCGCATCGTTAAGGTCCTTGCTGATGATTCTTCTCCTGTTGAGTACGATCAGCCACTATTCATTGTAGAACCAATGTAGTACATAGTCGTTAGTAAATAGTTCAAAGTCATAAGTAGAAGGTAAAAAGGCCCGACATGTTTACTTTTTTAGTATTCAATACAGCTTTTGACTTTCTACTTACTACTTTCCACTAAATTGATTTCTGACTTTTAAATTTCAATTGTGTTTAAAAAAATACTGATTGCCAATAGAGGTGAGATCGCCTTACGTATCATACGTACTTGTCGTGAGATGGGTATCCGTACCGTAGCCGTTTACTCTACTGCCGATAAAGAAAGTCTGCACGTACGTTTCGCTGATGAAGCGGTTTGTATAGGCAAGGCTCAGAGCAGTGATTCTTACTTGAACATACAGCACATCATGGCTGCAGCCGAGATCACCAATGCCGATGCGATACATCCCGGTTATGGCTTCTTGGCTGAGAACGCCAATTTTGCAGAAATATGCGCTAAGTATAACATCAAATTCATCGGACCAACTCCGGAAATGATCCGCTCAATGGGCGATAAGATCACGGCGAAGGAAACAATGATCAAAGCAAAAGTTCCTGTTATTCCTGGTTCTGAAGGACTGCTGCAAAGCGTTGAAGAAGCTAAGAGCCTGGCAAGAGATATGGGCTACCCTGTCATCATCAAAGCAACTGCAGGTGGTGGTGGTAAAGGTATGCGCGTAGTATGGGAAGACAGTGAAATTGAATATGCTTATAACACCGCTAAGATAGAAGCTGCCGCATCATTTAAAAATGATGGTATCTATATGGAGAAGTTCGTAGAAGAACCACGCCATATAGAGATTCAGGTAGCCGGCGACCAGTTCGGTACAGTATGCCACCTTAGTGAGCGTGACTGTTCTATTCAGCGTCGTCACCAGAAGCTGGTGGAAGAATCTCCATCTCCTTTCATGACTCCTGAGTTGCGTCAAAAGATGGGTGAGGCCGCTATTAAGGCTGCTGCAGCTATCAATTACGAAAGCGTTGGTACTATTGAATTTCTGGTAGATAAGCATCGCAATTTCTACTTCATGGAAATGAATACCCGTATTCAGGTAGAACATGGCGTAACAGAAGAGGTCATCAGTTATGACCTGATCAAAGAACAGATAAAGATAGCAGCAGGTGTGCCGATCAGTGGTAAGAACTACGAACCAAAGATCCACGCTATCGAGTGCCGTATCAATGCAGAAGATCCATACAACGACTTCCGTCCTTGCCCTGGTAAGATCACTACCCTGCACACGCCGGGTGGTCATGGTGTGCGTATCGACTCTCATATATATGCCGGTTACACTATCCCTCCTTACTACGATTCTATGATAGCTAAGGTAATAGCTGTAGCTCAGACGCGTGAAGAAGCCATCAATACTATGGAGCGCGCACTAAGTGAATATGTGATAGAAGGTGTAAAAACTACTATACCATTCCACATGCAGCTAATGCGTAACCCTGACTTCCGCGCAGGTAATTTTACCACTAAGTTTATTGAGAGCTTTAAGCTTTTGTAACACATAGCATTTACCAGATTGGTATACAATAAGAAGTCCCGCATATTATACATATGCGGGACTTCTTATTTTGTTTAGTATTGATTACCAGATCACTATCTTATCACGGAAAGTCTGGTCACCGGAAGTTATCTTGATCAGATAATTACCTGCAGATAATGAGGAGAGATCAAATGATGTGATACTGATACCTGCATCTATCATTCTGGTCTCTATCACTTTCCCGAAGATATCTGTAATTGTTACAATTGCATTAGCACTGAGCTTTGGCATTTCAATATTGAACAATCCATCAGTTGGGTTAGGATATATTCTGATACCAATTAATCCTTGTGTGTTATTTACACCCACTGTTGCACACTGCGCTGCAGTAAGTATGTTGATTGTCATACTGGCCGATGCAGTACCACAGATATTGGTCAAAGAATAAGTAAGTGTATCTGTACCGGCCGACACAGGGATCAGCGAACCGGTAACAGGATCTACAACAGCATTGCCATTAGATAATGTGAACGTACCACCAGGAATAGCCACGGCATATTGGAACGTATCTCCTATACATGCAATACTACTTCCCATGATACCTGCCGCTATAGATGTTGGATAAACAGTATCGACGAATGAAGCTACTGTAGTATCGCAAATATTGGCAATAGTGTAGTAAATAGTATCAACACCGTAAGAAAGTCCGGTAACAACACCCGAAGATGAGACAGTGGCAACACTGTTACTTACACTCCACACACCGCCAGGGGCAGATGCAGACAATGTTGTACTTGCACCCTGACAAACACCATTTGCCCCGGTAATAGTAGCTAATACAGGAACCGCATTAGAGACCATGGTATGTAACGCAGTTACGGTTCCACATCCATTAGTAACAGAATAAACTACAATAAACGTACCTGCGGAAACACCTGTTACATTCCCAGAAGGATCGACGGTTGCTACAGATGAAGCAGTGCTACTCCAAACGCCACCCGTAACTGATTCTGCGAGAGATACAGAAGATCCGACACATACATTCACAGGTCCGGTTATTACACCAGCTGTTGGCAGCGGATTAACCAGAACAGCATAGGTTGCTACAGCAGTACCACAAACCGTAGTTACAGTATATGAAATAGTTGTAGTACCTGCACTAACACCGAAAACAGTTCCTAATGCATTAATAGTAGCTACAGAAGTATTGGATGATGACCAAATACCGCCACCAGCCAGATCGACCAGAGACATGGATGAACCTACACAAACAGCACCCGGACCTGTAATGGTACCCGCCGAAGCAGAGGTGCTGGAAGAAACAGTATATGTAGCGATGCCGGTTCCACATGTTCCGGATACAGAATAAGAAATAATGGCACTGCCTGAACCTACGCCGGTAGCTACTCCCGTTGGGCTAATGGTAACAATTGCAGTATTACTACTGCTCCATGTGCCACCTGTAACACCATCAGACAGTGAAGATGAAGTACCGATACATACAAAAGCAGAACCCGAGATAGTACCTGCTGATGGTGGTCCGTTTACTACAACCGTATGAACTGCAGAAGCACTACCACAACCATTTACAACAGTATAAGATATTATTGCAGTGCCTGCAGCAACTCCTGATACTACTCCAGATGTATTGACTGTAGCTACAGAAGTAGCTCCGCTAGACCATGTTCCTCCAGTTGTAAGATCTGTTAATGTAATAAGAGAACCTGTGCATACACTACCGGCACCTGTAATTGTTCCTGCAACCGGCAATGGATTGACTGTCAAACCGTATGTAGCGGCCGCGGAACCGCAGGCATTTGTAACAGTATATGTAATTGTAGAGACACCTGCTATTAACCCGGTAACAACACCTGAACTATTTATAGTAGCAACTGTAGGAGCGCCACTGGTCCATGTACCGCCGGCAATAGTGGAACTGAGCGTAATTGAAGAACTTTCACACACTGTAGTAGGACCGGAAATTGTGCCTGCAGACGCAGGTGTACTGACAACTACTGAATGTACAGCAACTGCTGTACCGCAACCATTGGTAACAGAATAAGAAATAATAGCTGTACCATTACTGATCCCTGTAACAACACCAGTACCATTTACAGTTGCTACCGATGTTGCACTGCTTGACCAAATACCACCTGTAGCAGCATCAGTTAGAGTTATTGATGACGGAGCGCAAACTGAAGATGAACCAGTAATAGTACCTGCATTAGGAGCCGGATTGACCAATACTGCATAATTGGCTGTATCACCACCACATGCATTGGTGACAATATAAGTTATATTGGCTGTACCGCTACTTACACCTGTAACTACACCAGATGTACTTATTGTAGCCACAGATGTAGGATTACATATCCACGTACCACCAGTTGTACCATCTGTACTCAAAGTAGTCGTAGTTCCCGCACACATCGATGTGAGACCGGACAAATTACCGGCATTAGCCAAATTCTGTACAACAACAGTATGAACAGCTACTGCAGTACCGCATGAATTTGTAACAGAATATGAAATTATAGCTGTACCACCTGCAACACCGGTTACTACTCCGGTACTGTTTACAGTCGCAAAAGATGGAGTTCCGCTACTCCAGGTACCACCTGTAACAGGATCCGTAAGCGATATAGATGAACCAACACAAACTAGACCTCCACCTGAGATTGTCCCTGCGTTGGGTGCCGGGTTAACAGTTAATGGGACTACAAGGCTATCTGAACTACACGCATTTGTATAGGCCAGACTGATAAATGTATTACCGGTAGCGAGTGCAGTTCCTGAACCTGTTGTTAACCCTACAGTGGCAACAGTAGTATTGCTGGAATGCCATCTAATACTTGTACCTGTTCCCAAAGAACCTGTATAAGTAAATGAGATCGATGCTCCGGTGCATGCAGAAGATGGACCGGAAATTGCTCCTGCTGTTACAGGGTCATTTATTGTCAGCGGTCTTGTTGTTGTGTATGATCCGCACGAATTGCTAGCTGTATAAGATACAGTAGTAGATCCTGCCACTAAACCTGTAATTACGGCAGAATCGCCGGCCGCAGAAGTAACAGTTGCTAACAAAGGATTGGCAATTGTCCATGTTCCACCGGCCACAGGGTCATGTAAGGTAGTCGTTGATCCGGTGCAGATATTGACATTACCAGTTATAAAATCGGTATTGGGAGGTGCACTACTTGTAACCGTATAGGTAGCGGTATCGAAGCCACAAGAATTGGTGACAGTATAAGTAATGGTAGTGTTTCCTGAACCAACACCTGTAACCACACCCGAAGATGAACCGACTGTAGCTACTCCTGCAATACTGCTTGACCAAGTTCCACCTGTCATACCGGAAGAAACCAATGAAATGGTACTACTCTGACAAACGAAAGTAGGTCCTGATATATTGCCTGCATCAGGAAGTGCTGTCATTACCATGGTATGAACAGCATTGGTTGATCCGCAAGTATTACTTACCGTATACGAAATGATAGCAGTACCTGAGGATAGTGCTGTGACAACACCTGAACTATTTACAGTTGCAATAGTTGGAGCGCCACTTGACCATACTCCAGATGCGGTGACATCAGTTAAGGTAAGTGAACTGCCCACACATAATGTTGAGCCTCCAGATATCGCCGCAACGACCGGAGTTGTGATCACCGGCACAGATGCAGAGGTGGTAGATGAACCACATGATGTAGTTGCGGTATAAACAATGTTGGCAGTACCTGTAGCTATACCTGTTACTGCGCCCGTTGTAGCATTGATAGTTGCAATTCCCGGTGTAGTAGTACTCCAGGCGCCTGTACCTGTAGCGGTCGTATTAGCTAAAGTAATGGTAGAACCAATGCAAACTGAAGCAACACCAGTAATTGTTCCTGCAGATGGCGGACCAACAACAGTAACGGTAGCAGTAGCAGTGCCTGCTGCGCCGGCATTATAAGAGATAACAGATGTCCCCGGAGCAACACCATGTACAACTCCGGTCGTAGTTACCGTTGCGACAGTTGTAGTACCACTACTCCATGTACCACCTGTAGTAGCATCACTTAAAGTTGTATTAGCACCTACACACACCGTAAATGTACCTGTGATCGGAGCTACAGGAGCAGTAAGTTCTGTAATTGTAATGTTTGTATTTTTCCATTTGTCACCACCAGTGCCTCCTGTACCATCCACAGCGTTAATAACACCATATAACTTTATCGATCCTGTACCAGCTATAGGCGCTGTCCAAGGTATTGAGGAAACAACATAAGTTGTTCCTGTACCACCTGTACCTGTAGTTGCATTGATAGCCGTTGTTTGCTCTATTACATTTACAGCACCAACAGTACTATTCTGACAAAAAGCCGGCAAACCTGTAGAAGCAAGTGTTCCTGCGTTAGTTGCCGCTGCTGTTCCGGCTCCTGTTGATTTTACTGCAGCCACTTGAAAACCAAACTTAGGTAATGATGTAGCTGAGGTATTAGTACCGGTGATCTTAATAGTATATGAGCCCCCCGCTACATAATGCGTAACTGGTGTACCACCTGCAGTATCTAATTCAATTGTAACTGTAGTAGAAGTAGCCGATGTATGACAACTACAACCTGCAGCACTAGTTGCACCTGTGCCATCAATGCCCCCTGACACAGCAGCACCACCACTGTAACTACTGCCAATAACGTAGATAAGTACTAAAACTAGTGGTAAGAGAATAAATTTCTTTTTCATAAGATCTAATTAAGATGTGGGTACATGTATTGAACAGTGAAGTTATTAAACATATTATCAAATTCAAAAAATATGTTACTAACAATAAATGAATGCACTAGAGCTCAACATAGATGATCTTAGTATTATCCAGAGAATATAGGGAGTATCCAGGAAATTTAGTTATTGATTAATTCTATCCCCAACCTACTAGAAATAGTACAATACTATTTACAAGTGAGAAATGTTCACATCATGTGCATTTCACATTTAATTAATATTGAAATAATTTTATAGCATGTAATTGATATGTAACTTAGTTTAACTAAAACATAATCGCATGATATGGAGAAAATTTAGTGGCGAGTTACTGAAAAGATCGGTGAAAGAAGAAGTAGAATCGACGATACTGCGAGAGCGGGATGCAGGCAACAAATTAAAGGTTTGTATAGGCACTGACTCTCAGGTAAGATTTGGAGAAACTGAGTTTGCAACTGTGATCGTTTTCTTGAGAGAGAAACGTGGTGGCTTTATGTTCATCAGTAATGAAAAAACAACACAACCGTATTCTATCAAAGAGCGAATGCTTGTTGAGGTGGCTCATAGCATAGAAGTGGCTTATGAGTTGTGTGACCTTTTCAACAGATATGACGTTGATATGGAAGTACATGCAGATATCAACACAAATCCTCAATTTAAAAGCAATGAAGCATTAAGAGAGGCAATGGGATATATTCTTGGAATGGGTTATGCATTCAAAGCTAAGCCTGATGCATTTGCGAGCAGTTGCTGTGCAGATAAAATGGTGAATTGAAATAAAAGATCAGACACCATGATAATTAAAAAAGTTACCTCAAATATCTGTTTGCGGTAACTTTTTTAGTTTGAAACTTATCACATCTCCTTTCCTTTCTATATTTTTTACTGTCTTTAATAAAGAAAATTCTTAAATTTACTTTAATTACCAGCACCTTACTCTAATGAAGTCACGCTATACATTAGGAATATATATTCTTTTATTTGCCGCATTTACCTGTCGTGCGCAATCTCCTGTTGAATTCGTTCAGAATAAGGGACAATGGGGTGACTGGTTTGAATTCAAGGCAGAGACCTCGGGTGCGGATGTGCTGCTAGAAAAAGACGGCTTCAGATTTGTTCTTGCAGATAAACGCAACAACAGCCAACTCGACTCATTTCACCACGGACTGATCAAAGTAAATCCGGAACTGAAATTTCACTGTTATAAAGTAACCTTTGAAGGAGCCAATACCCCAAAACTAAGGGGACTGAAACCACAAAGCACTTATTATAATTATTTCCTCGGCAATGATCCTACTAAATGGAAAAGTGAGATACACCCCAACTTTGCTGTAGATTACGATAACCTTTATGACAACATTGATATGCATGTGACCTCTGAAAAGGGGCATGTGGTCTATGAATTCATGGTGAAACCTCATGCGGATGCCAATATGGTAAAGCTGCAATTCAACGGTCAGGACGGTATTCAGATAAGAAAGGGAGATCTGGTAGTCAAGACCAGTGTTGGGGAAGTAGTGGAGATGAAGCCATTCGCTTACCAATATATCAATAATGAAAGAACACAGGTGGCATGTAACTATGTTCTAAGGAACAACCATGTGAGCTTTGAATTTCCCAATGATTATGACCATAATCAATTACTGGTCATTGACCCGACTTTGGTATTCAGCACATTTACAGGATCTACTGCCGACAACTGGGGATTTACCGCTACCTATGATAATGCAGGTAATTTTTATGCAGGGGGATTGGTCAATATACTGCAATATGGAGGCTCATTCCCTGTAAGCACAGGTGCGTTTCAAACCACTTGGGGAGGAGGATACTCAAATTCCACTTTTACTGCTTATGCTGCTGATATTTCCATAATCAAATATAACAGCACGGGTAGCACCCGATTATACGCCACTTATCTCGGCGGATTGGGTAATGAACATGTGCACAGCATGATAGTGAATAATAGTGGTAATCTGGTAATGGCCGGAAGAACGCTATCACAAAATTATCCTATTACATCGGGCGCTTACCAATCAAGTAATAATGGTGGCTGGGACATGCTGGTAACTTCAATGAACAGCACAGGTACAGCATTGATAGGATCTACTTATATAGGCGGCACCAGTGATGATTGCGTTAACTATGACTCCACAGAGTATGCATATGGAGAACTGAAACATAACTATGGTGATGAGTCAAGAAGTGAAGTACAAGTGGACAATACCGGTAACATATATGTAACCGGGTGTACCAATTCTACTAACTTCCCTACAACTCCAACCGCAGTATCTTCTACCCTCTCAGGCCTACAGGATGGTGTTGTATTCAAACTGAACAGCGCATGTTCCAACCTGATATGGAGTACCTATCTGAGTGGTAATGCATCAGATGCCGGTTATGTGCTGGCGTTCGACTCGTTGCAGCAGTATGTATATGTAGCAGGAGGAACAAACAGCAGTAACTTCCCCACTACGGCAGGATGCTGGCAAACTACCTACCAGGGTGGTGGCGCTGATGGGTTTGTGACAAAGTTCTTGAATGGCGGAACCTATGCTATTCAAAAAAGTACGTATATAGGCACTACCGGATATGATCAGGTATATGGCATACAGATATACCCTACCAATGAGGTATATGTGATGGGACAATCTATAGGCGGACTATTTCCGGTGACACCGGGAGTATATACGAACCCAAATTCACCGCAGTTCATTATGAAAATGGACAGAAATCTGACTACTGATCTGATCTCGACGGTTTATGGCAATGGTAACTCAAGTGTTACTAACATATCTCCTGTCGCATTTCTGGTGGATACCTGCTCCAACATATACATATCCGGATGGGGAGGCAATCTGGGATTAGCAGGGGGAACTTCAGGCATGTGTACCGGTATGCCGACTACAACAGGTGTTGCAACCGACGGAATGGATTTCTACTTCATTGTATTAGGAGCTAACATGGCCACATTAAGATATGCCACCTATTATGGGAGAAGCTGCACTGCAGCAGGATTTGGTGAACATGTGGATGGAGGAACCAGCAGATTTGACAAAAATGGTATCATCTATCAGGCAATATGCGCTAATTGCGGTGGAAATACAGCGGCTTCCTATTCAGCTGGAGGTTGCCTGAGCGGATTTCCTACCACTACCGGTTCCTGGAGTGCCATATCAGGATCTGTAAATAACTGTAATGAGGCGGCACTGAAAATAGCATTTGAGATAGGCCCTGTTGCTGCACATGTAACAGCAAGTCCCAGCACAACAGGATGTGCTCCGCTAACGATCAACTTTACCAATACATCCAACAATGGCCTGTCTTTTGTTTGGAATTTTGGAGACGGATCGCCAACTGACACCTCTTTTTCACCATCACATACATTTACTTCGGGCGGAACTTATACGGTTACCTTATCAGCGGCTAATAGTAATGCATGTTTTGTGACCAATGACACAGCCAGACTGGTAATAGTTGTTGATACCAATAGTATCACTGCCGATTTCACATCGATCGTTACCAATAATTGCGGACCTTATACAGCAACATTTACCAATACTTCTACATACAGTTCTGCCGGGGCTCCATCCTGGACCACTTTCCATTGGGATTTTGGTGATGGTGGTACATTTAATGGTGTTACACCACCCACACATTCCTATCCGGGTCCGGGCACCTACACTGTTACACTTACAATGAATGACACTGCGGCATGCAATTCTCCGGGAATTGTATCGCATGTAGTTACAATTTCGGGATTTGATGTATCTGCCAATTTCACCATTCCTGACACCATCTGTCTGGGAACACCAATGGTTCCACTCACTACCACATCAAATGGCATTACTTATTACTGGACATTTGGCGACGGATCAACATCAACATCAGCTAACCCTTCTTATACCTATACAGCTGTAGGAGTCTATGTGGTCACTTTCATTGTTTATAACCCTGCATCCTGCAATGGGGCTGATACATTTACACACAGCATAAAAGTGATAGACGCTCCTACTGCCGACTTCTCATTCTCCCCTATTTTGCCGGTTGCTAATGTGCCTACTACATTTACCAATTTATCGGTAAATGCTACCAGATATCTTTGGGACTTCAGTGACGGCACATCATCAACAGATGAAAATCCTGTACATCAGTATAACAATACCGGCAGCTACAATACCTGCCTTACTGCCTACAATTCAAGTAACTGCCCGGCTAAGATCTGCAAAAAGGTATCCGCTGAAGTAGTTCCTCTGGTAGGCGTACCAAGCGGCTTCAGCCCTAACGGAGATGGTGAGAATGACGTACTTTATGTGAGAGGTGCGGCAATAAAAACTATTGATCTGAGGATATACAACCGTTGGGGACAATTGATATTTCAGACCACTAATATGTCTGTCGGTTGGGACGGCACCTTCAATGGTCAGCCTCAACCAATTGAAGCATATGGATTTGTATTGCTGGTTTCATTTATTGATGGTAGCAGCAAGACACTTAAGGGCAATATAACCTTACTACGATGATCGCTAGAAAACTGATTTATACCGCTGTTCTGGCTATGCTGGGTTGTTACCAACAGGCAAATGCCCAAAGTATGCATTTTTCACAATATTATAATTCTCCGTTATTACTTAACCCAGCCAATACTGCATTGATGCCTGAATATGACTACCGATTGGGAGCTAACTTCAGGAATCAATGGGCTGCATTACCGGTGCCTTATAATACCATAGATGCATTTGGGGATTTTAAAATAGGCGGTAACGGGGAAACAGTTCATAATAATTGGCTGGGACTGGGCGGAGCAATATTCAGCGACAAAGCAGGATCCGGTAGTCTGGCATTATTGCAGTTTCAGTTATCGGCTGCCTACCATCTGAATTTCAATGAAAAGTCGATGTTATCTTTCGGTCTTTCCGGCGGCTATACTCAACGCAGTGTGAACTATGACGCTTTGACATTTGACAATCAGTGGGATGGCATCAGTTTCAATACACACATGCCAAACGGAGAGAAAGTAGGTGTACTCAAGACCAACTTCACTACATTGGCTGCAGGCCTCAATTATGCATATATTCCTAATGAAGCGGCTTATATCAACATTGGTATAGGTGTAGCCAATCTGAATCAACCTGTAGAATCGTTCTATAACGGCACCAATCAGATAAATATGCGGCCAACAGCTAACCTGGATATGCTGTTCAGGACCAGTGACAACCTGATAGTGAATCCTTCTGTTTATTATACAACACAAAACGGAGCTTCAGAGTTGGTGTTCGGTTCAATGACCCGTATCAATATGACCAATCCTCGTGACCCGAAAGCTTCTCAATTGATCCTTGGACTTTATGACAGGTGGAATGACGCGATCATTGGAACAATTGGCTACCAATTGGGAGGATTGCAATTTATGGCCAACTACGATTTCACACTATCTACTTTATCTCCTTATAATGCAGCCTACGGAGCCTTTGAAGTGTCTCTGATATATGGTGGTGTATATTACAAAAACAAAGGCGGTAAGAAAATGTATAGCTGCCCACGCTTCAATTAACAAACTATTCTATAATAATGTGACATAGTGGCACTATATTTGAGTTACTAACATCACGAACATACAAGTATGGAAAAGAATAAAATCCTCTTAGTAGAAGATGACACGAACTTCGGGCAGGTTTTGAAGAACTACCT
>CANFKE010000009.1 GCA_947447465.1 Chitinophagaceae bacterium | reverse complement strand
CAAACAATTCGTCATTCTGCTTTACCTTAAATTGCTGACCCGCTATAGTTACTATTACAAACATGATAAACCTAAAATATTTTTGCAAAGGTAATACACATTTTTATTTCAAACAATAAAATTTGTTAAATTCCCTGTTTTTTCTGTATATTTTATCGTATCGTGTCCAAATAACTTTGCTTAGCTGCCAATTTACTCTGTCAAATAACTGTTTCTTCTCTCACTGCCAAAGTCCTTTATCCAATATACTTCAGCCCTTGTTGTGCTCATGTATTCTTACCACTAAATTAATAATAACTTTGACACATAATACACCACAGGAATGAAAATTAAATCTTTTCTTGCCAGACCATATGCCTCTATCGTTCACTCTCGTGTTCGTAAAGGTATGCTCACCGCAGTTGCAGATCAGGACCGCATACTCCAGTATCTGCTGAAAACCGCTGCAGGCACAGTGTTTGGCAAGGAGCATAACATGGCACAGATAAAGACCTATGCCGACTTCAAGGGTGCAATTCCTATTCGCGATTACGAAGCTTTTACTCCTTACATAGAACAGATAAAAAATGGCGGGCTCAACATTTTATGGAAAGGCAAGCCCATATATTTTGCCAAGACCAGCGGCACCACAAGTGGCGCCAAGTATATACCCATCAGCAAAGAGTCCATACACTTTCATATTAACGGAGCACGCAACGCTCTGCTCTGCTACATGGCAGAGACCGGCAACACCTCTTTTGCTGACGGCAAGATGATCTTTCTTTCCGGCTCTCCTGAAATGGAGCGCGTTGGGGGCATACCCACCGGCAGACTCAGCGGCATTGTCAATCATTTTGTGCCACGTTATCTGCGCAGCAACCAGATGCCTACTTTCGAGACCAATTGTATCGAAGACTGGGAAACCAAACTCGATAAAATTGTAACCGAAACCATGAACGAAGACATGACACTCATTAGCGGCATACCGCCATGGATGCAGATGTACTTCGACTGGCTGAGTGACAGAAAGGATGGAAAAAAGATCAAAGAATTGTTCCCCAACCTACAGGTGATCGTGCATGGCGGCGTAAACTTTGAGCCCTACAAATCGAAGCTGATCGATAGTCTTGGTGGCCATGTAGATATGATAGAGACGTTCCCCGCATCAGAAGGCTTCTTTGCTTTTCAGGACATACCGGGTAAAGAGGGCCTCTTGCTGAATACTGATGCTGGCATGTTCTTTGAATTTGTACCGGCCGGCGAGATAGGAAAGGAAAATCCTACTCGCTTATCACTGGGCGAAGTGAAGGTAGGCGAGAACTATGCTCTCATAGTGAGCAGCAATGCCGGACTATGGGCATATAACATTGGCGATACCGTTCGCTTTATCAGTACAGACCCTTACAGGCTGGTTGTCACCGGTCGTGTGAAGCATTTTATTTCTGCCTTCGGAGAGCATGTTATAGGTGAAGAAGTAGAGTATGCCATCTTGCAGGCAGCCAACCAGTTTGGCGTGCATATCACAGAGTTCACCATTGCCCCTATGATACAGGTGGCTGAAGGCAAACCATACCATGAATGGTTCGTAGAGTTTGAACATGCACCAGCTGACATGGACAGCTTTGCAATGGCCGTTAACGACAATCTGCGACAGAAGAATATTTATTACGACGACCTCATCAATGGTAACATCCTACAGACTCTGAAGATACGCAACATGAAGAAGAATGCCTTTATAGACTACATGCGCTCTATAGGTAAGTTGGGTGGCCAAAATAAGGTGCCGAGACTAGGCAATGACCGCAAACTGGCCGATGCACTACAGGGCTGGATAGCCTAAAAATATTATCATGAACAGATAAGCGATGTGGTGTTCGTATCAGGCACCTACAACGATCCTCTGCGTGTACAAACTACTATTTTGCACCACGGTGAGTATATAGGTGCCGGCAAGAGCTGACACGTGAATCTCTGTCAGTTGGCCTGCATTCGTAGTTGCTGTATATACCTTTCGACCCAAGAGATCTGTTATGCATATTGTTACCTCTTCATTCTTTAACGCAGACAGGTCGATCAAAAACCTACCATCCATTGATGGGTTAGGATATATGCTGATGCCCTTTTCACGTGCTACGCTCCCCACACCCACCGGTGTATAAATATACCTGATGCGATTGTTACCATTATCAGACACGATGATATCACCGTTACTGCTCAATGCAATACCATAGATGTTTTTGAACTGCGCCAGCAATGGGCTTCCCCCATCTCCGCTAAAGCCCGCAATGCCAGTACCTGCAACCGTAGTTATCACTCCCGATGGTGTTACTTTGCGTATCCTGTTGTTCCATGCGTCAGCAATGAACAGATCACCATCACTACCTACAGCCACGCCAACGGGCTCGAAAAGATGCGCTGCCGTAGCGGGAATATTATCTCCATTATAACTGGCAGTACCGGTTCCGGCCACTGTCTTTATAATACCCGTAGGGCTTATTCTGCGTATGCGCTCATTATCCACATCAGCAACAAACACATTGCCCATGCCGTCTATTGCTATTGAATAAGGTCCGGCAAGTTTGGCATTGGTAGCAGGTCCATTATCGCCGCTAAATCCCGATACGCCTGTACCTGCTATGGTATATATGATACCCGACGGGTTTACTTTTCTTATGCGATTATATCCCTGGTCGGCTATATAAATATTACCTATCGCATCTACCGCCACACCACGAGGAGATATGATAGATGCTGCTGTAGCGGCTATACTATCTCCGTTAAAAACAGTAGTGCCATTTCCCGCAACGGTGGTTATGGTACCGCCTATGCTTATTTTTCTTACCCTGTTATTGATCCTGTCTGTAACATATACGTTACCACCCGCATCAACAGCTACCCCATTCGGGTCATTCAAACTGGCATCGGTGGCAGGTATATTATCACCATTGAATCCGCCAATACCATTACCACCAATGGTTGTGATGATACCGGAAATACTTATTTTTCGTACACGGTTATTGGCTCGGTCAGCAAAATAAACATTACCTACCGCATCAACGGCTACGCCATATGGTCCGTTCATTGAAGCAGTAGCAGCGGCATTGTTATCACCTGAAAAACCTGTGGTACCGTCACCTGCAAGCGTATTGATATGCTGGGCATGCAGACCCGCAGAGAGGAATAACAAGAAGAAAGATAAGAATGCTTTCATGGCACGAATAGGTTAGGTTGTTAAAAAAGCGCATGTTCAGAAAATGAAAATTAAACAACATTTTTCATATTAAAAAATAACAAACATAGCATTGTTGAACCTTTTTAGTAACCACCATACGATCTTAGATATTTTGCTGAATGTTCAGGTCGGTAGGACCGTTGTCTGCTGACGAGGAATAACTGAAAGTACTACCACCTAGATTTTAAATGATGTAAATGCCAACTCGGTCTATTGCTCTGTTGTGTCACAAAATTTGGAGATCATTTCGCGGACATCCTTACCACCTATCTTCCTGATCCTGTATAAAGAGGGGCAGGCAAACTCAGCCTCACCCTGATTGATGTAGATGACGGCAATGTTGTACAAAGCGTGAACATCGTTATAGTTCATCAATGTTGCCTTTTCAAATAGCTTCAACGCTTCTTTGTTATACCCTTTCTCGTATAGCTTAACCCCTTCGTTGTAGTAGTACCTTTCGCTATGACCGCAATTGGCAGTCTTACCCCAAATGTCGCATCCTGTTTCATTACAATTCGCAAATGTGGTATAGGTAGTGCCATCTATATTATTGTAGGCTATACCTTGCATATTGTCGTTGTAGATGTGGTAGTTGAATACATGAACAGTGTACATATTGGTGCGTACACCATTTACCGTGCCCGGGGCCCACTTTCCACTGGAAGCCATCAGTACCTGCTTTGCCTCATTATCGAGCACTGTGCTTACACCGCTCAACACAGAGATATCACTGACCACACCGTTGGTATCCACCATAAACTTCATTTGAGTGATACCGCTGATACAGTTTTCCAGTGCGAATGGCGGATACTCATTATGGAGCCTGAAATAGCCTGAATACATAAGGCTGCAAAGAGGTCTTTTAATAGTGTCTTGTTGCGCGAATACAGAAAAAGACAGGAGCAGGAGCAGACCCAGCGAAAAGCAATAACGGAGCATTAAAATAAATTTCAAAAGTGATAGATACGCGGCAAATGTAAACACTGTTTGCAATAAATCAATGACTTACAAGACATGCCATAACCAACAACAGCAATTACTGCAGCCTTTCAACAATCTCTTCGGATAGTCGTTCTTCGAGCACTTCGATATCCTCTTCATATTCATCGGGCCACATTTCAAACTCGAAAGCCATTTCCCGGCGGTTGAACTTCATGGGTAGTGGTTTAGACGGCCTTCTGCCCGGCGATACAGATTCGGGGGCGGTGACGATGACCTCATAAAATATCACCCCGTTCTCGTTCTTCTCCTCGCAGTCGCACAACCACATACCACTCTCCAACACTATTTTCACTCTATACTTGTATGGTTCTTCTATCATAGTTCTACTTGATTATTCTTGTTGTTTACGATCTTTATTTCTTGCCGGATAATTGAATAGCAAAGAGCTGATGACCGGCAAAAGGAAAACGGCCACTGTAAAGATAGACACGAACATATCGGTTCGCTCACCATCCAGTATTTTGTTTGCCGGTGAAGACGGGTAAAAATGAGTATATAGTGATGCCAGCAGCTTTATTCCCAATACACCTATCACTAAAAACGCGATGGTCTCCAGAAACTGAAATTGTTCCATGAGCTTTACAAAGCCCTGCGCTACAAACCTCATAGCCAGTATGCCTATAAAAACACCTGTATAAATAAGGAACAGATGATCTGTAAAGGCTACCGCAGCAAATACATTGTCAATAGAGAACGCCAGGTCCATTACTTCTACCAGAGCCACAGTAGCCCAGAATGGGCCTAAAGCACCCACCGTGTAGCGGTATAGTTTGCTTCTTTCCTTGTCAACAACATCTTCCTGATCTTCGGGTGAGGGCGTTACTTTTTTTCTGAAAAAATCGAATGCCAGATAGCACAGATACAAGCCACCCAACGGCTTTAAGAACCAAACCTTTACCAACCATGAGGCAACGAACAAACATATACCTCTGAAAATATACGCCCCTACAATGCCATACTTCAGCGCCCTATTGCGCTGGTCTTTAGGCAGATCGAGCACCATAGTAGCCAGCACAGCAGCATTATCTACCGACAGCAGGCTTTCTATAACTATAAGGTTGAGAATGATCAACAGAGCGGCCTGTATATCTTCTCCCAATAGTGTGTGTATCATATCCATTACTGCAAAGGTCATTAATTTTTACTGTGAACACATCTATAAACACTACTTAGCTACGTTAAGGCTCTGGAAAGATCCGTGACATGCATCGGCATAGTTCATGAGCATATTGGCCATTTTCTTTAGTGATGTGTCGTCCATCTTCGACTTACCTGATAAAGCAATGGTGCTGAACTTAACACTGTAAGGTCCTTTGGGGGTAACATCTTTTTCGCCTTCAACTGTGAAAATTTTCTTCACCATCTTTTTAAACTGTGCCCTGTCATTACTGTTATTAAATGACCAAACAGTGAATATGCGTCTGTCTTTGAGTGTATCAGCACCTTTTTCCGCAAGCAATTTCTTCATCTTATCAAAGCCCTGGTAAAAGGTGAATTTATTATTGAATTCGGCTTCGGTGGTCAGCATCATTTCTACGGTAGAATTGATAGTGGTGAGGCATACCACTCTATCGTCTTTAGGGTATAGCGCAGCTATTGCCGCTCTCAGCCCTGTTGTGTCTTTTACAGATACGTGTACCCGCGGCAAGCCATGATCCCAATAAATTCCCTGCTCTTTATTGACCGGGTCTTTTCTGAGCAATGGTCGCACCTTATTATTGATCAATGAAAGCATTTGGCTGATAGCAGCGGTATCATATACATAGGCCGGTCCGGCACAAACAACATATGGCAATGATGAGGATAGTATATTCATATCAAGCTGATACTTGTCGCTCATCAATGATTTAAAATTACCACCGTTGAGGGTGTTGGCTACAGTTCCCGGCCGCACTTTTATGGTCAGCTTGTTGCAGAACAGCTTGCTGCCATTACTTAATGACACAGAGGTAGGTTCTATTACCAGATCGCCTGTATCGATGGGTTTCAAAACGTAGTATATAGCTATGGACTTTTTCTCTGTCTCCTTTCCGTCGATTATTCTGCGTTGACTTGTTTGAGATGTTCTTGGCCCATCTACTATCTCAAAGTTGGTGAAGTTTGGACGATCGAAATTGGCAACATCATCTCCCTCGCAATAATAGAGCACATCTATGTTGTCTTCAACCCCCATTGAAGTGTATTTGACACTTGCGGTAAAAGTGACCAGTTGCTGTGCCTGCAGTGTGCAGGACATAAACATGAGTATGAATACCAGTAACTTGTTCATAAAAATTAACATTGTAAGTTGCGCAGCCATAGCCACGAATGCAGGCCGCAGCCAATCACTTCAATAATGCAGTACTCGTAACAAATACCGGCGTTTCGGAGACCCGTATCTGTATCTTCCCTTTGTCTGTTCTCAACTTTGTTACCTTCATCTGAGTGCCGGGCTGCGACTGATAGATGTATGCACTATCGGCATTGCCCAGATCCAGTTGATAGTTGGTCGTTCTGCCTTTAGCATCAGGCACTACCAATGCGTACATGGTCTTGGTGCCGTAGCTATATCTGTCAACAAGAGGATCTGTGCTTATGGTCTGAGCATAAGTGTACTTGCCCAACATCCTGTTTACCTGCCCGATAAAATCAGCAGCAGGTCTGTTGGTCCTATCTTCGTTCAGCAGACCCGATGTGCCATACTTTACCGTACTCTTAGCATCATCATCATAAAGCTCATAGTAGAACACACGGTCTATGCCATTGCGGGCGTATAACAATGATGTACGCAATATCCAGTCGGCCTGAGTAAGTTGTGCACTTCTGCCATTGACCGCCACCGCTCTTTGCGGGCTCTGTGCATTCAGGTCGTAGCCGGCCTCTGTGACCCATACCGGCATGCCTTTACCATATACCTGTGCCAGCATCACTAACTCTTCTGCTGTCTTGGCAGTGGTAGTGAGCTCGGGTGCTACGCCCGTGTGCTGGTCGTTATTGGTGCCATTGGCATCGTTGGAATAATAATGATAGTTGATCACATCCCAGGGCAGATCAACAGCGCCATCGGCCTTATAGCCCCGATATTGTTTGCACCAATCTATCATGCCCTGTATGTAACCTGCAGACGGATCGGCCAATCCGCCCATAACCACCTGCATATCAGGGTCGGCATTCTTCACACCTACCCCTGCACCTAAAGCGCCTTTATGACCATCATAAAATGCAGAAAGGTTAGCTGCATACTCGCGCCCTGTCTGGTAAGCGACGCGGCCCTTCCACCATTTATCTCTTTCATTATCGCACTCTATGTAGTGTATATGTCCTAAGCCGGTCTTTATGGTATTTATTTTGTCACCTGTCCATCGAGGTCTGTTATCAACTTTCAGCAGTCGCACATCTATATTCTTGTTGCTACCATACCTTGCTGCAAACTGAAACGCCACCTTTGCCTGTTCGATGTATGAAGCAGGGTCTGAAAGGTCTTTACCATAGCGGGCAGGTACATTCTCATAATTGCGTTGCCCCTGCGGATATGTATCTTCCATCCACTTGGGAATAGTCTTGAGACATGCCAGTACTTCGATATGCTGATCGCGGCACCATTGGTACATATCGTCATAATTCCAACCGCCATCGTGAACGGGGTTGTAGGTATAATTACCTTCTGTTGCTTCCAGTTTTCCCCAGTCCAGATAGTGTCGTACACCTGTGAAATTCTTTATGGGGTCGAGCATAGATGCATCGGCCTTATCGGGGTCGATCTTATTCTGAAAATTCCATTCAAAGGCATTGATACCGAAATAATTCCCCAATGGAGTGGGCCTGTTATTGACCGTAATACCTACTTTATGGGGAGCTATGTATTTACCATAGAACTCTATCTCGCCGGGAAACTCGCCCCATGAATTGATGATGAGATAACGCATACCTGATACAGGCTTTGCCAGAGTAAATACACCGGGCTTATCCGGGTCAGGACCTTCCCATGTGGCGGCACGCGCTCCTTTAAACACAGCTATCGGCACTTTGGTCCAGTCGGGCATGACCGCATAGATGGTGACAGGATGTGCTGCATCGATACATCGCCAGCAGTACATCATAATGCTGTCTATGGTCATCTGTTCCCCATCGAGCAACGGATACCATGCATCGTAATGCTCTATGAGCTTATGATAACCGGTGTTGGGCTTTTGATACTGATCTTTATCGAACAGCATACTCAGATCTGCACTTGCATTAGTGAGTTGATACCAGCGTTTACCATCTACAGGTATTTTGCCGGGCATATGAAAGTTGTGTGTATCTTTTTGCGCACAGCCGGTGATACAGAACAGCAATAAAGGAATGATGAATGAAGCGATCTTCATAAGGATAAAGATACGGTTTAGCCGGACTGTTTAGCGGTGGCAGCGGTGAACGACCGAATATATAAAAGTGGCAATTTTTTCGTGTTTGCGGAAGTTTTGGCCTGTGTATTTTGGCTGTAATGCTTTGTGGGTAAGGATTACATGGCATTTTAACAAATTGCCAAAAACTTCCACTTTCTGCCACTTTTTGCCACTTTACTTCCACTTTTCTGCCACTTTTAATCACTGTGTCTTATCCCTGCCTCGTCACTAAACAGGTTTATACATTGCATGTTAGGATAGGGTTCACTTGTCAAAGAACGGATGATTTTCACTGAAATCGGAGGCAAATTAATGCTGAAAAACGAGGTGATGAAATAAACATATCCACAAAAATGTGGACATCTTATTGCAGTGAACGGAACATCAATTGGTTAGGTAGCAACAATTGAAGTGAATAAAATTTTTCTTGGGAGGTAATGGGTAGTGTGAACCGGAATGATGCCGGATAGCAATAGTGTTGTTGCAGATACTGTGCTGTATTTATCGGTAAAATCATACTTTTAAAAAAACATGTGCCATGAACGTATTTATAGAAACTGAACGATTGCTGATAAGGCCATTGCAATTAGCAGACTATGAGGGAATGTTTGTAATGGACTCTGATCCTGAGGTGCATAAATATGTGGGTAAGGCGCCTGTGCAAACTAAAGAGCGGATAAAAGAAGTGATAAGCTTTGTTAGACAGCAATATGAAGACCATGGCATAGGCAGATGGGCAGTAATAGAAAAAGCGAGTAACGAGTTTGCAGGCTGGACAGGGTTCAAGTATATGACAGGGCCCATCAACCAACATAGCCATTTTTATGATTTCGGATACCGATTTGCCAGACGTTTCTGGGGAATGGGGTATGCAACGGAGGCAGGCAAAGCCGCATTGGACCATGGTATTCAGTCTTTCAGGTTTAAGGATATCTATGCCATGACGGATATAGATAATGGCGCATCGAGAAGGGTATTGGAAAAGCTAGGATTCAAGTATGTAGAGACATTCGACTATGATGCCGAACCCAACTGGAGAACCGAAGGGGAACCGACTACGTGGTATAAGTGGATTGGTTAATTGTCAGCATCAGAATGGGCAGAATTTAAGAACAAGGAGAATATCCATGTAGGGCAAGGTCAAGAAAATGTATTAGTTTGATCTGCTGCGTTAGCTGACTGCAGACATCCCGGGGCAGAAAAGATGACTAGCCCCAATCAGGGGACATTTTCGATGACCATTTATCCATGATGTTTTTGAACTCATCCAGAGAAATGGTATTGTCTTCGATCGGTTCATTCGCCAGCATCACCAATTCTTTATAATCCTTTTCAGATAACTGAGCTGCCGCATCATCTTTATGCTCCAAGTAAAATGACAATTCCTCATCAAGCATACGCAGGATGTTCTCATCACTTACTGTTGTTACTTGTTTTATTATATGCTCCTGCATTTCCTGAATAGACATACGCTATCTTGTTTACTCAAATTTACGAAAACCTACACAATCACCATCACTCTCCGCTCTCTCTCCTTATCCTCCCCATCCCTCTCTATCAAGGCTTCTGTATTGTATTGCTTCTGCCAGATGTTCGGGGCGGATGTCGGCACTATCTGCGAGGTCGGCAATGGTGCGGGAGACTTTAAGGATACGGTCGTAAGCGCGTGCGCTGAGATTGAGCCTGTCCATAGCGGTCTTGAGCAGATTGGCACCTACGGGACTTACCTGACATATCTCTTTAAGCAGTTTACTGCTCATCTGCGCATTGGCATATACACCGGGGTTTTCGGCGAACCTTTTGGCTTGTATCTCGCGAGCTTTGATAACACGCGTGCGCACATCGGTGCTTGGCTCTGATGTTTTTTGCGATGACAGTTCGGAGAATGCTACCGGTGTTACTTCTACATGCAGGTCTATACGATCGAGCAGCGGACCGCTAATCTTATTGAGGTAGCGCTGCACCATTACTGGTGAGCAGGTACATTCTTTTTCGGGATGGTTGAAGTAGCCGCAAGGACAGGGATTCATACTAGCTATGAGCATAAAGCTGGCAGGGAATTCTATGCTCAGCCTTGCCCTGCTGATGTTGACCTTGCGCTCTTCCATTGGCTGGCGCATTACTTCGAGTACCGTACGTTTAAATTCGGGCAACTCATCGAGAAACAAGACACCATTATGTGCCAGTGATATTTCGCCCGGCTGCGGCATACCTCCGCCTCCGACCAAGGCAGCGTCAGAGATCGTATGATGCGGGCTACGGAAGGGCCTTTGCGCCACCAATGATGTGTTGCCGGGCAGCTTGCCGGCTACCGAATGAATCTTGGTAGTCTCCAGAGCTTCCTGCAATGTAAGCGGCGGTAGTATGGTAGGCAATCTTTTGGCCAGCATGGTCTTACCGGCACCTGGAGGGCCAATGAGTATGGCATTGTGTCCGCCGGCGGCAGCTATCTCTAATGCGCGCTTTACGTTCTCTTGTCCTTTTACGTCGTTGAAGTCCACCTCAAAGAAGTTCTGAGCGTCGAAAAATTCTTCACGGGTATTTACTTTCAATGGCTTAAGGTCAGACTGGCCCCTGAAGAAGTCAACCACCTCATTTATATTTTCTACTCCGTAAACGTCCAGATTATTGACCAGTGCGGCCTCGCGGGCATTTTCTTTAGGGACGAACAGTCCTTTATATTTTTCAGCTCTTGTTTGTATGGCTATGGGCAAGGCTCCTTTTATAGGTCTTAAAGAACCATCAAGCGACAGCTCGCCCATCATTACATATTCGTGTAGTTGTTCTGTTGGTAACTGTTCGGTAGCGGCCAGGAAGCCAATGGCAATAGGCAGATCATAAGCTGCGCCTGCTTTTTTAATATCGGCGGGCGCCATGTTCACCACCATCTTGGCGCGGGGTCGTTCATGCCCGCTGTTGTTTATGGCCGATAATATTCTGTCCACACTTTCCTTTACCGCACTATCGGGC
Organism: Chitinophagaceae bacterium; assembly: GCA_947447465.1. Taxonomy (GTDB): domain Bacteria; phylum Bacteroidota; class Bacteroidia; order Chitinophagales; family Chitinophagaceae; genus Flavipsychrobacter. The sequence continues at coordinate 87,013 of CANFKE010000009.1, read as the reverse complement.
AAGCCCACTATAAAATAACCCGGCAACCCACCGGGGGTATCTACTTCTATGGTGATGGTGATAGCATCTACTCCGTAAACAGCACTTCCGAATACTTTTACTAACATGGCGTTTGGTACTACAATTAAGAGATGTAAATGTAGCGATTAAAGCAAAAAGAAGGTATTTATGGTGCAGTCAATTCTATCTCTTTCATTTAATATATCATTTCTTTTCCCTCGGTGCACTGAGCATCTGCTCGTAACATTCTATCCATCTTTTAACTGATAGTTTCCCGGCCAATTGGCCTATAAGGTCGAAGGGAATCTGATCGGGCTTTTTGAAGCGGATGCAGCTTTTGCCCATATCCAGTTTGGCCTTGGTGTGTTTGGGGTATTCTGCTACAAACCAGTCGAACAATTCTTTACTGCCATATACCCCCATGTGGTACACTGCAATGAAGTTTTTCTGTGATGCTATGTTCATATATCCCAACGGCAGCTTAGGGTCGCAGTGATAGCCGGCAGGGAAAATACTGTGCGGTACCACATATCCGATCATACCATAGCTCATCCGTTCTTCATAGTCTTTATCTATGTGCTTTTTTATGGCCTGGCGTAACTGCTGCATAGCTGCTCTGCGATCTTCGGGCAAGGTAGCCAGGTATTCTTCGGGGGTGGTAGCTGAGGAGGTCATTGGAGAGTTTTGCGCAAGGATAAGCATATATGCTGAAGAGCACAAATATGACAGGCTATTCGCCACAAATATGCTGAATAATTGTACCTGTATATGTAAAAAACAAATCCACAAATACCCAAAAGTTGTATCTTTGCACCCCGTAATAAAAAAATAATATGGCCTCCTTTTTAATGGCGGCTATTTTTTTTAACTCAAAAAACCAATCAAATAAATGGCTACTGTAGCACGTGAGAATATCGGTACACTGCACGATAAAGTATCTGTAAAACTGACCAAGGAAGATTACCTGCCTTCGTTTGAAAAATCATTGAAGCAATATGCTAAGACCGCTAATGTACCGGGTTTCCGTAAGGGAATGGTGCCTGCAGGCATGATCCGCAAGATGGCAGGCCAGGCAATGTTCAACGAAGAGGTGGTACGTTCAGCAGGCAAGCATCTGGAAGATTATATGCAGAAAGAAAAGCTGGCCATATTTGCACAGCCAATGATCATGCCGAGCGAAAGCCCGGTAAGACTGGATATCAATAACCCTACTGACGTTGAATTTACATTTGAAATAGGCCTGAAGCCTGAATTTGAAATACCTGCACTTAAGAATAAAGCCAACCTTACTGCTTACAAGATCATTGCTTCTGACAAGATGCTGGATGATGAAATGGGCAGACTACAGCGCCGCTTTGGCAAGGTAGATGAGCAGGAGACTGTGAGCAAGGACCTGGATATCATCTACTCTACTTACGAGCCATGCGATGCAGCCGGCAATGTAACCGGAGATAAGCTGGAAGATACAGAAGAGCTAAGCATGATGCCAGCCAAGCTGAAGGAAATGCTGATGGGCAAGAGCGCAGGCGCGAGCATGGTGATCGTTCCGGCTGAAATATGCTCTGCTGAAGAGTTACCAAAATTCCTGAAGGATCCGCTGAAGGCAGGTGAAGAAGCTGCTAACCACCACTATAAGCTGACCATTACCAAGGTTGGCCTGCTGATACCAAAGGATATGGGTCCTGAATTGTATGCAGCGGTATTCCCAAGCACACCGGTTGCTGATGAGGCTGACTTCAAAGAAAAAGTAAGAGTAGAATTGCAGCGCGAATTCGATCGCATAGCTCGTGAGCGCTACCATAACGAAATATTTGAATTGCTGGTACACAGCACACCGATCACTTTACCTGAGAACTTCCTGAAGCGCTGGATGCGCGAAGGTGGTGAAAAGCCAAAGAGCGCAGCAGAAGTAGAGAACGAATTCAGCGGATTTGAGCACCAGCTTCGCTGGCAGCTGATCTCTGATGAAGTGATCAAGGACAACAACATCAACGTTACCCGCGAAGAAGTGAAGAATGATATCAAAACCCGTGTATTGGCCTACTATGGTATGGACGGCGATGATGAAGCTCCATGGATGGACGGATATATGGACAAAGTGATGCAGGATGATAAGATGGCAGATGAAACTTTCCGCCGCCTGCTTACAGATAAGATATTCCTGGCATTGGAAGGTAAGTTCACTACAGAACTGAAGGAAATTGGCGAAGAAGAATTCTTCAAGCTACAGGACCCGCATTCTATGCACCACCACCACTAATAGTTGGTCTGAATATTTGTAAAGCCCGCACTTATGGTGCGGGCTTTTTTGTGGCATTTCACAACACACTGATGTAGCCCAACAAAAAAGCCTCCCGAAAAATCAGGAGGCTTCTGTATGTAGTGTCGTAATTGTAAACTTAGATCTTCCAGTCGTCAACATTAGAATCTTCGCTAACGATGAGCGGAGTAGTAGTTGTTGTAGCTGAAGAAGAGATAGTAGTATCTGAACCTTCTTCATTTTCCTGATCGTGATTGAATGCATCAAAATCGAAATCCGGCATAAGGTCGGTCTTTACGTAGTTGATGGTATCAGACAAAGCTGCCAGAAATTTATTGAAATCTTCCTTGTAAAGGAACATTTTATGTCTGTCGTAGCCATTGTCGTCGAAACGCTTCTTGCTCTCAGTAATGGTAATGAAGTAGTCATTTCCGCGGGTAGAGCGAACGTCAAAGAAGTAAGTCCTTCTCTTTCCCGCTTTTATGCGTTTGCTATATAAACTTTCATTGCGATTATCTCCACGGCCTTCACCTTGATTATCGCTAAAGTTTTTGTTTTCGTACGCCACAAATCTGTTTTTAAGTGAATAAATATGACACAAATTTAACAAAACAAAGGAAGTATCCAAATAATTTTTCTTGTAAAGTGTAAAATATCACAAGGCAAATTTTAGTCCCTCACGGAGTATAATCCTAATATTGCCAGTAATATGCCTACCAGATTTTTCAGACATTCTTTGATAGCTATTGTCATGGTTGCCGCCTTGGGTAGCATGGCCTATGGTCAGTTGCCGGTGAACAATCCTATAGACCCGGCAGATACGGAACTGAATGATGCTGTACACTTTTTGAGTAATTATCTGAATGAGTTCACACCCGGCAAACAATTCCTGCCCGACTTTTCGCGCTATTGGCCGGCCGAAGATTGCCAGCGCTACCGCATACCCGACAGGCTCATCTATGCAGTGAGTGCCGAAATACCCACCTATATGCTGGGGAAACCTACCATCTTATCGGCAAGACCAGAGAACGGATCGGTGCATATCAAGACCATGTTCAGCAGAGTAGATTCCGCAGGACAGGTGATGGTATCGGCGATCACCAACCATTATGTGCTGCGAGGGGCAGACGGGCATCTGCAATTCATGAACCCCATGAAGATGGCACAGCAAAAGTGGAACACCAGCGAAGTGAACAACTTCATCTATCACTATCCCTCCTATCATAAGTTTGACAAAAGCAAGGCGAAGGCACTGGCAGGTAAAACAGACCAACTGGAAAAAGAATGGAACCTGCAACCTATACTTATAACGTATTATTTTGCCGATACCAGAGAAGAAATAGAACACTACAGAGGTTTTGATTTCACCATTGCTATGGGCAACCGCGATAAACCAAGCGGCATAAGCGATGGCATAGACAACATCATTTACTGCGGTGGTATGGGGGAAGATTATTTTCATGAGGTAGTACACTTATACCTGAACAAGTTGTTTCCGAGGTCTCCGCTGACAGAGGGTCTGGCCGTGTTCTATGGCGGTAGTCTGGGACATGAGCTGAGCTGGCATTTGCAACGATTGAATGAGTACCTCAGCACCCATCCTGCAATAGACTTGAACGACCCTGACAGTTTTTACTATATGGATAATTATACCAATCCGCTGAGTACCCTACAAGGGATGCTGTGTCTTATGGCCTATAAGAAAGATGGTATAGCCGGACTAAAGAGAACAATGAAATATACCACGCTCACTGCGTTGCTGAGAGAAGAATATGGTGTTGAGCGTGCGGGTTGGAATACTTTTTTAAGGTCGCAGATAGCAGCCAACAGTAAGGAGTAGATTATTCGTAAAGTCAAGAGACGACCCTACAACACCTACGTTATATGGTCGCCTCCTCTATTGTTATTCCTCAGATCGATGTATATGCTCATCAATGGGCCTGCAACCAGTTGTGACCATGACCGGTCTCTACGTGCAGAGGCACTCCGAAAGGCAATTCCATAGCGCCTTCCATACAACGCTTGATGATAGGCTTTACATCTTCCAGCTCATTTACCGGCACGTCAAATACCAATTCATCATGCACCTGTAATATCATCTTGGCGCCCAGACCGCTCTTCTTCAGTTCTTTATGAATATTGATCATGGCCAGCTTGATCATATCAGCCGCCGTACCCTGTATAGGCATGTTGATAGCATTGCGCTCTGCATAACCACGAACAGTGAAGTTGGCCGAATAAATATCCTTCAACCAGCGCTTACGCCCCATAACGGTCTCTACATAACCATGCTCTTTGGCAAAGTTAATAGAGCGGTCCATGTATTGCTTGATAGCTGGGTATTGAGCAAAGTAATTATCGATGATGGTCTTTGCCTCAGTGCGGCTTACGCCTATATTTTCAGAAAGTCCGAAAGCAGACTGACCATAGATGATACCGAAGTTCACCGCTTTTGCCGCGCGCCTCATATCGCCGGTCACTTCAGATTCGGCTACGCCATAGACCTTAGCGGCAGTAGCAGTGTGAATATCTTTATTGTCCTTAAATGCCTGTGCCATATTCTCATCACCACTTATAGCAGCAACAATGCGCAGCTCTATCTGCGAATAGTCGGCAGATACCAGTATATGATCGGCATCGCGAGCAATAAATGCTTTGCGTATCTCGCGGCCACGCTCGGTGCGGATAGGTATATTCTGCAGGTTAGGATTATTACTGCTCAGTCTGCCGGTAACCGCCACCGCCTGATTGTAGCTAGTGTGCAGCCTGCCCGTTCGCGGATTGATCAATCCGGGCAATGAATCTACATAAGTACTTTTCAGTTTTGTGAGCTCGCGGTAGGTGAGTATCTCCTCAACAATGCTGTGTTTGTGGCGCAGCTTCTGCAATACATCTTCACCGGTAGCATATTGTCCGGTCTTGGTCTTTTTCTGACCGGCATCGATCTTCATCAATTCAAATAATATCTCACCCAGTTGTTTAGGTGAGCCTATGTTGAAGTTGACACCAGCATGTGTATATATACTACTCTCTACCGCTTTAATGTCTTTCTCTAGATCCTTAGAGTAATCATTGAGGAACTGGAAGTCGAGATTGACCCCTTCGAACTCCATATCCAGCAGTACGGGAACTAGAGGATTCTCCACCTCTGCAAATACATTGCGCACCTCTTTTTCATCGAGCAGCGGTTCAAAGATCTCTTTCAATTGCAGGGTCACGTCCGCATCTTCAGCGGCATATTCCTTTACCTGCTCCAATGGCGCATCGCGCATAGACAATTGCCCCTTGCCCTTCTTGCCTATCAATGTCTCTATAGATACCGGCTGATAGCTGAGGTACTTGGCACTGAGCATATCCATACTGCGCTTACCATCAGGGTCTATCACATAGTGTGCCAGCATGGTATCATACATATTGCCTTTCAATTCAAAACCATACCACTTCAGCATCAGCATGTCGTACTTCAGGTTCTGACCTATCCAGGTTATATCCTGCTTTTCGAACAATGGTCTGAAACGCTCCATGATAGCCAATACCTCTGTGCGGTCGGCAGGGAGTGTCACATAGTATGCAGTTCCCTTTTCCCAACAAAAACTCATGCCTACTATATCTGCCAGATTAGCATCTATGTCGGTGGTCTCTGTGTCGAACGCTATTTCCTTGTGTTGATGTAACTGTTCTATCAGCGCAGTGATCTCTTCGGCAGTGGTTACCAGCGTATAAGTATGCGCCACATCAGCGATGGTCTTAAAGTTACCGGCATATTGTTCCGTCTCTTCATTAGCTGTTTGTATCTGTTCAGCAACTGTTTGTACCGGAGCCGCTGACGGCTTTTCTTTTATGACATTGCCAAACAGGTCTAGTGACTTAGGTGCTTCAGGTGCAGGGGCTCCGCCGGCATCGCCAAATACCTGCCTTCCCAGCGTGCGGAATTCCAGCTCGTTGAATATCTCTGTGAGTACCTCCACATTCTTATCCTTTACTCTAAAGTCCTCTTCATGAAAAGGCACACCCGGTACGTTGGTAATGATGGTAGCCAGTTTTTTTGACATTATGGCCTTTTCCTTGCCATTACGCACCTTGTCGCCCATTGAGCCTTTCAGCTTATCGGCATTGGCGAGCAGGTTCTCTATATTATCGTATTCTGCCAATAGCTTAGCGGCGGTCTTCTCGCCAATACCGGGTATGCCTGGTATGTTATCTACGGCATCGCCCATGAGACCCAGCATGTCTATTACCTGATCTACTCGCTGAATGCCCCATTTCTCACAGATCTCCTTCACACCATATATCTCTTCTTTATTGCCCTGGAACGGCGGCTTGTACATATAGATACCCTCCCGAACAATCTGACCGTAATCCTTATCGGGGGTAACCATATAGACCGTATAACCCAGGTCTGCGGCTTCAATGGCCAGTGTACCTATTATATCATCGGCCTCATAGCCATCCATCTCCACGCAAGGGAGATTAAACCCCTTGATGATCCTTTTGATCTCCGGTATGGCCGCACGCAAGTCTTCGGGGGTTTCCTGCCTGTTGGCCTTGTAGTCGGCAAAGTCGGTATGCCTTTCTGTGGGTGCAGAAGTATCGAAAACCACCGCCAGGTGGGTAGGCTTTTCTTTATTGATGAGGTTGAGCAAAGTATTGGTAAACCCAAACTGCGCATTGGTGTTCTTTCCTTTGCTGGTGATGCGGGGACTGCGGATAAGCGCATAGTAGGCACGAAAAATGAGCGCATACGCGTCTAATAAAAAGAGTTTCTTTTCAGGCATGTTGCTAAGGTAAGTCAATATGAGGGAAGAGCAAAAGTGGGGAATGCTGCAGATGGGAAAATCACCTGCTACTCAACAAAAAGAGATGCCACTTGCGCAGCATCTCTCCGGATATTATTCAAAAGGAATTATTCTATTATCAAATGCATTGTTTTGTTGACCGTGCTGTTGCGTAAGTGCAGCAGATACATTCCCGATGGTAATTGACCGGTAATGACTTTTTTGTTCACCTCCCCGCTATTAACTGTTGCAATATCCTGATAAACAGTTCTGCCGGCAATGTCTGTGATCTGTATCGTAAGGGGCTCATCTGCGTCCGCTATATTTCCTTTAATGGCGAACGTGCCATTGTTAGGATTAGGTAGCAGTGTTATTGCCCCTGCACCGTCCACATCATTTACACCTACATTGTTACCCACTATGATCTTCACGGAGTTAAATACAGATACTCCGCTGCATTGATCGGTGTTAGTGACCACACAGTTCACTGAATCACCGGTATGGAGATCGTTGGTGATATATACAGAATTGGTAGCACCATATACAGGGACATTGTTCTTGAACCACTGATACGCTGGTGCCAGTCCGCCCCCACTGAGTATCGTAACACTGAAAGTATCGTAAGCGCCGGCATTGATGATGTAACCCGGCATTGCAGTGATGCTACCTATCGGTTGGACAACAGGCAATACCGTCATGGTAACAATATCAGTTGCAAAAGGTGTAGATACACAAGGATAGCTGCTGGTCAGTGTTACCTTGACCACATCACCATTGGCCGGGAAAAAAGTATATGTCGGCCCCGTTGCTGTGTTGACACCATTAACAGACCACAGATATGCAGGCGCTGCTCCTCCATTGAAAGAAGTTGCCGTATATGTGACCGGATACAGGTTGCACGAAATAAGCCCCGGATCGATAGTGGTCGTGACCGCAGGCAAGACATCAGGGCTTACCGTCACTGTCTTTGTAGCTGTGGCATAATCTGCCGTTCTGCAATATTCATTGCTGGCCATTATTGCGGTCACTACATCGCCATTAGCGGGCGTATAAGTGTGTGTACTTCCTATACCGGCAAAAGCCAGATTAACATACCATTGGTAGGTAGGCGCTGTACCTCCGTCAACAGGAACCGGTATAAATGTTGTTGGTGCACCTATGCATACCGTATCACCCGATGCAATGTGAATAGATAACGCAGGAGTGGCAATATGATGTACCGTCATTGTTATCAAAGCACTGGCAGTATCGGGTACCGCACAACCCAGACTACTCAAGAACCAGCAACGAACAATATCTCCATCGGCAGGCGTATAGGTATATGCAGGTGAACCGGCAAGTATTACACCATTAATACTCCAAACAAACAGCGGACTGGTGCCACCATTGACAGGATGAGCGGTATAAGTAACCGGAGTGCCAGCACATACCGACAATGGCGTGCTTGCCGATATGCTCAATGATGCCGGCACAGATACATTCACCATAAATGGAGTGGTGATGTAACAACCTGTAGTTGCATTTGTATAAGTTATTGTTACAGTGCCCGGAGTGATGCCATAAACAGTGCCCGACACATCTATGGTAGCCACAGAATTATTACTGCTGCTCCAGATACCTCCGGTAAGTGAATCAGATAAGACGGCAGATACACCGGCGCACACAGTAGTCACACCGGTAATTACCGAAGGCAAAGCATTGACCTGCACCGGAATAGTAGCAACAGCCGTATTGCAACTATTGGTGACCGAGTAAGAGATGGTAGTATTACCATTCGACAACCCAGTAAATACGCCACCAGGAGAAATAGTAGCTACAGATGCATCAGCACTGCTCCACATACCCCCTGCAATTGTAGTACTGAGTGTTGTGATGGCATTTTGGCATAAGGTAGTTGTGCCACTTATAACACCCGCAACAGGTTGCGGTCTTACAGTAATGGTATGACTTGCAGTAGCAGATCCGCAACTGAAGGTAGCAACCGTATATAGCACATTAGTAGTAGCCAATGTAGTTGCAATACCTGCAACAACGCCACTAGCCGAAACACTGGCTATAGCGATATTTGCACTGCTCCATATACCACCCGCAACCGAAGGAGTCAATGTGGTGGTAAGACCTGAACAAATACTATCTGAGCCGGTAAGCACGCCGGCATAGGGTAATGGGTTCACGGTGAGTGTATGCAACGCATTGGCTGTTCCGCATATGGTAGTTACTGAATAACTGATGGTAGCATTACCTGCTGCAACTCCACCGGCAACAGCAGAGCCGGTAGTTGCTATTGAAGTATTACTGCTGCTCCAGGTACCCCCTGCTGTAGCTGTAGGATTAGATAAGCTGATAGTTGCCCCAACACATACACTGTCTGCGGCAATGATGGCACCACCAGATGGCAGCGGATTGATAGTGATGGGGTAGCTGACAGTTGCCGTGCCGCAACTATTAGTTACCGCATAGGTAACCGTGTCAGTTCCTGAAGCTATACCTGTAACTACACCTGATCCGGTGATCGTGGCTAAAGCGGAGTTAGCTATACTCCATACACCACCTGTTGTGGCATCGGTCAATGTTACTGAGGCACCAATGCAAACCGAGGTCGCACCGATTATGGGTGCAGCACTTGGTAATGGCTTTACTACAAGTGTATGTAATGCATTGGCTGTACCGCATATAGTAGTTACTGAATAACTGATGGTAGCATTACCTGCTGCAACACCACCGGCAATAGCAGAGCCGGTAGTAGCTATTGAAGTATTACTGCTGCTCCAAGTACCCCCTGCTGTAGCAGTAGGATTAGATAAGCTGATAGTTGCCCCAACACATACACTGTCTGCGGCAATGATGGAACCACCTGATGGCAGCGGATTGATAGTGATGGGGTAGCTGACAGTTGCCGTGCCGCAACTATTAGTTACCGCATAGGTAACCGTGTCAGTTCCTGAAGCTATACCTGTAACTACACCTGATCCGGTGATCGTGGCTAAAGAGGGGTTAGCTATATTCCATACACCGCCAGTTGTGGTATCGGTCAATGTTACAGATGAGCCGACACAAACAGTGGTGGGGCCTGCAATTGGCGCAGCTACCGGCAAAGGATTAACTATAGCCGTAACTGTGGTAGTGCTGCTACAAGTTGCAGATGAATATCCGGTAACGGTATAAACTGTTGTTGCAGATGGATTGGCGACAACTGAAGCCCCTGTTGTTGCAGATAATCCACTTGCAGGCGACCATGAATAGGTTCCGCTGGTGCCGGCTCCGGTTGCAGTAAGAGTGACCCCACCACTACCCGCACAAAAAGATGGTGCAAGAGGAGCTACACTGATAACAGGGGGAGTGCATGCGGGGGTGACTGTACCCAGTACATTGATATAATTGGTTTGAAAAGTACCTGTTGCGCCACCCGGAGCAAAAGGAAATAATGCAACTATGATACCATTTGTAGTACTGGTGATGCCGGTTGGCAAAGTACCGCCACTCCACGAGGAGGCTACACTGCTTCCACAGCCCGGATTAGACAATACATGATCGGTACCATCATCAACCCATGTTACCCCTCCATCAAGGCTATAAGCATAGCGAACTTTAGCGGGACCAGTATTGGATATCCTCATACCTGCTGAGAATCCTGTTACGTCCAATTGATAACCTGCATTCGGTAATATCTGTATGTAGTAATGCGGTCCTCCGGTATTATAGCTGGTCCAAGAGGTGGCGACCGTCTTACCACTCAATCCTCCACTGCTGCAGGCTGTATTGGTACCAAATCCGGTATTCTGCAATATGGTCACCGTTTCATTGGGATAACCTGTAACAGCAGTGCTGGTACCACCTGTGCCGGTATATGTTGCCAATTGCCCATACACGCTTCCTGTGATGAGCAATATGATAATGATAAACAATGTAAGCAGTGCTTTCATAAAATTTCTTTTACTACAACTGCAAAATTGGTACACACTTATTGGGTGTATATTATCGAAGGGTTATATCTGCGTTAAGGTCGATATCATTACTAACTATTAATTACTATAAATAAAAAACGGGCGCAACTAAGCGCCCGTTTTTGTTACTATTCATATTACACTGTCTTATTTACTTATAGTGAAATGTATCACTTCCGCGCCGTTATCAGTTATCAGTCGCAACAGGTATTGACCCGGAACCGTATGCGCATCCAGTGATACTGCCTCTCTGATGATACCTTGCACAGGTTGTGCATGACCACTTTGCAGTATTCTTCCCATCATATCTAATACCTCATAATTCACAACACCGGTAATACCTTCCGCCTTTCCTGTCAATGTAAATTTACCGTCATTAGGATTAGGATATAAAGCAAAGGAAACCCCGGTAGGATGTACATCATTTACACCCACATGTCCTGTATATAAGGTCACCACATTGCTATGATTGGCTACCGCAATGGCACAAGGAATATTACAGTCGGCTATGCAATAGTAGGCATCATTACCAACTGCAGTAGTGCTGTAGGTAGCGGATGTAGCACCAGTAATAGCAGTTCCGTTCTCATACCACTGATATACAGGAGAAGAACCACAATTGGTAAGTGTAGCGGTAAATGTTACCGGCTGACCTATATAGCTGATGGTATCACTCGGTGACACTGTAACTGTAACAACAGGTATAACGTTAGGATATACATGCATAGTGATATTATTGCTGTACACCGTATCTATTGTAGGGCAGGTGGCATTGCTAGCCATCTTGCAACTGATCACATCACCATCTGCGGGAGAGTCGCCCAACGTAAGCCCTGTACCAATATTTGTCGCTCCTCTCCTCCATTGTATGAATGGAGCTGTACCGCCATTAACAGGTGTAGCAGTATAGGTTGCCGGTGCTGCCCCACATAGTGTATCATCCGGACTTACTGCTGCCGTTACCATAGGTACTACACTTACATGCACGGTAACAATTTTTGATTTTGTTGCAGAGCCACATGCATTGGTCACCGCATAATATATGGTATCTGTGCCCGCTGTTACACCTGTCACTACTCCTCCCGCTACGGTGGCATTACCATTGCTGGCTGTCCATGTACCTCCGGTAACTACGGAGGTCAATGTAACAGGTATGCCTGTACAAGCAATAGAAGGACCGGCAATTGTGTCTGCTCCCGGCACTGCGTAAATAGTAGCTATTCTGCTGACGCTCACTGTTCCGCAGGAGTTGGTAACAGTATAATAGACCGTGTCGATTCCGGCTGTTATACCTGTGATCATTCCCGATGGTGATATGGTGGCATGCGCATTGCTCATGCTCCATACGCCACCCGGCGTGCCATCATGCAATGTTGTCGTTCCACCGGGACAAACTGTTGCTATTCCCAATATAGCCGCTACAACAGGTATTGTATTGATGGTGACGTTCTGTGTGACCGTAGTAGTTCCGCAAAGATTACTTACCGCATAGCTCACTGTTGCCGTACCTGCAGCTACCCCAAAGTAGTGCCCGGTAAGCGCATCAATGGTAGCCACGGATGCAGGCGCACAACTCCAGAAACCAGTTGCTGTTGTATCTGTAAGCGTTGCTGAAGTGCCGGCGCAGATAGCTGTAGTACCCCCTACAGGAGCTACTGTTGGTGTGGTATTTACCGTTACTGTATAATATGCAAATAAGGAACCGCAAAGAGTTGACGCTTCATAGGTAACATTGACCAATCCCGGGGTATTACCCGTGAATACACCTCCTGATGTAATAGTACCTCCAGCTCCGCAGGTCCATGTTCCTCCCGGCGTACCTGTAGGATCGCTCAGCGTTATTGATGAGCCTACACAAACACCCAAGGGGCCAGTAATAGCACCCGCTACAGGCAATGGATTGACCGTAAGCCTGTGAGTAGCTACCGATGTACCACAATACCCTGTTACCGCATAATATACGGTATCAGTACCGGGAGTAAGTGCCAATACACCACCGGTGCCGGTAATGCTGACATGGGTACCGGTGTGATTCCAAGTACCTCCCGGATCTCCGGCCAGATTGTACATGGTAGCACTGTTTCCAGGACAAAGGCTATCTGTACCTGTTACATATCCCGCATTAGGCAATGTACGTACCTTGATCACCTTTGATACTGTTGCGGAACCGCAACTATTGTATGCTGTATAACTTAGTGTATCTATTCCTCCTGAAGCGGCATATACATTGGCAGTAGTAGGAGATGCTGTTGAAGGTATGACATATCCGAAGTGAGTACCCCACGAACCTGAGGCAGGACCGGCGGTTGCCACAAAGCTACCACCCTGACAAAGAGAATCTAAACTGGTGATCGGTGTCATGACAGGCACATCAGTAACTGTAACTGTGAATGTTGTAAAGTCGGACCCACACATATCTGATACGGTATTAGTAATAATATCGGATCCTGTTGCGATACCGGTGACCTCTCCCGTAACATTATCAACCGTCATATAAGGTGATGTTGTGGTCCAGACACCGGAAATGGTACTAGCCAACAATATAGTTGAACCACGACATACCGATCCGGGACCCGTTATCACACCAGCTACAGGCAATGGCTTTACTGTAATATCGTGCGATGTAAATACCGTTCCGCAAGTAGCACTGGTAACAGTGTAAAAAATAGTAGTGGTTGCTAATGTTGTTGATACACCCGTTACATTACCTGTTGTTGATACTGTGGCAATAGATGGATCCAGACTACTCCATACTCCACTTGGCGTAACATCTATCAACGTTACCGACGAACCGGAACAAACAGTATCATCACCAAAGATGAGGCCGGGTACCGGTAGCGGATCGACCGTAAACAATAGTGTAGCTGTATCGGCACCACAGGTAGGTGTAGTAGTTATATAGCTTATAGTCGCTGTTCCGTAGTTGTTGCCACCCGCAACACCTGTCGCCGCATCTACGGTAGCAATAAATGTATTGCTGCTGCTCCATGTACCACTACCGTAAGCGCCCGTATTCACCAGTGTTACCGTACTACCCATACAAACGTCAGATGGCGAAGGCGCTATCACTGCATTAGGCAGAGGATCTACCGTGATCGTATATGGATCAGGTATCGAACCGCATGCGGTAGAACCTGAATAGGTGATCACTACCGGACCACCCGCATTGCCTGTCACCACTCCTGTCAATGCATTCACAGTGGCTATCGATGGATCGGACGAGCTCCAGTTACCCAACGGTGTACCTCCTACTTCTATCAAGCTTATAGTTGCGCCTACACATACATTGGTCGGGCCTGTCACATTACCATCAAGCGGTAAAGAATTAATGGTCACACTAAAGATCGCCGAGTCTGTGCCACATATAGTAGATACGGTATAAACAAGCGTATCCATACCCGCCACAATGCCTTTGAACATAACCGTATCTATGCCGCTTACCGCAGATAAAAATGTTACATAGCCTCTTCTGCTGCGCCATGCACCACCCGGTGTTGCTGAGTGATTACGTAATGTGTCGAATGAGTTCTGGCATACAGTGTCTGCACCCGTTATATTGCCTCTCAGTGGCAGTGTCAATACCGTTACCGGTGCTGTTCTTACCGCACTGCCACAACTATAAGTATTGAAAGTATAGGATATAGTAGCAGCGCCGCCTAAGAAGCCAGCACCCCCGACTACACCACCTGCCGAAACAGTGGCTATGGCCACATTAGAGCTACTCCAAGTACCACCAGGAATTACTCCTGACAAAGAAATAGTACCACCATTACATACAGTTGTTGGTCCGGTAATAGTACCCGGCAGTGGTGAGCGCTTTACATTTACTGTATGTATTGCCGAGTCTTGTCCACAAGCTTCTGTAACAATATATTTAATGACCGCAGATGCAGGAACAGTAGATAATGCGGTAACTACACCTGCAGGCGAAACCGTTGCTACAGAAGGGTTGCTGCTGATCCATACACCTGCGCTGCTGGCGCCAAAGCTGCTAAGGGTAATGCTTGCATTATAGCACACACTATCGGCACCACTGATACCACCGGGAACAGGTAAAGTGTTTATGGTCAATGTTGTGTAGGTATCATCGGTAGTACATGCCGTAGTGGTCATATAATGTATGTTGACCGTACCGGGATTATAATAAGTGACCATACCACCTCCGTCAACATCGGCTATAGTTGGATCATCGCTATACCAGTATCCGGCACCTACCGCATAAGATGCATACAGATAGTCAGGGCCCGAGCCTATACAAACAGGTGCATAGATACCATCAATAGGGCCTGAATATGCATTAGGGTCAACAGTGAACATGAATGTTGAAGAGTCGCTGCCACAAACAGTACTTGAAATATGTGTAGTTGTCACCGTACCATCCAAAGCGGGATATATCATACCTGAAGCATCGACCGCCGCTATTGACGGGTCACTGCTGATCCACGTACTTGTGCCCGATGCACCGGTCAATGATAGCGGATAGTTGTTGCCTATACATCCGTTGGATGGACCTGAGATAATGCCTGCATGTGGCGCAGGATCTACGGTGAATGAATAAGCTGCAGTATCTATATTACAAGCATTTGTTGAAATAAAATAAATAGTAGTACTGCCAGCGGTAACGCCTGTTACCACACCACTTGCATTGACCGCAGCTATTGCTGAATTACGCGAACGCCATACCCCCGAACCAACAGACGAAGCATGACTCAACGTGACCGAGAGAGCAGGGCATACATGGTTGGTTCCTGTTATAGCACCCGAATGTGCCAATGGCCTTACGCCAACAGTAAAGGTAGCGGTATCATTTCCGCAAGTACCGATAACTATGTAGCTTATTGTGGCGGAGCCTGCTGATATTCCGTGTACCACACCACCCGCATTTACTGTAGCTACTGTAGTATTACTGCTGCTCCACGTTCCAACCACACTTGCGGTGGTATCTTGCAAGGTAATGTCAGCATTTACACAAACAGAATCCGGACCGTGTATAACACCTGCGTTAGGTAATGAATCCACTCTCATGGAGAAGTAGGCTGAACCCTCATCACAAGCGGGCTCTACGGTATATGTTATAGTAATATTACCTGATGCTACCCCGCTAACCATTCCTGCGGCATTGATAGTGGCCAGGCCCGTATCACTTATCTTCCACGTTCCTCCGGCTACTGCATCGGTCAGTATCGTTGATGCACCGGGACAAACCAGAGAATCCCCTGTTATCGTACCCGGATGTGGCATACTTATTACTCTCACCTGATAACTTGTACTCACACTGTTGCATGTATTACTCTTTGAGTAGGTGATAATGGTCGTACCTATACCTTTGGGCCATACAATTCCTGATTGTTTGATAGAAGCTACACTTGGTGCACTTGTGCTCCAGTACCCGCCGCTATTGCTTGCATAGAGTCCTCGAGCACGACTAGAACAAATGGTTATTGAATCGTATTTAAATATGCCTCTATTCAGTTTTGCGTAGATCGGACCCAGTGCCGGTATCGGTGCATCTATGTAAGCAAAGTAAGTTGTTATTACCGTATCGTGTGTAAAATATAAATGTGTAAACCCGGAGCTTATACCTATTGCATCTCCAAAAGAATCCACCTTCACAATATTGGTATCTTGAGAACTCCACCAACCAAGACCGGCGGCAAAATATGCGTGATGTGTTCCAACACAAAATCTTGCTCCCGGCATGCCGGAACCACCACTACCACCTCCCGCGGGTATCGTCCCGGAAAAATATAGCACGCGACCACTATCGTTGTCTGTAATAAATAAATCCCGGTCGGCATTTACCTGCATTGCATATTTTCCATGATTACTGTATGGATCAACTATAGTATCTGTAACAGTGCTGTCAGCAAGGCTATCTGATCGCATAATGTTGACTCCATTATTATAGTGGTTGGTACAATACGCTCTGCAGTCTTTCACCATAATATCCCAAGGGTTCATTGTTACAATGCTGTCCACTTTGATCATTGTCGTCGCATCAAAAACGCTTATCCTGTTGCTGTCATTTTCTGTTATATACAACCTGCCACCACTTACTGCTATTGCTTTGGGCGCAAATAGTTTATTAAGTAATAATGATTTGGTAGCGGTTGTAAGTGGTGATGATATTTTTATCAGCTTACCAGTGCC
This sequence comes from Chitinophagaceae bacterium, assembly GCA_947447465.1. Taxonomy (GTDB): domain Bacteria; phylum Bacteroidota; class Bacteroidia; order Chitinophagales; family Chitinophagaceae; genus Flavipsychrobacter. The sequence goes on along the minus strand of CANFKE010000009.1, from coordinate 69,884 downwards.
TTGAATGGGTAGATGAGTGATGCCATTCATGGAATCTGCGCAAACAACATATACATTCTGCATATCATCTACTGCTACTCCCCTCGGCTTGTTCCATTCTAACATGCCGGAAGTATTATTTATTGATTTTATAAGCGTAAGTGTCGGATTATAGATCAATATATTGCTATCTAACTTGCCTGTTTGCACTATATATAGATTGTCATCATTATCATATGCTAACCCTTGCGGAGAGATCAGATTCAAACTATCGTCATTATCCAGACCGCCCATAAAATCAGTAACATTGTTCCAAATCTTCACTACCGACCTTATGGCAGTATCACCGGCTTTTACAGAACTTACTGCTACCTTCCCATTATTACTTATCGCTATGCCATAAGCTTTGTTCATTTTTACCCAATAGAGCACAGATGTGTCCTGATAATAACACTGAGCAAATGAATCAGCATATCCCAGCAGCAACAATATAGTAAATAGTATAGGTAGTATTTTTTTCATAATTCTTCTCTTGACCTTAACTATGCAAGGTAGGACTTATATCTTAATTAATTATTTATGATAATTTTCAAAATACAATGGCCGGACTATTGCCCGGCCATTGTTCTTAATCAACTATGTATCTTCTATTTAACTTGCTGCATCTCTACCAGCTTTCTGTATATGCCATCTTTGGCCAGCAAGTCTTTGTGTGTGCCTCGTTCAGCTATAGTTCCCTTCTCCATCACTATGATCTCATCGGCATGCTGTACGGTGCTTAGTCTGTGAGCAATGACAATACAGGTGCGGTTCTTCATAAGGGTATTTATGGCATCCTGCACAATACGTTCACTTTCTGTATCCAATGATGATGTGGCCTCATCCAGTATCATTATCGGCGGGTTCTTCAGCACCGCACGGGCTATGGTCACACGCTGGCGCTCGCCACCGCTCAGCCTTACACCTCTGTCGCCTGCCATAGTATCATACCCTTCGGGCTTGTTCAGTATAAAGGTATGTGCGTTAGCAACTCTTGCGGCCTCTTCTGCACGCTCTAAAGTAGCCCCGCCGGTACCCAGGGTTATGTTGTTGTAGATAGTGTCATTGAACAATATAGGGTCCTGACTTACTACCCCCATCAACCTGCGCAGGTCATCGATCTTGTACTCTTTAATATTGATACCGTCTATCAGTATCTCTCCTCCGGTCACATCATGAAACCTCGGCACAAGGTCCACCAATGTAGATTTTCCCGCACCCGAAGCACCTACCAGTGCTATTACCTTGCCCTTGGGTATGGTCATGCTGAGATTACGCAGTATCTGCTTATCGCCATAGGCAAATGATACATTCCTGAATTCTATACTTTCCTTAAAATCATTAACCGGCTTAGCATCGGGCAACTCCTTAATATTGTTGTCGGCGAAAAGTAACTGCTCTATACGCTCCAGGGCCGATGTGCCTTTTTGTACATTAGAGAATGCTGATGAAAGATTTTTGAACGGATTGATGATCTGTGTGAAGAAAGCAATGTAAGTAACGAATGCTGTTCCTGTCAGTTCAGATTGATTATTGATGATCAGCCTTCCGCCGTACCACAGTATCACACTCACCACCATTACACCCATGGTCTCAGACATAGGTGACGCCAACTCTTTTCGTGCGGCCAGCTTATTTCTTGTCCTGAACAGGGTATTATTCAGCTTCATGAAGCGGGCGTGCATGGTCTTCTCTGCATTGAATGCCTTTACCACGCGCATGCCTACCAGCATTTCATCTATCACGCCCAGCATCGAACCCAATTGCTCCTGAGCAATATTTGACGACTTGCGCAGGGAACGACTGATGACCCCTATCACTAATCCGGCAATAGGCAGGAATAAAACCAGAAATACAGTGAGTTGCGGGCTGATGATGATCATACTTACCAGATAGAACAATATGGTAAGCGGCTCTCTGATAAACACTTCCAGCACACTCATTATAGACAACTCCACCTCATTGATATCGTTTGTCATTTTAGAGATAAGGTCTCCCTTACGCTCTTCGGTGAAGAAACCAATTGGCAGAGAAAGTGTTTTGATGAATATATCATCGCGCAACCTCCGTAATATATCGTTACGAATAGGGTTCAATATATATAGTGATACATACAAGAAGAGATTCTTTATCAATGTGAATGCTACAACAATAACACATATATAGGCCAACGCTGTCATTGGCCCCTCGGCAGTTATGACATCATTAATAGCTCCGGTGAACTTACCTACAAGACCCGAACCCTTTTGCGGCGCAGAATTGGTGACTTTGAACAATACGGCCAGTACGGGCGCCAGCATTGATAACGACAGCCCACCAGCCAGAATACCCAGCAAATTTGAAAGAAAATAGAGGGCTATCTTACCCTTATAATCTTTCAGATACCTGAGCAACGTTGATATTTTTTTCATTCTGTTTTTTTGTGATCTGATAGCCCGGCAAACATTAGAATATGGGCAAAAGATATATTTCGAAAAATAAAGGTAGAAATATTTTCATTGACACCTCCCTAATGCTTTCTTAAATGACAATGCCGACCACTGTTATGTGTCAGATTTTATTATATCTTTGCTGCCTGATGAAGAGCCTTTATCTACATATCTTATTGACCACCCCTTCCGCACGATGTATGGCGGGAGCAGGGTCGCTGTGCCTTTAGGGCTATATACATTTCCCCCTCTCCCCGACTTTTAATACGAAACATAACTATTTTTGCACTGCCCGACTTTTGGCGGCAGTAGCTATTACTTACAATTTGTGGCCTGTTGCAGGCTGCTGACTATATCATAAATAATGACACACGATCTGCATTTTTACAATTCATATACCAGACAAAAGGAAAAGTTTGAATCAATAACCCCGGGCCATGTAGGCTTGTATGTGTGCGGACCTACCGTATCGGGTGAGTCTCATCTGGGTCATGCAAGACCATACATCACCTTTGATGTGGTGCAGCGTTATCTGCGCCATCTGGGTTATAAGGTGCGCTATGTGCGCAACATCACCGATGCCGGTCACTTTGAAGAAGAAGGCCGCGAGGCGATAGACAAGGTAAGTGAGAAGGCCAAGCTGGAGAAAATGGAACCAATGGAGATGGTACATAAGTACACCAATCTTTTCCACCATGGCATGAGGTTGTTCAACAATGACGACCCGGCTATTGAGCCTACCGCTACCGGCCACATCATAGAGCAGATAAGCATGATAGAGACCATCATAGAAAAAGGCTATGCCTATGAAGTGAATGGCTCTGTTTATTTTGATGTGAACAAGTATGCGGAAGGTTATCCTTATGGCAAGCTCTCCGGCAGAATACTGGAAGACCAGCTGGAAACTACCCGCGAACTTGACGGACAAGACGAGAAACGCAATAAAGCCGATTTCGCGCTGTGGAAGAAAGCGACACCGGAGCATATCATGCGCTGGAAGAGCCCTTGGGGAGAAGGATTCCCGGGTTGGCACATTGAGTGCTCGGCAATGAGCAGCAAGTACCTGGGTGAGGTATTTGACATTCATGGCGGCGGCATGGACCTTCAGTTTCCGCACCACGAGAGCGAGATAGCACAAAGTACCATAGCACACGGACATCCGCCGGTGCGCTACTGGATGCACAATAACATGATCACCATCAACGGCAAGAAGATGGGGAAGAGCTATAACAACTTCATCACTTTGTCGCAACTGTTCAGTGGCGACCATCCGGTATTGGAGCAGGCATACCATCCTATGGTGGTGCGCTTTTATATACTGCAAACCCACTACCGCAGTACGCTCGACTTTAGTAATGAGGCCTTGCAGGCATCTGAAAGGGCTGCGCGCAGGTTGTGGGAGGCGCATGAACTGGTGCAAAAGATGGTACATCCGGGAAATGAAACTGCCGGCGATACCAAGCTCGATGAACAGGTGAATACCTGGATAAGCGAATGCACAGCTTTCATGAACGATGACTTTAATACAGCCAAGGTCATTGCCAACCTGTTTGAACTAGCCCCTATCATCAATGGCATCAAGGGCGGTCAGGTGAAGGCAGGTGCGCTATCGGCAGCTACTTTTGCATTGCTTCAGGTAACCTTCAAAGTGTTTCTGGAAGATATACTGGGTATGCGCCCGTTACAGGCCCAGCAGAGCAATAAGATGGACCAGGTATTGTCATTGCTGATAGAGATAAGAGCAGATGCCAAAAAGCGTAAGGACTTTGCTACCAGCGATCAGATACGCAACAAGCTGGCTGAGAACGGCGTGTTGCTGAAAGACGAAAAAGACGGTACTGTAAGTTATACCATAGAATAGTAAAAGACCGGCCATCAGGCCGGTCTTTTTATTGAAGTTCCAACCTTATCGCTGTTGCCTTAAATGGACCGTGATCACCTCATCAGATGTGGCCTATGAGTATGATGGTGGCCATAATAGCCGGGAGTGCAGATACTACAGCACTAAGGAATGAGGCAATAGCAATAAAGAGCGCTATCATAGATGCGCCCAGTATGATGCCTGCAATAGCCATTCCTTTCTTTCTTCGCCGCACCAGACCTATGGTGCCAAAGAGTATAGCAAAGGCATCGGAGTATAGCCAGATGACAATGGCCGTTAGCAGGAATGGTGTAAACATAGTACACAGGGCCACAATAAATGCGAGTACCGAAAGAGATGCGAGATATAACGACAGTCTGCCAAATATGCCGCTTCGCTTATGTCGTTCCTGTTTTTCGGGTTGAACGCTTGTAGTGATGGTATCTGCATTCGCGGCCATTATCTTGTCAATCCTTTTTAACAATAATGATCTATGAGTCACTTTACCGGTATCGGCAGGAGAAGTAGCCACCTTCGTTGTTGCTTTGGTAGAATCTGTTGCTACATGCAGGGGAAACGCGGCTCTGGCAGGGAGTTGCAGCAACAAGAGGCATACCAAAGAGAGCCAAAAACCAGCGCGTACCATTATCCTTGTTATCATATTTGTGAGATCAGATCGTGATGGAATGATGAATGAGTTAAGGTTCAGAATTTAAGATCGTAGCGGAGTATCTCCCACTCTTTTTTAAGTGCTACTTCAGGGTGATCTATGTTCATTTTGATAACACCGGCATCAGCTGAGATGTAGATGTAATCGTTCTTAGCATAGGTATAGCCGGGAGTGCTGCTTTCGGCATACAGATTGATCTCTGCAACATTATAATAGGTGGTGCCATTAACAACGTATGAAGCATATACGTTGGTGATCTTACTATAGGACACATTGCCGCCACTGATGATGGTTTCCAGAAAGCCTTTTTTGAACGGATAGCAAAACAGCTTGCCTGAATAACTGTGGTCGCCGGCCTTTGGATCATCGATATAGAATGATACGCTACCCACGCCCAGTGCCAATCTCCAATTGAAGGTGTCTGTCTTAAGGTCTTTACTGTTGTAAGCCAATATGGTCATGCTGATATCATCGAGGTCGGCCACATTGGGTATGCCGTGCAGATTGACCTTGTTGTTATAGCCTGCTATTACAAAGCTGTCGGTGCTTTCTGTAAGGGCGTCTCTATATACCCAATAGCTCTTTTCGTGATAGCCAAAGTGAGTGACCACATCGGCATTACTGAGCATTTCTTTTATCTGTCTGATCTTGCTGCAAGAAGTAACAGAAAAGGCAATAATGACTGCAGTGAGGAGAATGTGTATCTGTTTCATGTTCATGCTATTTTGTTTTTGTATAGCAAAGGAATAGATAAACACAGACGGGTAAAAGAGCTAGTTCATGAAGTGCGGATTTGAGTTCATGAAGTGCGTGATACGGGTATATTACCTGAATATGGTGCTGAGCAAAGCGGCGAACTCCTGTTTATTGGCACGGGCTATTTCTATATGCGCGCCATCGGCCATTTCTACATCGCCACCATCTTTGAGCGGAGAGTACTTTTTGATGTGCTCTATATTGATGAGATGAGACTTGTGGGTGCGGAAAAAACTCTCGTCCTGCAAGGCAGTCTGCATTTCTTTAAGGCTGCGCGATATGAGTCTGGTCTTGCCATCGTTGGTGATGACCTTGCTATAACTGCCTTCGGCCTCAATGCGTATAATATCTGCGATCTTCACATATTCGGTGCCGGTAGAGAAGGGAAGGCCTATTTTGCCCGACAATGTTTCGCGCAGTCGCTTTAGCTTATCATCAGTAGCTGTGTCCTGGCTATTCTTCTCCCGTACCTTGTTGACCGCCTTTATGAGCTCGGGAATACTAACCGGCTTGAGCAGATAATCAATGGCATTGAGCTTGAAAGCTTTGACAGCATATTCGTTGTAAGCGGTAACGAATACCACCTCGAAATTGCGGTCGCCGATGTGCTCCAGCAGTTCGATACCGGTCATGTGGGGCATTTCGATATCCAAGAAAACGAGGTCGGGGTGTTTTGTTGTTATTTCGCTGATACCATCAGCAGCTGTGAAGGCTTTGCCCACCACCTCTACACCATGACAATATTCTCTGAGCGATAACTCAATAGAAGTGACCGCGCTCTTTTCGTCATCGATAATAACCACTTTTATCATCTTCATTACACAATTTCATTAACGGGTATAGAAACGCCAACACTTGTTCCGGAGGCTTTACCGTCGTTATCAGTAAGATCGGTGTAAGTTACCCCAATGCCTGAATTATTCAATGAGTTCAGAATCTCTATTCTCTTACGGGTTATTTGTGTACCCAGCGATTTGCCTTTCTCTCTATGTCTGCGCACAGCGGCAGCAGCCTCTCTGCCAATACCATTATCTTCGACCACGCATACGAGTATATCTGCCTCTTTGCGGACCCTGATGGTGAGGGTACGGTCGCCAAGCTTATGCAGCAAGCCATGCCATATAGCATTCTCGACATAAGGCTGTAAGATGAGCGGCGGAATGCGACAATCCATTATATCCTCATCTTCAGGTATATCCCAGATGCAGGTGAAAGTATCATCGAACCGCTGCTGTTCTAATTCTACATACAGTTTCAGCACCTCTATTTCTTCGGTTAAGGTCACATATTCATGTTGCGAGTTCTCGAGCACTTTGCGCATGAGTCCTGCGAACTTTGACAGGTAAATGTTGGCCGACAATTTATCGTTCTGGAGTATAAAACTTTGAATGGAGTTGAGCGAGTTGAAGATGAAGTGGGGATTCATTTGCTTGCGCAATGCCATTTGCATGTATCTGTCGAGGTCTTCTTTAAGCGCATCCTGCAGTTGGTGGGTATAGACCAGATTTTCTTCCAGATCTCGCTTCTGTTGTTCTATCTTATTGTTCTGTACCAATAAAGTTTCGCTAACTCGCTTTTTGGTGCGGTATTGCCGGAACAGGGTAATTGCTAAAAAGATAGCCAGTACCAGAGAGATGCCTATGAGCAGGAGGTATTGCTGTTGCCTGTGAATGAACAAACTGCTTTTGTGCAGTTCATTGCCTTTCTTTTCGCCATCTATAGTGAGTGTCTCTATTTCGCCTTGCTGCCGGGCCAATTCATATTTGGCCTTTAGTTCGCTTATCTGCTTTTCGGTCTGCACCTGCAGCAAAGAGTCTTTGATGGCCGTATATCGTTTGAAATAGAATAATGCATTTTTTACATCCTTACTCTGATCATAGGCTTCGGACAATCCTTTGAGTGCACTTTGCTGATCGGACAGTGAATGAGCTGCCTGCGCTGCTGCCAATCCTTTTTCGTAATAATGCACGGCTTCTACCGGTTTATTGCTCTGCAGGTAATAATTGCCTTTATCGAGAAAGTTATCGGTTGACTTAGTGCTTTGCGCCACAGCCGGTGGATCTATCGTTCGGGATGGTCGAGCCAGGGTATCTTTTTTCTTGGCCACCGCTATCTTTTTGGCTGCAGCTACGGTATGATATACCAGCCCAACGCTACCGGAATCGTGACGGGCAATGCTATCGATCTTTTTGTACTTGCCTGTAACCTCATGCGAGATATCGTTGATCTGCTGTATGTATTTATGTGTGGCTTTGGCACTATCCAGCTTGCCATAGATATGCTTCAGTCGCTCACCGAGTTTATGACCTTTTGGTCTATCGGTCTCTTGTCCGTAAACATTGCAACATAAAACAATAAAAACAACAATTATACAGATACGCATTTGAGGTACTATGTTTCGGGATAGTTCAAAAGTATGTATTAATATTTTAGCCAGTGCATTTGTCCTCTATTGGGGGTATGCCCGATGAAAATGAACAAATAATCGGGCATGGATTTGGTGTAGTTGATTGGTTTTCATTGGATTGTGGTTTTGGGTCATGCCCGATCGTGCCCGACTGTCTTACCGTTTTGTTTCGGCGGGTGGGAGATCGGTTAATTCATTTTCGTTTAATACGGAAGCGAGACGCTTCGACCAGTGGGGGGGGTGTTGTGCCCAACCGCTTATTTTCTTTCTTTGTGCTGCCGCAAAGAAAGAAACAAAGAAAGCGGCACTTTTTCGCAACGCTCCGCGCGAAAAAGAAGCCGGGCTGCGTGTTGTTGTGGTTGGCTCGACCGCTCTTCGCAAGCTCAGCCAGCGCTTCAACTCAGTTACTTTTTTGAGTGCTTTTGTTTAATGCCCGACTTTGGATGAATTTCTAATCGGGCATGGATTGTGTGTAGTTTATTGGTTTTCATTGGATTGTGGTTTTTGGTCATGCCCGATTATGCCCGACTGTATTGCCGTTTTGTTTCGGCGGGTCGGAGACCTGTTCATCTGTGTCGTCACGAGAGCGAGCTACGTTACTAGCTGCTTATCCTTTATCACATTCGACAGCTGGCCCGATGTGCAGGTTGGGTGACCGACAAAGTTGAACAATAAATTTTTAATGGGGCGAACGAAAATACATGGTGGTACGAAAAGCGTACCATGATGGTACACTTTTCGTACCACCATAAAACATTTATTGAGGTCAATATGTTGGTTGTGAGTGTGTTGTATTTTGATTTTAAAAAATGATCGGAGCTATGAGAAAATTTTGTTTATGTGGGTTGCCACTTAGATGCTGTAGGTTCATGGTAATAAGGATCGCATTTCTATTTCGACTAAAAAAATGAGGCTTGGTTTGTTATTGAGCAGGGCTATATTCTGTAGGAGATGCCGGGTATGGTATAAAAGCAAAAGAGACAAACAGTATGTACTGTTTGTCTCTTTTCGAGTGCGGGCGGAGGGACTCGAACCCCCAAGCCTCGCGGCACTAGATCCTAAGTCTAGCGCGTCTACCAATTTCGCCACGCCCGCATTTGGGACGGCAAAGGTATTGAATATCTTTATAAAACCAAATTATTGGTGATCTTTTTAATAATGATATTCTATTAATGCTTGAAATGTCTTGTTCCGGTCATTATCATCACCATTCCGTTTTCCTGGCAGTATGCGATGCTGTCTTTGTCGCGTACTGATCCGCCGGGCTGTATTACTGCATTGATACCTGCAGCATGTGCCATCTTTACACAATCATCGAATGGGAAGAAGGCATCTGACGCCATAACGGCACCTGTAAGGCTGAAGCCAAACTGGTTGGCTTTGTCGAGCGCCTGGCGCAGGGCATCTATACGGCTGGTCTGTCCGCAACCCTTGCCTATGAGTTGTTTGTCTTTTACTATGGCAATGGCATTAGATTTTAGGTGCTTGCAAACGATATTGGCAAACAAGAGATCCTGCTTTTCGGCTTCGGTAGCTGGGCGTGCACCGGCTTCAGTCCACTCTGCATAGTTCTGAGTATCGCCATCCTGCACCAATACTCCGTTGAGTATGCGCTTAAATTCTCTTGCCGGGAAGAAGGTCTTTTTCTGTTGCAGCAGGTTCCTGTTCTTCTTCGTCTTTAATAATTCCAGTGCATCGGCCTCAAAAGCGGGTGCTATGAGGATCTCGAAGAACAGTTCATTGATCTTCTGCGCTACCTCCATAGTGACTGGCTGATTGGTGATGAGGACACCACCAAATGCACTTTCTCTGTCGCCTGCCAATGCCGCATCCCATGCATGTTCTACATTATCGCGCTCGGCAATGCCGCATACATTGGTGTGCTTGATGATGGCAAAAGCCGGCTTCTGAAATTCCGCTATTATCTGAGTAGCAGCATCTACATCAACGAGGTTGTTATAAGAAAGTTCTTTGCCATTGAGTTTAGTGAATAATTCATCGAGGTCGCCATAAAAAGCGGCCTTCTGGTGCGGATTCTCGCCATAACGTAGTGACTGCTTATTGCCATAAGACAATTGGAAAGGGCTATTATCCGCTTCCCGGTTGAAATAGTCGGCAATGGCCACATCGTAATGGGCACATTCTGCGAAAGCAGCGGCAGCATAGCGTTTTCTGTCGGCCAAAGAGGTCACACCATTCTGCTCATTGAGCAGATCAAGTAATCCTTCGTATTGTGTGCGAGAAGAGACGATGCAAACATCGGCGTGATTCTTACCCGCAGCACGAATCAATGAGACACCCCCAATATCTACCTTTTCGGTTATCGCCTTCTCGTCGGTAGTAGAGCGCACCGTTTCTTCGAAAGGATACAGATCAACTATAACGAGGTCGAGCAGAGGGATCTCGTATTCAGCAATATGATTTTGATCGCCCTCAAAATCGCGACGAGCCAGAATACCGCCAAACACTTTAGGGTGCAACGTCTTTACTCTGCCACCTAAGATAGACGGGTAGCCCGTAACACTCTCTACAGCAGTGCATGGCAGGCCAAGCTGCTCAATAAAGGTTTGCGTGCCACCTGTGGAGTATATAGTTACTCCCAATTCGTGCAGTTTTCTTACTACCGGCTCCAATCCGTCTTTATAAAAAACAGATATCAGCGCAGATTTTATGGTACGGTCCATGATACAGTTGAAATTTTGCGCGAAGATACTAAGGTTTCGGGTAAGGGGTAATCGTAAGAACACCATGTTGGTAAAATGCTATGGATTGCCGCACTGACAGGGATAATTGGACCTTCTATGGGTAGCTGATATCCGGATATTTCGTTATTATTTTACTGATGGTAAAATAGCATCTTTTGCCTTTATACCTATATGCCAACAGCGCCACCCCATTATACAGCATCGGAGCTTTAACCGGGTTGATGGCATTTGTGTTCTGACGGTATGGGTCGGGGCTATTGAAACGGCGACTGTGATCTACTGCCGCATTGATGGTGTAGTTGATGCTCTTTTTTGCTGATGTAACTACCGTATTGAAGTAGGCCGCATCACTTGTTTTTACTACCAGTGCGGTAGGTCTGTCGCCTATCCACAGGGTATCCGCTTCAATGTCCTTTTTGTTGCAGCCGGGAAAGGCGATCGTGAATACATAACGTGTGCCGGAACTACCAGCCACCCCTCCGCTCCAATCTGTACTTGATGAAGCAATGAGCCTTGCTTTTTGCGCAGGTGCCCAAAAGGGTAACAACAAGAGGATGAATAATATGGTAGTGCGCATGCCCTTATATTTATAACAGTCTATGCAATTGTGATGCCACCAACCTGCTCAGATAGCTGATACGGTGATGGATCACTGCAATTCGTACACCCAACTAGAATAGGTTGACTTCTTTAGTCTGGCCGGGAATAATGCAGCTGCCTGATCGAGTTTATCCTTGTCTTCAGGAATGCTGATAACGTATCTCACATTTTCTTTTTTAAACGCATTGAAGAGTGCTTCGTCGGGCTTAGCGATCAGCTGCGCATACATATCCCAGCGATAGGCGTTCTTAGGGCACGTGTTGTATCCTACAGGACTCAATCCCATTACTGTCCAATAAGTACCATAATCACAAGCGCTGAGCATGATACCATAAGAAGGCTTGTAAGGATCAACCACAATAAGACCATCGTTAAGTTTGCCTGATCTCAGGGTAGCATAGTTATCCGTGAACCAGGGGTCTTGCTGCTTTTTACCAACAGGTAAAGAAATGATCGTTGTGAACGCCAACAGACACCAAACAACAGATGTTGCAGCTATGATCCTACTTATTTTTTGCTTTTCAGAATTAAGAATAATATTAAACAATCCGATACCGCCGGCAATGGTAGCCAAATAGAATGAAGATCTTACAAATTGTTCTACATCGAATGTGCCATCCCTTTGCATTAGCCCTCTTATATCGAAGCCTTGGATACGCAAAAACAAGGCAACCAGTGTAGTAGCCAGCAATGACAAAACAACACCAACAGAGATGTCTGCCAATTTACCCCTGTCTGCTCTTACCAATCCTATAATACCGATCAATCTTATTCCCAACCAAACCAAATAGGTAATGAGTATCAATGCCAAAATGATGATATTGTTTTTTGCACCTACAGCACTCCTATTATACAAGTGTGCAAAATTTTCTATCAAATATCCATAGTGAATACTTGTTCGGGTAAGTGATGGATAGCCCAAACACAGCTTAAATGCTACAGCAGTTACCATCAAAGAAGCCATAATATATGGCAGATAATTCATGACCTTTTCTTTACGAAAAACCACACGAACTAATATTATGCTACACAAAAAAGTAAAGAACGCAAAGTACATTGGCACCTTAGCAATGATCATAACTCCCATTACTACCGCAAAAAATAGTTTTGGTCTTATTTGATCTCCTGTTTCCCAATTGCACCACTTAAAAACAACCAGCGATAATAGTACGGTCACAATTGCTATCGGATAGGTAACCGTACCCGCAGGCTGCAGATAGCCCATACCCGAAAAAATAAAATTATGCACATTGAGCTTAGCAACATAAAGCGGATGCAATGGTGCCAATAGTAAAGGAAACAGAATAGCAGCAACCATGAACAAATAATTGCTTCTGGTCACTTTTTCCTTAAAGAATGCAAAGAAAACTTCATATCCCAGCAGTAATGCCAATAGTTTATACATTGGCTGAGCCAAGCCCCACAAAGCCTGGTGGGATGTTATCTTTAAAATGTTGGCAAGGAATGCGGGAATAAAGAAGCCAAGATCCTGATAAGGCACAGGACTTCCTGTTTCGTAAGCGGCACTGGTAAGGGTCCCAGTACGAAAAGAAGTAACAATGGAAGTAAAGAAGTTGGTGTCGTAATTATCAATACACCCCAGTGTTACCGCAGATAACTGTGCTTTCAGTTCGGATCTGGAAATGAGAATGTAGATCAAAAAAGCCATTGATGTCAGTACAACATCGGGCAGAGAAAATGTGAACTTAAAAGAAAGACGACCCTTGTTGAAGAATAAACATATAGCTACTGCTATCGCCATCAATGCTAATAGCACATTTACATTAACGGTAAAGAAAATAGCGAGCGAAAAAACCAAAGCACCTACGAGCATAGCGGTGAGCCCATGTGTAAAAGACATGAAAGCGGTGTTGAGCGATCGGGGAATTATGGCCGCTCCCGTAATGTATGCTGCGCTTAGTGTATATAACAAAACAGCGGAATTGTATATGTTTATACTTCCGCTGTATAGTAATATAAATAACAAACCTAAGTACACTATTGTCAATGTACTTAGGTTAATTTTCATTTTTTCGTTCATACAAAATAATTGATGATCACCTCTGATATCGACTTAATGTTGTCTTCTGTAAGTTCATAAAACATAGGAAGCCTTAGAATACAATCTGTATATCGATCCGTTTCCGGCAATACTCTTCCATCATGTTTCGCTTCATAGAAAGGGCTTTTATGCAGACTGAGGTAGTGAAATACCGCATAGATATTATTTGCTTTGAGGTCGGCGATAAGTGCGGTCCTTGCGTCAATATCCTTCAATGTAATGTAGAACATATGACCATTGTTGGAAGCGAAATCAGGTATTACCGGCAAGCCAATGATGCCCTTATCCTGCAGTGGCTGTAACAACCTGCTGTAAGCATGCCAGATCTCTTTTCTTCTGCGTTGAATCTCGTCAATATTTTCTATCTGTGCGTATAAGAATGCGGCGATGATATCGGAAGGTAGAAAAGAGCTACCCATATCTACCCATCCATACTTATCTACCTCACCTCTGAAAAATTTACTTCTGTTGGTGCCTTTTTCACGGATAATTTCAGCACGATCTGCAAACTTCTGATCATTGATCACTAGCATACCGCCTTCACCTGCCATTATGTTCTTAGTTTCATGAAATGAGAAAGCTGCCAGATGCCCGATAGAGCCGAGCGGTCTTTTTACGCCATCTCTGCCTGTGTAATAACTATCGATGGCCTGTGCTGCATCTTCCACTACATAGAGCTTATATTTAGCGGCAAGATCCATGATCTTATCCATATCGCAGGCAACACCGGCGTAATGTACCGGAACAATTGCTTTTGTCTTATCGGTTATCAATGCTTCGATAGCATCTTCATCAATACCCGGATGATCTGTACGGCTGTCGCAGAAAACTATCTTAGCTCCACGCAGTACAAATGCATTAGATGTGGAAACGAAAGTGTAGGAGGGCATGATGACCTCATCGCCCGGCTGAATATCTATCAGCAGTGCCGCCATCTCCAATGCATCTGTGCATGAAGTGGTGAGCAGGCATTTGTTGAAACCGTATTTTTTTTCAAAAAAATCGTGGCACTTCTTTGTAAAAATACCGTCTCCTGATATTTTACCAGATAGTACTGCCTGATATATGTAATGCCCTTCTTTACCTGTTAAGTATGGTTTATTGAATGGGATCATGTCGTTATTTTTTTGTTTAAATGTATTGTAATGTATGCTTTGTTCAATATCAGGCCTTCTCTGTTCCAAACACTCTGTACTCTGATGTTCTGAATTTGTGTAGATACCCTTAGCGGCACAACGTCTAAGTTACGGTAGTATTGTTTTACATAACGAACCATATCTGAATAAATTCCTCTTCCCGAATAGTCGGGCAGCACGCCGTTGAGTATGATCTCCGCTCCTTCATCATCCAGATTGCAAGTGATGAAACCCACTGGTTTGTTATCTATGTAGCCAATGATGTTGACTTTGCCCGGTGCATTGATATAATTGATCGCCCACTCTGTATATCCTTCTGTTATCTTGACCCTGTCGAGGAGCGGGTTGGAGAAATAATGAGTGGTATAATCTTTAAAAATGATCGGTACAAGTTCTTTGAAAGTGGCGTCATCCGCAGCTGTTGCCGGCCGTAATTCGAGATCCGTATTCTTTAAATCGTTGAAAGTTGTTTTGTTGAGATCAACATGATAATACACCAAAGTGTCAGCAACAATGACCTCTCTACCCAATTTATTGAGTAAATGCAGTTTAGGTTGCTCAACTACCGGCACTCTGAATATGAGAATGTCGGGGTCGTTGTCCGCCAGACATCCGGCAATTTCATCAACGTTCAATACCTCTAAAGTTCCTCTGAATATTCTTTTTTCAAAACGGTCAGATTCTACTTTTGAAAAATAAATATTACTCATCTTCCCCGTTAATTTTTTCGTCTATGATATAAATCGGTCTGTTCTTTATGCCCTCGAAAGACCTACCGACATACTGACCGATAACCCCTAATGTGAATATAATGAGACCGGACAAGAACCAGATAGAAATTATAAGACTTGTAAAGCCGGTGAGTTTGATAACGCCAGTGAAATAGCAGATCAATGTGTAAATGATATAAAGCAAAGAGAACAAGGAAATGAACATCCCTGTTTTTATGACCAGCTTCAGCGGTTTATCTGAATAAGAAATTGCAATATCCAAAGCCAGTTTTATCAATCTGCTCCAGTTGTAGGATGATTCACCTTCAAAACGCTCTGCATGTACTACATCGATAGCTGTATTCTTAAAACCCACCCATTTGGCCATGGGAGCGAAACCTCTCATTGGCTCTCTCAGACTATTAATAGCATTTATTGCTTTACGGCTATAGATACCAAAATTGGCTATCGTACTATCTTGTTTTATTCCGCTGAGGTAAAAGAATGCACTGTAAAAGATCTTTGAAGACATTCTTTTGATGAACTTGTCTTTTCTGTCTTTGCGGCGTGCATAAACAATGTCGTATCCTTCCTGTGCTTTTTTATAGAGATTGGGAATTTCTTCGGGCCTATCCTGCAGATCGCAGTCCATTACCACTATCCAAGCACCTTTGCTGTGGTCGAGGCCGGCAGTAATAGCATGGTGCTGGCCAAAATTCCGGCTCAGCTTGATGCCCTTAACACGGCTGTCTTTTTTACATTCTTCCTCAATTTTTGCCCATGAGTTATCAGGGCCACAGTCCTCGACCAGTATGATCTCGTAGCTATCAGTAATGGAAGCAACAGCGGCATTTATTCGTTTTACCAGTTCTTCTACTATTAGTTCAGCCCTGTACACAGGGCTGACAATAGATAAATGTATGTTGCTTGAGGGAGTAATCAATTATAAAAATATTTATCCCTCAAAGTTATAGAAAAACGGAATGATTTAATAATGTAGCTGATTAAGAAATAAATAATGATATAGACTTATAATCGGGCTATCCTTCTTATTTGAACTGCTTGCAATAATAGGTCATACCTGCTTCTTCGAGGACCATTTCTCCTTTCTGACATTTAACTACTTTCAGAAAGCGTTGTGTTTTACCGGTGCATTCCAGTGACTGGTCGGCACCCAAAGATCTGATGGTCCATGATGGATTATCATCCATATCGTTGCCACAGTAGAGGCTACCCATGTCGGGCCCGCTGGAAGGGCCTGTGATATATACCGCCTTTATCTGCACATCAAAGTCGGGGAAATTACCGTCTTTGTCTGCCAGCTTTTTATATACTGTCCAGTGCCCTATCATCTGATCGATATTGGTGACCGGCAGTATCTTATCTTCCTTCTCTATGACTACCTGCCCCAGATCGGCCGTAGTGTCGGGTTCATAATAGTAAATACCTTTAGGATTGGTGAGGATAATGCTTTTAGGGCGACGCAGGGCAATATCGTATGATACTGTACCAAAGTCGAGGTGTCCGTCGTCATCGACGGTATATTTGCCTCTATATACAAATCCGTTCCTTTCTCTGTAAGTGAACGTATCTCTTATCTGAAAGGTCATGAATAAGGTATCAGTGAAGGGAACCTGAACAGAGTCGAGCGTGGTACGCTTTACCTCTACCCATTTGCCGGGGAGAAAATGTTTCGGGGGCGTCTTTTTTTTGTCTTTTGCCGTCAAGATAACCGGCATCAGCAATACCAATAAAATAAGTACCTTTCTCATGAATTTTAAAATTACAAAAGTAATCGGGATAGGAGGAAACGGACCATCGAAAATTGTGTGAAAGTTCGCAACTTTGCAGGTATTCCCGCATTTCCTGATAACAATACTGCTGCCATGGCCAAACAACACCTAAATATAACGCTTATACAGACCGATATAGTATGGGAAGATAAAACCACTAATCTGAAGCACTATGAAGCGCTTATAGGCGCAATATCGGAAACAAAACATGTTGTTGTGCTGCCCGAAATGTTCAGCACTGGGTTCAGTATGGCACCAGAGCGGCTAGCAGAGCCAATGGACGGGCCCACAGTGAGGTGGATGGCCGATATGGCCATTAAGCACCGCTGCATACTTACCGGCAGCCTGATCATATCTGATGAGGGGAAATATCATAACCGGATGTTGTGGGTGCAACCCGACGGTCGTATCGGGTTTTACGACAAGCGTCACTTATTTGCATTTGCCGGTGAAGACAAGCATTATACTGCCGGTGATACCCGACAAATAGTTTCTGTAAATGGCTGGCGCATCAACCTGCAGGTATGTTATGACCTACGGTTTCCGGTATGGGCGAGGAATAAAGGCACTGAGTATGATGTATTGCTGTATGTGGCCAACTGGCCGCAGCAACGCAGTATGGCCTGGAAAACGCTGTTACAGGCCAGGGCGATAGAAAATATGAGCTATGTGGTAGGGGTAAACAGGGTAGGGAGCGACCCGAAAGGAAATATTTACAGCGGCGACAGTAGTGTATTCGGTCCACTGGGAGAAACAATATGGCAACATAACAATAGCGCTGCTACCCATACTATTACGCTTGACCGTGAAGTACTGGATCAGGCAAGAGATAATTTTCCTTTTCTGAATGATGCCGATCCTTTCATTTTGCCTTAGTTTTTAATAGACACTTAAACATACTATCGTTTTTCAGTAAATAAGAGCATCGAAATTGGTAAAATATAAAAGCCTCCTGATAGTATCAGGAGGCTTTATAATGTTTGCTATTAATTCTGATTATTGCTTCTGGAACACGCGCGTAGATGGAGCGAATGTAGAAGAAGGATTCAATACGTACTGATAAGCAGTGTCACCAACCAGCATGTGGATCTTAGCATTTGTAGCATAAGTATCGCCGAAGCCGGTAGTCTGCAAAGGCAGAGATATTGTTGTGTCGCTAGTCTGCACGAAGAATGCTGACTGACCATTAGACAATGCACCACTTACGTTATTGGTCATGTAGAGACCATTAGCGAGCTTAGTTACGACTACAGGTGCACCATTAGATACACGATTGTAGTTACCTGTAAGGTCTATCAGCGGACTGATATCTGTAACAGCGACATAAACGCCCTGAGTTGCGATCATGCCGTATTTGTTAGTAGATTTTACGTACACGATGTTCAAACCGGGTACAGTATTATCTAAAGTGCTCTGATCAATGACAACAGGATAAGACTCTTTGTAGAAAGAATCATATGCTGTAGCAGTTATTGTTGGCAAAGAACCACCAACATTGATACTGTAATAGCTTTGGCCGGTAAGCGTAATAGTAGGTGTAGAGTAAGTTACAAGAGTAGAAACAGTATTATCGTTCTTCTTGCAAGCACCTAACATCAATGCTGCCAAAAAAGGTATAACTAATAATTTTTTCATATCAATTCGTTTTGTTCAATGTTTAGAATATATCCCACCACGTTTTAGCGGTAATTGGCTGCAATCCAGGGAAAGCAGAATTTCTTGTGCTTTCAGATGTAGGATAAAGCAGACGAGCAGGCTCCTGAGTACCTATCAAGCTGTTAGCAGAACGTACGAAGAAGTCAGGATAACCTGTACGACGATATTCTGTCCATGCTTCGAAGCCCTGGTTACCGCACATTGCGAACCACTTCTGAGTGATGATGTAACGCAGTTTCTGCGCCTGAGTACCACCTGCAGGATATAGTGTCCAATAACCACCACCGGTACCTGTACCGGCAGCATCGATGTAACGATTGTAAGAACTATCAGCAGTGTAACCATTTACAGCGACCATAGCGTCGTTGTACTGATTAAAACTGGCGTTGATACCCTGATAGAACAAAGCAGCATCAGAATTACCGGTTACAGCCCATCCGCGAGCTTCAACTTCAGCCTGAAGGAAATAGCTTTCTGAGCTAGACAACAAATAAACAGGAGCCTTAGTTGAATTAGCCGCTTGTGCATTACCACCAACGTACTCACTAGGAATTGAGTATGTACCGCCAGATATGATCATGTTGTAATCGCCCTGAGGGATACCTACTACTGAACCATTTGACAAGTAAGTGTAGAAGATATAAGCTCTGTCATCGAAGTTGCTGTTGAAGCTATCAACTGCAGTAGAACTAGCTACAAGATTCTGTGTGCTTCCCAACTGAGTAGAAGTCATTTCAGCATACAGCGGATTCTTGTTAGTAGAAGAATAACCAAAGTTGATCTTAGCGTCATCACCAATACCTATGAACTGAACACCCGGAGTCGCATACAGCGCAGCAAGACCAGCTTGTGCTACCAATGGCGCTCTTTCGCTCAAACGGAGCAACATGCGCAACTTAAGTGTGTAACCGAATTTCTGCCATTTAGTAACATCACCTCCGTAGATAAGGTCATCTGAACCAGGACCTGCAGCATCTGTCTGAGCGAGCAATGCTTCAGCTGAGTCGATGTAAGCCATGATACCTGTGTACACTACAGCCTGAGAATCATACTTAGGATTAAGGATACCACCTTCAGAAGGCTGACCTTTCAATGCCTGATTGAAAGGAACATCACCCCATCCGTCAGCAAGCAGCTGGAATGTGTAAGCACGCAACATCAAAGACAATGCCTTGTAATGCTTTTTCTTCTGAGAATCAGCCAATTTGTACATCTGGTAGAAGTTCTCATTAGCTGCGTAAAGGTTTTCCCAGCCATTGATGAACTGGTCCTGACCCGGAGCGTACTGCTCCAAAGAGCGGTACTGGCTAGAGTTAGGGCTTTGCGTCCAGAAACCTGTCCACATAGAACCTGCTATCTGTAGGTCAACACCCAATGATGACGTTATATATAACTGACCTGCAGGAAGTAAAGTTTGAACTGTTGCTGTTTGGGCAACGTTGGGATTAGAATTCACGTCGAGGAATTTCCTGCACGATGAAACGCCTAATACCAAACCTGCTGCTACAGTTATAATGATCTTTTTATTAATAGACATAATGTGTATTTTAACAGTTAAGGTTTAGAAAGTTGCTTTAATATAGATACCGTAGTTCCTCAATGATGGACGAGCACTAAAGTTAAAGCCTTGTCCGTTGCTTGTAGCACCTGCTGAAGTTTCTTCAGGATCGTTGTACTGGTTGCTCTTAGCAGTCCATAACAACAAGTTAGTACCATACAAACCAGCTTCAAGACCACCGAAAGGCGTACGCTTAGCGTAGTACTTAGTAGGTATCTTATAAGTCAAAGCAGCTTCCTGCAGTCTTACGAAACTTGCGTTAACCAATCCTTGTGCAGGAAGGTTGTTTTCCTGATTAGTGTAGTAATCGTATGGAGAGAACTTAGTAGTGTTCTTCAGGTAGTTGTTAGTATTACCCACCTGATAAACTGAATTGTTCCATACATAAGGGTTACGGCCGTTAACAGTAGTTTCCTGAGAAGTACCGTTGAAGTCCATGATAGTCTTAGTACGATCGTAGATCATACCACCCTGCTTAGTAACAAATACTACGTGCAACTTAAGACCCTTCCAGCTAAGGTCAGTTCCCCAAGAAGCAACCCATTTAGGCTGGTAAGAACCTTTATAAACCGGCTTAGAAGTAGCGATAGGCAAACCAGTAGTCTGGTCAACAACCGCATGACCATTCCAATACTGGATGTCAGCACCATAGAAAGTTCCGAGCGGGTGACCAACAGCAGCAACGATAGCCATTCCGCTGTAACCACCGATCACTACGTTCTCCAGACCCTTGTTCAGGCTTACTACGTTATTCTTGTTACGAGTGTAAGTACCGAAAAGTTCCCACTTAAGACCCCATTTGGTCTGAATTGGTGTTCCACGAAGTGTAGCTTCAATACCCTTGTTGCTGATGTCACCTACGTTAGTATAGTAAGAAGAGAAACCAGTTGCATAAGACAAAGGAGCCTGAGTGATCAGATCAAGTGTAAGACTGTTATAATAAGTGAAGCTACCGCTCAAACGATCGTTAAGGAATGAAAGGTCAACACCGACTTCATACTCACGAGTACGCTCAGGCTTCAGATCGTTAGTACCGAATGTAGATTGGATCTGATAAGCAGGCTGGTTGTTGAATGGAGGAATAACAGAACCGAATGCTGAAGAGATAGCGCTCTGAGTGAAACCTGCGCCGTTGTTAGCGTAAGGGATACCACCCGCACCAACACCTGCTGCACCGAAGCGGAACTTACCGTAGTTCATTACATTCTTCTTGAACTTAGTACCGTTCAGTCTTTCTGTGAATACCCATGACAAGTTAGCACCAGGGTAGAAGTAAGAGTTGTTGCTGAACACCAAAGTTGAAGACCATGTGTTACGAGCAGTTACTTCAAGGAACAATTCTCTGCGGAAGTTGAACTTAACATCACCATAGATGCTATGCTCTCTTCTTCTGTTCAGGAAGTTGTTAACTGTTACCGGACCATTGTTATTAGTGAAGTTGTAGAAGTTAGGGATAACCAAACCGTTAGTACCCGGATCGATAACACCAGAAATACCTTCTGACTGTACCATTGAAATATTGTCACCCATCATTGCATTCACACCGAAATCCTTGTCGAAATCGTGGATGAAGTTAACCATCAGGTCATTATTCAAAGTAAAGTATGTGTTGTTTGCCTGAGTGTAACCACCAGATGAAATGTAGCTGTTAGAAATAGGATCATACAGACCAGATGCATCAGCCGGTTTTGCGTTCAGGTTAGGTATCTTGTAGAAAGATCTGTCGTTAGACGCGTCAAGACCTAAACGGTTAGATACATTGAATTCACCTTTCTTGAAACCAACAACGAAATCACCGAGGATCCTGTCATTCTTATTACGGTTATCGTAGTTCTGCGCAACCCAATAAGGATTCTTTGCATAAGAACCATAGTAGCCATAACGCTCGATACCTGCTGTATCGATGTACTGCTGAGAATAGTATTTGTTGCTCAGGTCTTTCAACTCAGAGATAGGAATGTCGCGTGCGCTCTGGTACAAATTATCCAAAACAGAACCTGCAGCTTGTCCGCCGCTTTCTGCTCTTGAATAAGTGTTCATGTAGTTCACATTAATAGTAGAGTAGAAATTGTTGCTCAACTGAGTGCTTGCATTGAAACGAACACTGTACTTGTTATAGAATGTGTTTGGAACAACACCATTGCTGTTCAAAGCATTCAATGAAAGATAATAAGTAGTGTTGTCGCTACCGCCGGACAAAGACACGAAATTGTTCAACGCCTGTCCACGGTTAAAGAAATCTTTGATATTGTTTGGCTGATCAGAGTAAGGCTTTACCAACTGCTTGCCATCGATGATCTGACCCCAAGGACGCAACTTGTTGTCGAACTGAGCACCCCAGCTAAAGTTTTCGCGACGGTCATCAGCGATACCACCGTACAGGTTACCCTGTCCGAACTGGTGCTGCTGTTCAGCATACTTCAGGATATCAGACTGAGTGTAAGTCACCTTGTAAGTGATATCCATTTTAGAATTAGCGTTTTCGCCGGTATGTCTCTTACCTTTCTTGGTAGTGATCATGATCGCACCGTTAGAACCTGCGCTACCATAAAGCGCTGCAGCTGCAGAACCCGGCAATACAGATACTGATTCGATCTCATCCGGATCAAGGTCATTGGCACTATTACCGAAGTCCGTCTGAGTCAGCACATTGCTGGTAGTACGGTCGTAGTTGTTAGTGATCACACCATCTACCACGATAAGTGCGTTATTGTTTTTCAAGATAGACTTCTCACCACGTAAGATAACACGTGTAGAACCACCCGGGCCACCGGTAGAGCTGGTGATGTTAGCACCCGCTACTTTACCCTGAAGGCTTGAAAGCGCACTGGTGTTCTGTCCAGCAGTCAACTCTTCGTTGGTAACAGTAGTAGAGTTATAACCTACTTCTCTTTTTTCTCTTTTGATACCCAATGCAGTTACTACCGCACCTTCCAGTGTAGTAGATGTGCGAGTAAGACGGATAATGAATTCTGTTTGACCGGTATCAGATACTGTCATAGTAATATAACCCAAAGCCTGAACGATAAGCTTGTTCTTCTTACCATCCGGGATATCCAGATTAAAATTACCATCCACATCGGTAACAGTACCTACAGCGGTACCCTTTACCAATATACCGGCGCCCGGATAACCCTGGCCGGTCTCGTCCAATACTTTACCTGTTACGTTGTGCGTTTGAGCGAAAGCGCTCATGCAAACCGAAATCAGTAGTACAAATAGTAACAAAGGTCTTTTCATACTGTTTGTTTTTCTTTAAAAAATGGCCCTTTATGTGTGTTAAATAACGTCTAACCACCACCCATTTTGCCAATTATGGCAATATGAGATTACGATTAGGGGGTGAATTTATTACAAGATTGTGAATTAACAAAGGATTCGTTGTACTTTTCTTAACAATAAGCCACATTTATTTTATTTCCGCAAGTGCATATTGTTTTTCAGCCGAAAAACTTTTCAACATTTTACCAACAAATTTGCCGCGTTTTTTGCTGATCCTGACGTAGTTCTGTCATTTTCCGGCTATCATTCGGCCTATTTTTCTATAGCACCTGTTATCTGGCTGCTCAGTGGCTTCACTTTGGGGTCGAAGATGCCAATGAGCTTTCCCTCTTCATTGATCAGGTATTTCTGAAAGTTCCATTTCACGTGGTTCTCTCTGAAGTTGTTGTACTTCTTTTCGGCCAGCCATCTGAACAGCGGATCTATATCTTTGCCCGCTACCTGTACCTTATCGGCCAGAGGGAATGTGACATTGTAATGCAGTGCATGATGATCGCCGGCTTTTGAGCCGGGTGCTATATTGTAATCGTCAGCAAGTACGCCTATCACTACCAGTTTTCCTTTATACTTTTTAGATAAGCGCTCCAGCTCGGCATATTGCGGGTCATTTACCGATGTGCAGGGCACATTCACGATCAGCATTTTCTTTCCTTTGTATGCACTCAGATCTATCTCAGCACCTTTGAAAGCAGCCATTTTAAAATCATATATACTCACCGGAATATCTTTTTTTACCGGCGTAAACAATAAGAGCAGACTTAATAATGCACTGAAGTTCATGATACGTATTTGTTTGATATAAAAGTAGCGGTTTTTCTATCATATAGTATAGCTGACCAAAATGATTCTTGACATACCTTGCTGCACTCCGGCAAAAGCCCGGAGCATTGGCTAAGCAGATAACATAAGAGCCGTTGCATCTTCTGCACTGTATCAAATATTAGTTACCAACATTTATTACATTTATCTCCTAATTTAGTGGTCGTTATTCAATAGCAATTCATTCATATATCATAACACATGTTTCTTTCTACAACTCTATCGGCCTTCAAACGGGGCGCCTACATGGTGCACAATTGGATGTTAGTCTCTGCGTTGGGGCTTATGCTGCCGGCGGCTAGCTATGCACAAGGCACCTGGACACCCATTGCCAGTGCGGCCCCCGATTATAATCAGGGCGTAATGCTATTACTGAATGATGGTTCGGTATTGGTCAAAACATCGGCAGGCGGGGGTAGTGGCATAGGTAATGGCTGGAATAAACTGACCCCCGATATTCATGGCAGCTATGTAAATGGTAGCTGGTCTAATGTAGCGGGAATGTTCAACTCCAGACTATACTTCTCTTCACAGGTCTTGAAAAACGGCACTGTATATGTGGCCGGCGGCGAATATGGCACCGGACGCAGTTTTGCAGAAGTGTATTACCCCAATGATGATATGTGGGTGCCTACCCTGTCTATAACAGACCCTACAGATACTATATATGATGCTAATTCGCAGGTGCTGCCCGACGGAAGGATCTTGCAGGCAATAGTTATCACCGGACATACGGTATCTCACCATACCTACCTTTACGACCCTGTTACCTCTGCTTTTACGCCCGGCCCCAATACGCTGGGTATCGATGATGAAACATCCTGGTTGTTACTTAAAGACAACAGCATCTTATTTCCTGATATGACCGGAAGTACTGCCGAGCGTTATATTCCATCTACCAACACATGGATACACGATGCGCCGGTGCCGGTAAGCCTTTATGATCCGTATGGGTTTGAAACCGGGGCCTCATTTCTTTTGCCCGATGGCAGAGCGTGGTTTCTGGGCGCTACCAGCAAAACGGCCTATTATACTCCTTCCGGCTCTACCGCCAACGGCAGCTGGACCATTGGCCCTGTAGTACCGGATAGTATGGGCGCTCCCGATGCAGCCGCAGCCATGATGGTGAACGGGAAAATACTGTGTGCACTTTCGCATACACCCACATTTGATTCGGTCTTTCATCATCGCATGAGATTCAGCGAATTTGATTACACCACCAATACATTCTCATACATCTCCGCTCCGGATGGCGGAGACAGTATCGAGGCTGCCTGCTATACATCGAATATGCTTTGCCTGCCCGATGGGTCTGTTCTGTTCAGCCGTCAGGGTGATGACCAATATTATGTTTATACCCCTTCGGGCACACCTATTGCAACCGGCAAACCCACGATCAACAATATTCTGGTCAATAATTGCGATACTTTTATAGCTACCGGCACATTATTCAATGGCATCAGTTCGGGCGCCAGCTATGGCGACGACTGGCAGATGGCGACCAATTATCCCATCATTCGCATCAGCCGCCACGACACTATCTATTATGCCAGCACCTATAACTGGAACAGTACCGGAGTAGCCAGAGGCACCGCAGCCGATACGACTCAATTTGTATTGCCTGCCGGCATTCCGCATGGCACCTGGCAATTGCAGGTCGTAGCCAATGGTTTTGCATCAGATCCTGTTGATTTTTCATTCTGCGACGGACTGGCTGTAGCGAATAATAATAAGACCGTAACCCAGCTCAGTGTTTATCCTAATCCGGCAAGCGATGAAGTGACCATTACTTACCATTCCACCAAGGGCGGAGACCATACCATAAAGCTCACAGACCTATATGGCAGGGTAGTATTGACACAAAAACAAACAGCCCGCTCAGGAGCCAACAGCACTACACTGCAGCTTAACGGTATTGCCCGCGGCATCTATACCGCATCAATATCCGACGGCAGTGAGGTATATAATACCAAAGTGGTGGTGAAATAATGGCTTGATCGACAACGTATTACTACAAACCCTGCAGATAAGTGCAGGGTTTGTAGTTGTAAACAATATAAAATTCGGCAGCTTACACTTTATCTGCCATTATCCATTACAGCTTCAGATTCCGTTTCATTTCCATCATGTCCATTTCCAGATCTGCGAGGCGGTGATATACTTCAGCGGGTTCGCTGAAGTCGCTGCTGATCTTTAATCGGCCATACCATACTTCTTTTATGTCTGCCGGATCTATTTCCAGTGTAGGAAATTCATGGCGATGCGCAATGGTATCACTTTTCAGATATAGTTTACCGCGTTCCTTTAGTCGGTTCACTACACGTTTTACTGCCACACCACCTGTATGCACTACTATATATACCCTGTTATCGCGTATTTTATCCAGTTCATCTACCCATTCGCCTATCAGCTTATCGCCATGCAGCACATTGGGTGCCATTGAGGGGCCATCTACTTCAAACATTCTGTAGGTGCTGTTGTTCAGTCCCGGCAGTCTGAAGGTGGGCAATGTCTCCATAAACTCAGTATCGCCATAACCCAGCAGATAACCTGCACGGGCCTTTACAGGCACATAGACAATATTGTCCACTCCCTGAGTATCTACGGTGATGATACGGGGTACCCCGTTATATTTATCGGCTACATAAGCTTTAGGATCTATGAAATGGGCTCCGGTCACAGGCACTTTGGCTGCTTCCTCCACATTTTTTGACAGAAGGGCATCTACTGAAATTCCAAAATAATTGGAAATAGTGATCAGCGTCTCCACATTGGGTTCGCTGATGCCGGCTTCATAATTGGCAAGGGTGGTGCGCCCTATTTGCAGCTCTGCACTAAGCGCATCCTGCGTTTTGCCTTTTTTCTTTCTCAGGTATTTAAGGTTGGTTGCTAAGTTCATGACAACAAAGATAGAATTATTTTTCCACAAAATTTGGATTTGTCAAAAATAATGGAATATATTTGTACCGGAATTGATGCTTTACATGACAAACTTAATGAATTACGTCAAGAAATTCCACAAATATTGTAAAAAGCAAAAATTTCTCTGTAAGAAAGCCCTCATGAAAACACTTAAAATCTCAGATCACATGACACAGGAACAAAAACTACAGGTAAAAGAGGCGCTGGTGCGGTATATAAGCAGCTTTGAAACGCAGGCGGAAGCCGCGGCAAGTCTGCAGGGTATCAGCACGGCTGTCATATCACAGGTAAAAAATGAGCAATGGCATCTGGTGAGCAATAAACTATGGTTACTCATTGCCCGTCAGGTAGGTTTTTATTGTGGCGAATGGCACGCAGCCGATACCAGCGCATCGCTGCTGCTGCGCATATTATTTGCCGATGCACAGCATTACACTATGTCTTATGGTATAACCATGAGCAGTGGCCTGGGCAAAACATTTACCGCCAAACAATATAAGCGCGAACACGTAAATGTGCTGTATATACAGTGCAATGCAACACATAACCGCAGATCTTTTATGCATATGATGATGGAGACCGCAGGGCTGCCGCCAACAGATCTGATACCCGACATGATCAATAGTTTCACAGCTGCCATAGCAGCAAAGGAAGAACCGCTGGTGATCATTGACGATGCGCACCTGCTGAAAGACAGGGTACTGCAACTGCTGGTGGCGCTTACCAATACGCTGACAGGTACCGTAGGGGTGGTGATCATGGGCAATGAAGAACTGAGACATCGTATCATGGAAGGTGTGCTGACCCTGAAAACAGGATACGAACGCCTGTATAATGCATTAGGCAAGCGGTTTGTTGCACTCTCCGGCCTTTCTCCCCGCGATGTGGAAGTAGTATGCCGCGCCAATGATCTGCACGATGAAGCAACTATAGCAGAAATAACCGCAGCGTGCAACGGAAGCCTGCATGGCCTGCCCCGACCCATGCCGCACAACAGGCCGATGGATATAGCCGCATGAATAAATAACCAATAAAAAAACAAAAAAGACATATGAAACGTTCAGTAAAAATTACAGGAAGTTCTACCAGAAGCATTGCCCGCTCCGCACAAAGAAAGATACAGCGCTCTACAGGAGCATCTATGAATCTGGTATTCTGCGCAGGATATGAATATACCAAAACACCTGAATCCATGCTACGCGTTATTGCAGGCACATTGGGCATGGACACAACCTGCTATAAACAAAAAACACGGGCACGGCCTGTGGTGGAATTGCGCTTTATAGCCTCCCATTTTTTGCGCACCTATTTCCCCACACTTACACTGCTCAATATATCGCACTACTTCGGTGCGCTCGATCATGCCACCATCATTAACGGCCTTACCCGCACCAACGAGTTGCTGGCTACCGGTGATGAAAAATTTTTGAATAAGTATGAAACCGTTTTAAACTCTGTGAACCAATGGCTACAAAAAGAAATGTTAGGGTACGGATCAGCCATCAGCGCGTAGAAGCACTGCTGGAGATATGCGCGGAGATGCTGCAATCCTTTAAGCCTGTCAACAATCATCACTTCCTTTTGCGGGAATATATGCGCGAACTGCAGCATAAACTTACAGCTATGATCAAACGGATACAGGAAAACTACACGCTGTCGCTCACCAATACAGAGGCTGTGGCCTTCTATCAGTTATGGAATATGCTGGATATAAAACATGATAAATATGCCGCGGTGATAGTAGAGACCATGCTCAAAAAAATGGGCAGCCTTGCGGCATAATAATAGTACAAGACTTATTAACACATGCAAATGTATTGGTATGAAAACCCGTATAAGTAACAGAACAGACAACAATATCACTCCGGCTGAATTTCAGCAGGCTATGGCGCGGTATGCGGCTGCCGGACTGCGCGGGCTGGAAATAAACAAGGCAATAGAGGCCGAGATCCATGAAATACTGGAAAAGTATGAGCATGAACTACAATGCACCACCTACACAAAGAATACAGCCTACGAAACCATAAAAAGCTATTGCACACTCAATAAAAGTATGCTCTTCAGTAAGCGCAGAAGTATTGGTACGCCCAGTGGCATCGTAGGTTTCAGACTGGGCACGCCCCGACTGAAAACTATTAAAGGCACCAACTGGGCGACCATAGTTACCCAACTTAAAGAGAAACTACCGTTATACATCCGTACCGTAGAAGAGCCTGCGAAAGATATGCTGCTTGCCGACAGGCATAAAGAACAAGTAGCCATTACGCTGCAGGAGATAGGTGTGCAGGTAGTACAGGACGAATTATTTTATATAGAGACAAAACATGCAGCCTGATATGACAACCGCCAACGAAAAAGCCGCTAACCGGTTACTGATGAAGTATAATCACCGGCAAATGAAACTACGCGAAACACCTACACGCAGACAGCAAAAGCATGACCTGTTGCTGACCTTCATGGCCAACCAGCCATCTCGCAGACAGACGGCAGGCAGGACGAGGTCTTCATTGTTGCGTAGCATTTTGTCCATATTTCTGTGATCCGCAGCTCAGCAATATTTGTTTTTACTCTATCCCAACATTTCCGGGCCACCCATCGTCTTATAAATAAATAGTTGATACATACAGCCCCTTTTAACACCCTCCAACACTTTGGCACAATTTTTTAACCTATCTATGCATCACTTTTAAAAAATACTACCATGAACAGAACAGCATATGTAGCCGGAAAGATCACAGGCCTTCCTAAGGAAGACGTTCAGAGTAAATTCAATCAAATCTCGAGCCGCCTTACAGGTATGGGGTATCAAGTAGTAAGCCCTATGGCAGTACTGGATGACACACAGACCTGGAACGACGCCGTTCGCGATGAGATTAAAAAAATGCTGGAATGCGATGAGGTGCATCTGCTCCCCGACTGGCAGGAAAGCCGTGGTGCTCAATTAGAACGCGACATAGCCCTCAGATTGGGCATGCATGTTGTTTATCATTGAGAGATATAAATAGAATTTCAGCTGAGGGCATTCGTATGTTTACCATATGAATGCCCTTTTTACCGTTCAGCATGTTGCCATTCTGCGGAAGTTCAATACTGATCACCAATGTTATAAGACACGGTTTCATGAATTAGAACAAAGACAACCATTTTAAAATATCGCAATGGGAAAGATACTGATCTTGATATGTTTGTGAAGGAATAATCATTGAACCCCAGAAACTAATTACAATTTTATATTGTATTAATGTATATTTACAAGTATATATTCTTGACAAACCTATTTTATGAAAAAGGTCATACTGTTTTGCGTCTTTTGCTTTGTTACAGCATTATATCCCGTTTTTGTTTCCGCTCAATCTGGAATCATTACCACGGTAGCGGGTAATAATACAAGCGGGTATGGAGCAGATGGAGTACCAGCTACATCGACCAATGTGGGTCAGGTATCTGCAGTATTTGCAGATGGTCTGGGTAATATTTATTTTGATGACAGCAATAGTACGCAACGCATTCGTCGAATTAACTCAGCGGGCACTACCAGTACTTTTGCAGGAGGAGGAAGTTCTATAGCAGATGGTATTCCTGCCACAAGTGCCAGTATTGGCTTTTTCAGTAAAGGTGCTATAACAACAGACCCTTCCGGTAATATCCTCTTTGTTGACAGCAATAGAATACGGAAAATAAATGTATCCTCCGGAATAATTACTACAGTTGCAGGCACAACAATAGCCGGTTTTAGTGGCGACGGCGGTCCTGCTACAGCAGCACAATTATATTCGCCAATTGGCATTTGTTTTGATGCTGCCGGAAATTTGTACATCGGAGATAAACAAAACCATCGCATTCGCAAAGTAAATGCATCCGGCATAATAACAACTATAGCCGGCACCGGAGTCAATGGCTACAGTGGTGACGGAGGAGCGGCAACTGCAGCAGCGCTAAACTATCCCGCAGGTATATGTGTAGATAATGCAGGAAATGTATACATCGCTGATAGCTATAACAACCGTATCCGCAAAATAGATGCATCGGGAATAATTACTACTTATGCAGGCTCTGCGATCGCCGGATTTATGGGAGATGGTGGCCCGGCCACGGCAGCAAGGCTCAATTACCCTTTGCAGGTTGCAATAGATCTTTTTGGAAACTTGTACATTACAGACTTCTCCAACAACCGTATTCGCACTGTCTCTCCAACAGGTTTAATCTCTACTTTTGCAGGTGGTGGAACATCTCTTGCCAGTGGAGTCGCAGCAACTACTGCCTCTCTTAGCGGTGTCAGGGGAATATGTGTTGATGCAAACAACAACTTATATATCGCAGATAATAATCATTTTCGTGTATGCAAAACAAGGGTTGGTCTATCCCTTGCCAATACCGATAGCTTCATTCTCTATACAAATGATCTTTGCTCCGGTACTACCTTTACATTGACAACTACACATTACGGAAGTTCTTATAGCCAAACTACAACTTTTGGGGATGGCTCCTCATTTTCGTCATCAGTCGTTCCCGGCTCATATGGTGTCGGTGGATTTACAACATTTACACATGTCTATGCATTACCGGGAACATATACAGCCAAAACAGTTTTATATAATGGCTCGACAGCTGTAGACTCTGCAACATATACTTACCACGCAAAAATGTGCAATACATTACAGGCAAAATTTTACCTGGATAATAATGGGAGTATGTCATACGAAGCCGCCTCAGATAATCTCTGCTACTACCCGATAACTGTAGAGATAGACTCCAACGGCATTGCGTTGGATACAATAACCGCAACGAGCGGGTTTTATTATAG
This sequence comes from Chitinophagaceae bacterium, assembly GCA_947447465.1. Lineage (GTDB taxonomy): Bacteria > Bacteroidota > Bacteroidia > Chitinophagales > Chitinophagaceae > Flavipsychrobacter. Next base: position 37,696 of record CANFKE010000009.1, on the reverse strand, counting down.
TGCTTATGGCGTTCCCGGAGACATCTATGCACTGAAAATTATTGGTGCACCTCTTGGATTGATCTCTTCTGCCCCAGCCTCTGGCATCATATACGACACGCTGCAAGCATCGACATACAATCTCGGCATCAATTACTTCGGCCTCTCGTGTTCTACTACTCCCGGTAATAATTTAAGAATACATAGCGCTAACAGATGTGGTGTTCATAAATACGGTGGAGAATTACTCGTTGACAACCTATTTTGTAATCCAACTGGTTCGGCAACAGTTTCGTTATCTATTAGCCCCAAATACCATTATCTCAGTGCCAACCCTACGCCAACATCAGTTACCGGCAACACACTTACATGGAATCTTCTAGGGCTATCTACGACCGCATCTCCTATACATATAGAGATAACAGGAGAAAAGCCAACTGGAATCGCCTCTTATCTTCCCGGAGATACCGTACACTCATACGGCATCATCGGTCCATGGACGGGAGACACTGATACTACCGACAATGTTACCAATCCCGTTGATACAGTAAAGAGTGGCTATGATCCTAACTTCATTGAAGTTGCTCCCAAAAGCTACATACCATCTGGCACGCAACTTGAATACACCATCGGTTTCGAGAACACCGGAAATGATACAGCACATAATATCTATGTTTTAGATACCCTTTCCGACGATCTTGACCCGTCAACTTTTAGCATTGTTACTGCTTCTGCAGCAATGGATATTTACCGATTTACTGCTGGTGGCCATACCATTCTCAAATTTGACTTTCCTGCAATTAACCTCTTAGACAGCTCGCATCACAATCAGTGTGATGGTATGCTTATCTATACCATCAAATCCCGCAATGGGTTGCCGGATTGTACACATATCCCGAATCGTGCAGGCATTTACTTTGATGAGAACCCGGTTGTAATGACCAACACTATTGAGAATACAATAGGGCTTGCACCGGTATATGCGACCCTTACAGGCAGCTCTGCTTTATGTGCGGGCGATGTAACGACACTTCTAGCATCAGTAACAGGTGGCACATGGAGTGTGAGCAATGCAAACGCAACTGTATCAGGCGGATCTGTTACTGCGGTTGCTAACGGGCAGGTATTTATCTATTATACAATACCTGCCGCGTGCGGACCCGTTACTTCACAGTTTCTAATCAATATCGGCGCACCATCTCCCGGTTTCATACTCAGTCCATCATCTATCTGTTCAGGAACCTCAATCACATTGGCCGCCTCAGTTGCAGGAGGTTCCTGGATTGTTTATAACGGCAATGCTTTATTGTCGGGCACTACGCTAACAGGTGTTGTTGCCGGCATTGATACGCTGTACTATACAATAACATCGGCCTGTGGCAACTCTGTAGCTCAGCAAACGATCTCCATAGACACTACGGTCATCCCTACATCAATTCTTGGAGCAACCACGGTGTGCGAGGGCAGCTCTATTTCTATGAGCAATATTACCCCTGGTGGCGTATGGAGTCTAAGTGGGACCAACGCTACCGTAAGTCCGGGAGGTGTTGTTACTGGTATTACTGCTGGCAGTGTATCACTAAATTACACCGTTATTAATGCATGTGGTAGTAATGCAACCAACATACTGATCAACGTTGTTGATTGCTCGCATCTAAACGTCAACAGCGTGGCTACTCGGGGAGATGTCATTCACATATTCCCCAACCCTACCAACGACATGCTTACCATCCAAATGACCGCATTAGATTATCAGAGCATAACCATCACCAATAATATTGGCCAGACATTATTGCAAAACGAGGTGAAAGACAAAACAACACAGGTGAGTGTTGCAACCCTTCCTCCGGGTCTATACTACATAACACTGAAAGGCAATAATGGCAATTTGGTAAGGAAGTTTGTGAAACTATAAGTGCAATGCACAAAAAGATAGAGGCTGCACATTGTGCAGCCTCTATCTTTTAATCTCTTCCCAGCGCTCTTTTATATTCTTTGAGGCATCTATCTCTGGAAGCTTTGATGTCAATTATAGGTTTATAATTAAAGCTCTCAAATTCAGGCACCCATTTTCGTATATATTTTAATTGGGGATCAAACTTTTCGGTCTGTAACTGCGGACTGAATATGCGAAAGTATGGCGCGGCATCGCAACCACTACCTGCGGCCCATTGCCAGCCACCATTATTGGCAGACAGGTCAAAGTCCAGTAATTTTTCAGCAAAATAAGCTTCACCCCAACGCCAGTCTATGAGCAGGTTCTTGGTCAAAAAGCTGGCTACTATCATGCGTACCCGGTTGTGCATGAATCCGGTTTCATTGAGCTCACGCATACCGGCATCAACAATGGCTACGCCTGTTTTACCTTCACACCATGCAATAAATTCCTGTTCATTATTCCGCCATTGAATATTATCGTACTCTCGCTTAAAAGCGCCACTTACCACATGCGGAAAATGCCAGAGTATCATCATGTAGAACTCGCGCCATATCAGCTCATTGAGCAATGTAGCATTCAACTCTTTTGTTTGACGAGCCAATGCTCTGATACTTACGGTGCCAAAGCGCAGGTGCAGACTCATTCTGGTAGTACCCAAGATGGCAGGATAATCGCGGGTCTTGTCATAATCTGCCGCAATGTGCTCATTCAGTTCATTCAGCGGGAAAGGTGTGCCGACCGTGGTAAAACCCATGGACGCCAATGATGGCAGAGCTACAGGCGATGTTTTCAGAAAGTTGTGCGTGTACTTTTCTACCGGGTACGAGCTCAGGTAAAAATTGTTTAGCTTCTCTTTCCACTTCTTACTGTAGGGTGTATAGACAGTATATGGCTCTCCGTTATCTTTTACAACCTCACTCTTTTCAAATATCACCTGATCTTTGAATGTATGTAATGTGGCTCCTTTAGTGCTTAAATATGTCCCTATTTCCTTATCCCTCTTGCCAGCATATGGTTCATAATCATGATTGGTATAAACAGCGGCAATGTTATACTCCTCTGTCAACTGTTCAAAACAAGACACAGGTTTACCATACATCACTTTCATAGTACTCCCCTGCGCTAGAAGCTGTCCTTGCATTCCACTGATCACATTGTAGATGAACTCTACACGCCTATCCTTCTTGTTTTTAAGATCGTTGAGTATATCCGTATCAAAAATAAAAACAGGCAATACTGGCATACCTGATCTAAGGGCATGGTATAAACCCGCATTATCATGCAGTCTGAGATCACGACGGAACCAGAATATTGCTATTGGCTGCTGATTGGCCATAAGTCCTGTAAATTATTCTTGAGTAAACAATGCCTTCAGTTCACCTGCATCTTCAGGCTTCATTTTGCCACCTAGTATAAGTCGCAGCTGTCTGCGACGAAGTGCGCCATCAAACATCTTACGCTCACTTTCCGTCTCCGGTACCAGCTCAGGAACTTTTCGCGGACGGCTGTTAGGATCCAGGGCCACAAAGGTCATATATGCCTCGTTAGAAAGGTACTTATATTGCGCAGTAAGGTCTTCACCCCACACCCTCAGATACACCTCCATTGATGTATTGAATGCTCTGGTAAGTTTGGCCTCAATGGTCAGCAGATTACCCAGCTTTATAGGGTTGGCAAAAGACACATTATCTACAGATGCGGTTACCACCGGGCAATTACAATGTTTCTGAGAGGCTATCGCCGCAGCAATGTCCATCCAGTGCATCAGGCGGCCACCCATCAGGTTGCCCAGTGTGTTGGTGTCATTGGGCAGCACCAATTCCGACATGATGATAAGTGTATCCTGTGGTTTCTTTATTTGCATATGATCGTATTTCGTGCGCAAAGTAATTGATTTTTTAGCTGTAACCCGATTGAGAAATCCTATTCACAGCCTTTGTATTGACTATACACCTATCTGAACAACTCTTGGTAAGTCATAATTGTATATGGATGGCTAGTATCGGGTCTGTAATATTCATAGTTCCAGTGCTGAGGATCAATTACGTCGAAACTCGCATACATATTTTTAGAGCATCTCAATTGATCTTTCAGAACTATATCATTTGTATCTATAAAAGTAAAGGTCCTTTGAGGCTCATCTTGCTGCATTGCACTTATCAGCATACTCTCGTAGGGAACTCCCCAATCTAGAATATACTTTTTCTTGAGATAGCCATCGTTAGCCAATGCCAGTTTGGTGATCCCCTTTTTCTTCATATTCAACAATACTTCGTTGGTAAATGCAATTCGCCATGTAAAACTATCTCTTGCCGCAACTATATAACCCGTACGTATGAGGAATATGGCCGACAACAATAGCATAGATCTTCTGATATCTATAACAGGCAGAAAATAGAAGACAAAGGCTGCGCAAATGATCACCGACAAGCTCTGCCACTCACTTTCAATATGAAATTTAAGTATGTCTCCCTGCGAGTATGTGATGCCCATAAGGCATATATAACCCATGAAAGCAACCAGGCTCCATATTGCCGGCACTTTCCTCCCGGCCTTCCAAGCTGCTAAAAGACCTGCAGGAAAGATTAAATAGATAAGCCAATATTCTGAGAAGCTGCGCATAACAAACTTCCGTACACTGCCAGAATTGAATGCAAGAATTACGTCTTTGATGGAGAGATGAGTGACATTATATAAATGGTTGTCGTCGTAAGAGCTTGTCTTTACCACCAAAAACTTGCTGACCACGATAAGCCCAATGATCGTACTCAATACAATAGATACCCCTTTGCTGAAAGGCCATCTATCTTTGCTGACCCACATAAACACCCATAAAAAGAGAAATGGGATCAATACTATAAAGTGGGTGTAAACGGTTAAAAATGACAGAACCACAAATACCGGTAAGAGCCAATATAGCTTTACATGACGTTCGCCCATGTATAATGTAACACCATAGCAGATGAACATCCACGCCACAGCCTGTTGTATCTCGTTGTTGGTCCAGAACCAGGAATCGCTCACCAAAAGAAAGTAGTAGAGTGCCATTAAGACGACCAATGCATACTGACGACATTTATAAACTATAAGCCCGGCTATCAGGTAGAAACAACCAAAACTGAATGTGTACGCTAGTAATATATACCTGATTGGCAAGTGCAGTTGCGCACCCAGTAATGGTATCATCTGTGTAATAAAAGAACCATACCTATGCTCTTGAATGAACAAATGTTTGTCCTTAATGATCTTGAATACTATATATGCTGAATCTACGAACAACAATCGTTCTTTATAAAACACTATTCCTCCAAGCATCCACACCGCCATTGCTGCAAGCGATATGAAAGAGAGCTGTTTTAATGTCTTATCTGATCGATCCATTTACCGTATTTAACGGAGAATCTGTACCGGTATTGTACGGCAATCTCCATTGTTTGAAACCTGAAGGTAGTAACTACCATTTAGAATATGGGGCGGCAACTCAAGTTCATTGTCTGATTCGGTTATCGTCACATTGCCATAGGCTTCTACACAGCCCATAACATCAACGATCTTGTATTGATAAACGGCTGACGGCAACTTCAACCTCAGTGTTTTACCACAAATCGGGTTAGGACTTACAGACATGGCACCCATCTTCGCCTCACCGATACCATCCACAAACGGCGATAACCGCTGCACATGCCGCTTAGCACGAACCGGCTGAGTGTAGGTCCCGTCTTTAAATGTTACAGTGACCAACGGCGTAACCTCTCTTTGTCTCTGATATTTTTGTTCAAAAACAGTATCGGTCTTACCCTGATACACGCCAAAGAGTGTAAGCAGTGTCCCCGGCATCAATCCGGAGTTGAGATAGAAGCTATCCTGTTTAATGGTCCTTGTCTGTATCTGCAATATATCAAGATATGGCCCGGGCAGACCGTTAATATCATTTATCCTTACTTTTCCCCAACCTACAACATTGCTGGCCACATAAAAATAAGATCGCACGAAACCGGGCGCATGATTCAACAATGGCAATGCTGTTGATAATTCAAAACCAAGATCGCGGGTATAAGCCGAAGACCAACTGTCGCCATATGTGGTGGTAAAAGGTATTCTTATGCAGGGAGATGAATAAACTATAGACTGAGCGGGAATGAATAGGCTGTCAGTGGATGTAAAAGTTAATGTACTTAGACTAAAAGTAGTATCCATTACATTCATTCCATAATCCATAATACCTGCCGTTACTATCGAAGATTGGATATTGCCTTTATACGGATATCGCCATAGCTGATAATCATTACTGTCAGCAAACTCATACCCTGCTGTAGGTAATCTGTAATCAAAAAATATTGTAGCGGAATCTGATAAAACCGACATATCTATCAGCCCCCCCGACAATGGTGACAGTGACGGAAATGCCGATGATGTAGCGGTCGTTATTATCGTGTCTTTGCCCAATACGCTTGCAGGATATTGACTTTCCTTGATAACGATCTGCGCCCGGGCATTGATGCCCAGCAAGAAGATAAGGTATACCAGAAATGTTCTCATAAGCGACAAACGTATAGTAGTTACAGCACCGGAGTAGCTATATCAATATAATCCCACCTTGTTTTAATAAGCAGTACCTACTTACTCAAGTGCATACTGCGCTCTTTGTATAACTGCCTGAACCATGGGTCACGCAGGTTTTTGATAAATCTTATGGCCTCTCCTGTGCTTTTCATTTCCGGCCCTAATTCCTTGTTCACATTAGGGAACTTATTAAAGCTGAACACCGGTTCTTTCACTGCAAATCCTTCCAGATTCTTCTCAAATTTAAAATCTTTCAGCTTTGCTTCTCCCATCATCACCTTTGTAGCTACATTGAGATAAGGAATATTATAAGCCTTGGCAATGAATGGCGTTGTGCGACTAGCTCTCGGATTGGCCTCTATTACAAATACCTTTCCGTCCTTAATAGCATACTGAATATTGATGAGCCCCCTGATATTGAGTTTCAGCGCTATCTTTTTGGCGATGTCGGCCATCTCCTCTACCACAAGAGGACCAAGGTTAAATACCGGCAGCAGCGCATGGCTGTCTCCGCTATGAATACCAGCCGGCTCTATATGCTCCATCATACCCATGATATGCACATCTTCTCCATCGCAAATAGCATCTACTTCTGCCTCCTGACAACGATCAAGGAAGTGATCTATCAATATCTTGTTGCCCGGCAAATGTTTGAGCAGGCTCACCACCCCACGCTCCAATTCCTCATCATTGATGACGATACGCATTCTTTGTCCACCCAATACATAACTTGGACGCACCAGCACCGGATAGCCTACTTCCTTGGCAACCTCTATTGCCTCGTCGGTAGTGTATGCTGTTCCGTAATTAGGATAAGGGATACCCAGCTCTTTCAGCATGTCACTGAATCGCCCGCGGTCTTCCGCAATATCCATATCATCGAAAGATGTACCTATTATTTTTATCCCCTTCTCGCTAAGGCGACGAGCAAGTTTTAATGCTGTTTGTCCGCCCAACTGAACGATCACACCATCAGGTTGTTCGTGCTCTATTATTTCCCATAGATGCTCCCAATAAACCGGCTCAAAATACAGTTTGTCTGCAATGTCGAAATCTGTAGAGACCGTTTCAGGATTACAGTTCACCATTATTGCCTCAAATCCGCAGTCTTTTATTGCCAATAATCCATGAGTACAGCAATAGTCAAATTCTATACCCTGACCGATACGATTAGGACCCGAACCAAGAACGATTATTTTTTTCTTATCTGTAAGTGTACTTTCATTGCTTTTTACGGTGCCTGCAACAGGAGCATGTTCAAATGTGCTGTAGAAATAAGGGGTCTTCGCTTCAAATTCAGCACTGCAGGTATCCACCATTTTATACACTCTTCTTATTCCCAAAGATTTCCTGTATTCAAACACCTCTTCACCCGTGCTGTCTTTCAACAACTCAGCAATCTGATCATCACTGAAGCCAAGTTTTTTAGCTTCAAATAACAATTCGTAAGTCAGCTTTTCTATATGTTTTACCGCTTTCAGTTTGTTCTCGAAGTTGACCAGATCTTGTATCTGATAAAGGAACCAACGATCTATCTGAGTAAGTTCTCTTATTGTTTTAATGGAAACACCAGCAGCCATCGCTTCCTTTATCCTGAAGATACGATCCCATGTAGGGCGCTTCAACGTATCAATAAGCTCTTCGGGGCGCAAACGCTGCTGACTGATGTAAGAAAGACCTGTTGCATTGTTTTCCAAACTCTGACAAGCCTTCTGCAGAGCTTCAGGGAAGGTGCGACCTATGGCCATCACTTCACCTACCGATTTCATCTGTAGTCCCAATGTATCATCAGCTCCTTTGAATTTATCAAAGTTCCAGCGCGGCATTTTTACGATCACATAATCAAGTGCCGGTTCGAAATAAGCTGACGTTGTTTGTGTTATCTGGTTCTTTAACTCATCAAGATTATAGCCGACCGCCAATTTGGCCGCAATTTTGGCTATCGGGTAACCTGTTGCTTTTGATGCCAACGCAGATGAACGGCTTACCCTAGGGTTGATCTCTATCGCGATTATTTCCTCTGTTTCTGGATTGAGGGCAAACTGTACATTGCAACCACCCGCAAAATTGCCGAGGTCGCGCATCATCTTGATCGCTGTGTTACGCATCAGCTGATAGGCGGTGTCGCTGAGTGTCATTGCAGGAGCTACAGTGATACTATCTCCTGTATGGATGCCCATAGGGTCGAAATTTTCTACTGTACAAATGATAACAACATTATCATTCATATCGCGCAACAACTCTAGTTCAAATTCTTTCCATCCCATCATTGCTCTTTCCACCAACACCTCATGCATAGGCGAGGCAGTAAGTCCCCTATCCAGAGCGCCATCTAATTCCTCTTTGTGATATACTATACCGCCACCTGATCCGCCAAGCGTGAATGATGGGCGAATAACAATCGGTAGTCCTATTTGCTGCGCAAATTCTTTACCTTCCAGAAGAGAGTTAGCAGTTCTGGCCTCTGCCACCGGCACGCCCAGCGCTATCATCCATTTCCTGAATAGTTCACGATCTTCTGCTTTGTCAATAGCTTTTATATCTACACCTATCAGTCTTACATTGTGTTTCTCCCATATTCCCAGTTCTTCCCCTTCTTTTGCCAGATTCAATGCGGTTTGTCCACCCATTGTCGGCAAAACTGCATCGATCTGATTTTCTTCGAGGATCTGCTCCAGACTTTCAACAGTAAGAGGCAACAAATAAACCTTATCCGCCATGATGGGGTCGGTCATTATGGTTGCCGGATTGGAGTTGATAAGTATGACCTTAATTCCTTCTTCCCGAAGACTGCGGGCGGCCTGAGACCCTGAATAGTCGAATTCACACGCCTGACCGATGATAATAGGGCCGGAACCGATAATTAATACACTTTTAATGGAGAGATCGCGAGGCATATAAAAAATTCAAAATTTCGGAAAACAGATAAAAACACAAATCCTTTCATCGCCATCCAAAATCGTCAATACCCTCAACTTAAGCCGAGGGGAACGAAATTTTGAATCTTGAATCTTGAACTGGTGCGCATATAAAAACAGGGCTATCCGCCCCGGCGGCAAAAGTAATCCAAATTTGCCGAAATAGCCACAGATAGCGGACCAAATAAACTAAACTCTCTTAAAGCCTTTGCAAATAGCTGATTACAAATAAAATACACCCATATTTTTATGCCAGACCGCAACACATGTAAAATTATACCAGACCAACGCGCTTTAGTTCATTTAGATAGTAGAAACAGTAGGTTTCGCATATCATTTTGTTTCCATTAAAATAAATTTTCTGTGTTGGCAAAAAAAATACTTACATTTTTAAGTAGATACCTAATAAATTCCCTCTTAGGTGGTATTATTTGCATAATTTTGCAGGAATCGGTTAATTTCAACCGTTGGAAACATACTTTTTCGCACTTTTGCGATTATTATAAAAATACACATAATGAGCTTTTTGGGCTTCTTTAAATTTCTTACTCAGGAAATAGCGATAGATCTTGGCACTGCCAATACACTTATAATACATAACGATCAGGTAGTAGTTGATGAACCATCAATAGTGGCTATTGACCGCACAACAAATAAAATTGTTGCTGTTGGTAAGAAAGCCATGATGATGCATGAAAAAACGCATGAAAATCTGAAAACGATCCGTCCGCTTAAAGACGGTGTAATTGCAGACTTTAATGCTGCAGAGGGAATGCTGCGAGAAATGATAAAATTGGTCTATCCTAAAAAACCAATGTTCCCACCCAGCTGGAGAATGGTCATTTGTATTCCATCAAGTATCACTGAAGTAGAAAAACGTGCCGTTCGTGACTCTGCGGAACAAGCAGGAGCGAAAGAAGTGTATATGATACATGAGCCTATGGCGGCGGCATTAGGTATAGGTATTGATGTAGAAGAACCTACAGGTAATATGATCATTGATATAGGTGGTGGTACTACCGGTATCTCTGTAATTGCACTGGCAGGTATAGTTTGTGATCAGTCCATTCGTATTGCAGGTGATGAGTTCACCGGCGATATTATGGAGGCCATGCGCCGCTACCATAGCTTGATGATTGGTGAGCGCACTGCAGAACAAATAAAGATACATGTAGGATCTGCATTGAAAGAATTGGACAATCCACCAGATGAGATCGCAGTAAATGGTCGTGACCTGGTCACAGGTATCCCTAAACAGATCATGGTATCTTATCAGGAAGTAGCAGAAGCGTTGGACAAATCTATCTTTAAGGTAGAAGAAGCGATATTGAAAGCACTGGAAAGCACTCCGCCCGAACTTGCGGCAGATATCTATCGCCGTGGTTTGTATCTCACCGGTGGTGGCGCTCTTCTTCGCGGTCTGGATAAACGTATCTCTCATAAAATAAAATTACCGGTACATGTGGCAGAAGACCCGCTACGTGCCGTTGTTCGCGGAACAGGTATGGCGCTGAAAAATATCGCCCGTATGCCTTTCCTGATGAAATAAAAACTAACAGCTCCTAAATGGAGCTGTTTTAAAATTATTTTGTTCTGACGATCAGCAAGGTGCCGTCATTGTTATTTTGACTTTTAACTGTTCACTTAAGACCATTGCGTAATTTTATTCTCATTATACGCCGATTCTTTAACCTCATCTTATTTGCGGGGTTGGAGATTTTGTGTTTTGTGCTCATGTCTCATGCACACAATTTGCAAGGAGACGAGATCGTAAGCTCAGCTAATACTGCCATAGGTATCATCTATGAAAAGAAGAGCGACATGGACAAGTATTTCAGTCTGGGCAAAATGAACGACAGCCTGCTGAACGAGAACATGAGACTGCGTAAAATGATAGACCAGTACCGAACTGTAGATACGCTTAAAGACATGCCTGTTCGCAGAGAATTAGCATCATCTGATACCACTACCCATGTAGTGAAATATGCGGACTATATCTATCGTACCGCAAGGGTCATCAATAATTCAGTTGACGGTGTGAATAATTATATCACTATAAACAGAGGCACTAAAGATGGCATAGTAAAAGGTATGAGTGTAATATCCGGCACAGGCCTAGTAGGTCGTGTAGAATACGTTACAGCACACTTCGCCAGCGTCCTTTCCATACTCAGTAATAAACAGCAGGTAAGTGCCAAGCTGAAAGACGGTACATTCAAATCGACAGTCTGGGATAATGAAAAGCCGGAAGTATTCATGATGAAGGATATGCCTCAGGAGGCAAAGATCAAGAAAGGCGATTCGGTATTCACTACTTCCTTTGGTAATACATTCCCTCCTGATGTATTGATAGGGACCGTAAGCATGATAGAGATCAATAAAAAGAACGGTAAACAACAACTATACCTGAAACCTGCAACTAATTTCAGAAGCCTGCAATATGTATATGTATTGGAGAATCTGATGGATGCCGAAAAGAAACAACTGGATGAAGTGCCTGTAAAAAAGTAACAAGGAAATGAACGTTTACATAAAAAATATTTTACGCTTTTGCATCATTGTGATACTTCAGGTATTCATATTGCAGCGTATTACCCTGCATTGGTTCACAGAGCCTGCAGGTGCCTTGTTCATTCCCTTTGTATATCCTCTGTTCATTTTACTCCTTCCTTTTGAAACACCGGTTTGGCTCTTACTGCTCCTTGGCTTTACTCTGGGTGTAACTGTAGATTCATTCATGACCACTGCAGGTATGCATGCTTGCGCAACTGTGCTGATAGCGTATCTGCGTACCAATGTGCTCAATGCGTTAATGCCAAGAAATCTATCCGAATACATTAACCAGCAACCATCCATAAAAAATATGGGTTGGATGCCATTCCTTGTTTACAGCGGATTCCTGATCATCTTGCATCACCTGGTATTCTTCACTATTGAATCATGGTCTTTCATCAGCTTTGGCTCTCTTATGCTGAAAGTTGGTGCCTCTTTCATTACCTCCATGTTATTCATCATCGTATATATTCTGCTCTTTACCAGACAGAATGTTTCCAGAGCCTAATCTAATGGAATAATTGCGTTGAAAACAACAGTATAAGCTGGAACAACTACTTCTGGCCTGATGAAGTTTATTAAAATTTGTCCTGCACTATTTATAACACTAGACAAGTGTTTCACCCATGACACCCCCAGATCGTCCTTAAACATTGCAGCGGCATAATAATATGTTGTAAAATACACGTTTGTGTTCGGTGCATACTCTGCCGGCAATGATCCTAATAATGAATTGGATGCTGAAGGCGATGCTGAAAAATTCTGCGCATTGTTGGCCGTCAACTGAGCTTGTATCGTTAGTGTATTGGTTATCCGGTTCTTCTTGTAATAAATAGTTCCTGTAACGCCACCTAATGAGGCCAATGTACCCACTCCCAGAGTGTTCCAGTTGGCTTCTCTACCATTTATACCAAACTGCGTATGATAAGGAACGGCAGCACTATATGGAAACTGAGATGAAGTAGTAACAGAAGGTCCGACACCAAGTGTGGCTGTTACATTACTAACTGCCGGGAATGTGCTGCCATCATTATAAGTGAGTGCAGTAGTATTATTGGCAATGATGATCAGCGGCACATTCGTTCCTGTTGGCGTAACTGTACTACCTGTAAACTTGACCATTGTACCATTATAGAAGAACCATCCGTCACTGATCGTTACCGCACTACCTGCTGTTGTCATAGCCATACCACTGATGATGGTCGGCGATGATGACGCACCACCCAGCGTGGCCAGTGTATTGATACATTCTGTATATGCCTGTTGCATATGGTCGAGCTCATTCTGCGTCAGTGGAAACCCACCAGGGTGTGTAAAATTTATTGATCTCATAAAATCTGGTTTATAATTTATGTCTTCCAAAGCTCCTGAAATATCCATTCAGGGCATTATCCCAAACTGTACTCTTAATAGGTAACTATGTTATACCTGTTCCTGGAGGGCAATCTGTATTTATCTATCAATGCATTCATCCGGCTGGCGTCCCATATTACAGTAACAGGCACTTTTACAATAAAATGATAGCCGCTATAACTTACTTCAGTTCTTGTATATAACCACGAAGGAATGGGGTAAGCAACTGTGGGCGTTTCACCGATCTTACCCAAATAAAGCGGATGCAACTCTGATGGCAAGAACACAAAGAGAGGATCGAAGATATTGTCATCTACCACTTGAATACCTCTGTTGACAGGATCGAAAACATCATTGAGCACTGCCTGCAGGTAAACGACCTGACTATTGTGAGTGAGTGTATAAATATTGGCATTACGGTTTTGAGTAAACCTGTCGTAGAGCTCCCTGACAGGTGCAGTGAGGCATCTGAGCCAGTGCATAGTTAACGACTTCCTCAACCTTACCGGTAGTAAAAGCCTGATCAGCTCTGCGAAATCAACATCATAATAAGACATGATAAACTTGTTTTAAAAAGAGAAAGAGTACCCGTCATATAGGGCTGTGTGAGATATAGGTTGTATTGGCCAGCAGATATGTTTCGTCTGCCACCATATATCCGGCATCAGGAGTGTATTCTACAGCTACAGGCGCAAAAGGTAATGCGGCATATGTAGCTGCAGCATAGACCACAACTCCAATAACTACACCTTCTATATCCTGCAATGCGGCTATCAGATTATTGACAACGAACAGGCCATTGAAAGGTAGTGCCTTGAGAAATGCTTTTACCGCATCCTTTACAGGATAGCTACTGCTGCCATCTATTCTGGCACCGGTAGCATCTATGACCAGAGGGTCGTAATATATTGCCAGCTGTAACCTTAGTATATCAGGATTACCACTGGTGATCTGCATACGCACACCGGCATCTTTTATTTGTTGTATATAGGCAGTGAACGCAGTCAATTGTGTTACTGAAAGGGGCGCCAACGAACCTGCGCTTAGGGTTGCTACTTTTAGCCTCACCAGGCTTGGCAGTTCTACTGCTGCTGCATAATTGATTATGGCTACAGTAGGATCTGTAGTGGTGGTGGTATAACTATCGCTTTCGAACGGCAACACTACTCCGTACTGAAATTGTCGCGCCTTGGTCACATACCATTGTAGTGTGTGTGCACGCTGTGTGACAATTATCTGTTCTACCTCTGCCTTATGATCATCAAAATAATTTTCAACTACCCACTGACATACTGCAACGACATAAGACCAAAGCAGCCATATGGCCACATTACTGCTACTGCTTAATGTACTAAGGGTTGGATCTGCCTGCTTGGCAGTAATGATAGATTGTTGTATTTGCGCTATGGTACGAGCCATGGTCCTGAAAAATTAGAATTAATAAAAACTACTTTGTTTACCCTCTTGTGCCTATAACTACCTTATTTTGCTGAATATAGCGGAGTGTAGTGTCGTCTGTTGAAGCATCTATGGGTATGATATATTCACCACCTACTGTCAAAGATGCTGTGATACTTCTACCACTGGCCATCATAACAGCCATTGCCGCTTCAATTGTTCCGCAATGCATCAATACTACATCTAATGAAGATTGATTAGGTTTCACGATCGCTGTCTGTGTCATTGTTTTCGTCTTATTGATATGGTCATTTATAATAGGCGTTGCTTTTCAATACACCTGCAGCATCAAGCTTAATGTCTTGCACATCCATGCCGTCTCTTGCAAATTCTATACTTACAGTGCGTATGAGGTCGCGCATGTGTTCGTCATCAAAGTATTCAAAGACACCAACGCCTATTGTAGGGTTTTGTTTAAAATCACCTTTGTTGTTCAATATCAGTTGCTGCTGATGTTGTGCTGTACACTCATCTATTACAAAGTCTCCGCTGCGTATCAGCACGTCCTCATTGTCAGCAAGAGCTATGTCCATCATTTGCCTGGCCATAATAAAGATTGATAGGGTTTATAAAAGAATCAATGGGTGAGCAGATTATTAAGTCTGGTGAGCAGATTGGAGAAATCTGCGATGTTCGTTGGCACACCACTCGGCCCCGATGGGGTTGGTACGGTAAGCACACTTAAATAGGTCAACAGATCTTTGAGCAGATCGAACAGGCTTTCTCCGGCAGTACTGATCTTAAAGGCTGTATTACTGATATCCAGTACCACATTTCCATTTTGAATACTCACCTTGTTATCTGTCATTTCATACGACACTGAACCTATCTTTATCATAGCCTTCGTTATCTTACCGGCCGACAACAACACCCATTCACCGGGGCCATCAATACATCCTATAACTACGTCGCTGTCAGCTTCAGGATAGAGAAGCATTCCATCTGAACTGCCGGTTACTGCTGCTAACCTTACTTGCTCAATAGGTTCACTATCGTCAGATGGTCTCACCGTCATCGTAACCGCACTTGTATCGATACTCACTACTTTACCACTTATGATCTCAAAGGGTTTATAGGTAAGGGCTCTGATACCGGCATTTATTTTTGCTGTGTTGTTGTTCATGATTGTTGATTGGCAAATCCTACTAATACACCAAGCTCCACCTTGCGCCGCGCACCAGATATTCCAAAGTGTGTTGTTACACTCTCTACAAGATATTTCCCGTTCATATCCGGATGCGAACTGTCGGAGATCTCCGCTACATAACCTGGAGCAACATAAGGTGACAGGAATGCTTCAAAATAGCCTTCTAAACCATCATAATTCATGCTATAGGCCTTTTCATTAGCCAGTGCTTTAAGTGCCTGTATATTCTGTATCTGATTCAGTATTTTACTATGGCTTCTGGCAAATATTTTGAATGCATCGGATGTCTGAGAGTTGAGTACTCCGGCTGCTGTCTTTTTGCTATACCTTACCTGTACTTTGTCATCTGCAGCAGTGCGTTTTTTCAGCGAGTTATTTTTCAGCGCATTGAACCCTAAACGGTATTGTACAAATCCATTCTTAAGTTGATCATTTCCTTTTGAATAGCCTGTCTTCAAATGTCCGCACCAAAGAACATCAGGTTCAATAAAAAAGCAGATAATTGCACCATCAGTATATGTTATGATCTTGTTGATCAGGTCCAAGCCGGTTCCGTTTACCTGAAAGTTGGTGAATACACAATCTACATCACACTTTATTTTAAGAGCGTATCTACTATCTATACCGGCAATTGCCTCTGACAATAGTTCCTTTACTGATACCTCAGTTCGTGAAATGTTCACTTTATTTCTGCGCAACAACCAACTATAGCCCTCGCAAAATATCTCCAGTGGCATATTCATATCTCTGCGCTTTACAAATCCTTTGAACTCGGTAGTATAAGTATCATTGTATCCAAGCCTTATCATTACAGCATCTCCGTCTTTGAACTGATCGCCGGTGACCACCGACTCTGTATTGCGTTTATCATCTTTGGTGATCCTGGCCAATGCAGGCAAGGTTATCGAGGCTGTACACACAAGGCTGTGCATGCTTCTGCTGATCACAACATTATTCACCCCTCGAAAATGAAAAGCACCAATTGTAATATCACTATTGAGTACAAACATCATGTTATAGATATAAGGTTAAATGGCTCATCACTGATCATATGTAATTCATAAGGACGTACATTTTTGACTCCGGTAACCGGCAAAAACTTTAATTCTCTGATAACTACTTTATCACTCCCTTTTCTATCAGGCCGCAACAGAAAGATGTCGGTCAATGGACATTCTATTGATAAAGCTGCATTCTGCTCATAGACAGTTCTCAGCATGGCAACATCCTTTTCAGGGAACTCATGTTTTTCACCAATGATAAAACCCTTTATCGCTATCTCGTAGTCTTGAATATTGATCAGTTCTTTTACAGTACCTCTTCGTTCCGTCAACGGAGTCTCAATAATGGTTTTTTTGCTTGTTATGGATATAACAGGATGCGGCAACTGCCAGCTATGTGCAGATCCTCCTTCGCTATCGCTGTATGATAGTTTCACCGGCAGGTAGTACTCGGTGGCCATTGCATCTGTTGCATAATATGGCGACCCGAATGCACCATGCTCTGTTCTGGTCAATGACATTTTACTATCACCTACTACTTCTGTATATTCAGGTTCGAATGCCTGAGACCTATAACCAAATGTTTGCTGGAACAACGATGGCAGATCAAAAGAAAATTCCGACATAATTAATTTATTGTATTAACACTGCTCAATATCTCTATCAATACCTCTTCCACCTTTCGCTTCAGGTCTCGCACACCCTCCTTGCTGTCATTTACATGAATTGTAAAGTGTTCAATAAGTGCTTTATTGAAGTGGATAACATTTGCCGCAACTGCTCTTGACTGCTCTCCTCCTGACTTACTTGCGCGAGAATCCCGGTTTTCATCAATGGCATTCTTAGCATTATTGAACCAACTCAGCAAAAGATCCTTACGTTGCATTATCGGAATACTTTTGTCGAACTGCTGCTGCAACTTCTCCATGTACCTCAAAACGTATTTTCCATCATTCTGGATGTACATGTCAATCATGTTGTTGAGGAGCGTGTTTTGAATCATATCCGGAGTCAAAAATCCTATATTCTTCCCCTTTGCTGTCAGCTGTCTGTGTTCCTTTACCGACTTGCTCCTTACTCCCTCTTTACGCATCAGGTAATTACTTTCAACATACGGCATTAGCACGGGTAGCGTCAGACCTGTTGGCAACAAACCTCCTTCATCAAAATGATCTTTAAATGCATTTAGCTCTTTAGGATCATCAAATACAACTCGGTTGATCCGAGGTTTTTTTATACCAAGGTTCATATTTAACACCTTTGCTAATGCAAGACTGTATGAGGGATTATTGGCGGCTTGTTCGTCATCAAATGCTATTGCGCCTCCTTTCTTCATCCTCCCTGCAATAAGCAGGTCTTCTTCGCGTTTTAGCTCGCTTTTATTTTTTTGCTTTGCATTCTGCGCATATGTTGCAACTAACTTCTGCCTATTCACAACTGAGCCCAGATTTTCATAACCATTACTGACACCTTTGGTCATAAAGTCCGGCGAAACAATATTTTGACGGTCCTTTTTTTCCTGTTTTTGTGCTGCCCGTAGGCCGCCGGCTACAACAGGTAGAAATGAACCGGCTGCAGCATATGGTCCCAGAGTTGATATGGCTTCACCTGCGGCCAACGCATTGGCAAAAAGTTCCAGACCCGTCATCGTTTTGTGAGATCTGCTTTTTGCTTTCGTAAACTGCTCACCTTCATTCACTCCGTTTATAACATTGGCAACAACGTCAAATACACCTTTCACCTCTTTCATTGAACCGGATAGCCCATTCATTGATATTGTAACGCTCGCTATTGAATGAACAATAGCTGCCCGATCATTTTCAACCGTACTCAATCGCTCATTATTTCTTGTTGCTATATCGGCACTACCATTGATAGCTTTAGTCATCATTCTTTGCATATCATATCGCATAAGATTGACATCCAACACATCCATTGTTTTATTTAAGGCTGTGATAGACTCTATGGTTCGTTCCAGACTTATATTATAAGGAGAAGACAAACCAATATTATATGATGGTTGAAATGATAACTCGGAGATCGGATACATGATGATAAGGCTTGTATAGGTTTAAAGGGGCTTTGTATATTATTGCACAGTATGCATTCGTAAGTATTTCAGATGGGCGATTTTTTGAGCAAATGCTTCATCGCTCAAAGACCGATGATCCAAGCCCGGTAAGTAGTATTCCAACATTGTTTCCAGATACCCTAAGGAGTCGTGTGCCGGGCCACCGCACGACTCCTCTATAAGTTTACCAATTTCGCTTTTTTGCCTTCCAGTTTTATTTTCAGCTCCTGGCTTATACCAATAAACATCTGATCATCTTTCAACAATTCTTCACTGCCGCCTATGAATGTAAGCGATGCTAGTTCTTCAAAAACATCAAGTGCTTTATCTCTGTCTGCCTTACTCATTGCGCAATTCAACTCATTACGTCCCGGATTTTTGAAGTATCCTATATGTCCATCTACTTCAAGTGCATAGATCCCGTATTTGTACTTTGTCTTCCATTCACTTATCTGCACATCATTTGCACTACCAACAAGTGCATTTTCCTGTTTTCCTCCTGTAGATTCGCCTGCAGGCGAATAAAATTTTGGTGCCATATTTAGCTGATTTATAGTTTATCAATTTCGGTAGTTCCGTTATATTAGGCCGACACTAAGCCCATGAACACTATTGGAAGAGTTATATCCATGTTCTTGGCTCCTTGCTCCCACCCCTTCTCAAAGTCCTTTATCTGTACTCCCTTGAGTGTGTCTGTTTGCAACGGTCTCCCTGGTTGTGCTTTATAGGTAATAATGATGTCAAATTGCATGTCCAGCACATCATTACCACCATAGTCAGTTGCTGCTGCGTTCATATTATCCAGTGCACCTTTCAATACTTTTATCTGACCTTCATACGTCCGGTTCCCGCTCTGAATACTGATTGGCTGATCACCGGCTCCATGCAGTAATTGTTTGTCCTTTACTGCCTTATATTTCAGCCCGCGTATCTTCACCAGCGGAGCCCCCGCAAACAGTACAGACATATCTGCCCATTCGCATTCCTTACTATCAAAAAATGTAATACTCGCCATATCGTTTATTTAAATTTTCATTGCAAAATTTGGTTTGTAGATCTCAAGACATAACCCCGGTTTTATAAAGCAGGATTATCAAATCCCAGACTGATCTCAATATTGGTGGCATATCCAACAGGTACAATTCGTAAGATCACATTGAGTTGATTTGTACTGAGAATATTTTGTACAGGATCTATCATACAGATCACACTGCTTATCTCCCGGTTCACTGTCATTGAGTTATTGATCTGGTTCTCTATCTGCTGACTCAACCATTTACAAAACCCTGAATCCAGTGTACCATCGGCATTCACCGGCACCTCATCATCTACTTCCTGTACAAATGTTGCATAAGCCAGCGTGTGTACTTTGTCTATTACTCGTCCTCTCGCTATAAAATGATAGTCATCAGTAAATGCACTACACGTATCATCTCCTGAGAAGAAATAGCCCGATACATTAGGGTAAGTGATAAATGTTATATAGCCTTTTCCTGCTATCTCAGCAATATCATTATGCACACTATCCAAAGCAGATGATCCTAGATAAGCCGCAGTATTACTTAGTGCGCCAGTCCTTACCCTGCTTACCTTTCTCATTACCGGTACTGTGGCCATACGGCCTAAGAGTAAACCCAGACCGGCCTCTGCACCGGATTTGGTATCGCCTATTAGTATGGCTGTTCTGTTATTATTGGTGCCTCCTGTAAGATCTATCAATGATGCCGGATGACCATTATATGATGTGCCACCAATCACAGCTCGGAACGGTTGCTGGGACTCAAAATATTTACGTGCCAGTATTTCCATCTTCTGGGCTGCTTCATATACATCCGCATTGATGCTGTTTGTGGTATCCACTGTTGTAGCTGTGACCAGTGCATGTGCATTGTCATCACTCATTACTCCCAGCAACTTTATCTTACCTCGTGCAAAAGACAACAACTTGGTTGCTCCTTCAGGATTATGCTCTTCTACCATATCAGGCAATGACGTAGAGGCCCTTGCTAACATCAGGTATAAAGATGCCCCTGCTCCAGCTTCTGTGTAAAAATCTGCTACCTGTCGATACGCAAATGGATTATTGCTATTATCGATACCATATTCCGCCAATCCCTCCAGACTCTTGATAAGGATAGGAGTTTCAACATCATAGCTTCCCGCTACCGAAACTCCGGTCAATACCATACCGGCAACACCGTCATCGGTCTGTAGAGTAGATCCCAACCGGCCATTGGCCAGGGTTAAATTTACTGTTCCCATTTTTTGCTTTTTAGTTTTATAATTGTTACTCTTCCATCAAAACAGCATACCATCCCAATTCTTGAATGTCTTTTATCGCTGCCGTTGCCTCTTTCCTTGTTATAGGAATAACAAGATCATCCTCCAGCACCATAGCATGTTCTTCAGCCATCTTAGCATCAGTAAACGCCATATCATCGGCTGTGAAATACAACACATCTGCCTTCGGATGCTTTTTGAAATAGTACTTTGCGTGTTTCATAGCGATCTTGATTTACAGGTTTCCCGCCCGTAGTTAATTGTATTTAATAAATCCCAGCAACGCTTTATCAGCAAGCTTTCGGGTATGCCTCACCACCTCATAGCCTTCTCTGCTGCCATCTTCATTACTATTGCCCTCAATTGTAAAAATGACATCATTCTCTGTTCGCTCTACCAATCCTGTATGACCACTACCATTGCCAAATAGTAATATGAACTGATCACCGGGTGCAATCATTCCTGGGTTTCGCCTGGCATCCGCCGCCATTATCTTTTGGCTCTTTGCCACTTTATTCCAACACTCTTTTACGCCTGCTGTTCTTATTACCGGACAGCGAACATTTTGCTTCGCAGCTACTGACGCATAACACCAATAAACAAAAGCCTGGCACCAAGCATATCCCGGACTAAGACCCACTGAAAGAAGATATTTATCTACCATCGGACCACTATTACTTCCCATGGGGGTTTCTTTCTGTCCTAATTGTTGAACGGCAAGACCCAAAGCAGGCAAAGCAAGACCTGATACTTTTTCATTGTTTATATTCTCTGACATAAATTCATTGTTTAGTATTGCGGATATTACACCTTACCGGTTGTGTATTTCACCTGCGTGTACAGATCATATATACTCTGCTTCATCCTGTTTCCATCTAGCGTACCTGCCAGCAGACAGGCTAGCTTTTGCAACAACGCATCCTGCAGATCGGGCTCTTTATCTCTTAATTGTGTAACAAAACATTTCAACTTTTCATTGATGTCTGTATATGCTTTACAGCTATCTGCAATAGACAATGCCTCTATCGATCTATCGAGCGCATAGATCAGTTGTCTCCTGATGATATCATCCGCACTACCCGGAATGACCGCGGTAAGTATATCTGCAACCGGCGACTCCAGAAATTGTTTGATAGCTGTGGTTATCTGTAATGCTGTATCTACATTCCTCTCCACATAGGCATCAAATTGCTGTAACAATTTTCTTACCTGTATTTTCATTTTTGTACAAAACATAATGATGTGATCTTTTTATTGTTATTGATGATGATTTTTGTTTACTGCGTTGAGTTCTAATGCTCTTATCCGCAGATTCTGTTTGTTCAGGCGATGACGGAATATGGCATCCTGCTCCTGCAGGCACTTTATCTGCTCATTCTGTACTGTGGTAGTATGTGTGAGTTGCTTGAGCTCGGTCACGATCTCATCAAGACGGTGAATTACCTGAGCTGTTACTACCTTAATGATATATCCCAATATCGTAGCCATTACTCCTGCCACCGCTATTAATATCCAGGTCTTTATTTCGTTGATCATTTTGGTTGGAATTAGCTGAATGTTTCAATGATGCTGACCATATTGAACAAGAGTGTTGGATTACCGTTTTATAATGATGCAATGCTTAAGCAATACCATATACTATTATCTATCCCTGCATTTCAGCTATTGAAACATTCAGCCATTATTACGTTATGCAGTTGCTGCCTGCACTATTGCTACTACACCCTTCCCATCAGCTCTGCGCTTGCGACCACCCATACGCACACTCATACTATATACATTACCATAGTAAGTCGGATCATCTACGCGTTCAAAAAATTTCACAGCGCCTACTGCACGTTCCAGAGCATCCATCTGCCAGCATAGCACCGCATCATTATCATCAGCATGAACCGTTGATCCGTAAGGATTGACTACAGGCACAGTATCATTAGTATAACTCACTACCGCACTACGCATCATAATATTGAAGCCAAACAGCCTGCCCAGTACACCATCTTTGATATTGTATGCCGCGCTGAAATCGCGATAATCATTGATAGACATATCATCAGTAAGCTGCTGAAACATATCTGCGCTCATCAATGCATATCTGCCCTCCATAGGAACATTCTGTTTGTTCAGTGCCAACTGTGCGGCTTTTATATCTTTTACCTTCAGCTTCTTTCTGTTGCCTGTTGTAGTATCTATGTGCGATGTCACACTCTCTCCGCTGGTACGCAACAAACCTGCCGCAACTGATGGAGACCATGATACAAGTAAATTGTCTGCAATAGTTTGCTTCAATGACGACTCATGCTCAGACAAAACACTCTCGCGCTTTCCATAGCTCAACTCGAATGTCTCCGCATAAGGGATCATGATCGGGTCTGAAGTGTATTCATCCAGCGAATACGTCACATCTGTATCTGCCCTCTGTACTACAGTACCAGGTAGCGACGTCCTGTTCTTTACTATGTTGGGTAATGCACCCGCCTGAGGTATATGTACCACTTTACCTTGTAATACAAACTGTCCTGCATCAGTTGATGCCAGTAGAAACTCATTGTTCTTGAACAGGTTTCCCTCAATGTGATCTTGCCAGATCTCTCTTTGAATTGCCATAATGGTATTGGATTTAATTGGTATGAAAAAGAAATGTAGAATGGATAACGGGCGAGGAAAAACATCTCTGTTTTTTTATATACTCCCATGAACTTGAACCAAAACCTCTTGCCCGGCTCCTGAATTTAGATATGAATGACATGCTGATCTCTACAGCGGTATCCGCTGCAATTATCTGTCCTTATTGCATGATTTGTGAATGATGATCTGCGTTATTACGCAGCGAATTTTTTCTCGAAGAGCTCCTTATATCGGCTAGGGTCATTCGCTCTCAGCGCTTTTAACTTTTTCCCTGCAGGGTCATTTTTTTCATAATCGTCCCACTCCCACTGTGCTTCTGCGCCATCATTATTTGCCCTCAGGCTTTCGGCTATACTTCTGTAAGCGGGCATAGCTGTTATCAATGCTTTCAACCCCTCTGTATTGTCTGCATAATCTAGAGCCAGTCTGTCTCTGAGGCTTACTGTAATTTTCCTGTCCTCCAATGCTCGGTCCAGTATTGTTGCTACCTCAGCCTTTGCACCGGTCTTCTTCAATTCATCTATCTGCTGTTCCAGCAATTGCTGCTCGTTATAGAGCACTCTGTTCTTTGTTGTAAGTTCTTCCGCTCTT
The DNA here is from genome assembly GCA_947447465.1 of Chitinophagaceae bacterium. GTDB lineage: Bacteria > Bacteroidota > Bacteroidia > Chitinophagales > Chitinophagaceae > Flavipsychrobacter. The sequence continues at coordinate 13,218 of CANFKE010000009.1, read as the reverse complement.
AGTTGCAGCTCTCTTACGCTTTGTACCAACATATTGGTATCAACCTGCAACACACTTTCTATCTCAGCAAGCACTACCTGTGCAGGTGTTTTGAAACCCTGGAGCATTACACCCATATCAGCAAGATTCAGTTCGTTCTCCTGCGCGTCATAAAGCGTGGTGAGTGCGTTGCTGTTGCCCGGAATATCTACCAGACTACATTCTTTGTTATACCATTTAGTAATGGTAGGGCCGGTCTGTCCGGGTAACATCATTTCAGGATCGGTACTGTATTCAAGCACTACTATATGGCCTACAGATGCCGCGTTTAGAAAGCCATTCTCCGCCTCATCACATAGCTGTACGCCTCTCGCATTGCTCAGATTAATAACAGGTGTGCCTATTACCTTATCATCTTCCACGTGTAGATCTTCCCACTTCAAAGCAATACCCTCTTCTCTGCGATGCATGTAGTAGCCAATCGGGTTCTTGCGGTAAGCATCCAGTTGATAACCAGAGGTGAGTAAGCGAAAGCCATAGACATTTACCGAGCTGTCGGAGAGCACATATTGCCGCTCTATTTTTTTGAATTTTTCTGTCATGATAGGGATACCGTTGTTTTGTGACACAAAGGTGGTGCAGATTCCGATTTCGGGCAAATCGGAAATACATGGTGGTACACTTTTCGTACCATGGTGGTACGAAAAGTGTACCACCATAAAAATTATTTCTGTGGATAACTCTCTTTACTCAACTGTTCTCAAAGCGCATATCTATAGCAAAAATCCATTTATGAAAAAATCCTCGTGCACTAGTAAAAACCTACCCAAAACAGCCCCATATTATCTCATTATCTAATGAAATACCCCTGTTTCCGTTTCACTTTTTACATAAAAAATGGCTGCATCTATTCTCCGGATGCAGCCATTAAATATCATTGATCCTTTCAGCCTACCTTATAACCACCTTACCACTATACACTTTGCCGGCTGCTACAAGCTTTACTATGTAGATACCTGTCGGCATATTGGCCAGTACCACAGGCGCCAGTAATGCGCCTGTGGGTGGCGCTATCGTTTGTATTATCCTGCCGGTCACATCAAGTATCGTTATCACTGCATTGTTACCCGGTTGCGGTATCTCAACAGTAAACGAACCACTATTAGGATCGGGGTAAATGTTGAATCCGGAAACAAAGCCGTCGCAGTCGGTCAATGCATTGACGTGTATGATCTTATAAGATACCGCAGTGCCGCAGATATTGGTCACAGAATAGGCTATTACAGCATCACCTTCATTTACAGCCGTAAATATACCATCGCTTGATAGAGTGCCTTGAACGGTAGTAGAATTACTCCATATACCACCGGTAACACTTGCGGTCAATGTACAGGCAGCGCCTTCACAAACACTGTCTGTCCCCGATATAGTCCCCGATACAGGCAGACCATTCACTGTTACTTCCAGCGTATCTGTTGCTGTACCGCAGTAGTTACTTACACTATACGATATGATGGCAGATCCTGCTGTTACGCCCGCTACAACCCCATTCGTAACTGTTACAGCTGTGCTGCTACTACTCCAGCTACCTCCCGCTGTAGTATTGCTCAAGGTAAGTACCGAACCTGCACAAAGCATATTGTCTCCTGTCGTTAACCCCGCAGTTGGCATATTCACAACTGTTACCTGTAAGGTATCTTGTGCAGTACCGCATGTATTGGTTGTGGCATAGGTTATTATCGCTGTCCCTGCGGCAACTCCGGTCACTGCACCATTCAATACTGTAGCTGCAGAGCTACTGCTACTCCAGCTCCCTCCCGCCACTGTATTGCTCAAAGTAAGTACAGACCCTACGCAAAGCATATTGCCCCCTATGGTCAGCCCTGCAGTTGGCACGCCTGATACAGTTACTTGCATGGTGTCATACGCTGTACCACACGTATTCGTTGAGGTGTAGGTTATTATGGTTGAACCTGAGGTCACTCCCGTAACTACACCACCTGTTACGGTTGCGTTAGTTGCACTACTACTCCATATGCCTCCGGCAACAGTATTGGCCAATGTTATCGATGCTCCTTCACACACTGTAGTAGCTCCGGTTATCATACCTGCGTCTGGTAGCGGATTTACAGTTACGCTCATCGTATCCGATATGGTTCCGCAAGCATTTGTAAGCGAATAAGTAATGATCGAACTACCTGCGGTTATTCCGGTTACTTTTCCATTCACCACATTAACGGCACTGTTGCTGCTACTCCATACACCGCCATGTGCAGTATCTGTTAGTGTTATGCTATCTGCTACACATACTGCGTGTATCCCTGCTATCGGACTGATCACAGGCGGGTGTTCATCTATTACAATCGTTCTCTTGGCCGACGCCAGATAATACCCTCCCGCAGTCATATACACCTTACACGAAATGCTATCTCCCGCAGCAAATGCAGGGTCGGTATAAACAAAATTATCCGTCCCTACATTGATTCCGTTTTTCTGCCATTGATACGAAGCTGAACTACCTGTATAGTGGCCTCGTGCAGTAAAGGTAATTGAAGCCGGCCCATGACATACAGAGTCTTGCGATGCAAGGATCTCTAACGTAGGTTTACCACTATGTCTTATGGTTTGCCCATTTCCTGCAATATAAACACCTCCCGAATCATCAACACAGATCGTATGATATGCGCTGGTATGCACAGACGGTGCTGCATCCGCAACATACTGATACGGTTGCTGATTGGCACCTAAAATGCTTACAATACCATCTTTATCTATTCGTTTGGTGCTATTATAATAACCACTGTAGATCCCGTAATTCCCGTAACCCATACTATAATAGTTAGGGTAATAAGGATAATTCCAACCACTTTTATTATGAGAAATAGAAACACAAAATATATTACCCAACTTATCGCAGGCAATACTACCTGCAAACATAGGCTGAGTAGCTGTTGCCTGATGACCACTACTCATACATCCGCTATCTATTCCCGCTACGGTTGTTATAATGCCATTAGGGTATATTTTCCTTATTCTCCCCATCGTACTCACCAGAATATTCCCCGACGTATCAATAGCCAGTCCCATCGGCCAGCCAACTTTGGCGCCGGTAGCCGCACCTCCATCCCCGGTAAAGCCAACGGTACCATCTCCTGCAAATGTGGTAATGATACCTGCGGCATCTATCTTCCTTATTCTATGGTTGTTGAATTCCGAAAAATACAGGTTGCCGGCATTATCTGCTACCATATACGTCGCCATAATATGTGCGGCTGTTGCAGGGCCACCATCTCCTGAATAGCCATGAGAAGGCCACAAGTCTGCATTTCCCAATATTCCCGCATATCTGGTAATGATACCTCCGGTGTCTATTTTACGGATCACACCTTCTCCGGGATAACTCAGGTATATATTGCCCGCATTATCTCGGGTTATACATTTGGCATCGCTCAGACTAGCCTCCATTACATTTCCTCCGTCTCCCCAATAACCATTTGTATTATTCTCTCCCTGCCAATTATCTGTAATTCCCACACCCGCTATATAACTTTCATTCCTGTTTTTGTCTATTTTACGTATTCTGTTATCACTCAGTATATACAGATTTCCAGCAGTGTCCCTCACCATATCTTGTGCCAACCCATAGACTACACGACTATCTATCCAATCACTTACATAGGCTTCCGAACTATCTGTTCCCGATCCGCACAGGTTTGTAATACCAATGTTCAGTAATATAGAACCGGGCTGCGTTCCGGCACTTATCAAGCCGGTACTATTTACTGTAGCAATAGGTCCTGAGACCGGTGTCCATGACCCTGATATTATTGTAGTTCCTCCATAACCCCAGTTATATGAAGTGAACTTACGCACTATTGGGGTAATGGTATCACCGGGATACAGACCTACCGGAGGCAAATAAATACTTCTTGACGAATCGGTAATGGTATATGAAAAAGTAGCAACACTGCGGCACCCACCCGAATCTTTGGTGTAGGTAAGTGGATTGTATGCACAAGAAGATCCTGCTTTGAAACCAAAGCTATGGCTAGTTATTAAGTCAGTTGGACTTGTGGCTCCTACGGTTGTCCACGTTCCTCCTGTTGTGGCTATATTATAGTTGACCATACTTCCCACACACATGTTGGCAGGCCCGGTAATATTTGGCAAGATCGGCCCTGGCTTTACGTGTACTGTCTGTGCAAATGAAGAGGTGCCGCACATATTTGATACCGTGTAGGTAAGCACAGATGAACCTCGCTTTATTGCCCTCATACCATTCACCACTGTAGTGTCACTGCTGGTGATAGAACTGCTTAGATAGCTGTAGTCATACGTCATTCCGGTCAGAACAAATGATGCCTTCACACATATACTGTCATTAAAGTGTGCACTACTTACATTGGGCGGGGCAGAGCTCACCACTACATTGGTAACCGAAACATCTGAAGGGTTGCATGCCCCCGACGTTATCGATACTGAATACTGCTGCAACGTAGCGGTAGTACCTGTTGTTATAACAGGGTTTTGCTGAGTAGATGTAAACCCTCCCGGCCCCTGCCATAAGTAGCTTACACCACTTACCGGGGATGTGGCAGTTAGCGTCAGCGATCCGCCGCCACAGGTGCGTAGGTAACCTGTTGTTACCGGCGATAGTAGTGAATGGAAAGAGAATGGACCTGTAATGATATTAGAGCCGCAGATGTCCCCCACAAAGTGGGCTTGAACCTCAGCATATTCCCCCTCGGTCAAACCCGCTACCATGATATGGCCGATGGAGTTTGTACGTCCGGCGTATGTTTGCTGAATATTGTCTTTTATATAGGAGATGGTCACAGAATCATTTGCTCTGTGACAGTTAAGATAAAAGGCACCGGTTGCTGTGCAGGTTGGAACAACAACGCTGTCAAGTAGCAGTCTGCTGCCGGCAATAGCAATATGTATCACAGCCTGCGTATCACGACCCGTGATCCCGTCTATGGCGCGCAATATATACATCCCGCTATCCTGCACGCGAACATTTGGTGACATCAGTGTTGTATCCTGCCACAATAGGTTATAATTATTATCGTACCATTGAAAATATATCGATGAATGCGTGTCATATCCAGAAGAGCTCGAGAGGTCATAATTACTCGGCCAATAATCCATATTGCCTGCTACTGCAGGATGATGATATAAGTTATGAAATTGTTGTGTGGTATCTCTGGCGTATAGTCTCACTGTATCCCCTGCACAGTAGGTAGTAGCACCATAAAGTTCAGGCACCGCAGGTAGCCCTCCCGCGTGTATTGTTATGGAGTCCAGACTCCTTACAGGGCAGGTAAGCGTATCATAAGAATAATAATAACTGGCATGCAATGTGTACTGACCTGCATATATATAATGAGAGGAATTTATGGTATCTCCAATACCACCAATACCCCACACATAGTCACTGGAACGCGACATAAAAATGTGATGCCCGTTGCCCCAATCCAATGACAAATTCATTTTGAAAATGCTATCGCCAAATACAGGTGCCATTATCGCTACCCCCACATCATTGGCATTAGGGCCTGTTTGCCGGGGAGTGCCGTTAAAGTCATCCCACAACGAAGAGGGTATCTGGTTACAGTTAAATACTACATTCGCTGTCAGATAAAAGATCAGATCATTAGTACATCCCGGACCTGTAACATAACAGTGACATTCATCGAAATTTCCCGTAACTGTAACTGCATAAACTGCTGAACTTCCCGTATGTGTTGACCCATCTGCAAATACCCAATGATAGCTATATCCTGCTGTGCCATATATAGTTGTGTCAACGAAAACAGGCACATAAGTAGTATCATGCACATGCCTTTGCGGTCCTTCTATTATCCCCATATCACATTGAGCATCAGCACGCAATGAAATAAAAAAAGAAAACGCTGCCACAAGAAGTAATACTCTTTTCATAGTTATATGTATATATGTTTTATAAAGGTAGCTATTTAGCTGTTCGCACATCACAAAAACATACCAACGGTCATTTTTGTTCACGAACGGTTATGTAGTTCATTTTTATTAATCAAAAGCAATTTTCACGCTTTCATAAATAAAATTTTCTCATAGACGCTTCCATTTTTTCATATCTACAAATACTTAATGCAGATCTGTTTGTCTTACAAAAAACTGACAGTAGTTATCCACACAAAAATGTTTTATGGTGGTACGAAAAGTGTACCATAATGGTACAAAAAGCGTGTCACCATGTATCTTTTTTCTTTCCATGTCGCTGATCTGATTCACTTTTGTGCCATGAAAGAAGAACTAAAGAACGAACAATTGAGAGAATGGGCCAAACATCTCTACACCAGATGCGAAAAAGGCTACCGTGAAATAGCGGCTGAGACCGGTATCAGTGAGGGCGAACTAAGACAATGGGCCAATGAAAGTAGTTGGGACCATATCAAAAGAACAATGCCCACATCTAAAGCCTACCAACTCGAAAAACTGTACATGCTATTAGAAAAGGCCAATGAAAAACTGCTGGGCGAACAAGAGGTGAACGCTAAGGATGTTGATCTCATCGTAAAATATACTGCGGCAATAAAAAATCTGGATACAGATATCAGTATCCAACAAATAATAGAAGTAGCTAAAGCCTTCACTGGCTGGCTCAATGCGCACAACAGCGAACTGGCCAAGTCGATGACTATGCATTTCGACAAATTCATAAAAGAACGCTCCGTACCTTCTTTTGGTGCATCATAATACCGCTACCATCTATTCAACATACCTATGCCACCCTTCTAAATCTTTGATCACTATGACTACCAAACAATCCCTCGACTCCTGGGAAGCCCACAAAAAAGCCATCATGTCATCGACCACCATCGATGAAAAAGAAACATTGTTCGACAGGGCCGATCGTATAAAAGAATATGAGGCCGATCCGGAAAAATGGTTCAGATATTACTTCCCCGAATACTATTCCGCCGATCCGGCGCCCTTTCATCTCGAGGCTACTCAACGCATGCTACAAAACAAAGAACATTATGAAGTGCGCATGTGGAGCCGGGAACTGGCCAAGAGCACTCGTACTATGATGGAGATCTTATACCTCACCCTCGTAGGTCACCCCCCCGACACCAGTGACAGAAATGAAGGGCCCTCCTCCCGTTTAAAGAAAAAGTATGTACTCCTGGTCAGCAATAGTCTCGACAATGCCACCCGTTTGCTCATGCCATTCAAGGCCAATCTTGAATTCAACAAACGGATCATTCAGGATTATGGCCCACAGGAAAACCCCGGAAAATGGCAGGCTTCAGAATTTGTAACAGATGGCGGGGTTGCTTTCAGAGCGCTGGGTGTAGGGCAAAGTCCCAGAGGTACACGAAACGAAGAGGCCAGACCCGACATTCTTCTCTTCGATGATGTTGATACCGATGCAGATTGCCTTAACCCCGATATAGTTGCTAAAAAATGGCGGTGGATCGAAGAAGCTGCTATCGGCACAAGGTCGGTTTCGCACCCTACAACTATTATCTTTTGCGGCAATCGTATTGCTGCAGACTGTTGCATAGAGCGGGCGCGCAGTTTTGCAGACGAAGTAAGTCTTGTCAACATTCGCGATGGCGACGGTTACTCTTCATGGCCTGCAAAAAACACCCAGACTGATATAGATCGTGTTCTTAGCCAGAAGAGCTATGCGGCTACGCAGAAGGAGTATTTTAATAACCCTGTGACCGAAGGTGCCGTTTTTAAGGAATTGGCCTACAAACCTGCATTGCCTATTGAGCAGTATAGCGACCTCATCTGCTACACAGACCCTTCCTACAAAGCAGGGGCCGATTATAAAGCAACAGTACTGGTTGGTAAATGGCAAAACGAATACCACATTATTAAATGCTATCTCGAACAAACTACCTCTGCGGCAATGATCGACTGGCACTTCAATATTCATCACCTTACTACTCCGCAGCGTTGCACTTACTATATGGAAGAGGTCTTTCTGCAGGATGTGATCCGTAAAGAACTCAATGATGCGTGTATGCAGAGAAAGATACCACTGAACGTAAGAGGCGACACACGTTCCAAACCCGATAAGTTCACTCGTATCGAAACCCTGCTAGAACCGCTATGCCGCAATGGCCGCCTGTTTCTCAATGAGCGCGAACGGTATAGCCCTCATATGATCCGGCTAGAAGAACAGTTCCTGGCACTTACGCCCGGCAGCCATGCACATGATGATGGCCCCGATGCTGTTGAGGGGGCTATCTGGCTGCTCGGCGAGCGTGCCGCAGTAACAGACGATTACACCATCATTCCTTTTGGCAGACTGTGGCGCGACCCCAACTGGTAATTTCCTTAATAACTGAATATTCGCTCAACCTTACCTAAATTTACAAACTGATACAAAATAACAGTATGAAAAATCTGATCATTACCATTCTTCTTTGCTTTTCTTGCTCTACTATCTTGCTGGCTCAGCCTCCCGCTCGCCACGCATCTCCCGAAGCCAAACAAAAAGCAAAAGACCGCTCAGATTACTCCCTCTTCCGTCGACAGATAACAGCCTTGAAAGAGTTTGCTGAAGAACGAAAAAAAATACCGGCACTACAAAAGGAAAATAAAGAACTGGTGAAGGTTTATGTTACTATGGACTCAACAGAGACCGATGACACAGCTAAGTATAAATTCCTTCAAGGCTTTATCACCCAACAGATCGGAGAAAATACCACCAATGCATACGAGATCACTTTCGATCGTACTACCCGCAAAATAACAACGGTAAAACGCACCGGCGAAAGTGCCGAACCCGAACCGGCTGAAGTAAAAGAAAAACCCGCGCCCAAAAAAGGTACCGAGGTAAAGAAACCTGCGCCTAAGAAAAAGAAAGACGGAGACGAAGAAGACGAGGAGGACGAAGAAGAAAAGACCCCTGCCGGTAAAGAAAAAGACGAATAGCTCCCCTTTACATATTTTATTCTACATCCTGCTTATGGCCGGCAATACCTTACTGCCTTGTATTTCCGCGTGCCTTATTTACAATAGCATATACCCTTTCATCATTTAATCACTATTCCTATGCCACTCATCACTCCTGTAGATCTTTCTACTCACTTCTACCCTGAAGTTATTAATGAGATCACGAGAAACAATGACAACATCATCACCTCAGCCATAAATACTGCGGTACAAGAGGCTAAACTTTACCTCTCTCGTTTCGACCTTTTACAATTATTCGGTACAGACAACACTGACCCCGAACAGAAGGATCCGCTTTTACAGCAACTACTCAAAGACATCGCTGCATGGCACCTTATCAGATTGTCCAATCCCGGGTCAGACCAACCAACTTTCAGGATGGCATACGATGATGCTATAAAGACACTTAAAAATATTATGAATGGCCAGGCGGTGCCTGAAGGTTGGCCTTATGCAAACATTACCTCTGCTGTTCCTGATGGAGACTCAGTTACATGGCACAGTAATGCCAAAAGAAGTAATTATTACTAGAATGAACGTATTGGAAGATAATGCCACTAGGCAATTTTTAGTAGCATTTTGTAGGCAAGGATCAGCAATGCTATCAATACATAGATCAATAGCTTAAGATATCTTACCTGAACATGATTAGTAAGCTCCATAAAACTCAATGGGACCACTTTAATATTCACAAAAAATAATGCGACACCAGTACCTATGAAGAATGGGAATCTGAACAGAATTTGTAATGGTGCTACCGGCAGAACGCCGTCCAGCAACAATGTCAGCCCCATCAACACTATCACATTCAACACGGTCACCATCACTACTGCTACGTAGTAAGAAAACACTTTTGATCCGGTAAGAAAATAAAGCAGTTTGTATGCTTCTAATGTAAGCGGTTTCATACGAGTGGCGAAGTTAATATATTTTATAAAGCAGCCATCACCATTATTCACTAATTCTCATAATAACATGATAAAATCATATAAAAATTCCGCCCACGATCAAAACATTATTATTAATGATCTCAATATCAGATCTGCCGACCGCGGCAAAAAAGATATCTCTACTTGGCGCAATGCTTTGGTAGCAGCTGAGTCAGTTTACTACCCCAATCGCTCTCGATTATACGACCTATATGACGACGTCATCCTTGATGGTCACCTCTCTGGCGTCATCTCCAAAAGAATGGACGCCGTCATTAACAAAGAACTTTACTTCGAAGTGAACGGCCAAAAAGACCACTCTTTCGATGGTCTTATCCACTCTATTTCATTCAGAAAGATCATGCAGATCATTCTGGAAACACAGCTATGGGGTATCTCCGGTGTAGAATTTATTCCGGGTAAAGAACTCGCTTTTGAAACAATTCCCCGCAAACATATCAAACCCGAACAGGGCATCATTACCTACGAGCAGACAGGTACCGATGGCATACCTTACAGCACGCTCAGCAATGTGTGGGTCCTTGGCGACCCCACCGATCTAGGTCTGCTGCTCAAATGTGCACCGCTGTGCCTATACAAAAGAGGCGGACTATCAGACTGGGCCGAATATATCGAGATATACGGTCAGCCCGTTCGCATCATTCGCTATGATTCTTACGATGAACAAACAAAAATGGAACTCCGCAAAGTATTGGAAGAAAGCGGAAGCTCTTTATCTGTTATGTTGCCTCGTCAGGCCGATTTCGAAATAAAAGATGGTAAACAAAGTAACAGCGATGGCGACCTGCAGTTATCTTTTATAAAACTGCTCAACGAAGAGATGTCCATCATCATTCTCGGCAATACCGACACAACTAATAGCAGCAATAGCAGCGGATATGCCCAAAGCAAGATCCATCTGCAGCAGCAATACGAGATCACCCGCAGCGATCTTTCTTATACAGCAGCTATGCTCAATGATCCTAAATTCCTTGCTATTCTCGGCTCTTATGGATATCAGGTTACCGGCGGACAATTCGTTTTCTCAAAAGATATGGATATTGACTACCTCACCCGCCGTATAGCTATAGATAAAGTAGTAGCCGAAAAAATAGCCATCCCCGATTCCTATTGGTATGACACCTATGGCATCAAAGAATTATGAACTTACAGGTAGTCTCGATGAGCTGCTCTGATCATGACTATCTGTAGCCATCCTGCCCGTTTACTTTTAGACTCGTTTTAAACTATTTGCAAAACCATCAACCACTTCTATCATGAATGCTCCTTTCGCCAACATCTTCCTGTCCATTCAAGAGCGTATAAAAAATAACGCCCCGGCAATAAAATATATCGATCAGGATCTGGGTCAGTTAAAAAATGCTCGTCCTCCCCTATCATGGCCCTGTGTGCTCATCGACTTTGAAGACTTCAGTTTCGAAGACCTCTCAGAAAATGTACAGTTGACCAACGGTACCATTGCCTTTAAGTTAGGGTTCGCACCTCATAGTAATAGCGCTGCAGCAACACCTGCTCCATTTACAGAAATGGCACTCAAATACTATGATATAGAATGGCAAATACATCAGCTTTTGCAAGGATGGCGCCCGTTAAACACTACCGGCCGACTATGCAGGATCAGCACCTCCTCACAAAAAAGAAATGACTCTTGCCGCGTTCGTGAGATCCGCTACAGCATTGCCTTTGAAGACTACAGCACCAAACGTACTTTGTTCTATACTCCCGCTACGCTCTCGGTCAACGAACAAATTCAAATACCTACTTCTTCATAAACCTGCATGAATAACCTACGCAAAACATACTGTTCTTATCATATCCCAAGTCTGCATACAGACTCGATCTGCTGGCTAAATAATACCTCACACCTGCTTTAAGTGTTGGGGTAACATTACGATCGGTCAATTTCACGGTACTATCTCCTTGGGGTAGCGCAGAATGATGCTCATTATTCAATGTAAAACCTACTCCTACAAATACATCCAATCGCTTTACTGGTATGATCTTACCAAAATGATAATTCGCACTTAGCCCGGCACTATATATATCTGTTTTGTCCGACCTGTTTCGTTTGTAATCTTTACCATTGGCCGTATATAACTGATAATAGTTACCCATATAACCATCATATCCCAGCAATACACCCACACTCATGTTATTACTGATCCCATATTCCAGCTTACCATATACAGGTGCAAAACCAGATGTATTGTTCTTTTCAAAACCCGATGGTACTGAAAAATCATTTCTATGGCCATCTGCAAAACCTACGGCAAGCGTGGCAATTACCGAATGGCGGATAAATGAGGGTTGCAGCGTATCAACGACCTTAGGTTTTTTAGTAATAGTAGTGGCGGTGTTGGTTTGTGCTTGTGTAACACCACAAAACAATAACAATGATAATATTAGTTGTGACCTCATAATGCGATGAATAGACTATTGGATAACGGTAAAGACTTAATTGTATTACATGTGGTACTAAAAATAAAAACGTCCCACTGTATTAGCGGGACGTTTTCTATATTATTTACCGTTTGTGTGATGAAATCACTCATCATCATCGCGGCTACGCTCTTTTTTCTTTGGCTTTGGTGCTGAATCATCATCATCATCCTTGTCCATCTTACGGTGGTGAACTTCGTCACCTGGCTCATGATGGCTGTGCATCTTGTGACCTGTGTTGAAATTCTTGCTGATGCCGATGTTTACCTGGCGACCGAAGTTAAGGTTGAAAGTGTTGATGCTATAAACTGCAGTTGTGTACTTGTCAGTTGCATAGTTCATACCACCGATGTTGAAATTCAGGCATACTGCACGACCCATGTTAACACCCAAAGCTGGGTAGAAACCAACATAGATACCGTTGTGCTTGTTGTAAGCAGGATCTCCTTCGTGAGTAGTGTAACCACCCTGATAAGTGAAATCCAACTGAGTGAACCAGAAGAAAGTTTCGCTACGACCGATATAACGAGAATAACGTGCGAAAGGACCTACCTTATACATGTTATCTGTAGTGTGCTGTGCGTTTACAGTTTTAGTTGCATCCTGTCCCCAGCTAAGCATCATACCCAATGTCCAGTTACGGTTGAATTGGTAACCAACACCTGTAGTGATGTTCCAATTTGTAGTTTTCTGCACACGGCCAGCGTTGCCGGTAGTTGTGTTAACAGAATCTCTTACAGTATGTAAATTAATATCACCATACCATAGGATGCTTTTTGGTTCTTGCGCGTTAGCTGTTGTTGCTATACTTCCTGCGGTTAATAAAGCGAGGATCAGTCTTTTCATAACAGAGATGTGTTTGTGTTTAGTAATGCAAATATAATCGTCATTT